>JAPPLU010000071.1 GCA_028874075.1 Chloroflexota bacterium
TCCTGACTACCATGCTCCTCCAGTTCGCTAATCCATCCATGCAATAGCCCTGGTTTGCTAGGTAACCAGAATTGACAACAGGTTCGCCTGCTCTTAGAATTACGTGGCGAAAAAGAACACAAGCTGCAATTTGTTGGTCTGGAGTGTTTATGCTGCGTATTCGGTTGAGGCGAGTGGGCAAGAAGGGAAGCCCATCATACAGGATTGTGGTGGCTGACTCAGCCGCTCCCAGAGACGGCGCCTACGTCGAGTGGATAGGCCAATATAATCCGATGGTTGACCCTCCCGCCGTGGTATTGAAAGAAGATCGCGCCATAGCCTGGCTGAATCAGGGCGCTCAACCGTCAGATGCAGTGAAACGGATCTTTGACAGGGACGGCATTTACGACAAACTGCGCTCTCCCCAGGAAGAGCCGGTAGCGGTAGAAGAGCAAATTGAATGAAAGATTTGGTAGAGTATATTGCTCGGTCACTGGCCACCAACCCGGAAGCGGTAAAAGTTACTGAAACTATCGAAGACGGCCAGGTTATCCTTCGTCTCGAAGTAGCCCCCGAAGACAAGGGCAAAGTTATTGGAAGACAGGGCAGGGTCGCCCAGGCGATGCGAGTTCTGGTTCGCGTAGCGGCGATCAAGCAAGGTACCCGGGCACTTCTTGAAATAGTATAGAGTCAACCGGTCTTATCGAGCGCGTTCTCCAATCTTCTACTAAAGAAGGTTAAGCCTTCCCCTGAAGCGTTTGCCCAGTTTGACTGAACCACTGGAAGACAGTACTGACCCCAGAATCTCAATGGCCGTTGTAGGCCTGGTTCTGGGGTCTCATGGTGTCTACGGGGAGGTTCGAGCACGAGTCCTGTCAGAAATCGCCCACCGGTTCGACCCCGGCGAATCTCTCTTCCTTCAAGGTGAGTCCTTTCGCATCCAGTCCAGTTCCCGCATGTCAAACGATGTGGTGGTCCTGAAGCTGGAAGGGATTGACAGCCCTGCCGCTGCAAAAACACTGACCGGCCATGAACTGTTTGCCCAACCAGAAGAATCGCCTGACCTGTCTGAGGGTGAGTATTTTCACTACCAACTAATTGGTATGCAGGTCTTCACCGAGTCGGGCGAGGACCTGGGCCAAATAAGGGAGATCATCATTACCGGCAGCAACGACGTATACGTTGTATCCGGACCCAATGGCGAGGTCCTGTTGCCTGCCATTTCGCAGGTCGTTCTGGGAGTCGATACCAATAAGGGAGTTATGCGAGTCCGCCTTATGGAGGGACTCCGCTGACCTCCTGTCCACGCTGATTTTCTCCACCGATTTTTCTCTATTGGCCCCACAGTGCTTAGAGTACTTTCCTGGGACTGTCCGAGTCTGTTCGACACAAGAGCAAACCATCGCTATTGACCACCTTCCACTCTCGCTGGTGTTGCCTGGGAAAGTCTTTTAGCAGCAAAGTTACAGCCGTTCAATACCAGTCCCTGCCTGCCATGGTTCATCCGAGCGACTAGCCAACTCTTCAGATACTAACTTTGACCGGGTCATAGGGCAGTGCTAAAATCCAGGCAATACCTTGAGAATTCCAGCCGACCGTGAGTCCCATTCGGGATAAGGCATTTGCCGGTTGGCGGAGAGGAGTTGAACGGTATGTCTGGACACTCGAAATGGTCAACGATAAAGAGAGCCAAAGGGGCTGCCGACGCAAAGCGGGGCGCCCTGTTTACCAAACTGGCCCGAGACATTACCTTGGCCACCTCCCAGGGAGGAGGAGGCGACCCGGACATGAACTTCCGGCTGCGTCTTGCCATTGACAAGGCCAAGTCCAACAACATGCCCCTGGATAGCATATCCCGGGCCATCAAGCGGGGAACCGGAGAAGGCGGAGAGGGTGCCGACAGCCTTACCGAGATTACCTACGAGGGTTATGGGCCGGGGGGCGGGGCTATTCTACTGCAGGCAGTTACCGACAACCGGAATCGCACCGCCGCGGAAGTCCGGTCTGCCTTCAACAAGGGCGGCGGAAGCCTGGGAGAGTCGGGTTGCGTCGCCTGGAATTTCGAGACCAAGGGCGTAATCACCATTGAAATGGACGACGAGGAACGGGCGGAGGAGCTGGGTCTGGTGGCCATTGACGCCGGCGCCGAAGACGTGAAGATAGAAGACGGCATTTTGGAGATTCACACCGCTCCCGACACCCTGCAGGACACCCAAAAGGCGCTGGAAGCTGAGGGTGTGGCTTTCACCTCATCGGATATTTCCCTGGTACCCAAGGCGACGGTCGCCCTGGACAACAAGGCGGCGGAGCAGACCCTGCGTCTGCTGGACCTGCTGGAAGACCTGACTGACATCCAAAAAGCCTACACCAACGCCGATTTTCCCCCCGAGGTGCTGGAACAGTACGGGGCAGCCTACTGATTTTCTCTCTAAAGAAGTTGGGTGCTGGAATCCTGGCCGGCTATTGGCACAGACTTCCAGCACCTGATTTATTTGACGGCTCATCCATCGAGGCCTCTGCATGAGAGTTTTGGCGATTGACCCTGGAACTATCAAAATGGGCTACGGGTTCCTGGTCAGCGAATCCACGACTGAGGTTGTGGACTACGGCGTCGTAACCCTGTCCAGGTACATGGCCATTGAGGAACGGCTGTTCCAGTTGTTCACCCACGTCCGAAACATGATCAGCGTCTTCAACCCCGATGCCGTGGCCGTGGAGGAACCGTTCATCGGGCGTGGGGAAAGGCAGTTCATTGGCCCAGCCATCGCCGTGGGCCAGGCCCAGGCTTTGGTGCTGATCGGCGCTGCAAGCTCCGGCATTCCCGTCCACCGCTACAGTCCCGCCGAGGTGAAGCGGGCTGTGGCCGATTACGGCGCCGCCACCAAGGACCAAATGCAGCGTGCCCTGGCCGCCACTCTGGGCCTGGAAACCTTGCCGGACCCGGATGCCGCCGACGCGCTGTCCGTTGGAGTCTGCCATCTCATTCACAGCAGCCAGCAATCTGCCCTGGCCAGGGAAATCATCCCCGGCTCGGAACGCTAGACCACGGGCAGGCCATGATAGCGGGCGTTAATGGCGTACTGGCCGCAGCGGGTGACGACTGGGTACAGGTAACCGTCGGGGGCGTCACCTTCCAGGTCCTGGTTCCCCCCTCGGAAATACTGACCCTGGGGCCGGTGGGCGGCCAAGTCCAGTTGTACACCCACTTGAGGATTCGTGACGAACACCCCATTCTTTACGGGTTCACCAGCCAGGCGGCCCTGGACCTGTTCCTGGCAACCCAGGGCGTTTCGGGAGTGGGCCCCCGCCTGGGGCTGGCCCTGCTCTCCGGGTTGGGCGCCGCCGGCCTGCAGCAGGCCATCGCCCTGGGAGATTCGGCCAAGCTGAGCGGCGTGTCCGGCGTCGGCCGTCGCACCGCAGACCGCATAATCGTGGACCTCCAGGGCAAGATGGACAGCGTGGAGGTTGATGCCGGAGAAGCCGGGGCTCATTCAGCTGATAGCGACCTGATAGATGCCCTGTCTTCCATGGGCTACACCACCACCGAAGTACGCCGGGTGCTGGCCAACCTGGAACGCTCACCGGATATGACAGTGGAGGACTATTTGCGGCAGGCGTTGCAGTTGATTGGGGGGTGGTGAGTCGGATGGGCAAGTTCTTCGTGCGGAGCAAAGAAACTACTGGCCCGGAGGACTGGCAGGTTGGTCTGGAGAAGCCGGCCCACTGGCGACCGGGGAAGTCGGCAAGAGCTCTCGCATACTGTTGGGAGCAGGCCAGGGGATTCCCGCCCGAAGTCCTGGTGGCTCTGAATTCATCGGGCTTTCCGACATTTAAGGACATCCATTTTGTGCGCGGTGATGTCGAGTTCGAGACAGCTCTGCCCGGGAGTAGAAGGGGGTCTCAGAGTGATATTCTGGTCCAGGCAATTTCCGATTCTAGTCTCATAACGATGGCAATAGAAGGTAAAGTCGAGGAAGGCTTTGATAAGTCCATAGGAAGTTGGCGCCTAGATGCCACTCATCGAAGCGGCAAGCCCGATCGCCTTAACTTCCTCAAGAAAAGACTTGGGCTACCAGGGCAAGACCTGCGACACATCCGCTACCAACTCTTGCACCGCACGGCATCGGCATTGATAGAAGCAGAGAGGTTTGGTGCATCTGCGGCAGTTATGCTGGTTCACTCATTTAGCCAATGCGACAAACACCTTGAAGATTACCTGGCGTTCGTCGACCTATTCGAAACCACTGGCAACGTTGATACCGTTTCCCACGCAGGCAACAGGAACGGAATTGACCTGTATTTGGCCTGGGTAAGGGGTGAAGAACGGTTTCTGCACATATGACATTCGTGGACAAAAAGGTAAACAACCATGCCTGATTTTCAACTGGCTTCCGATTTCCAGATGACCGGCGACCAGCCCCGGGCCGTGGAACGCCTGGTCGGCGG
This sequence comes from Chloroflexota bacterium, assembly GCA_028874075.1. Classification (GTDB taxonomy): domain Bacteria; phylum Chloroflexota; class Dehalococcoidia; order Lucifugimonadales; family UBA3495; genus Bin22. The sequence continues at coordinate 4,426 of JAPPLU010000071.1, forward strand.
GGTAGAGGAAGGCCTGGTCCACCAGACGCTGCTGGGCGTAACCGGCAGCGGCAAGACCTTCACCATGGCCAACATCATCCAGGAGGTGCAGCGGCCCACCCTGGTCATTGCCCACAACAAGACCCTGGCCGCCCAGTTGGCCACCGAGTTCAAAGAGTTCTTCCCCAATAACGCCGTGGAGTACTTCGTCTCCTACTACGATTACTACCAGCCGGAAGCCTACGTTCCCCGCACCGATACCTACGTCGAGAAGGACGCCAGCATCAACGAGGAACTGGACAAGCTCCGTCTTTCCGCCACCACTTCCCTGCTTACCCGTCGGGACGTGCTTATCGTCGCCTCTGTGTCCTGCATCTACGGCCTGGGCGATCCGCAAGACTACTTCAACCTGGTGGCCCAGGTAAGGGTGGGAGAGATCAGGGAACGGACCCGCCTGCTGCGCCAGCTAATCGAGATGCAGTACGAGCGCAACGACATGGAACTGTCCCGCGGCAAGTTCCGGGTTCGCGGCGACGTATTGGAACTGGTGCCGGCATACGAGGAAGTCGCCACGCGCATCCAGTTTTTCGGAGACGAGGTGGAACGCATCGTTACCCTGGACCCGCTGACCGGCGAGGTGCTGGGACAGCAGCAGGAAACGGCCATCTATCCGGCCAAGCACTTCGTGACCAGCAAGGAAAAACTGGCCCTGGCCTGCGAGGATATTCGGGTGGAGTTGGCGGAGCGGCTGGCCGAACTGAAGCGGCAGGAGAAGGTGCTGGAGGCCGCCCGCCTGGAAAGCCGTACCCACTACGACCTGGAAATGCTGCAGGAAACGGGCTTCTGCGCCGGCGTGGAGAATTACGCCCGCCACCTTTCCCGGAGGGACGCCGGCACGGCTCCCCATACCCTGCTGGACTATTTCCCCGAGGACTACCTGCTGCTGGTAGACGAGTCCCACATGACCCTGCCACAGGTAAGGGGCATGTACCACGGGGACATTTCCCGCAAACAGACCCTGGTTGACTACGGTTTCCGTCTGCCTTCGGCCCTGGACAACCGGCCTCTTAATTTCGGCGAGTTTGAACGCCACGTAAACCAGGTGATTTTCGTTTCAGCCACGCCGGGTCCCTACGAGATGGAGCACAGCACGACCATCGTCGAGCAGGTCATTCGTCCCACCGGTCTGCTGGACCCGACCATTGAGGTCAAGCCCTCTGAAGGACAGATTGACGACCTGCTGCAGCAGATCAAGCTACGGGTGGACCAGCGCCAGCGGTGCCTGGTTACCACCCTGACCAAGCGAATGGCGGAAGAACTTGCCGACTTCCTGTCGGAAATGGGCATCCGCAACCACTACCTGCACTCCGACATCCACACCCTGGAGCGCGTGGAGATCTTGCGCGACCTTCGGTTGGGCGTCTACGACGTGGTGGTGGGAATCAACCTGCTCAGGGAAGGCCTGGACCTGCCCGAAGTAAGCCTGGTCGCCATTCTGGATGCCGATAAGGAAGGATACCTGCGCTCCACTACCTCCCTGATTCAGACTGTCGGTCGCGCCGCCCGCCACGCGGAGGGCCACGTAATTATGTACGCCGACCGCGTTACCGACTCCATGAAATTCGCCATCGACGAGACCAACCGGCGCCGCAGTCTCCAGGACATTCACAACTGGGAAAACGGTATTGAGCCCCAGAGCATCCAGAAAGCGGTCCACGACATCACCGAGACCATCAAGGGCGTCGGCGAGAACCGCGCCAGCTACCGGGTAATGCGCCAGGAAATGTCCCGTGAGGATATGTTCCGGGTCATCAAGGACCTGGAGGTCCAAATGAAGGACGCGGCCCGCAACCTGGAATTCGAAAAGGCGGCCCAGGTACGGGACGAAATCTACGAACTGCGGCGGATACTGGCGGCGGAGCAGAAAACGCTGGCCGGCTACGAATAATCGCCGCACACTCCACTCCGGCTCACACCATCTTCTGCCATCGGCAGCTCGCAAACCAGGCGAGAACGCTTCGGCTGCGCATTACCCAGTCCCTGACACACTATGCGCTGCCCCTCATAACGGGGCTATGGGCGGCGCTGGTCTTTTTTTGCCGGATTCTAAACTTTCGTAATCCGGCAGAGTAGCCTGGAAACGACTCTCCCCCTTCCCACAACGGAATTTACCCTCTGCTTCCCTGAATATTCGCGTGGGCCCGCACTGAAATTAACGTTAAACCTAGCTCTGTCTATGCCACAGCACACTAAAGTGCACACAATAGGTCTGTTCATTACGAATACCATTTGTACTTTATTTCACAAGATTGACATTCCGATCATACTACCAATATACTCGCCGGATAATTCGGAATTGCCGAATTTATAGCATCAATTGGCCAAGGGTAACCACTTCTTCGTGTATTTGGGGCATGCCAACCTTTTGGCGCTGGCGTGCCGTACACTCCTAACCAACGGCCACACTCAGAAAGGAGGTGAATACATTCCATTGCGTGGCTTGCCGGGTTAGCTAACCCTGGGCAGACGTCGCATTGAACTGCACAGGCCCTGCACCAAGTTCCTGTAGACCCACGACTCCACGGTATCAAGGGCACAGATGTGATTACCGTTTTTTCGTAAGGTTTGCATCCACCAGACCTCTTGCCAATGGCACCAGGACCCGAGAAACCAGGGAACCACCATTAGGGAGGAATAATGATGAGCAAAAACAGGAAGTGGAAACTGTGGCGTCTTTTCCTGTCCGGCGCACTTGTAAGCATGATGTTTGTCGTGGCTTGTGGCGCGGCAACCGAAGTTGAACAGCAGCCGGCCGCTCAGCCCGCTGCCCCCGCCGCCAGCCAGCAGCAGGCAGCGCCCGCCCAGCCGGCGGCTCCATCCGCGCCATCGCAACCAGCGGCCCAACAGCAACAGCAGGCCGCTCCTGCTTCCGGTTCCGGCGGTACCGCCGCAGAGCCGGCTGCGTCATCCCAGCAGGCCGCACCTGCAGCGGTGCCCACCCCTACCTCGGTTGCCCAGGCTGCACTGGCCCCGGTATCCGAATCAGCCATGGGACCCAGGGAAGCTCCCTCATTTGCGAGCTACTGGAAGCCCCCTACGGCATTCTACGGAGAACCGGTATACGGGGGAACTCTTCGCATCAACTATGAAGACCCCCTGGAGCATGCCAACGTTTGGGGGGCCCGCAGCGGCACCACCATCCGGTACCGGGTTCCCACTCACGACACCCTGATTCAGGACGACCCGTATGATCCCGGCGCACCCTACATTCCCGGCCTGGCCTACGGGTGGACTGTGGATGACGACCTTCAGGGCGTAACCTTCTTCCTCAAAGACAACGTGATGTGGCACAACGGCGAACCCATGACCTGTGAGGACGCCCGATACAGCTACGAAATCATGATCACGGAAGAGGGCATCACCGGTTCCTACATGAAGAACCGCCTGACGGACGTGGACCTGAGCCAGATGCAGTGCGTAGACGAATCGGCTTTGAAGTTCAGGTTTACCAGCCCTTCCGCCGTGCCTCTACTGAGCTTCGGCAACCCGGCCGCAATGATATTTAACAAGGCCTGGTTCCAGGCCGGCGGAGAAGAGGCCATGTTCCAGGATGTCTCGGTGGGAACCGGGCCATTCACCTGGGACGAGGGCCAGCAAGTGGGGGTAGACGAGCAGCACTTCTCGCGCAACCCCAATTACCACGTAGAGGGCCTGCCCTACATCTACAACCTGACCATCTTCGGCATCCTTGATGAGTCCGCACAGCAGGCTGCCATGCTGGCTCACCAGACCGACTGGCACTGGATACGCAACTTCGGTCAATATGACCAGTACGTGAAGCACGACCAGATCCAGACGGTGATCCGCGCCACCCGTTCCAGCGAGAACCTGTGGATCAACACCCGAAATGCCCCCTTCGACAATGTCCGAATCCGCCAAGCTGTGGCCATGGGATTCGACAAGTTGACCGGCATCAAGGTGACTCTCCAGGGCTATGGTTCCACCGGCCTGGGCCTGATGCCTCCCGGCAGCCCCTGGGCTTTATCGGAAGAACAGGCCTGCAGCATTCCCGGCTGGTGCCCACCTGCCGACATGGAGGCCCAACGGGCCGAGGCCATCCAGATTCTGAAGGAAGAAGGCTTCGACTTCGACAAGACCTACGTGTTAACGGTGGAAAGCGACAACCAGCGGGTTAACCGCGCAACCTACATGCAGGAGCAGTTGCGTCTGCTGGGCATCAAGACCGACTTCGACGTCATTGAGACCATCGCATACCGGAAGTCCAGGCAGGCCGGCGACTGGGGTGACTTCATGGCCTCCACCGGTGGCGTGGCCGGCGTGGACGACCCATTCCTGGGACTGGGCCACTACCACCGCTGCGCGAGCCTGTACAACTTCCAGACCCCGGGCTCCGATTGCAATGCCTCGGTAGAGGCAAAGTTTGAGGATCTGGGCAAGATGACCGCCTTCGAAGATCGGAAGAAGCTGGGACAGGAAATCCAGGCAGAGCTTATGGGCCTCTACTGGAACTTCCCGTCCTTCTGGGAGCAGGAAGGGGTTGCCTTCTGGCCTGAGGTCCGGGGCTACGTCCACTTCCCGGGACCCACCTCCAGCCACCTCCGGTGGGCCCACATGTGGATCGACCCGAACCATTACAACGATTCCGGGTTCTCCGGCCAGACCCAGGGAGTACCCGGCGGCGAATAGGAACTTCCTTAGTTTCCTGGAGTCCCTCAGGGCCACCCAACGCGGGTTGGGTGGCCCTGACTTTTGGGAAGAACCAGGGCATGATTCCGCTATTTGGCAAGTGTTAAGAATTCGCCATTGGACCTCCAGCCAGCTTGCTTCCTCCTTGACCCCACCTTGGCCGTGTGTTTAACTTTAGCGCACTGCCCGTACCTGACAGTCAGCAGTCACAGCAAGCTTCCCTATCAGCCATTGCCCTTGCAAAGCAGAAGATCTGTGGGCTGCCCAACAAGAGCGAATAGGGACAGCAGGAGGAATTATGGACTTTGGCATTTTCATGCAGTTTGAGCGGCGGGAGGGCGGTACCCAGGTTGATGCCTTCAAAGAGGGGTTCGCCCTGGTGGACGCCGCCGAGGATTGGGGTATCGACGAGGCATGGCTATCCGAAGTCCATTTTGCGCCAACCCGCACCGTCCTCTCCTCCCCCGCCGTCATCGCCAGTTCCATTGCCACTCGAACTGAGCGCCTGCGCGTGGGCACCGCCGTGTCCGTGCTGCCCCTGGGAAACCCCCTGCGAATTGCCGAGGAAATGGCCACAGTGGACCAAATTGCCGAGGGTCGCTTCGACTTCGGCATTGGCCGCAGCGCCTTCCCCCGCGCCTACGACGTGTACGGCATTCCCTACGAGGAAAGCAGGGGACGTTTTGAGGAAGCCCTGGAAATCATCCTGAAAGCGTGGAAGGGTGAGGCATTTTCCTACCACGGCGAGTACTTCCAGATCGAAAGCGCCCACATCTCACCGACCCCTTACACCCAGCCGCACCCGCCCCTGCGGGTGGCCGCCACCACCGAGGAGACCTTCCCCCGCATGGGACAGCAGGGAATGCCCATTTTCGTGGGCTTGAGGGGGATGGATGTCAACGACCTGCGGGTCAACCTTGGAAAATACCGGGAAGCCTGGCAGCAGGCCGGTCACTCCGGCGAGGGAGACGTCTCCCTTCGCATACCAATTTACGCGGGTGAAAATGAGCAGGCCGCCCTGGAAGAACCGTCGGAAAGCATTCACGCCTACTTCAGCCGGATGAGTTCCTTGTACCGCGACTCGGCCGGCAGGGCCGGTACCGAATCCACCGAGCTGCGGCAAGGTCGGGGCGAGCGCCTGGCCGAGATGTCCTTCGACAAGATGCTGGAGACAAAGGTTGCCTTTGGATCGGCCGAGGGCCTGGTTGACCGCCTTTCCCACCTCCAGGAAGACTTGGGGCTAAAGAGCGTTATCGCCGAACTGAATCCCGGCGGCCTGATTCCACCGGACCGGGTAAAGCGCAGCATGGAAATCCTGGCAAAGGATGTCGCACCTCACTTCAAGTAGCCCGGCAGGAGAATCCCCCTTTGAAAGTTGCAGTATTGGACGATTACCAGGACGTCGCCCTGCAAATGGCCGATTGGTCGGCCTTGCCCGCAGGTTGGGAGCCGGTGGTCTTTCGTGACCACCTGGCAGACGAAGACGCCCTGGTTCAACGACTCCAGGGATTCGACGCCGTCATCGGGATGCGGGAACGCACGGCATTCCCGCGCACGGTCCTGACCCGGTTGCCCGACCTGCGCCTGCTCATCACCACCGGCGGACGCAACGCCTCCTTTGACGTGGACGCCGCCACGGAACTGGGCATCGTGGTCTGCGGCACCGGCGGGGCAGGGGAGGGCCCCACCGAACTCACCTGGGGGCTGATCATCGGGTTGCTGCGGAAGATACCGCAGGAGGACCGCCTGACCCGGGAAGGGCACTGGCAGACCACGATAGGGGTGGGCCTTAAGGACAAGACGCTGGGGCTGATTGGGCTGGGACACATTGGCGGGCTGATGGCCCGGGTGGGCAACGCCTTCCAGATGAATGTCATTGCGTGGAGCCAGAACCTTACGGCCGAAAGGGCGGCGGAATGCCAGGCGACGCTGGTGGACAAGGATACTCTTTTCCGCGAGTCGGACATTGCCTCGGTGCACCTGCGATTGAGCGACCGAACCCGCGGCCTGGTAGGTGCGAGGGAAATAGCCCTGATGAAGCCCACCGCCTGCCTGGTGAACATCTCCCGTGGCCCCATCGTGGACGAGGCGGCGCTGGTGGAAGCGCTGGAACGCAGGGCTATAGCCGGGGCCGCCCTGGACACCTTTGACGTGGAGCCTCTACCTGCGGACCATCCTTTCCTCAGGCTGGACAACACCATCATTGCTCCCCACCTGGGTTACGTTACCGAGGACGGCTACCGGGCCTTTTACGCCGGAGCCATTGAAGACGTGCTGGCATACGCCGCCGGCGAACCGGTGCGGGTCATCAATCCGGAAGTCCTCTCTGCGCCCCAACTGAGGCCCCAAGTCTGATTTGTTCAAACAGAGATAAGCAGGACATACCGGTTGGGCTGATGCTCCAGCTACGTTTTTTCTGTAGTCAGGCCATATCCTGTTTATCTTGTATTTCCATGTTTAGTGGAGAAAAGCAATGAAAGCGGTACGAATTGAAGAATTTGGTGGCCTGGAAGTGCTTCAGTGGGCCGACGTTCCCGAACCCACCATCCGACCTGGCCAAGTAATAGTCAAGGTGGACTCGTCGGGGGTGAACTACGCCGATATCATGCGGCGACAAGGCAACTACCCGGGTCCCGATCTTCCGTCCACCCTGGGCCTTGAAGCCGCGGGGACCATTGTAGAGTTGGGCGAAGGTGTGGAGGGCTTGAGCGTCGGGCAGAAGGTAATGGGAATGGGCCCCCAGGGCAACGCCGAGTATGTTTCCATCAACGCCAATTATGTCTTCCCTTACCCCGAGTCCCTGGACCCAGTGCACGCCGGCGGAATGCCCATCGTGTTTCTCACCGCCTACCACCTGCTTAAGACTCGCGGGCAGGTGCAGCCCGGCGACACGGTTCTGATCCAGGCCGGGGCCTCGGGTGTGGGGACTGTTGCCATCCAATTGGCCAAGGCCTTTGGGGCTCGCGTCATCACCACCGCCTCCTCCACCGAAAAACTGGACCTGGCGCGCTCCCTGGGCGCGGATGAAACCATTAACTACGTAGCGCAGGACTTCGAGGAAGAGGTCCGCCAAATGACCGGCGGCAACGGTGTGGAACTAATTCTGGAATGCGTGGGCGGACAGGTTCTGGAAAAGAGCGTTCGCTGCGTGGCTTCCTACGGCAAGCTCATCTCCTACGGCAATGCCTCCGGCGCGGCGGCGAATCTGGCCGGTGCAGACATCTTCAGCGCCAACCGCACCGTCATTGGGTTCAGCATGGGCCGTTCGCCAGCCGGCCGCCTCGACCACCCGGCGGCTATGGCTGAAATTTTCCCCATGCTCGCCGACGGCCGGGTCCGCCTAGTGGTGGACCGGGTGCTGCCCATGTCGGACGTAGCCCAAGCCCACCAGCATCTTTCAAATCGGGGGACGCACGGCAAGGTGATTCTCACCCCTTAAGTGCTAGAATGGCTGCCGCCAAGGCAACCTACACTTGAGGAGCCTTACCAATGACTGACGGAGCTACCGCACGCCCTGGAGACCTGCTGGTGCTGGTGGGCACCCGCAAGGGCGCGTTCATCATCACCGGCGACCAGTCCCGTCGCCGGTGGCAGCTTTCTGGCCCCTATAACCCAGGCACCGACATCTTTCACCTGGTCTATGACCCGCGCTCCGGAGGCAGGGTGTATTCCGCCAGCAACAGCATGTGGTTTGGTCCACAGGTTGAATACAGCGACGATTTGGGCGGGACATGGGAGCAGTCCATCGAACAGCCCCGGTTTACCGATAAACCCGAGTACGCGGAGCATGACGGACCCACAGTTGCCAACATCTGGCACATAGAGCCAAGCAGGGCCGGGGAGCCGGACACCCTTTACGCGGGAGTCCAGCCCGCTGCCCTGTTCAAGTCAAGCGATGGCGGGGCCACCTGGCACGAAGTAGAAGGACTGGGCAAGCACCCCACCCGGTCCCAGTGGATGCCGGGCTTCGGTGGCCTCTGCCTCCACAGCATCGCCCTGGACCGGGACAATCCGGAGCGGATGTGGGTTGGCATATCCGCGGCCGGGGTTTTCCGTACCGACGACGGCGGCGAGAACTGGCTCCCCGCCAATCGGGGCGTTCGCGCCGATTTCAACCCGGCGGACCCCATGCCCGAGTGGGGACAGTGCCCCCACAAGCTCCTGCCCCAGCCCATTACGCCAGGGTTGCTCTACCAGCAAAACCACTGCGGCGTTTTCCGTTCCGATAACTACGGCGACCAATGGGCCGACATCACTGACGGGCTGCCCTCCCGGTTCGGGTTCGTGCTGGGCCTGCATCCCCGGGACCCGCAAACCCTGTTTGTCCTGCCCGAGGACGAGGCGCTGGGCGACGACGTGGGCGGGGGCATCCGCTACGCCTCAGGGGCAAAGTTCCGGGTTTTCCGCAGCCGCACCGGCGGCCGCGAGTGGGAGCCCCTGACCGACGGCCTTCCCCAGGAGCATGCCTACCTGCACGTATTGCGGGAAGGGATGGCCACCGACTCGCTGGACCCGGTGGGGGTTTACGTGGGCACCGTCAACGGCCAGATATTCTACAGCAGGGACGAGGGCGAACACTGGGAGGTTATGGTGGAAAACCTCCCGCCCATCAGTTCCGTCGAAGTGGCGGTGGCAGTCCAGCGATGAGCTCTGGCAGGGAAGTCATCCTTGAGGTTCATCCCTCCTCAACGTGTACCGGTCCGAGGCCATTATTTCCGGTATCAAGGGGGTCAGGCTGGGAAAATCGTCAGCTACGGCGTGGATCAGGCGGCCGCTGAGCCCTTCGGCAGCGTCGCTGGCCAGCCACACCGCCAACTCGGCGGCCCGGTCGATGGAGGCCCCGCCGCCGCCCGTTACCTGCAGTCCAAACTCGTACAGCTCCGTATCTCCCGCCGCCTGGGCCCCGTCAGTAATTTCCTCCCACATCCGGGTGTGAATGGAGCCGGGCCCCAGCGCGTTCACCTGTATGTTCTTGTCGGCCAGTTCCAGGGAGAGGATTTCAGTCAGTCTTATGATGGCCGCCTTGGATGAGCCGTAGGCGGAGAGGTGGTAGGGGGCCGAGGTGGAACCCGACCCGGACAGGTTGATTATCCTGCCCCCGCCGCTGGCAGCCATCCCCGGGATGACCGAGCGGCAGCAGAGATAAGTCCCCACCAGGTTCACTTCGATGGTGCGCATCCAGGCGTCCACATCGTTGTCCTCCAGAGCGCCGATGGGCCCCACGATACCGGCATTGTTGACCAGCACGTCAATCCGGCCAAAACGTTCCACCGCCTGCTGAACCATTTCCTCCACCGATTCCCGCTGTGTCACGTCGGCCTCGATAATGCAGGTCTCCGCGCCCTTCGACCGTGCCTGCCCCGCCGTCTCCTCCAGTTGGTCCACGCTCCTGGCCGCCAGGGCCAGCTTCGCGCCTTCACCGGCATAGGCCAGCGCTATAGCCCGGCCAATGCCCCTCCCGGCGCCGGTAATCAGGGCAACCTTGTCGTCGAGTCGCATCAGCAATAGCCCTCCATGCCCGTGTTCAGTGTATTGTCAGTAATGCGTTGCCGTTGTCTTGTGCCGACGGCCCAGCCCCAGCCGGCAGTTGGCTTTAGTTCGGAGAGTTTGATCAACCTACGGAAGAAGAAGGATTAATTGCCAGGCGAAGGCTTCCATACCGCTGCCAGTAGCATGGTACCAGATACGGCCGACTTCCAGACAGCGGCTGCCAAGCCCTGGGCGGATTTAGCTTGCCCCTGCCAACCTGCCCAATTACAATTGCCCCAATGACACCAGACTAATGAGAATCGGCGCAGTCAAAACCTGCGGCCCAAAGGGAGATTTCTGATGGAATTTGGTCTATTTATGATGCCGTTGCACCCGCCCCACCGGTCTTATGCCGACTCCTACGACCGGGACCTGGCGCTGATTGTGGAGGCGGACAGGCTGGGATACCACGAGGCGTGGATTGGCGAACACATTACCGAGCGGTGGGAGAACGCCCCCTGCCCGGACCTGTTGATTGCCAAGGCCCTGGCGATGACTGATCAGATTCGACTGGCTACGGGAGTTACCCTCCTGGCCATCCACAATCCCGTGGAGGTGGCCCACCGCATTGCTATGCTGGACCACCTTTCCCGGGGCCGCATCTACTGGGGCATCGGGCACCGGGCCATTCCCACCGACTTGTCGCTTTTTGGTGTGGGCGCTGACACAGGAATTGACGTTCGCGAGCGCTCGGCTGAAGCCTTGGACATTATCCTCAAAATCTGGGAGGCCGAGGGAAAGTTCACCTACAACGGAAAATATTTCCAGGTCGACGCTCCGGAACTGGACCCAGTGATGGAGCGGGGTCTGCACATGAAGCCATACCAGCAGCCCCATCCACCCATCGGGGTGGCGGCGACTTCCCTTGCCTCCGGTTCCATTCGAGTGGCCGGCGAGAAGGGATGGATTCCCATGAGCAGTTCCAACCTGGCGCCCCAGCACCTGCGAGACCACTGGACGGTGGTGGAAGAGGGAGCGGCCAGCGCCGGCAAGGAATGCAGCCGGCGGGACTGGCGCATTGGACGAGACGTCTTTGTGGCCCGTACGCCGGAACTGGCCAGGGAGCGGGCCAGGGCAGTGCTGGGCCGCAACTACGTCCAGCACCAGCTACCCAATCGCCAGGGTTCAGGGCAGCTCCAGGCCACCAAGATCGACCCCGAAATGCCGGACGGGGCTGTGGACGTGGACTACATGATGGAAAACATCTGGATTGTCGGCGACCCCCAGGAGTGCGCCGACCGCATCCGCAACCTTTATGAGCAATCCGGGGGGTTCGGCCACCTGCTGGCCATTACCCAGGACCCGGATGATCCGGAATGGGAGCACGAATGTCTCCAGCTATTGATGGAAGAGGTTGGGCCCCGGGTTTCGGATTTGCGGGGGGAATAGCGGGAACGGCGCCCGCAGGCCGTACATAACAGGAATCTGTTCACCAACCAAGGATCGCTGAGGTCATATCATGCCCTTCCTACCCAGGTTCCGGCGCGGCAGTGGCGTTGCCGTCATTGAACTCCATGGCAGCATTGGCACGCGGGTGCGGGAAACAATGTACGGCAAGCTCCTGTCCGACGTGGCAACCAACAGGCGTTACCGAGCCCTGCTGCTGGACATTCAATCACCTGGCGGTTCGGCGTCGGCCTCTGAAGCGTTGTATCTCAGCGTGGCGAGAGTGGCGGCCCAGAAGCCGGTAGTCGCCTACATTCGCAACATGGGCGCATCCGGAGGCTATTACATCGCCTGCGGAGCCAGCAAGGTTACCGCGCTGCCCTCCGCCCTGGTCGGTTCAATCGGCGTTATTTACCTCCGTCCAATAATGGAACAATTGCTGGGCCGCGCGGGCATCGAGGTTTCGGTGGTCAAGGGGGGACGGCTGAAGGACATGGGCGGATTCTGGCGCAGCCCGACCGATGAGGAATCGGAGAAACTCCAGGGCCTTATCTCGGAAATATACGAGAGTTTCCTTGCCGTGGTAATGGCCGGAAGGTCCATGAGCGATGAACAGGCCCGGGAACTGGCCACGGGCGAAGTGTTCACCGCGCGCCGGGGCAAGGAGATAGGCCTGGTGGATGAACTGATGGACTTCGACCAGTCGCTGCAACTGGCTGGCCAGTTAGCTGGCATTGAACCGGGCAAGGCAAAGCCTCGCTGGTTGCGGCCCAGGCGTACATTCTCAGAGAAGCTTACCGGACGCCCCGCGGGCCACGCGCCGGCAGTCGGCATTCTGGGCCCCGACTTGCCCAGGCTGCTGACCGGCGGCGTCTTCTATCTCGACCCATCGGCTCTGCTGGGCAACCCCTACGATTAGCCGCGGTTGCCAAGCAAGTTTCTTACCAGCCCGCATCGTTGGGGCGCAGACCCATCAGGGCCTGACCTCCAAATTCATAGTTCGACAACAGGCCGGCCCCATGCTGCACAACCACGTGCACGTCTCGCCAGCGCCGTTCCAGTCCGTTGCGGCGGTGGATGGCATTGGTCCCTGCGGCGTGGAACAGAATATCTACGGCTCGCGCCGCCTGGTGGATGGACTGGGTAATGGCCAGCCTGGCCTGCGCAATTTCAGGACTGGGCAGAGGCATGTCCTCGGAGAATGAGTCCCACGCCCGGTTCATGGCGTCCAGCAGGTAGGCCCGGGCGCCGCTTATGATGGCTTCCGCCTCGCCCACGCGCGACTGCACGTGGGGACGGTCACGAAGCAAAGTGGTGGATATGGTGGTACCGGATTCGACTGCCAGTTCCTTGAAGGCGTCCATCGCCCCCCTGGCCGCGCCCAGGGCCACGGCCGACACCAGCACCCAGATGGCGGTAAGCATAGTCCTGGGGTGGTAGAGGTAACCCGCCTCCAGGGGTGGGTCATACAGGCGGAAAGAGCGCTCGGTTGGGACGAACACATCCTCCAGCACGAAGTCGTTACTGCCGGTACCGCAAAGGCCCACCACGTGCCACGTGTCGTGCACCGTTGCCGTTTCCTCCGGAGTGAAAAGCATAACCGTGTCGGGCCGGCCGGCTTCAGTCAGCCGGGGGCCGTCGTCGTCCACTACCCGAGAATTTACGAACAGCCAGTTGGCGTTTGCTATGCCGCTGGCGTAGTCCCAACGGCCGCTTACACGGTAGCCCCCGGGCACGGGTCGAGATTCACCCAGCGGTCGGAAGGAACCGGCGCAGCGAAACTCGGGGGGATTGCCAAACATGCGACGAGCTGCTTCGGGAGTGAAGTTGCCGGTGAAAAGCGCGCCACCATTGGAAAGCAGCCCGCACCAGCCTACCGAGGCCTCCACCCGCGAGACTTCCTCAATGGCCTGGTAGGCAACGGCGGGATGCAGTTGCGGGCCGCCCATGCTGGCTGGCAGGAACAGACTATAAATCCCTGCCTTGTCAACCAGGCGAGCAAGTTCGTCCGGAATCCGACGTTCTCGGTCCATCTCTTCCTGCGCTGACCGAATGTGCGGCGCAAGGTCCTGGGCTGCTTTGACGAATGACTTGGCATGGCTTTCTGTGAGTTGCATGAATTCTCGGCCAGAATGAATTGGAAGCTCTGTCTATTTTAGCGTTGTTTTTAGCGTTGTTGGCCCTTTGCCCTCGGTTCCGCTTTCGGGACTCTTTTCAGGCGATTCTTTAACCTTGCCCGCCAGCGGCAGTCCGCCACAGGTGGGCCCCGGTGTATGCGTAAACCAGCACCCCGATCGGATTGATAAAGGCCCACCATTCCAGGTGAATGAGGCCCACAACTTCGGGTTCACTGCCCGGGTTGAGGCTGGCGAACCAGTTCCAGAAGTACCACAAGGTCAGAACGATGGAGGCGGCAAAGGCTAGGTTGATTTCCAAGTATTCCCGGGTGATCGTGTTGTCGCCATCGTCCCGGCGGCAAAAGCGGCGCTTGCGTACGCTGTTGACCACGAGGACAATGATCACCCCCACGGCCATGAACCAATTGAGGATTTCCCAGGTCCAATAGTTGGCGGTACCATCGTGGTACAAAGGGGTGGCGACCCAGTTTATGCCCGTCAGAAGGGCGATGCCCAGCAGATAGACTGCCAGAACCCTTTTTAGTGCCGCCATTTGCCGAACCCCCTGGTCCTTCAGAATGGAGCCGCTGGAAAACTGTCTTCGGCCCAGCGTCGGAGTCAGCCTACTATCGTCTTGGCCTCCTGCCAGAGCGCTTCTTTGTCGTCCAGGGCCAACTGCTCAAAATCCAGGCCCCTCTGCTCGGCCAACTCCTCCATCTTCAGGTACCTTGACCGGAAGCGCCCGTTAGCCTGGCGCAGGGCATCTTCGGCCTGCACATCCATCCACCGGCAAAGGTTGACCATCACCAGGAACAGGTCGCCGAGCTCGTGAACCCTCTCGGCGTCGGTTGTGGCCTGTCGGAACTCTACTGCCTCTTCAACCAGCTTTTCGATAACGCCGTCCACGTCTTTCCACTCGAAGCCAACCCGCGCGACCCGGTCCTGCATCAGTTGGGCGTAGCTGAGGGCTGGCAAGGCGCTGGGTATGCCGTCGACCGGCGACTTGCGGACCCCCTGCTGGGCGCGTTCGGCGGCCTTCAACTGCTCCCAGTTAAGCTCCACTTCCCTCGCATCGGAAACGATGGTATCCCCAAATACGTGGGGATGGCGGCGCACCAGCTTGCTATTAATGGCGGTCAGCACGTCGGCCAATGTAAAGTCGCCCGCCTCCCGGGCAATGTCGGCGTGGAAGGCGACCTGCACCAGAATGTCGCCCAGTTCCTCGGCCAGCAGGGAAGGCGTGCCCTGGTCAATGGCCTCCAAAGCTTCGTAGCACTCTTCCAGCAGGTGGCGTTTCAGTGATTCGTGGGTCTGTTCCCTGTCCCAGGGGCAGCCTCCGGGCGCCCGCAACCTGGCGACGACCTCAACCAGGGTCTGAAAGTCACCCAAATCCTTGTCCGGCAATAGCTGAGAGGGCTGTTTGTCAATCATGGCGGGAATTATAGAGGGCTGTCCTTGATTGCTCAACCTGAAGGGCGGTGCTAGTGTAGATGGCAATCTCACCTGGTGCGTTACGGTTTCGGGCCAGAAGGATTTGCCATTTTGAAGACCCCAGATATCAATATCCCGGAAGGTTTCAGGAAAGTACTGGCTGTGCTGGTTGTTGTGTCGGTTCCGTTGTTCCTGATAGCTGCCAGCGTTACCTGGGCCATTAACGATCCTGGACTGTACCGGAGGGGGTTCGAGAAGTACAACATATCAGTGTATTCGGGCATCGCCGAAGAAGACCTGATCCGAGTGGGCGCTGAGTTACGCCGTTATTTCAACTCGTCCGACGAACCACTGCGGGTAGTCGTCCCCATCTATGGAATGGAGCGGGAACTGTACAGCGAACGTGAGGTCCACCACATGCGGGACGTGAAGGGGCTGGTTAGGGGCGTGTACTGGGTGGCAGCCATGACTCTCATATTCCTGCTGGTGGTTAAAGGCGGGGGCTATTACCTTTGGCGATGGACCTTCGCCCGGCAAATGGCCAGTTTGGGGCTGTATGGGGGCCTCTTGACACTGGGCCTGGTTCTGGCAGTGGGGCTGTTTGCGCTGGTGGGGTTTGACTCCTTGTTCCTCCTCTTCCACCGGATCAGCTTTACCAATGACCTGTGGCAGCTGGACCCCCGAACCGATTACTTGCTGATTATGTTCCCGCAGGGCTTCTGGTTTGACGCCACAATGCGGATAGCGTTTACCACCATCGCTGGCGCCGTGTTGTTGGTGGCAGTCAGCGGCGGCTACCTATGGCACTTCAACCGGCGCCAGGTCAAGGGTGAAGACCCCTAAAGCAAGGCCGGAGGCGGACGCGCAATTTCTGCTCGCACCCGGCGTCTCTTGGCGGCCACTCTGCCAGCATAGGGCAGTTCGCGAATTGCCCCTACGCTGTGAGCGAAGGACCGGTGCCACTCCAGCAGGCGCACATTCTACCCTGGCATTGGTTCAGGAGCTGTTTCAAGAACAATCCGGCTGTTTGTTGGCCGCATTTGGGGACAGCTTCAAGATAGTCGGTACCAACACCCCAGACCTCCCCCATCAACGGATAACGAAGTTTAAACTGCCTTCCAGCAACCCTCGAATTCTGCTCGCGCTAATGGGGTTTTTCGGCTGTCGACTGAAGGCAGTTTCCTGATTCTCACAACGGTGCGATGGTTAGAATCCTTGACTACCTCCCTGCGGTCGGGTAAATTTCCATACAGTAAATTGTGAAATACCCGGGAGGACGACGCACCATGCCTATTTATGAATACATGTGCCCCACCTGCAACCACAAGTTTGAAAAACTGCAGTCCATGAGCGCCACGGGAGCGGACTGCCCCCAGTGCGAGCAGCCCGCCAAGCGCGCGCTGTCGGTCTTCGCATCCATTACCGCTGGGGACTCCTCCGGCAGCAGCGAGTTCAGCCAGATGCCAGTGCCTCCCATGCGGGGCGGCGGGTGCTGCGGCGGTGGCTGCTTCCATTAGACCGTACCTTGACACTAATTTGCCCCGGTGTCAGACTAGCGTTGCTTTCCGGATGAGCCTTGGCTCTACTGCGGGGCATGCGCAGGAGCAAGCTGTGCATCATCGGCCAAATAAATGTTACGGGGAGGAAAATTCATGGCAGACGTGAAGATCGAAATCCGGGCCAACGGGCCCAACCGGGTGACCGGCCCCATTGAAATCGTAGACCAGGCCGGGAATAACTACTCCATTCCCGAGGGGCAGTGGGTCTCCCTCTGCCGTTGCGGCGCCTCCAGCAACAAGCCCTTCTGCGACGGCGGCCACCGCGACGCAGGCTTCGAAGCTCCCAGCGAAGCTCACTAAGACACGCGGCCGGGATTCTGCTCCCGGCGAGCCGGTATTCAAATGAATAACAGGTCGGACAGCGCCCTCCAGGGCATAGTCCGACCTTCTCCTTTGTATCACCCTATTTCAGGACCACCCAGCCTCCTTTTCTGGAGCCCGTGGACATTCAGTCAAGCACCGGGTCAAAAATCCATATCACTAACCTAATGAGCCAGAATGTGAACCATAAGCTGATAATGGAGCAGGCAGCCAGGACAAGCCACAAAATGATGGACTCTCTGGTCCAACCGACGTTTCCCTTTATAGGGTCGTATCCGCATTCGGGGCAGGTCGCCTTGCTGTTCCTCCAGAGAATGAGACCCACGGCAGCCCATAGGACTATACCGCTCAACAACAGGACTACGGCGATCACTGACAGGCCGGTCCACGCAGCCCACCCTTTAACAGGGAATGGTGGTCGAACGGGATTTACCGTCCTGTTGCACTGTGGGCAAAGACCGGCTCGAGAACGCAGGAATTCGCCGGTGGAGTTCACATCATTCTCCCATTCGCGGTGAACACGGTAACAGAGTGTCCACAGGCCCCGGAATAGCCGTACAATTCAGCCAGGAAAACCAAGTTATGGAGGCCCTCACATGTTATCCAACACAACAATAATTGAAGCTGCCCGTTCCCTTTTTGCCGAATACCAGAACGAGCAGCCCTTTACCGCCCTCCCCGGTCCCTGGAGTATTGGATCCATTTCGGATGCGTACAACGTACAGAGAGAGTACCTGAAACTGCTGGCAGAAAAACAGGGTCAGATTGGTGGATACAAGCTGGCCTACACCACCGCCGCCATGCAAGAACAAGCCGGGTGGACGGAACCCTGCGCCGGGGCGCTGATGGCCACCACAATCTACCAGTCGCCAGCGACGTTAATGTCCGGCGCCTACCGGCGGCTGGGTTTTGAATGCGAGGTGGCGGTGCGGCTGGCCACAGATCTGCCGGCCTCCGGCGCGCCATACACGCGGGATGCTGTGGCTGAGGCGGTAGGCGAGGTCATGGCCGCCTTTGAGGTGATTGACATGCGGCTGCCCGAAGGCGTGCACGGCCTGGTGAGGACACTTACGTCCGTGGCGACCAACATTTCCAATGCCGGCGCTGTCCTGGGACCGCCGGTTTCGGACTGGCGCAGCCTGGATTTGGCTGGGGCCAAGGGCGTGGCAACCGTTAACGGAGAAGAGGTTGGTTCCGGTTACGGGTCGGACGTGATGGGCCATCCGTTCGAACCTCTGGCATGGCTGGCCAACAAACTGGCGGAAGAGGGAGAAAGTCTTCCCGCGGGAACGGTCGTAATTACGGGCAGCATTGTGCCTCCCAGGTTCCTGAACGCGGGCGACACGGCCGTGGTCTCAATTGATGGACTTGGCGAGGCCACTCTTAACGTTGAATAGCTTCTGAATGGTCCGGGTTGCTGCAAAGCAAGGGAGGGACAGGCGTTTTGCCTCGTCCCTCCCTTCTTGCCGGTGGTCAATTCGGACCCATTCCCGGCTGGTCTAGCGAGAACGGCGCAGCTGGCGCACACCCCGAACCGAGGCCAGGCGGTCCTCGGCCAGGCGGTCAGCAGCCATGAAAGTGGGTATTTCCTCCCGTTTGGACGTGTGAATCACCCGCTCCATGACTTCGTAGATGCGCTCCGTCTTTTCCCTGGCCAGGTCCGGGTTGTAGGGCATTCCCACTTCGGCGGACACGTTGATGATCCCACCGGCGTTCACCACGTAGTCCGGCGCATACAGGATTCCCCTGCGGTGAAGTTCCTCACCATCCTCGTCTGCCAGAAGCTGATTGTTGGCCCCGCCGGCGACCACTTGGCAGCCAAGCCGAGGAATAGTGTCTCGGTTGATCACTCCGCCCAAGGCGCAGGGGGAGAAAATGTCGCACTGGACATCGTAGATTTCCTCCGGCGCTACCACCTTGAGACCCATACCCCTGGCCTTGTCCAGCGCCCCGCTGTAAACGTCTGAGACCACCACCTGGGCGTCCTCTTCCAGCAGGTGCTGGGCGGTGTGGAAGGCCACCTTGCCAAAGCCCTGCATGGCGACCCGTTTGCCCCGCAGGGAATCGGCTCCCCAGGTTTCCCTGGCGCAGGCCTTCATCCCCATGTAAACGCCCAGCCCCGTCATGATGGACGTGTCGCCGCTGCCACCCAGGGAGAGAGGCAGGCCCACCACGAAGTCGGTCTCCTGGCTGACAAACTCCAGGTCCCGGCCGGTACTGCCCACATCGGTGGTGGTCAGATAGCGTCCACCGAGCGTGTCCACAAACCGGCCATAGGCGCGCAGCAATGCCTCCGTCTTATGGGTGTTGGGGTCGGCGATGATGACGCCCTTTCCACCGCCCATGTTCAGGCCGGCAGTGGCTGACTTGTAGGTCATGGCGCGGCCCAAGCGCAGGGCGTCCTGCAGGGCCTCCTCCTCCGTGGCGTAGGGCCAAATCCGCGTGCCTCCGCAGGCGGGGCCCAGGGTCGTATCGTGGATGGCGATGATGGCCTTCAGGCCGGAAGCCGGGTCGGAGCACATCACCAACTGCTCATAACCGTATTCGCTCATGCTGTAAAATAGTTGCATCCTACTCACCTCCTGAGGAGTCGCCCGACCAAGTTCGTCAGACCCTATGTGACTCCTTACATATATCATTATACTAAATGTTTAGAATCAAGGCACGTTAGGGTAAAACGAATTCCTGCATCTTTAGTAAATAAACGGGTCATTCTAGTCAGAACGGGCCAATTGACAGGCATTAACCTGCTTTTGTTGGTTGAATACATTGATTTTCAACCCGTTTTGATTCAGCCGGGACTCGTGCACAAGCTTAACATCGGCCCATCAAGTTCGTCGCAGGTACCTGGAAACTGGCCTCGAAAGCTGACTTTATTAAAGACAGCCAATCCTGGCGTGTGTATACTGGGGCGAAGACAGGAGAGGTTCATGGAACTTTCGGTGAGATTCTTCGCTCTTTATCGGGAACGGGCAGGGTGCAGCGTGGCAAGTGTTGCCGTGCCCGAGGGAGCCACCGTTGCGGAACTGGTTGCTTCGGTGCGTGCCCTCTACCCCCGGCTTGCTCCGCCCGACGTCCAAATAGTAGTAGCCGTCAACGAAGAGTACGCGGACCCCGAGACCTCACTACATGCGAACGACGAGATTTGCCTCATCCCCCCTGTCAGCGGCGGAGATTGAACCCCTTCCATAAGTACGAAATCTACTGTAAATGGTAATTGCCATGAGCGAAATGATTGTCATTACCTGTGAGGAACTCTGCCCCGACCAGTTCACCAACCTGGTGCGCCGCGACACAAACGGCGCCGTGGTCACCTTCCTCGGCACTACCAGGGACACCTTCGAGGGCAGAAGGGTCATCCGCCTGGAGTACGAAGCCTATGAAGAGATGGCCTACAGGAAGCTGGAGGAAATTCGCCAGCAACTCAAGGCCGAATTCGGTGTGGAGGACGTGGCAATCGGCCATCGTATCGGCGTGGTGGACATCGGGGAGATTAGCCTCGTGGTGGCGGTGGCCTCTCCCCACCGCAGCGAGGCCTTCAACGCCTGCCACGAAGCGGTGAACCGTTTGAAGCACTCCGTTCCCATCTGGAAGAAGGAATTTTACGAGGGTGGCGAGCACTGGGTGGCTTGCGAAGACCACATGTTCCAGGAAAGAACTGAAAGCTCCCCAGAGCCTCTGGCCGCCCCGGCCGACAACGATTAACAGTTGTTCTTATTGCGCTCCCAATCCTGGATACTGGTGGCAGCCCTGGGTTGGCTGCCGCTCTTGGCGCTGGTCAATGCCTCGGCGGCACCCCCAGCGTCCCAACCGGGCCAGCCCTCCCTCATCCTTGAGATATGCCGAATTGACGTAAGCCCCTGCCAGCGAGAGGTAAATCTGGCTCAGGGCGAGGAAGTTACCCTGGCCCTGTCGGTCAGATCTCCGGCGTCATCCAGCCCAACACCGGGCCAACTACTGGTTGCCTGGCATTTGCGCCTGAAGATAGAGGGCGGCAATGTAATCGACCTTCCCGATGCCCAGTCAACGGGCATGCCTATTCAGGAAAAGCCGCGTCCGCAGGCAGCGTTATCCGACATGGGCATCCTTAGCGCCAGGGCTCAGGCAGAGCCGAACATTGGAAGCTATTTCCGGGTCAAGAACTCTTACTCCTTGCAAGACCGACTTCTCGAATACGCGGTCACCTTGGTGTCCAACGAAGTGAGTGAAAAGGCACACCCTCAGCTCATGCCCACGCCTGGTGAACAGGTACTGTTAGGCACCCTGGCGATTCGGGGAAGCGGGGTAGGAACCGCCAGAATTGCAGTTGATTCCATTAACCGGGGCTCTTCAATGCTGGTGATGGCGAACTCTTTCGGCGAACTCAGTGTCACTGACTTGGCGCAACAGGACTCGCTGGCCTGGGTCAATGTCGGACCGGATGCAGAAAAAGTGCGACTGGAAGGCAGGGCTTTGTCGGACGTTCCCTTAGCTGAACACTCCCACTTACCATTCACCAAGCCTCTCAGTATCGAAGTCTGGGAACAAGGCGCCGTTCCCGCGTGGCAGGGCGGGACTGACCTGCCGTTAGCCACCTTCAGTAATGTGCGCCCTGACAACAATGGTGATTTTACCGTAAGGGACCTCCCGCCAGAGTTTATCCAGGCTGGGACTTACGACCTGAGAGCCACCGGTGATGGCATGTTGTCCTATCTTTACGAGGACCTGCGAATCCACCCCTCTATCCACTATTCCGGTAACTTGCCGCAACTAATAAGCGTAATCGTGGGCCCCTTTACCAGTGGCGACCTGGACGGGGACAATCTGGTCAACGACAATGACCTGTCTCTGCTTAAGTCCAGTTTCGGCAAGGAAGTCGGGAACACCGACCCCGGTCCGCTGCCTGACTTCAACGCCGACGGGGTGGTTGACGGGCAGGATTTCTCCTTGATGGCTGCCAATTACGGCATGCGAGGCAGGTAGGGCACTTTGCAACCGCAAGGGCCGACACCGTAAATTTACAGCGCTATCCTGGCCATCGCCTTAGCCACTACCACGTTATCCTGGTTTTCTATGGTAACCAGGCAATCTATTCGGTTGGCTTCGCCTTCGCTGTGCTTCCCGGTTACCACGCCCGACAGGCTGATGGTGTCCTCTGCTTTAACCTGGCCTGTGGCCTTGAGGGACAAGCTGCTGCCTCCTGACATGATAGCCGAAACCGGGAATCCCTTTTCCAACAGCTCGAAAACGTAGGCTACCAACGCCTGCGGAGCCATTGCCCTGGCATCCGGCTCGCTGGAGTAGGGCTGCGCCGGTTCTTCCTCGGCGTCCCCACACACCAGAGAACGAAACTGGCTTATCGTATCGGTAGTTTCCCACTTCACGAGGATGGGAAGTTCATCCCCCGCATTAACGGAGTCGAAGGTCGTAGTCTTTGCCCACAATCTGGCCATTCAATCCGCCTGTTCGATTCCTGTCCCCGGTTTCTGTTCCCTATTATTATCCTTGGCGGAGCGGCTGCCAAGCGGGTCGGGATTATGCCTGCGAGTGCGGCCCCGAAACTGACCTGGGGGCGACGAGCTGGCATAATTCCCTTGTGCTAAACTTGGGTGGTCCCGCTGCCGGATGGCCAAATCCGCGGCGGTCTTTGAATCACGGAGGCTGCAATTAATGACCACAATTGAAGACTTGAACAAGCGCGGCATGGTTGTGGTAGCCCATGCCGACGACGCCGAATGGGGCTGTTCCGGCACCGTCGCCAAGCTCTGCGACGAAGGATGGGAAATGGTCTACGTGCTGTGTACCGACGGCAGCAAGGGCATAGATGACCCTGAAATCAGCGGCGACGAGTTAATCCGCATCAGGATGGCGGAACAGACCAATGCGGGCAAGGTGCTGGGTCTGCACGACGTGGTATTTCTGGGCTATGAGGACGCCATGCTGGAACCTTCCCTCGACCTGAGGAGGGATATTGCCCGGCAGATTCGCCGTTACCAGCCGGACCTGATCATCTGCCAGAATCCGGTCAGGGACCTGGTGGGGCGTGGTTACATCGGGCACCCCGACCACTTTGCCGCTGGAGAGGCCACCCTGGCGGCGGTCTACCCCACGGCCAGGGACCGCCTTACTTTCCCGGAACTGCTGGAGGAGGGACTGGAACCCCACAAGGTGAAGGAACTGTGGATCATGGACCGGCAAAACGCCGACCAGTACGTGGACGTTTCGGATTACATCGAAACGGCAGTGAACGCATTACAGGCCCACGCCAGCCAGGTTGAACCCGAGGACGCGGACAAATACCTGAAGGGTTGGCGCAGCGAAATCGGTGGGGAAGTGGGCTTCCAGTACGCCGAAGCTTTCAAGCGGTTTGTACTGGGGTAGGCCCAGGTCACAACAGAACGTAGAGAATCAGAGAGTAGCTGTTAATCTCTGATTCTCAGTTTCTGTTTGTTAAAATGCTCTTAGCCAGGCTTGTGAGCCACCACCTTGACGCTGGCCACATTCAACGGAACTCCCTCGCTGTCGAACCGGACGTCCTCGTCAGTGGTTTCCACGCTCACGAACCCAGCCCGGGACAGGCGGTCAAGATAGACTGTCTTGTCCTCCGCCCCTCCCACGCACGCTACCCATGCCTCGGCGTCGGTAACCGCCGGGCCTTCAGGGCTGAGAGCCACCATGTCGGAGACGTGCATCCGCCCACCCGGCGCAAGCACACGGAACGCCTCCCGGAACACGGCGTCCTTGTCCGGGGACAGGCAGATAACACAGTTGGAGATTACAACGTCCATACAGGCGTCGGGCAGGGGGATGTTCTCCATCTCTCCCTCGACAAACTCCACGTTGGTCAGCCCGGTGGTGGCCAGGTTCTTGTGGGCCAGTTCCAGCATGTCGGGTGTCATGTCCAGGCCAGTAACGTGTCCGGTATCTCCCACCTGCTGGGCTGCAAGGAAGCAGTCAATTCCGCCGCCGGAACCCAGGTCAAGGATCCGCTCACCAGGTTTCAGTCCCGCCAGGGCCGTGGGGTTGCCGCAGCCGGCGGAGGCTGCAACCGCCTCGGCCGGCAGACCGGCCACCTGTCCCTCGTTGTAGAGTCGGAGGGCCCGTTCCGTGTCCGAAGGGCTGCAGCAACCCTCGTCGCCATCGCATGATGGTTGCGCTTCGGAAAGTTCAATCACTCCCCTGGCGCGGGACCCATACCTTTCCTGCACAAATCGCTTGATTTCATTCTGGTCGGTTGCCATGTGCTCTCTCCCAGGTAATAGTTGCTTGTTATTGGTGACGGAGACACCAATAGAGACCATTGTCCGTGAGTTGAGTATACGGAGCGGGCCCGCCGAAGGTCAAATTGCCAGGTTGGGCATAAGCGTGCAGAGTTAGTGGAAACAGACGGGGCACCAGGATCGCCTTCCCCAGTATGACGATACCAGAATGGCAATCCCTTCAAACGTGAACAGTTGCGGCTGGACGTCCCATGGGACGGCAAACTTGCCCACCCGGTTTCTATGATAGAATGGGCCAAATTTACCGGCGAACGCATACGTTGACCGGCTTGACTACTCAATCTGTTCGGAGAGTGCAAAAATGATCGACCAGGTCGAATTTATGAACATTGTAAACCGCTACCGGGGTAACGCCGTGGTTGTACCGGCGATGCGGGCAAACATCGGCTGGAACGAAGTTTCCGACGACGTGGTGCGGGACGTGCCGGCCAGCGGCGCCATGGGCAAGACCAATTCCTTCGCCCTGGGCGTGGCCCTGGCCCGACCCGAGGAAAAGGTAATCATATTCGATGGCGACGGCAGCCTCCTGATGAACCTGGGCGCCCTGGTAACCATTGCCAACAAGGCTCCCACCAACTTGTACCACTTCGTGATGGACAACGGTGTCTATGCCACCACCGGCGGCCAGGAAGTCCCCGGCGCGCAGACCACCGACTACGAGGAAATGGGGAGGTCGGCAGGTTATGCCCACAGCTATTCCTTCGACAACCTGGAGGACTTCGCCACGCAGGCGGAGCAGATCATGAGTGAAGACGGCCCTTCGCTGATCCACGTCAAGACCGTCCCCAACATACGCTATCCCGAAGAGCGGATGGCCGGGGGCAGCAACCGGCGCACCCCGCAGGCCATCCAGGAACTGATGCAGGAGTACGGTCTGCGATAACCCAGGCGTCCCGTCGCCTTCACAGTGGAAGTCAGGACGGGAGTAAAGCCGTGGAAATTACTCCCGGCCTCAACAAGATAAAGGAATGACCATGAAGATCACCGGCTACAACACCCGCATCTTGCGCGTTCCTGCAGAAAACCCCCTGGTGGATGGTATTCCCATCGGCCCCGGAACCAGGGACTTCGTAACCATTGAGCTGAACACCGACGAAGGAATCCAGGGCATCGGATATTCCTTCATGCCGGGTATGGTAGGCAACCCCCTGTTCACGGCGCTGAAGGTCACCGTGGACTGCATGTGCGAGATGATAATTGGCGACGATCCCATGGCAATCGAAGCCATCGTCGCCAAGCTGAAGCGGCAGACGGGTACTATCGGCCCGGGCATGTTCAACTTCGCCCTGTCGGGCGTGGACGTGGCCCTGTGGGACATCAAGGGCAAGGCCTTTGGGCTGCCGGTGGCTACGCTGCTGGGTGGCCACCGGGACCGGGTCCCCACCTATGCCAGCGGCCAGTTAACGCGGGATCGAAACCTGGAGTTTCTGGCCGACGTGGGGCACCGCCTGGTGGAAAAGGGTTTCAGACAGATGAAAACCCAAATGGGGGCCGAACCGTCTGCCGACGACGAGGTGGCGCGCATCCGTGTCATGCGGGAAGCCATCGGCCCGGACATTGACCTGATGTGCGACATCAACCAGCTTTGGGACGTGAACCGGGCCATCTCCATCGGAAAGCGGGTGGAAGAGTACAACCTCTTCTGGCTGGAAGACATGACCACCTACGACGACTACCAGGGCCTGGCCCGTATCGCCGACGCTTTGACCACCCCAATAGCCGCCGGAGAGTATGTGTTTGGCATAGCTCCCTTCCGCCAGCTTATCGAAAACCGCTCCATTGACATCGTGATGATTGACCTGATGCGGGTGGGCGGCATCACACAGTTCCAGAAGGTGGCGGGCATGGCCGAGGCATTCAACATGCCGGTGGTCAGCCACGTGGCTCCCGAAGTGCAAGTCCACAACATTGCGGCCATACCCAACGGGCTGACGGTGGAGTATATGCCCTGGTCCCTGCAACTTTTCGAGGAAACCCCCGCCATCGTGGACGGGGACATAGTAGTGCCGGACAAGCCTGGACTGGGCCTGGAATTCAGTGAAGAGGCTATCAGGCAATATTCGGTGTAACCTGGCCCTTCAATCTGACTGAGCAGGATAGTGAGTAAATCTAGTATTGCCGCTATCCAGTTCTCCCTTATTCTGGAAAATTGGAGCATTAGCCATGACCGCGCAATTGCGAATCTACACCATAAACCGGGGAATGATGGACTCCTGGCTCAAGGTCTTCAACGAGCACATCCGGCCGTTGCACGACCGGCTGGGAATCCCCGTAGTAAGCAGTTATGTCAACGCAGACCGCACGGAGTTCATCTGGGTGCGGCGGTTCAACAGTGCTGAGGAGATTCCCGACAAGGAAGCTGCTTACTTCGCATCACCGGAGCGTACTGCTCTCGGCGACATCCCTACCAGCCACATCGCCAAGATGGAGGTGCGGGTCATCGAAGAGGTTGCGGTGTAAGGCATCATAGCCTGGAATCCTCGCAGGCATTTCAGGCGTAATAGTCAGCACAAGGCATTAGAAACGGACAGCAAAGCAATATGAAGACCCTGCGAAGTATATGGCGAGGCTTTTCAGGCCTCGCCATAGTATTCAACCCCCGGCCTTCTGCGAGCTACGGGCAGTTCCTAACGGACACAGTCCGGTACCACCATTGAGGGCCGCGCCCCTGAGTCCCGGTCCGGGACCAAGACAGCTTAACCCACTGGCTTGACCATCTCCACGTGGGGAATCCCCGCCTCCATGAACACTGGTCCTCTCTCGACGTACCCATGGCCGGAGTAAAATGCCTTCACGTATTCCTGGGCGTGAAGCAGGCAAAGGGTTTGGCCCTCCTGCCTGGCCTGTTCTTCCAAGAACACCAGTATTTGACCGCCGACGCCGTGGCGGCGCCATTCCCGGTCCACTGCCATGCGGCCAATGCGGCAAGTGCCTTCATCATCCCCATCCACCAGCAGCATTCGACCGGTGCCGATAACCTGGCCGCCCTGAAGCGCGATGGCATGGGTTGCGGTGGCATCGGCCTCGTCCAGTTCTTCTTCCGGTGGAATCTGCTGCTCCACCACGAAGACCCGCATCCGGACGTTGATGGCGCCCTCCAGTTCTGTTTCCGTTTCTACCAGCTTTACAACGACGTCGTCCACTTGCCGTCTTCCTGAATTCGGGATAGCAGGTGATAAAGGAGGGCAATCACAAGGGTTGCCCCTACCGACTTGTCAGCACGACCCAGTGCCCGCCGCGACCACGGCAAGTTTACCGGGCCAGGCCATAGGCGGCGCCCCTCAAGACGGGGTCTTCGGATTGGTTCAAAGTTGCAGCCAGGTCAGCCACCAGCTTGCCGGCGGCGGTGCTGCCCCAAAACCAGCGGTGCAGCGAGTCCTCGTCGGCGTCTTGGTGCTGCTCCATTCGCGCCTCGTAGTAGAAGGCCTTTAGGTCGTCCACGCAGTACCGGATAAACTGCGGCCTGGAAACCCCGTCAGGCCTTTCGTCCATGTCGGCAGCATCGTCTCCCGTGGCACAGGCCTCAAGAAAGCGGATGACTCCCCGGAAGCGGCGCTGGGGAATGCCGCACAGACCCACCGCCGTTCTGCCACCGTGATTGTCCAGCCAGCGTTCGTAAAAGGCGCGGAGAGCGGTGACCTCATCGGCAGCGCTGCGCTTGGCCTGCTCCGCATCAGCGTCAACCTGGGAAGCCTGGGGCATGATGGCTGGAGAGGAGTCGTCGGGAAAGTCCTCCAGCACCGGGCCCTCCGTTGCCTTCAACAGGTGGAAGGCAGACCTCAACACCTGGCGTTGGTGCTCGGGATCGCAGGGCCGGCCCAGTGCAAATCCGAAAAAGAAGGGAACGAAAAGGGCGCGGGGCGGTTTAACCTTTGCGGCGTGTTCGCGCACCATTGCAATGGTGACGGTGGCGATGCCATGTTCCTCGAAGACCCTGGCTAGCACACTCACGGTGTGGGTGCAAAGAGGTCAAGTAGGGGTCAGCAGGACCACTTCCACGCCTTCCGCCTTCATCAAGCAGGCCACCTCGGGCCCGGTCTCGTTGATCACCGTGCTGGCGTCTCGGAGGGCACCCATGAAGGAATAGTAGTTGTCGGAAAGACTGCCAATGTCGCCCCGGTCCTTTAGCTCACGCAGGCGGTCTACCGGGAAGGTGACATTCAGGTCCCGGTAGATGCCGGTATGGTCGAAGCCAATGGAAAAGTGGCTCTGGACCACATCGGAGGGATCGCAATCGCTGGGAATGAGCCGGTAGGTGGACTCTCCGCCGGGGGTGTCGCGGGTAAAGGGTTGGTCATCCCGCAGGTGCAGGCCTGCAGAGGTTACCAAGGCTACCTTGCACTTGGACAAAGGTTTGTCCAGGGCAACCCACGGCGTGTCGTCATGCTCCAGGCAGGGAAAAAATTCCAGGGTCCTGCGCTGCAATTCGCTGAGGGTTTCCAGCCGGGGCATAAGCGCCTCCTGTCATCGGCATCAAAGTTCGCGAATCAATCTTCAATGCAATCCGGGCATTCCTAGTCGAATACTATCGCGCCCCGGCCCACCTCGCCCTCATCCATGTCGCCGTAAGCTTCGTTTATCTGGTCAAGGGTGTAGTGACGGACCACCAGGTCGTCCAGGTTCAACCTGCCGGACAGGTAGAGATCGATCATAGTGGGCATGTCGGTGCGGGAGCGTGCAGACCCGTAATAGGTTCCGCGCAGAGTCTTTTCGTTACGTACTATGTCGACTCCATTTATGGGAGCCTCGGCTCCGATGGGGGCGATGCCCACCACCGTGGCTGTCCCGCTCTTGGCGCACATATCGTAAGCGGCCTTGATGGTCTCCCCGGAGCCGAATACTTCGAAGGTGTAATCGGCGCCGCGTCCCCCGGTCAATTCCTTTACCTGGGCCACCGGATCGCGGTCGGCGGCGTTGACCGAGTGGGTCGCGCCAAACTTCATGGCAAACTCAAGCTGGCTTTCTCGAATATCCACAGCAATTATCTGGGAGGCGTTGAGTAGCTTCGCGCCCATTATCACGTTGAGGCCCACGCCGCCGCAGCCCACAACGGCCACAGTGCTGCCGGGCTGGACCTTGGCGCTGAACATGGCAGCCCCCACTCCGGTGGGAACACAGCACCCGATCATGGCAGCCTTGTCCATGGGGATGCCTGCATCGGTGGGAATGCACCCGGTCTCAGGCACTACTGCATACTCCGCAAAGCAGGCCACCTTGCCCATGTGGTGAATGGCTTGGTCGCCCTTGTGAAGGCGGGTAGTGCCATCCAGCATGAAGGGACCGGTGGCCATGTGCAGGTCGCAAAGGTTTGAGTTGCCTTCCAGGCAGGACTTGCAGCGGCCGCACGCGGGCACGAAGGACAGGACCACCTGATCGCCCGGCTGGGTGAGGGTCACGCCGGGGCCTACCTTTTCCACGGTACCCGCGCCCTCATGGCCCAGGACCGCGGGCAGGGCGATGTTGGCGTCGCCGTGCATGAAGTGGCGGTCGCTGCGGCAGATACCGGCAGCGCCGATCTTGACCAGCACCTCTCCGGCCTTGGGTTCGTCCAGGTCAACATCCTCGATGACCAGGGGCTGACCATACTCGTACAAAACTGCAGCCTTCACTTACGGGCCTCCTGCGACAATTTGGTGCTTATCATCCCCGGTGTGCAGTTGTATGTCAACCGGGCACGAGGTCAGTGCGACGCGATGAATTGCCCGCCAGACCAGTCAACGAGGCTGTCCCACCGTCCACGTTGATGGACGTACTATCGCTGCCTCAGGTATGGTGTCCGGTTCCGGGCTGCAGATACCTGATGAAGCAACCTGTAAAATAATGTAATATGCGTGGAGTCGGGCACGGAACAGTGTTAGACACAGCAGGGTAGATGAACTTCCCAGGAGGGAACGCCGGATGCTGGAATTAAGGCAAGTAAGTGCCGTAGAATTTGAGGAGTGGGTTCGTGTAGAGGCCCGCGCCTACGGCAACCGGCTGAACGCCGATCCCGAAATGCTGCGTCCCCATTTTGACCTGGACCGCTCCATTGTTGTGATGGACGAAGGACAAATCGTGGGGGGCGCCCATTCTCACCGGCAAAGGGTGTCCATCCCAGGCGGCGAGTCGGTCATTGCCGGGGTCGCCAACATTGCGGTACAGCCCACCCACCGGCGCCAGGGCATCATGACCCGGATGATGAACCACCAGTTGAAGGACGTTTATGAGCGGGGGGAGCCGCTGGCCGGTCTGTTTGCCTCCGAAAGCGTGATATACGGCAGGTTTGGGTATGGCGTAGGGTCGCTGAGGGAAGAATGGGGCATCGAGCGAGCTTACAGCGGCTATGCCCGGAGCTACGAATGCCCAGGCAGGTTTGCCTTTATTGATCCGGCGGATATTGGCAGGGTGCTTCCCGACGTCTTCCTTCGCAGCACCATGGGCCGTCCCGGAGTGTTCCAGAAGGCGCCCCACCTGTGGGAACGGGAAGCGGCGGCGCCCGAGCACCGGCAAGGCGGCAGGGGCGGCATCTTCTACGTTGGCTACTACGAAGGCGATCGGATGGACGGTTATGCCCGCTACCGCACCAACGAAGGGACGGTAACTGTCCAGGAACTGCTGGCAGTTACGCAAGAAGCGGTCGCGGCCCTTTGGCGCTTCTGTTTCGATACCGACCTGGTGAACCGGGCCGAGGCTGAACGGAGGCCGGTGGATGATCCCCTTCCATGGATGCTGGCCGATCCCCGGAGACTGCACCGCTCCACTCGGGACGGATTGTGGCTGAGGCTGGTGGACGTGGCGACAGCTCTGGCCCAACGCAAGTACGCCGAAGAGGGAAGACTGGTCATCGAAGTCAAGGACAATGTCTGCCCGTGGAACGCTGACCGGTTTGAGCTGGATGCGTCCACCGAAGAATCTGTGTGCCGTTCCTCGAGTGCCCCTGCGGACATGGGGATTGCGGTTTCTGCTCTGGCCTCCACCTACCTGGGAACCGTTACCTTCACCACGCTGGCCGACGCTGGTCTGGTGGACGAAAAGAAGGCCGGCGCGCTGGATCGGGCGAATCGAATGTTCGCGGTGCAGCAACGGCCCTGGACACCTTGCGGGTTCTGAACCGATCCAGGAATCGGGCGAAGAGGCCCAAGAGTCCGAGCGAAAAGTAGGGTTCAGGCTGTCAGGACTGGCGATTGGGGGCGTAGAGCCAGCCTTCAAGCAAGACCACGTGATCATAGCCTCCCTCCCCTTCCGCCGGTGGCTTAGGAAAGCGCTCAGGTGATACGGCCCAGAGCGCAGCGGCCACGGCGGCCACAATGGAATCAAGAGCGTCGTGGCTGCGTAGGGCCAGATCTTCAAACTCCCCGAATCCGAACTCAATAGGCGGAGCCCGCTCCGGCAGGTCCGTTACTATAGCCTGTCGCCGCTGTTGGGCTCTGGCTCCCCCCTTATACCCCTTGTAGGGCAGGCCCAGGCGGCGCAGGACCGCGCCGGGCATAACCTCCAGCAACTCGGTAATGGCGGCCGAGCAAGTGCGGGAATATTCCCGCAGCGGCGGCACCGAAATGGCATTTTCCGTCTCGCCAAACCACAGGCTGTGCAGCATTTGCATTCCCCGAAAGGTCATAGGGACCATGATAGGGTTCACCATGTGCAGGCAAGAGTAGCTTTCGGGCGGGTCGCAGGCGCGTTTAGGTTCGCCGTTCATCGACACGAACTCGTCCCGCAGGGCAAGGAAATCATCATACTCAAGGGCCGCCGCCGCTACCCACAATTCCGGCATAGACTGACAGCCTGGCGCCCAGAAATCGGCGAAGCTCCAGGGAGGAGCAAAAGGAAAGTCCAGGGCCGCTACGGTGGGGCCCGAGCGGGATGCCAGGATATCGGTCAACTCACGGCGGGCAACCCTCCGCACATCTTCCAAGCGCAAGGAAATGCCCTCCAGCCGGGCGCTGGTCAACCAGGTATTGTTGTCTCCCTTGGCCCCGCTAAAGTCAACCCCCAGTATCTGGACCATTCCCCACCTTCATCAACAATCCCGTGCAATCTGTCCGTTCGTGTTTGAATACACCGGCCTGCGGTAGTATAGTCTTGACCGAGTTCAAGTCCAACTGAAAGAGGAGAGTTATGAACCTGACTGCACGACGTGAACGCTATCGCGCAATCCTGGCGGGAGACCGGTGCGTCCACCCCGCCTCAGTGTTTGACCCCATTTCCGCCCGGGCCGCCGAAGACCTGGGATTTGAAGTGGGAATGTTTGCCGGGTCCATCGCATCCGGCACCGTCCTTGGCGCCCCGGACCTGATAGTTTTGACCTTGACCGAGTTCGCCCAGCAAATTCACCGTATCTGCCGCGCCGGAGACCTGAGCCTGATGGTGGACGCCGACCATGGCTACGGCAATGCCCTGAACGTACGCCGCACGGTGGAGGAGCTGGAGACGGCCGGTGTTTCCTGTCTGACCATTGAAGACACGCAACTGCCCCTGGGCTTCGGCGCCGCCGGCGAGGGCTCCTTGATATCGGTGGAAGAGGGAGTCGGCAAGATGAAGGCCGCGCTGTCCGGACGGCAGGACCCTGCGTTAGTGGTAGCGGGCCGTTCCAGCGCCCTGAGGGTTACCGGACTGGAGGATGCCATCAAGCGGGCCAAGGCTTACGAAGCGGCCGGCGTGGACGCCATGTTCCTGGCCGGCGCCCAGACCCGGGCCGAGGTAGAGGCCGTGGCCGCCGAGGTGAACATTCCCCTGCTGCTGGGCGGCGCCGGTGGCGAACTGGCCGATCTCGACTTCCTTAGCGGCGCTGGCGTCCGCGTTGCCCTACAGGGTCACCTTCCCTTCGCCGCCGCGATCAAGGCAGCCTACGACACCATGAAGGCCCTGCGGGAAGGAGTAGCCCCCGCCGACCTGACCGACCAGCTTGCCTCGCCGGCCCTGATGAGCCAGTTGACCCGCCGAGGAGACTACGACCAGTGGATTGGGGAGTTTTTGAAGTAGGGTGAAGGATTTCTGAGAACGTCTGGTATGACCGCGAAAATAAAGAAGGAGGCACACACAATGAACTTTACCCAGAACCACCTGCACTTCCGCAGCGAAGACCCCGATGCCGCCGCCAGGTTTTATTGCGACAACTTTGGCGCCGTAGTTGTGGCTGAGCGGCCCCTGTCCACCACCAAATCCATAATCCTGGAACTGAACGACAGGCCCTTGATGACCATTTCCGGTCGGGCTGAAGGGGAGGACCCAGTGCCGGGCTCCACCGACCCCCGGTACGGCCTGGACCACTTTGGTTTCGAGGTGGACGATATGGAGGCGGCCGCGGCCAACTTCCGCTCCAACGGCGTTCATTTCATCTGTGAGCCGTGGACTATGCCCTCGGGCTCCATGGTCGCGTTTATCGAGGCGCCCGACCACGTCAGCGTGGAGATCATCCAGCGACCCAGCGCCTGACCAACAGCTATCTGGCCAGCGGGTCAATAAGTTGGGGGGGCGGTTTCTTCTCCGCCCCCTCAGCACTTGCAGACCGCTTGGCGCAGTTTGTATCTACAGTCCCAATGCCTCCAATCCTACCCGGGACAAGTCTTCATCAGACTGGCCGCTGGGATAGCCGCCCACGCCGATGCCGCCCAGGATTACCCCGTCCTTGATGATTACCAGGCCGCCCTGCCCGTGGGTCAGGTTGGGGTCGCCCATCTCGCTTATGCTGCGGCCCTGGCTGTGCATTCGCTCGGCGTTGGCGCCCGTGTCGGTGCCCATAATGGCAGCAGTGTATGCCTTGCGCAGGGCATGGCGACGACTGAACAAACGCAGGTTGTCCATCTTGGAATAGGCTTCCAGGTTCCCGGTACTGTCTACTATGGCCATGGCCACCGGCGCGTCGGGAGTCTCCAGGGCTTTGGCCATCATGGCATCCATTGCCGCCTTTATCTGTTCCCTCTTCAAAGTCGTGTCGGGCATGATATTGCCTCCGTTCTTGTTGTTTTTTCCTTCACAAAGAGGAACGGAGACTCGGAGGCGATCCGAGAACCTCGCCAAATATTCCGATCCCCCGCTTCTCTCTGTTGAAAGTGCTGACTCAGCTAAACCGCCAGCGCCTCGTCCACCCGCTTGCGGAAATCCTCTGCGGCCAGGCGCATCAACCCCTGGGAAGACACGGTCACAAAGTTGGCGCCCAGCTTGACGAACTCGGCCACCCCGGCGGCGTCTGCCGGGTTATTGCCGCCCACGCCCACGTTCTTGCCGGCGGCCCGCACCCGAGGGATTACCTCGCCCATCACTCGGCGCACCTCCGACACGGGCGGGAATCCCATACTCTGGCCCAGGTCGGAGGCGGCCACGTGCAGAACGTCGGCGCCGGGAACTGCCAGGATTTGGTCCAGGTTGTTCACGGCTTCCACTTCCTCCACCATGGGAATGACCAGAAGCTGGGAGTTGACCCAGTTGGTGGACTCGTCCCTGGTAACACCCACACCATAGTCGTGGGCACGGCCGCCGCCCATGCCCCGGCGGCCATCAGGGAAATAACGCGCGGAGCGGGCCACTCCGGCGGCCTGCTCACCGCTGTTAACGTGGGGCACTATTATCCCTTGCAGACCCCGGTCGAGGAAGCGCAGAATGGTAGATTCCTCGCCGTTGGGGATTCGGGCTATGGGGGTTATGCCGAAGGACTCGGCAGCCCGGACCATGTGCTCCACCTGGTCCAGATTCATGGGACCGTGCTCGCAGTCGATCATCACGAAGTCATAACCAACGGCGCCGAAAATCTCAACCAGGTCTGGAGCGTAGCGGGTTATGATGGCTCCAAAGACCACATCGCCAGCTGCCAGCTTGGCCTTGGTAGTATTAGTCTGCATAACTTTGCCTCCCTTTGGGATGGGTAGCTTGGGCGATTATATGGCGCATAGCAAGGGCTGGCAATGGCGGGCATCGACCAACAGGCCACGCCGAAAAGATTGTGGACGGCCCATTCAGGCCATACTATTAGGTAAGAGAAGTGCTGACAGGTGAAAGGCAATGGAAAATCGCCCCCTGGGTAATACCGGGCTAAATGTATCGGAAATAGGGTTCGGCTGCGGAAACGTGGGCGGCCTGATGATCCGCGGGGAACACAGCGACCAGGTGCGGGCGGTGGCTCGGGCCATGGACCTCGGCATCAACTATTTCGACACCGCGTCATCCTACGGCAATGGCCAGTCGGAAACCAACCTGGGCCGGGTTCTGAAGGAACTGGCAGCGGACGTCTATGTGGGCACCAAGTTCCGGGTTACCACCCACCAACCGGGGCAGATAAAGGGCAACGTCATTGCCTCGGTGGAAGACAGCCTGGGCAGACTGCAGCGGGAACAGGTGGATCTGATCCAGATGCACAACCACGTGGAGACCGTGGGCGAGGGAGGGTCGGTCTCCCCCGAAGAAGCTCTGGGGGAGGTAGTGGACGCTCTACAGGAACTTCGCCAGCAGGGAAAGGTAAGGTTCTGGGGCATGACGGCCGTTGGTGAAGCCGCCGCCCTGCACCACATCATAGGTTCCAGGGCGCTGAACACCATTCAATCGGTCTACAATCTGATAAACCCCAGCGCGGGATATACGGTGCCGGCCGGGTTTGATATGCCTGATTATGGAAACCAGATTGGCTTGGCATCAGCCAACGGCATGGGGGTGCTGGTTATCCGGGTACTGGCGGCGGGAGCGTTGAGTGGAGAGGACGCACGCCACCCCGTAGCCGTTCCCAGCGTCGCGCCCATCGGCTCAGGCCGGGACTATGGGCAAGACCAGACCAGGGCAGAGGAATTCAGGTTCCTGGTCCAGGAAGGCCACACTACCAGCCTGGTGGAGGCGTCGCTGCGGTTCGCCCTGAACAACCCCGGGGTGAGCAGCGTCCTGGTAGGGTATTCGAGCATGGAGCACCTGGAACAGGCCGTCCAATACGCCTCCAAGGGGCCGCTGCCACCCGAGGTCCTGGCCCGTTTGCCGGAAGCGTGGGCCGGCTTTACGGGCTAAGTGGCCGGCTCCAAGGCGGAATATAGTGGGTAAGGAGGCTCCAAATGACTTCAAACTCCCTTATTACGATACCGGCCCGAAAGGGAAAGGCGGCCTATGTCGCTGCGGGCCAGTCAGTCAAAGTAATCAACACCCACGGGCAGCAAGTGGTGGACACCTGGGCCTTCAGGCAGGATAACTTGACCGAGTTTATGTCAATGGAGCACTCCCGTACATCCATTGGAAGGATAATGCCGCTACTGGGTCAGTCCATGGTTACCAACCGGCGGCGCCCCATTCTGACCGTTGTGGGCGACACGTCGGGCGGGATTCATGACACCCTGCTGGCCGCATGTGACCCGTACCGGTATGAGTTTCTGGGCTGCACCGAATACCACGACAACTGCACCGATAACCTGGCAGCGGCCCTGGCGGAACTGGGCTTGGAACCGCCGGAAACGCCCAGCCCGTGGAACCTCTTCATGAACATACCGGTAGCGGCGGACAACAGCCTGGACTTCAAGCCCCCGGTCTCGGGCCCCGGCGATTACGTAACCCTGCGGGCGGAGATGGACCTGGTGGTGGCATTCTCCGCCTGTCCCCAGGACATGGTGCCCATCAATGGGGTGGACTGTATCCCAACGGAGGCTCATTTCCATGTAGAGTAGGCCACGGAACTAAACCTGTGCCAGGGCAGGATGAGTATTTGGCAATATGGCTCCAACCCCTGGCCAACAGAGTTGGGGCGATTAGCATTTTGCCCTACTCCGGCAGGCCGTACCCTCAAATTGCCGGATTCGGCTCGAGGTTGATTCAGGGTGCGGCAAGGTCTCATCGGCATTACTCAAACTTGATATGCATCTCGCACCCCGGCTTCGGTTTCGGCCTCGGGAACAATGGGCAACACGCGCAAACCTGGCCATTTGAACGACCACTGGGATTCCCCTCGTATTCTGCCCGGACTGTTATACTGGGGTGGTTTCATATTCCGACTATCGTCTGTTCAAGTCATTAAGGAGAGGTATCGCCATGAAGTGGGCCTCCGCGATTTCCGAGAAACCTTCGGTGGAGTCGGCCATTGACGAATGCATTGCCAGCCTTCAGAACCAGCTGGGCGAGTCGGAGCCGGACTTGGCCGTGGTTTTCGCTTCTTCCCATTTCCATCAGAATTACGAGGCCATTCCCCAGCTTGTCCGCCAGGGATTGGGCAGCGGAGATTCGTCACCAATGGTCCTGGGATGCTCGGGCGGCGGAATCATCGGCAACGGACAGGAGGTGGAACAGAGTCCCGCCCTGTCCATTACTGCAGCTTCTCTACCCGACGTTACGCTGACACCGTTTCACCTGGCCAGCGATTCCCTGCCGGACCTGGACGCCGGTCCCGCTTCCTGGGTGGAACTGTTAAAGGTAAGCCCAGCCGACGCGCCCCAGTTCGTACTGCTGGCCGATCCCTATTCCTTCCCAATTCAGAACCTGATCCTGGGAATGGACTTCGCCTTTGCCAACGCCGCCAAGATCGGGGGCCTGGCCAGCGGGGGGCAGCAACAGGGTGGCAATGCCCTGTTCCTGGGTCACCGGGTACATCGCTCCGGAGCCGTGGGAGTCGCCCTGCACGGCAACATCACTATCGACACCGTAGTGGCCCAGGGATGCCGGCCCATTGGGCAGCCCATGCGAATAACCCAGAGCAGCCGCAATCTACTGGAATCCTTGGACGGCGAGACTCCCCTGAATGTCTTGCGGTCCCTGTTCCCCACTCTATCGGAACGAGACCAGGGACTGATGCGCCACTCCCTGTTCCTGGGCGTGGTGATGGACGAGTTCATTGACGAACCGCAACAGGGCGACTTCCTTATTCGCAACGTGATGGGGATGGACGACCGCAGCGGGTCGCTGGCCATCGGAGAAATGCTGAAGGAAGGCCAACTGGTCCAGTTCCACCTTCGCGACGCCGACACTTCAGCCCAGGACCTGGCAGCGGTTCTTGAGCGGTACGCCGGCGATAACCGGGAGAACGATGTGCATGGGGCGCTCCTGTTCTCCTGCCTTGGCAGGGGCCAGTACCTGTATGGGCGACCCAACCATGACACCGAACTGTTCCGGGACAAGCTGGGCGCCGTGCCTCTGGGCGGCTTCTTCTGCAACGGGGAAATTGGCCCGGTGAGCGGCACTACCTTCCTGCACGGCTACACCAGCTCCTTTGGCATTTTCCGACCCAGGATGTAGCGGCGAACTGCGGGTGATAGAGGGCGGCCATTGGCCCCGTCATGCCTCCTGTCAAAGTCGGAATACCCATCTCTTTGACGGGCCAGTTTCGGACGCAGGGCCGTCAAGCCCTGGCTGGACTGAAAGTTTGGGTGGATGGCGTGAATCAGGCCGGCGGCCTGGCCGCTGACGGTCTCATTTACCGCGTTGAACTGGTCCACTACGACGATGCTAGCCTTGCCGAAAGGGCAGCGGCAGCCACTCGGAAATTGATCCGGGAAGATCGGGTTGACCTCCTTTTTGGCCCCTATTCCAGCGGCCTGACCCGTGTTGCAGCGGAAGTGGCGGAGCAGGAGGGTCAGCTACTCTGGAACCAGGGCGGAGCTTCAGAGGCCATTTACCAGCCCGGCCGCCGGGTTGTGGGCATACTGTCCGGGGCGCGGGAGTACCTGTCAGCCTTGCCCCAGCTCTTGAAGCAAGCCGATTCAACGGCCGTCACCTTTGCCATTGCCAGGTGCTCCGCCGGGGCCTTTCCGAAACAGGTAAGCGAAGGATTTGAAACGGCGGCCCTGGGCCTGGGTTTCACCAGGGTAGCTCACCTGGAGTTTCCGCCGGAACAGAGCCGCTTTACAGACCTTGCCCAACAGTTGGCTGAAGCGCACCCGGACCTACTTCTATTAGTTGGCAGAATTCGGCACGACATTGCACTGGCAAGAGCGTTGATATCCAGTTGGGCCGGTGGGGGGAGACCAAAAGTTGCTGCAGTGGTGGCTGCGCCCATCGACCGGTTCAGGGAAGAACTTGGACCCGATGCGGAGGGCTTCTTAGGGCCGAGCCAGTGGGAAGCCCCGGCTCTCGAGTCGACTTTCCATGCGCTCGCTGACTACTTCGGTCCGTCCCCTGCCCAGGCTTTGTCGTCTTTGACCGGGGCGGGCATCGATGCGGGTCTTCCCGTCGATTATCCCATGGCACAGGCCTACGCAGCCGGGCTGGTGGCCCAGCGCTGCGTGGAAGAGGCCGGAAGTCTGGAACCGGTTGCGCTGCGTGAAACCGCCGCGCGCCTTGACTTCCACACTTTTTTTGGAAGATTCAAGATAGACCCGGATACAGGAAGGCAAGTGGGACGGTCGGTCTTTCTGGTGCAGTGGCAGCAAGGATCTAAGGTGGTAATCTGGCCTCCGGAACTAGCACAAGGGAAGCTATTGAGTCTGTAGGAGGTTAGCCGGGAGTCTCTTCTGCGAACAGAGGGGCGGCCCCAAATTGGGCGCCGCCCCTTTTTCGGCTTCTTGCAACCATATTTCGATGCCACGGAGCTTTTCAAGAGAACCAGGAAATATAGCCCTCTTAGAGCTGCATGGTTGAAGCGGCGCCGGAGGGTGTGGGCCGCGAGGAGCTGGCCGGGTGGTCCTGGACCAGTGCATCAGCCAGTTCGGCCACGGCCTGGCGGTATTCTTCCGTGTCCCCGGCTTGAATGGGCAGGTCAAAGACCTTGAAGGCGGCGCTCAACTCCCGGGCGTACCGGTCACGCGGCGAATTCATAAAACCGTCGCCGGCAACCAGGAACAGCACCCACTGGTCCCGGCTGTCCTGCGCCTCCCGTGCGGCTATTATGTCGTTCCGTATAGTCTCGCTCCCAAATCCTGCCGGCGTGCACACCACGATCAACTTGTCGTAATGCCGAATCCAGCGCTCAATTTCCTCTTCCTCAGAGGTGCTGCGGCGGTCAACCAGGGCGCTGCCTCGGGCATTCTCAGGGAAGATCCAGCACCGCGCCCCGTTGGCGCGAAGATCATCTTGTAGTTTGGTCGCAAAAGGCACGTCGGCGGCAGTGCAGGCTATAAAGTAGTCGTTAGAAAGCTCCTGGGCCTCGCTGATGGACTGCTGGAACGCCGCCAGGTACTGGGGAGAACCCACCCCTGCCAGGAACGCTTCCGGAATAGAGCCGCCCGAGCGGAACAGCGAGTCCACGCCCAGGGTACTGGGAGCGTCGTGCCGCACCGAGTCCAGCCCCAGGGCGCCGTTCAGGTTGCAATTTTGAAAAACGGTGTAGCCCATTATGCTTCCGGTGAAGTCCGCCCCGCTCATGAGTGTAGAGTTAAACACCGCTTCGTAAAAGTCACTTTCCCTGAAGATCACATCGGTCAGATTGGCGCGGGTGAGGGCGGTTCCATTCAGGATGGCCCCGGTCAGGTCAGCGCCAGTCAAGTTGGCCCGGTCCAGGTTGGCCCGGGATAGATTGGCGCCGCGAAGGTTGGCGCCAGCCAGGTTCGCATCGGAGAGGATAACACGGTCCATATCGGCGTTACTGAAGTCCGCTTCCCTGCCATCCGCGCCCCGCAGGTTGGCGCCATTCAGCAGCGAATTTACAAACTTGGCTTCCCTCATGTCGGCGCGATAGAAATGTGTCGGGTTAAGGCGGCAGTCGGAAAGGTCAGCGCGGCGGAGCATGGCCCCCATCATGTCCGAGTTGCGCATATCCGCCCCCGTCAAATTGACCATAGGTATGCGAGTATGGCTCATATAGCAAGCATTCAAGTCCATGAACTCCCCGGGGTGCTCCTCACGCCACTTGGCCACAGCATCTCGGCCCTGCCTGACTATCTGCACCTGATCCATATTGGCCATGATTATTCCTCTCCCGAAACGTTCAATTCGAGCAGTGGGCAAGCCCCCTGGACAAGGGCTATGGTAGCCATTGGGAATCGGGCCTGTCAACTTGAAAATCAATTCCCTGACAATGCGTCAACAAATCCATTCCCTCCCCCTTTGCGCCCCGGTTCCAAGGAGGAACGGCAGGGGCCCGTGCCCCTCGGTGAAATGACGCAGGCCGTTAGGGTATAATCCGGCAATGCTGCTGACTATAGACATCGGTAATACTGCTGTGACCATTGGCATATTCGACGGGGAGCGGCTACTGACCACCTATCGACTTTCCACCGATTCCCGCCGCCTTTCCGACGAATACGGTCTGCAGTTGGTGGGTCTGCTCAACCTGAAGGGTATCGACCCGTCGAGCATAGATTCGGCCTGCATCTGCAGCGGCGTGCCCCCTCTGACCGTGGTCTTCTCCGACCTGTGCCACAACTTCTTCGGCGTGCCTCCGCTTACAGTTTCCGCCGGCGTGCGTACGGGACTTCGCATTCTTTACGACTCACCCCGGGACGTGGGCGCCGACCGCATAGCCGACGCCGTCGCCGCCCTGGAGCTCTACTCGCCTCCGTTAATCGTCGTGGACCTCGGCACCGCCACCGTTTTCGACGTGGTGAATCGGGACGGAGAGTATCTTGGCGGTGTCATTTCGCCGGGAATCAGCGTTGCCGCCGACGCCCTCTTCTTTAATGCGTCCCAGCTTCGCCGCGTGGAACTGGTGGCTCCCCGCTCCGTAGTTGGCCGCAATACCGTAAATGCAGTGCAGTCGGGCCTGGTGTATGGCTACGCCTGTCTGGTAACCGGCATGGTAGACCGGATCAAGGACGAAATCGGCAGAGAGGCCCAGGTAATTGGTACCGGCGGCCTGGTAACGGTGATTTCCAGTCACACCAACGTTTTTCACGAGATAAACCAGGACCTGACCCTCATCGGCCTTCGACTGATCTACGAAATGAACCAGGAAAAGCCAGCCAGGGTAAGGAATTGACGCCTTGCGATGGGATAGAATTGGGAGAATAACCGCGCACAGGTACGTTCCTTTCTTGGAGGAGTGATGGCAGGGCCCCTGGCGGACAAGCACGTTATTCTCGGTGTAACTGGCAGCATCGCCAGCTACAAGGCCGTTGACCTGGCCAGCAAGCTCGTGCAGGCCGGCGCGCTGGTGGACGTGATTATGACCTATGGGGCCACCCAGTTTGTCACGCCTCTGGCATTCCGCAGCATCACCCACCGAGAAGTGGTAACCGAGACCTACGACGTTAACTCGGAGTTTGCCAACGAGCACGTAGCCCTGGCCCGCCGGGCCGACATTGTCGTTATTGCTCCCGCCACGGTTAACTGCATCGCCAAGCTGGCGGTGGGGCTGGCCGACGATCCCCTGACCACCACCGTCATCGCCACATCTGCGCCCTTGCTGGTGGCTCCGGCCATGGACGCCGATATGTATGCCCACCCGGCCACTCAGGAAAACCTGGAGAAGCTGCGCCGGCGCGGTGTCGCCATAGCCGGACCCGCTCCTGGACGCCTGGCATCGGGACTGGTGGGCATGGGCAGGCTCGTTGAACCCATCGACCTGCTGGGCCACATCTCCGCCACCCTGGGCCGCAAGGGTGACCTGGCCGGCCGTACCATCGTTGTAAGCGCCGGTGGCACCCAGGAACCTATTGACCCGGTGCGCGTTATCACCAACCACTCTTCAGGGAAGATGGGGTATGCCCTGGCGGAAGCGGTGCGGGACCGGGGGGCGCGCGCCGTGCTGGTTACGGCTCCCACAGGACTGCCCAATCCACCCCTGGTGGAGGTGGTGAACGTGCAGACTGCAGACCAGATGGCCCAGGCTGTCAAGCGGGAAGTTTACGGCGCCGATGCCTTGATTATGGCGGCGGCAGTGGCCGACTACCGCCCGGCATCGGCGGCGGAGCAAAAGATCAAGAAGTCGGACGACGAACTGACCATAGAACTGGCCAAGACCACAGATATTCTGGATACGGTGCGGGGCAATTTCCTGCGTGTGGGATTTGCCGCCGAGAGCGAGAACCTGGTTGCCAATGCTACCGACAAGGTAATTCGCAAGTCCCTGGACCTGATAGTTGCCAACGACATCACCGACTCGGACAGTGGGTTTGGCTCCGACACCAACAAGGTTGTGCTTATAGATCGCGAGTTGAAAGTCGACGAATTGCCCCTCCTGACCAAGTACGAGGTGGGCAACCGCATCCTGGACAGGATCAGGGACTTGCTGGCAAACTCTGATTAGAAGACGGAGCGCGCTGATGGACCCAAAGCCGATGATTCTTAGCACTGAACGAGTACGCCTGGAACCCATTGGGCCGCAACACGCCCGAGACTTGTATGAAGTCGGCAGGGATGAATCCATCTGGCGACACCTTACAACCCCTCCCTTTGGCAACCTGGAGGATGCGGAGAACTGGGTGAACATGTGCGTTGACCGCATGGCGGACGGCAGCCGCGTGCAGTTTGCGGTGGTGCTGCCTGACAGGACCAAGGCTGTCGGGTCCACGGGCTATCTGGATATTGACCGGTCCAACCGGACGTTGGAAGTCGGCATGACGTGGTACGGAGTGGACCACCAGCGCACCTTCGTTAATACCGAGTGCAAGTATCTGCTGCTGAAGCATGCCTTTGATGATCTGGGCGCGCGGCGAGTCTGCATAAAGACCGATGTCAACAATACGCGGTCGCGGCGGGCAATCGAGCGGATAGGAGGCGTTCAGGAAGGGATATTGAGGAACCACCGCATAAACCGGGACGGCTCGAACCGGGACTCGGTTTATTACGGCATCATTGACTCCGAGTGGCCCAAGGTCAGGGAGAACCTGGAACGGATGCGGGACCGCGAGTAAGCCTGAGCCGGGTTCCCCGTATCACCAGATTCCAGGAAGCCCAGATAGCTCACATCCACTCCAACCTTCCCCCGTCAAGGGGGAGGGATTCTCCAAAATTCCCCAAAAAGTAGGGGCGATTCGCGAATCGCCCCTAAGCAATTACTGACTGGATTGAGGGCCAGGGATTCGCTAGTCTTCCTTCACCGCGGGAATCACCTTGGTGCCCATCAATTCCACGGAGCGCATCACGTCCTCATGGGGCATGTCGCCCTCGTTGCCGTAGATAAGCAGATAGCCGGGGTCCAGGGTCTGCTTGATATAGCGCAGTTTCTGGATGACTGTCTCCGGGCTGCCGACAATTATGTTGTGAGCGTCCTGCAATTCCTCGTAACCCATGCGGCGGCCAATGGTGCCGGTGCCAATAGTGGGGCGGGATTGCTTGATGCGCAGGGCCTCCCGTGACTGGTAGCCCGGGGGGTCGTTGAACTCAATGGGCCCACGCTGGCGGTGGGTCTCCGTCCACAGGAATGTGCGGCCCACTTCCTGGGCCCGCTCGTCCGTGTCCGCCACAAGACAGCGGATCAGGTAGCCGAAGTGTTCCGGTCCGGGTTCGTAGCCCTCCTCGCGGGCAGTCTCAAAGTAAATATCCTTCAATTGCTTGGTCAGGTCCAGCAGGGAACCCAGGTTCATGTAGGGGTACATCCGCTTGG
Organism: Chloroflexota bacterium; assembly: GCA_028874075.1. GTDB lineage: Bacteria > Chloroflexota > Dehalococcoidia > Lucifugimonadales > UBA3495 > Bin22. The sequence goes on from JAPPLU010000071.1 coordinate 49,067, forward strand.
CGGCCCAGATAACGCTTTCCGGGCTTCCCGTCCCCGGGAACCAAATCTCTGGGTGCGGCTTCTGGATGGGTACAACCCACGGGTTGACCATCCGGTGGGGGAAGTAACGCCCTTCCCAGCGGAAGGGGCCGGGGTCAGTCCAGCACTTAACAATAAGATCGTGGGCTTCTTCGAAACGGTCACGGTTTTCAGTCGGGCTGATGCCGGCGTGGAGAGTTTCGACCGCAGTCCCCCGCACAAACCCGGAAATAATGCGCCCGCCGGAGATGCAGTCCAGCATGGCGATTTCCTCGGCCATCTTCACCGGATCATTCAGGGCGATGACGTTACCCAGCATGGCGATTTTGACGTTCTTGGTTACCTTGGCGATGACCGCCGCGTCCACGTTCACCGAGGGCTTCATGCACCAGTAAGAGGAATGGTGCTCGTTTGACATTATGCCGTCGAAGCCCACTTCGTCGGCCAAGGCGTACTGGTCGTGGTAGTTGCTGTAGAGGACGTGGGCCTTCTCGGGATCAAAATACGTGTTGGGGAAGTGCATGCGCCCGGATTCGTAACCAGCCAGATCATCATCGGTTACGTGGCCATAAGGTTGTTCCGAGAACCAGAATACTTCGGTCATTGCTCTCTCCTATACTTGCAGGGTGGCTTCGAAGCCAGGGCGCCTGTTAGAGCAGAACTCCCTACAGGCCGGCCAGAAATGCGTTGACTGCCGACAGAAACTCAGCGGGCTTCTCCAACCCCGGGGAGTGGCCGCAGTTCTCTATAACCCTCAATTGGGCGTTGGGCATCGCTGCCTCAAAGAGTTCGCCGCATTCCAGGGGTATTATGGCGTCCTGGCGGCCCCAAACCACCAGGGTAGGGGTGTCAACCCGGCCCAGATAGTAGGGAAGGCTGGGGTTGTGCAGGTAGGGACGCCAACAGAGGCGGGATGCCATTTCCTGGTTTGAGTGAGCTACCAGCTGTTCCTCCGCGGTGGGTTCCCCCTCGTAGTCCTCTCGGTTGGGGACCTGGGAAATGTCGTGAAAACGCTGGGCCGTTCGCGTCTGGGCGGAAACCATGAAAATCTCGGCGATTTCGCTCTTATCGGGCTTGATTCCCGCCGCGCCCACCAGGATCAGGGCTTTGAGGTTAGCGCGGCACATGGCCGCCATTTCCGCCGCTACCCAACCTCCCATGGACGAACCCATCAGAACGTAGTCCTTCAAACCCAGGGCTTCAACCATAGCATGGTTGAAGTGGCAAAGATCGGTGATGGTATATAGCCATTCGGGGCGTTCGGTGCCGTTGAAACCGGCTTGGGACGGAACGTAGACGGTGTAAGTCTTGGCCAGTTCTTCGTGGTAGGCCTGCCAACCGGCATTGCCACCTGCGCCGTGAAGGAACAGCAGGGGCGGTCCGCTTCCGCCGGAAAACATCTCAACCTGGGTTCCGGCAACTTCGATGGTGGTACGGTTTGAGCTTGCTGTGGTGGTCATTGGCGCCCTCCCTTGTCGCTATCTGGAAAGTGATTCAGGCGAAATCTCGCAACAGTCAATTTGGATGAACTGCATGCTTGAAGATGAAAAGCGCTAAACAAGTTGAATCGAAGTAGCTGCAGTTGGACGAATGGACTTGAAGGCTGCCCGCATTCTGTTACAAACCGCCGGGAGTGTCAAGGACAAAAGGAGGTTGAAGGGATGTGAAACTATCGGGAAGACGCTTCAATTGCTAAGGCTTTCACGGGGCGCTCGACGGTCAATTTCAGCTTGACGCTCCTCGGGGGCCAATGCTAAAATCCCGCTACGAATTTGCCCGCTCTTACGTACGATTTTGCAGTCCGGGACGTTCTTCGTTGACCGATTTCTGGTGAAGGAACGCTCGGAAGGAGGATGGTTAATGGCCCCGGAGATAATGAAGGGACTTAAGGACGTTTATCTGGACACCACCAAATCCAGCTTTATTGACGGTTCGGTGGGCAAGCTCCTTTACCGGGGCTATAGCATACACGACCTGGCGGAACACTCCACTTTTGAAGAAGTGATTTACCTGCTTCTTTATGACAAGCTGCCCACCCAGCAGGAACTGTCAGACTTTGACAACACCCTCCGGGCCAATCGCCGCATTCCCGACGAAGTTATCCAGGTCTTGGACCTGGTGAAGAACAGCCACCCCATGGATGCCCTGCGCACCGGCCTTTCCGCCCTTTCCGCCTTCGATCCTGAGGTTAATGACAACTCGGTGGAGGCCACCATCCGCAAGGGTATCCGCCTGACGGCCATGGGCCCGACCATCGTGGCTGCCCATCATCGGTTGCGCCAGGGGCTGGAGCCGGTGGCCCCCAACCCTGACCTGAACCACGCAGGAAATTTCCTGTACATGCTGTTCAACGAAATCCCCGACGAGGAAACCACCCGCCTTCTGGACGTAGACTTTATTCTCCACGCTGAGCACGGCGCCAACGCCTCAGCCTTCGCCGCCCGGGTAACGGCATCCACCATCTCCGACCTGCATTCGGCTGTGGTAACCGGCGTGGGCACCCTCAAGGGACCGGCCCACGGCGGCGCTGCTGAAGAAGTGATGAAGATGTCGCTGGAAATCGGGCAACCGGAAAACGCCGAGGAATACTGCCGTGCCAGGCTGGAAAGCGGGGGCCGCATAATGGGGTTTGGCCACCGCGTCTATCGCGCCGAAGACCCCCGGGCACGCCACCTGCGGGAGCGGGCCCGCACCCTGAGCGAAAAGGTAGGCCAGCCCCACTGGTTCCAGATCCTCACTTACGTGGAGGAGGAAGCCATGGTGCCATACCGGTCCCGCGGCATCCACGTCAACGTGGATTTCTTCGCGGGCTGCATCTACTATCTCTTGGGCATCACCGACGATTTGTTCATTTCAATCTTCGCACTGGGACGCATCCCCGGCTGGACTCTCCAGTGCGTGGAACAGTTCGAAGACAACATACTCATCCGCCCCCTGCTGAAGTACACGGGCGACATGGATCTGGAGTACGTGCCCATCGGCCAGCGAGGCTAGACTCCCACTTTAGAGGAAGCAAATTCGGGGCAGGCCTTTCGCCTGCCCCGAACCATTTCTGGCATTAGTTGGCGCAAATTGGATAATGTCCGGCCATGGCCCATGTTCATCCCATGCACCCGGCTTCCACGCAACAGGGACGATTCGCGAATCGCCCCAGATGGGGTCGAATGCCCTTTCCCTATCTCCCTTTTTCCAGTAGCTCCATCCTGTCCTGGTGAACGCCGGCCCAATATTCCGCCCAGGTTTGCCGGGTTTCCATCTCCGCAACTCCCGGCAGATAAGCCGGCGACACCAGCGGTAAGGCCCTCTCAACCTTTATCAGAACATAGGCCCTTGCTGGCAGGCGCACCTGGTGCACTCCCCGCCTTCCATTCTCGTAGGCCTGAAAAATCTCCTCGTGCAGTTCCGGTTCCTTCTCCTTGTCCACGATATGGGCATTTCCCTTGAAGCGATACCCCTTGCGGGAAAAAAGGTCCACCAGGTTGATCTCTACCGAGGGGTTGTGCCGCAAATTGTCCATGGTAACGGGAGATGCCAGGTCGGCGAACAGTAGGTGGTCGTCATCCCACACGGCTGCCGTGCCTTTCGGCGAAAGATTAGGGGTGCCGTCCGGGCACACGGTAGCCACGAACCCAATTCGCTGCTGCCCGACCACCCGCTTCATATCATCGGTAAGTATGCCCATTTCCCTAACCCCTCATCAAGAATCTGTTGGAGACTGACCTGTCCTATCCGCTAAAGTCCTTGGCGCTGAGGCTCACTGATCGGTACGGGCTGTACCCGGCAGCGCCAGTTCCTCCTTCGCCCGTCCCTCTGCCTCCCGGACGGCCCCGTCCAAGTCAGGCAGGAGGACCTCCGTTTCGGCCTCCAAGTAAAGAAAGCGTACTTCCTTGACCCTAGTGCCGGTAGCCCTGGAGACGGCGTAAGCGTAGGCGCCACCCTGAAGCCGGTACTTCTCGACGGCCTCTTCCACCCGGTCTTCATCTACTGAATCCGTCTTGTAGTCCACCACCACCAGCCCGTCGGGTTCCTCAAAGAGCAGGTCGATGAAGCCGTGCAGAAACCCGCCCTCAACAGGCGCGGCCACGGGCACCTCCCGCCAAAGGCGATTAGACCTCACCGCCCGGCGGACTAATTCATGGTTGACCGCAATCCGGCTCAGCCTGATGACGTCGTCCTCCCGGTTAGGGATGCCCTCCGCGGTTGCCTGGGCCCTGGCCCGTTCCTCTAATCCTTCGCCGGTGGCCAGGTTTATGGACTGGAGCACCGCGTGCACGGCCCTTCCCACCTGGGTACCGGCGCGGCCCCGGCGCCAGGGCTCATCGCCCTGGCCCCATTCCTGCTCGTCCTTGCGTTCCTGGTCCTGCCGTTTACCCTGTCCCAGGGCGGTAGCGGAAGTGAACCGGGGCCGACCCCGGTTGGCTATCAATTCATGCCGTCCGGCCAGCCATTCGTCCCGCGCCTCAACCGTATGCTCCCGGGCCACAGGGCGCGGGACAACCGCTTGGTCATCACCGTCGTGGTCAGCGGCAGGCTGTGGGGCCGCACCCTTCAGAACAACGGTTTCCCATAGCTCGGGACGCTCGGCCATGTAGCTGGAAATGGCATGGGCCGTCGTTTCTTCCCCTTCCTTTCTCCGCAGGCTGAGGACCAGGTGGTCCCGTGCCCGGGTGGCGGCCACGTACATCAGGCGGACCTGTTCCGCCCCCTGCATTAACTCTTCCTTTTCTGCCAGGTCTGCGTAGCCGGGCGTAGAAATACTCCCTTTCTCCGGACCCAGGCTTACCTCCATGGCGCCCCGCTGCCGGTCAAAAAGGGCCGCCTTGAGGCCCTTGGGCGGCGTGATGTTAATACCCGTCAAAACAACTACCGGAAACTCCAGTCCCTTGGCAGAGTGCATGGTCATCACCCGCACGGACTCTTCATCCGACTCTGGAACGGGAGTTTCGGTAACCTGCACCCGCTCTTCTACCTGGTCTTCGATCCATCCAATAAAGGAGCCCAGCGACTTGCCGCCGGCCTCGGCATACTGTGCGGCGCGTTCCACCATGAACCGGTAACGGCGCCACTGTTCCCGCATCCGGGGATGGGAGGTGGCCCCCTCCAGCAGCATCCGGTCCCGGACAAAGCGTTCTATCAGGGTTCCGGGCCGCTCCCACATTCGCCGCAGATGAAACTGCCTAAGGCTCTCCAGGCCCTCTGCCACTACCGGGTCGCCCCTTCCGGTATTGCCGGACAGGTAGTCAAAGGTCCCGCCAGCCTCGTGGTGACGCAGCAAGTCAACATCGCTGCACCCGAAGGCCGGCGACCGGAGGGCCGCTACGGTGGCCACTCGGTCCGCAGGGTTATCGATGGCGCGCAGGCAGTTGAGCAGGTCTCGAACTTCCTGGCTCTCGAAAACGAGGGATGCGCTTTCCAGGCGGTAGGGTATGTCCGCGCTTTCCAGGGCGCGCTCCAGGGCCGGCAGAGGTGTACGGGACCGGATGAGGATGCAGATATCGGAAAAGGCCACTGGCACGTATTCTTCCCTGCCGGCGGCGTTGGTTGCAGCCTGGTCCAGCCTGAGCCAGCCTTCGGATACCATCTGCCTCAGCAGGGCGGCAATTCCGGCAGCTTCCGCTCTGCGTACTTCGCCCGCCGGTTGGGCCTCTTCTTCGTCTCCCAGGGACCATACCCGTGGGCCCACGGAGCTATCGATATCCGCCGACCAGCGATGGGCCATTTCCACATAGCCTGCCTGCCCGCCATTAAGGGAAGACTCTTCCTCTTCCGCTCCCATCCACCTGCCAAACAAGCTGTTGACCCAGGCAACTACCGGTTTCTGGGAACGAAAATTCTGCACCAGATTGACGGTCCGCCCGCCCCCGGCAGCCATTCGGTTCCGCAGGTGTAACATCTGCTCCACGTCCGCCCGGCGAAAACGGTAAATGGACTGCTTGGGGTCGCCCACCACGAACAGCTTGCCCCTTTCCGGCTTGATGTTCTCCCAACTGGTGGGGCGCTCTTCGCCAGCCGTCCTCTCAGACACATCCTCCGCCAGGAACATGGCAATCTCCGCTTGAATTGGATCCGTGTCCTGGGATTCGTCGATGAGGAGGTGGGAAAAGCGCTGTCGAAAGTGGTCCCGCACCTTTATTTCATCCCGCAGCAGGTCCCTGGCCCACACCAGCAGATCCTGAAACTCGGCTCTTCCTTCCACTCTGCGGCGACCGGCATAGTCCAGCACGAAATTGGTCAAGCTGCCAACAAGTTCGTCCAGGGCCCGGCGTTTGCCCGCTTCCAGTTCCGCCACTACAGCCTCCTGCGGTTCCAGAAACAAATCCCTCAGGGCGACGCAGGCATTCTCTCCAGTAACCGGATCCCGGTCCCAATTTTGCTGATTGCCAATCCAGCGGCCCAGGGGCAAGAGCCTGCCCAGCTGACGGTAATATTGAAATGTTCCAGGCTCAACGTGCCGCAGCGCCTCTATGGTTGGTCTGCGCATGCTCACCTGATCGAAGAGGCGGTCCTCCTCGCCAACTTTGCACAGTTGAATCAGCTGTTCTGCACGGGGCCATATATCTTCCAGGGTCCCGAGGGCTGCGCCCGCCGGCGGAGGTTCTCGGCCCGTGACGGGTTCCTGCAAGTCTGCGTAGCTGGCGTGCAATTCCTCGGCAAGCTCCTTGATCTTGACCAGGGTTATGCCCTGGGTGAGCAGCAGTGAAATTGATTCGGCAATGGGGGAATGGTCGCCCAAGTTCCGGTCCAGCCATTTCTCCCACTCTTCGTCGAAGGCCAGCCTGGCCACTACCTCGTCGGATGTGTCAAACCCTGGGGGCAGGTTCGCCTCCAGGGGCCGTTCGTGCAGCAACTGGCCAGCAAAAGAGTGCAGGGTTCGGATGTTGGCCTGATCCAGGTCTGAGACGCCCTGTCGGCACAGTTCCCGTTCCGGCCCCTGAAGGCCGTCGGCGGCGGCGGACCTCTCCAGTTCCTGCCGGACCCGGTCGCGCAATTCGGCGGCGGCCAGTTCAGTAAAGGTTATGGCGGCTATGCGGTCCATGGTGGTCCGTCCGCTAACCACCAGGTTGACCATGCGCTGCACCAGGCTGGTGGTCTTGCCCGTGCCGGCGCTGGCCTCCACGAAAAGGGTATCATCCAGTTCCGAGGCAATAACCTCCCTTTCCCTCTTGTCCGAAGGCTCAAAGGTCGCCACGGCAGTGTTCCTTGTATCGTCTGTCACCTACTCCTCTTCCTGCTCGTCATCCTGTGGGCCAGTCTCGGCCAGCCGCCGGTAAATGGCCGCGTCTTCGTCGGTTTTCTTTCTCTCCCAGGCGTAGTCCTTCCGGGATGGACAGAGGATCTTGAAATCACAGTACCTGCAGTTAGCGAAGTCACCGTTCCAGTAATTCCCCGGATTGGCCGGGAAAACACCCTGCCCGATACCGGAGACCACCGTGCCAACCCCTTCCCGGAAGCGCTGGGCCGTTGGGGGATCGTTAATGTCAAAGTACGTGGGAGGAGCGGGCCGGAACCGCCCTTGCCTGGATGTCAGCCAGTAGGCCGCGCGGACTTCCACGGCTTCAGGCGCCAGCCGCTGGGCCGCCAGCGAATAAATTCCCAATTGCAGCCGTTTTCCACGGTCGATAGGGTCCTTCCTCAGCCCGCTGTACGGACTGGGAGAACCTGTCTTGTAGTCCATAACCAGCACCGACTTGCCGTCGGCGCCGATATCCACCCGGTCTATGAACCCCCGGAAGCGCAGGCCTGTTGCCTCATCCAGTACCTCCGGCGGCTCCTTGCCCAGGCCGAAAGCGGCTTCCACCAGGATTTCCCCGGTACCCATCCGCTCCCGCAGGTTCGCTTCCGCTTCCAGGAAAGAGGCCAGTTCGTCGCGTATGTTCTGCTTCTCCAGTTCCCACAGCAGCCGCTTGCCGGTAACTCCCCTGGCCTCGAAGGCCGCGAATTGGGCCTCGGCGATATGGAGCAGGCGACCAATGTCTGCCTCAGTCCAGGGACCGCCCGGAGGTGGCAGCAGGCCGGCGTCTCTGCTTTGCAAGATGAAGTCTTCCAGAATCTTGTGAATCAGTTTGCCCCGCTCCAGCGGAGTGATGCGGGTGGTGTCTTCCGGAGTTTCCAGGGCGCCCAGCCTCAGCACGTTGGCCAGAAAGTAGCGGAAGGGACAGGTCGCCCAGGCCTCCAGCCGGGTGGGAGAGATGGGCTGCTGTCGCAGGACTCCCAAGAAGCGGGAACCTTCGGCCACCTGTGAGAGGTTTCCATCAAACTGGGTAAAGCGGCGGGAGCGCCGGTCTCGGCTCATCCGGTCTGCCCGGGCCAGACCGCTTTCTGCGGCCAGCGGATGCTGCTCGATTCGATTCCCCGCTGCCTTCCAGCGCACCAACCGGTCCAGCTGATAGTCCAGCAGGTCGGCAAGCCCTCCATCCTGCAGGCCATCCAGCGCTTGCTCCGCTGACCTGGTTACCGACAGCCAGGGGTTTTCGATCAATGAAGACAAGTCACCACTGTGGACTTGCTTTCCCGCCAGGAGGGAAGCCTGTTCCAGGAACCAGCGGGAAGGATGGGCGGCCCGCCGGGATGAGGACTCAGCTACCGGATAGGACAGGCTGCGTCGGGGCGCCGTGTCCAATGCGCAAAGATAGCTATACCGCTCTTCCGTCATCCGCCGCTGAGCGGGGGAGAGTTTGCCCCGCCCGTTCAACTCTCCCTGGGGCAACAGCGGATCGGGGCGCAAAGCGGGAGGCACGGCGCCTTCGATCATGCCGACCAACCATATCTTGTCAAAGCTCATCCCCGCGGCATTCGCGAAAGAGGAGACGAATACTCCCCGCCCTGTGGGCCCCAGGTGACCCTGGGGGGTCTGAAGCGCGTCCTTCACTACTCGCTCGAATTCTTCCAGCGTTGCCGGACGGCCCAGGGCATCCGCTGACTTCACCTCTTCCAGGACCTGGCGCACCCTTTCGAATTCCCGGTCGAATCTCTCCAGCTGCGCCCCATCCATTTCCGCCGTTGGACGGGCCAGGTAGTCCTTGAGCAGATTGGACTGCCATTCACAAAATTCGGTCCAGGCGCTGCCGTCGTCCGGCGGCGTCAGGGCATCGGCCAGCTTCAGGACGAAATCGCGAAGCTCCAGCGCAGCGGTTGCGTTGTCCCGCATCGCTGCCGCCCGAGCGTCGGAAACGCTACCATCCTTCTCACCCTCTTCGGCTTGCTCCCGGGTGGACCGGGCGTAGCCGGATAGCCTCTCCCTCCATTGGTCCAGTCCCCCCACGACTCCGGCCTGCCTGCTGATTGAGTCCCACCGGCTTGGGCTGAAGTTATCCTGCTGAGTTCCGGCTGGCATGACGGGACAACTCGTTAGCCAGTCCATCACTTCGTCCCGCCGGAAATCGTTGGACGGTAGGTCCAGGAGGCCCACCAGGGTTCGACCGGCCGGCGTGTCCGAAAGCAAGTCTCTCCCGGGTCCTGCCAGCGGTATACCAGCCATGGCTAGTTCGTCACGAATCAAGGTGCCATAGGGGTTCTCCATGCGGTATAGAACGGCCATGCGATGGAAGGGAGTGCCACGGTCGCCGGCCTCCGCCACAATCTGCCGTATTACCCACCTCAGTTCCTCGTGGGTGTTGGGAGCCACATGGAGGTGCATGGCGTCCTGCGGCGCCGGATCAGGCAGAACCGGGTTTGCGGCGGGCAAGGCTGGTCCCAGGGCCGGCTCAAGTTGCTCCCGCAGGTTCCAGACCAGCCTATCCCCCTGGTCGTCGCCCGTCACACCGAGGACTACGGTACATTTACCCTCCCTGGCTAGGGCCAGGGCCAGCGCGGTCTCGCCGGGGCTGAGGGTGCGGGGCAGGAAGACGACTATGTGGCCGAGGTCGGCAAGAGCCGCGGCAAGCCCGTTGTTGACCGCCGCGGCAGCCTCGCCTGCCAGGTCTTCGTGGTCGAACCAGTCAGCAGTTATCTCTTCGCGGTGCCGCTGGTACAGGGAAACTACTTCGGAGGTCACGCCGTCCAGGGCCCCCAGGTCTTCCAGTTCCCCCTCATCCAGCCGGCGGAGTTCCCTGAACGCGGCCCGCACACTGCTCTGCGTCCTGGCGTGCAGCCTCACCGGGTACAGCAGCCCGCCGGTCTCCGACAAGGCCTGCCGCAGGGAAATGCTCTGCAACGTAGGGGTGATGGGTTTCCTCCTTTTGGCCGCCATGGCTGCGCCCCCCAGCAACTCGGCCAGCACCGGCAACTGAATAAAGCGCACGTTAATGAATCCCTTGTCGCCCAGCTCCTGCCGGAGGGCCAGGCTGGCGTAGCGGGAAGGGGATACCACGGTCACCGGGGCCATCAGGTCTTCTCGCTTTAATTCGTTCACCAACTCCCAAAGCGTGGCCCTGCCGCCATCCGACGGGTTGCAGGTGAACAAGTGTCCGGCGAAGGGGGAAATTGCCAAATCACTCGGCCTGGTCATTTGGGTATATTAACGCCTCCCGTCAACCGCTGCCATACTCTGCCTTCATACGCACTGTCACCATTCTTCCGGCTCCCGCTCGGGCTCGCGTCAGAAGGAAGATGAAAGTCTCTCCGCGTCCCCAATTCGTCATTCCCGAGCAGGCAGTCACCTCGAGGGCAGGGCAGCAATCCATCAGCCAAAGAATGTCGCTGCATTCGACAACACCTCCTGTTGAATTCCTTCCCATATTCGGCTTGCGCCGCTGGTTTGACTGCATTGGCCCTGCGTGTTAAAGTTTACTTCCAAACCAAATATAGACTGTTCTGGCGGGAGCTTGGGCAAGCCAGGCTGAGAGGGTAGCCGCGAGTCGCTACCGACCGTCTGTACCTGATACGGGTAATGCCGTCGCAGGGACAAGACGCTGGAAAATGAGCAACCGCCGGTTAGTTTAACGGCGGTTTTGTCGTATTCAGCAAACCGGAAGGAGTAGCAGCGATGCCGGACGACTTGGTAATTGGGGGCAAACACTTCAGTTCCCGACTCATAGTGGGTACCGGTCGATACCGCACCAACGAAGAAATGGTTGAGGCTATCGAGGCCTCGGGCACCGAAATGGTAACTGTCGCCATTCGTCGCCTCAACCTGGACGACCCCACCCAGAAGACTATCCTGGACTACATTGACTGGTCCAAGTACAACATTCTCCCAAATACGGCCGGCTGCGCCACCGTCGAAGAGGCTTTGTTCGTTGCCCGCCTGGGGCGCGAGGTTGCCAGAACCGATTTCGTGAAACTGGAAGTGATTCCCGACCCCAAGTACCTGTTTCCCGACCCGGTCGGCACCCTGGAGGCGGCCCGTCAGCTGGTCCAGGAAGGCTTCACCGTCCTTCCCTACATCCACGCCGATCCGGTTCTGGCCAAGCGTCTGGAAGATGTGGGCTGCGCCACCGTAATGCCCCTGGGTTCAGCCATCGGTTCCGGTCAGGGCATCCACACCGTTGAAGAGGCGCGCATCATCATCGAACAGGCAAACGTTCCGGTTGTGGTGGACGCCGGCCTGGCCGTCCCTTCCGACGCCTCCAAGGCCCTGGAGATGGGCGCTTCGGCCGTTCTGGTGAACACCGCCATCGCCCAGGCCCAAAATCCGGCCCAGATGGCCGAGGCCTTCAAGCTGGGCGTAGAGGGCGGTCGAAAAGCCTACCTGGCCGGCCGGATTCCCACTAGGGCCTATGCCTCGGCAAGCAGCCCCACCGACGAGGTTCCGCAACCGGTAACGGTAGGCAGCTAGGGCCTTGGCCATTGTCCTCCCCGACCCTTGCCTGTGCCTGGTAACCGACCGCCACGTAGGGGACGAGTCCACCCTGGTCGAGCGGGTTGCCCAGGCCGTCGCCGGCGGGGTTGACCTGGTTCAGTTGCGGGAAAAGGACCTGCACGGAGCGCAGTTGCTGGACCTGGCACAACGGCTGCGCCAAGCTATCGGGGACCGGGCTTTGCTGGTTATAAACGAACGAGTTGACGTGGCAGCCGCCCTTCCCGCCGACGGCGCCCAACTGGGGGAAGACGCGGTCCCGGTTCCAATGGCCCGGCGCATCCTGGGACCTGGTATGCTGATCGGCCGTTCCGTGCATTCGGTGGCAGGGGCGAAACAGGCAGTCCCGGAAGGCGCAGACTTCCTGGTGGTGGGCACAATGTTCCCCAGCCGGTCTCATCCAGGCGAGGAACCCGCCGGACCCCAACTGTTGGCACAAGTGGTCAGGAGCTGTTCGCTACCGGCCATTGGCATCGGCGGAATAACGTCTGATAGTTGCAGCCAGGTTATGGAAGCTGGCGCGATGGGAGTGGCGGTGATCACCGGAATCCTGGCCGCCCCCGATCCGGGTGAGGCCGCCTGCAGACTGAAGGAAACGATGGTGGCGGCCCAGAGGAAGCAGACCCCGCGATAGGACAGCTGGTGTCAGAAGCCTTAAAGGAAAGAGGCAACTATGCCTGAAATGATTAACCTGATGGTTAACGGCAAGACCAGGGAGGTTGAAGAAGCCACCAACCTGGAAGCCTATCTCACTGCCTTTGGGCTGGACCTCCAGTTCGTGGCCGTGGGCTACAATGGCGAAGTAATCAAGAAGGAATCCTTCGCCCAGGTTACACTCAAGAACGGCGACACCCTGGAGATCGTGCGCCCGGTGGGTGGCGGATGACCCAGTCGACTGAAGGCCTGGACGCTTTGCTGGTTGGAGTAATCAAGGACAACCGGGATAAGGTGGTGGAGTGGTTCAACGAAGAGCCCGGCAGTTGGGGCTTCCTCGCCGGCAGGGCTGTCTTGGCCTGCAAGGAACAAAAGGGAGCGCCCTTGACCGACCCGGAGCGCCGGATCGTCTGGCATCGTATGTGGGAACTGCTGACCGTGCTGAAGGACCAGACTGTCAAATAGCTGATTAACGAATCTCCCGGCGTACGCAACAAGTGGGGCGATACCGGTATCGCCCTTTTTCAATTTCAGGACATCCCCGACAGGGGAGGTAAACCGTGGACACACCAACTGCAACCAGAATCTGGCACGACCTGCATTACCGCCATACCGAACCTGACACCCACCCGAAGATGTGGCGGCCTTTCATTGAGATCGACCCTTTCAATCCCCAGAATCGGGTGGCCGGCCACATTCAGTTCATCGGCGGCGACGAATACGGCGCGCTTGCAATTTCCCACGTAAACGACCTGCCCGCGCCCCAGCTCATCAAGGTTACCCCCAAGGCCGCCTACCCATTCCATAAGGACGGTTCCTGGGTGCTATACGGCGCACAGGAGGTTGCCGCCTTCGAAAAGATAGACGGGACCAACATCTGCCAGTACGGCTACCACGATGCTGACGGGAGGCCCTTCACCAGCTTCAAGCTGCGTACCCGGCCCTTTATGTCGCCCCACTTTCTGAACCTCTTGGAACGGGCCCTGGCAAACTATCCCGCCGTCCGCGCTCACCACCTGAATCCCGGCGAGGCTGCAGCCTACGAACTGTTCGGCTTAGAAAACCGCATGCTCATCTGCTATAACGTAGCCATCGATCTGGCGCTCCTATTTGGCAGGAATACGGAGGGAGAACTTGTGGCGCCCCACGAGGCAGCCAGTATGTTCGATGGACTGGATTGCCCGGTGGCGGACCGGCGTGCCATCGATTTGACAAGAGATTTGGAAGGTGAGTACCGGGAGCGGCAACAGGATATCAGCTCTCGGCTGGTCCGACTGGACGATGAGTATTTCGACGGGGAAGAAGGCGAAATGCTGTACGTCCGGTTTGCCGAAGGTTCGCGAGAGCATCCGGGCAGCTTCACTCGCCTGATCAAGCTAAAGCCGCCGGAAATCGAGGAAATTCACTGGGCGCTTGACCACGTCCCCCGGGAAGAGGCGGCCGCCGTGGCCCGTAACGTCTTCGAAGTCTCCGACACCCCTGAAGTGGCCGATATGGTGCAGTTACTCTCCGAAGAATGGAGCGACGAGCAGATCGCCCGTTCCCTCGACACCATTCAGCGTGTCCTCCAGGAAGCCATCGAACGGCGGGCCTTCCAGGAAGAAGTGCTGGGCGTCTATGTGCAACTTCACGGCCCGGACGACTTTCGCCTGGACCGCCCCGCCGTTATGCGTTCGATGGGCCAGCGGTTCGCCAAGTCCCAGATGTCTAAAATCTACGCCGTGCTGGTCGAAAGGGGCTACGGCTGATTCTGCGCCGAGCGGCCGTTTTACCCACGAACAGGCGCAAACTCTCGAGAATAGCCAGGCCGCGGGACCGAGTCATCAGTGCATATTTGTGCCTGTTCATGGACTGAGTCTGTTTGGAGTAAGCTAGTCCCGCTGCAGCAGCTCGATTCGCACGTCGTCGGGCGCCCTGACGAAGGCCACGTGAACACCTGGGCGAATGGTGCGGGGTTCCCGGGCCATATCCGCTCCGCGACGCTTCAGTTCCGCCACCGTTTCCTCCAGGTTGTCCACGCGAAAGCCGAAATGGTCCAGCCCCAGGTGCGGGTCCCTGGGGCTCGACTCCATATCCTCGTCCGCTGGCGCCGCGGCAATGAACACCATCAGCCCGTCAATATCCAGGTCGGTGCGCACGAATCCGTCCGACTGGACCGACTTGATAACCCGGGCGTCGAACATCTTCTCGAAATACTCGGCCATCTCATCGGGATTCTTGGTACGCAGGTGAATGTGGTCGTAAGTGTATTTAGGCATGGCAAGCCCTTCCTGTCCTGAATTTGTGAGGTCAAGTTAGGTTCGCCGAAGGAGTTTGTCAAGAACGCCACACTTGGCGGCAACTCTCTTGGTCATCTGGTCTCTCCTGGTAATGAATAGCAGGCACGTTCCCCGACTGCTGACATTTTCTCCTTGCCACTCCGCACGGCACCTCTCCACCATGAGGATACAAGCTTATGCCCTCGGGGGCAGCCCTGCGCATCTGCGATGTCCCAAAAGGCGATCTAAACGGCAAACACTCCGTCATTTCCCCGCCACCCAAACGCAGGACCAGATACAAAATGCTCGGAAATCGGTGGAAATGACTGGGAAAAATAACATTTTTCTCCCCACCACCAGGGGAGCGGGCTTCCACCATCGGTGGGAGGGGCCGGGCGCAAGGGTCAATTTGGCACAGAATGAGACTGAACGGGACGAAAATCAGGAAATCCTGCTTCATCCCTATTCATGGATTGTCCACCCATGGCCCCTTGAGCGACAGGCTGATGTTGAGGACTTCCGGCAAACCATGAGTGGCAGCGAGGCGCTGAAATTAGTTCACCGTTCTATTCAATTCTCGCTATAATGTCCTCCAGCAGAAGAGAACCATCCATCCTTGCTTCTGGAGGCTTTATGAAATACGACGTGATAATCGTTGGCGGCGGCGCTGCCGGGTCAGTACTGGCCAGCCGGTTGGCTGAGGACCCCGGCACTTCGGTGCTGGTGCTGGAAGCCGGCAAAGACTATCCGGACCCCGAAAACCTGCCCGACGAGATCAAGTTCGGCGGAACCAGGTTCGCCGAGTCTCCCGACTCAGACCACAACTGGGCGCTGCGAGGCACCATCACCGAGGAACAGGGCGAAATCCACGTGGCCCAGGGAAAGGTGATCGGCGGCGGTTCTTCCATAAATGGGCAGGCCATGCAGCGGGCCCTGCCCGAGGACTTCGACAACTGGTCCGCCTGGGGAAACACCGACTGGTCTTACGACAAGGTCCTTCCATTCTTCCGCAAGATGGAGCGGGACCTGGACATCCAGGACGACTTTCATGGCACGGACGGACCCATTCCAGTGCGCCGGCGGCAGTCAACTCCCTCCCCCATCCAGAAGGCCTTCTATGACGCCTGCCTTGCCGAAGGTTACTCCTTCGTGGAGGACACTAACGGCGCCAACCCCACCGGCGTGGGCATTGCCCCCACCAACAACCTTGGCGGCGTCCGCATGAGTTCCGCCCTGGCCCACCTCAGCCCCATGCGCCACCGCCTCAACCTGACGGTTCGGGGCGAGGTGTACGTCCAAAAAATCCTGTTCGAGGGCCGGAGGGCAGTTGGCGTAGAGGCCGTTAGCGGTGGCGAGGCTTTCCAGGTATTTGGCGAACGGGTGGTGCTGTGCTCCGGCGCCATCAGGTCTCCCCAATTGCTGATGCTGTCTGGCATCGGTCCCAGGGAACAGCTTGAAGAGTTCGGCATTCCCGTCCTGCAGGAGGCCCCCGGTGTGGGCCAGAGCCTTTGGAATCACCTAAGCGCCCACATCAACTACAAGGTCAAGGACGGGGTATCCATGGAGCCCAATCTGGACGGCGCCCATTACTCCCTCCACTACACCTCCGATGGCTCAGATGAGACCAACGATATGCTGCTCCGGACCAACACCGTGGTGGACGAGCGGGAAGAGCGGGTCCGCGGCGTCCGCACCCGATACCATACCGGCGACGTCCCGCCGGAACGTTCCGCTCGCATGTCCTGCACCCTGGGTCTGCCCAAGGGCAGTGGCTTCGTCCGCCTTGCCTCAACAGACCCCAGTGTCCAGCCCACTTTCAACTACCGCTACCTGCATAACCCTGATGACATGCGCCGGGTCCGGGAAGGCATCCGAATGGGAGCAAGACTCCTGGAGACTGATGCCTATAAGGACGTTTATGACTATCGCATCACCCCTACTGATGAACAACTGAACAACGACGACGCCCTGGACCTGTACATCCGCAGCACCGTGGGCACCGCCCGCCACGTTTCCGGCACCTGCAAGATGGGTCCCGACAGCGACTCCATGGCGGTGGTGGACCAGCATTGCCAGGTGAAAGGCGTGGAGAACCTGTGGGTGGCCGACGCCTCGGTAGTACCCCAGATCCCCCGGTCCGGCGGCCTCCACCCCACTGCCCTGATGATTGGCGAGCGGGTAGTGGAGTGGGTCGCAGCAGGTTAGGACAGTCCTTCCAAACCTTTATCGGCATACCCCAAAAGATTCGCGCCCGCTTCAAGCAGTTGAGCGGGCGCGCTGTTCCGTATACCGGTAACGCGGGGCATGGCCGGCAGGCCGCTACAGTAATCAGACCGGTTCCTGGATGGGATAGTCGAAGTATGCTTCCGTAATGAGAAAGTGCAACTCGTCGGCGCCTTCCGAAATTTCCCGGAGCAGTGGGACCCGTTCCTCCTCGTCGGGCCATTCATAATTTATCATCGAGGACAGGCGGCCTACTAACCGCTGCAGGGCGCGCCCGGAGCGGGAATAGGGGCCGCTGCCGATGGCGGCAATGGCCGAACCGATGAGGGCCGACGAACGGCCCAGGGATTCGGGCAGCAGGGGGTCGCTGACCAGCAAATCCATCACCCGGTCAGGTAACACTGCCACGCTGTATGCGTGGTTGTACACTTCCAGGGCGTAGAAAACCCTCAGCAAGGATGTCCAGTCTTCCTCGTGGAACTCTTGGGAGGAGCTGGAGGTGATGGTGTCGATCTGGGCCAGCAATAGCGCTGCTGCGTTCTGGGCCCGTTCCACGTTCCTGCCAAGTTGCAGGAAGCTCCAGCGTTCGTCGTGGTACATGGTCGTTTCGGCCAGGCCGCCGAAGGTCTCGATGTCGGTGGACAAGCCCTGGTAGAAGGCGGTGGGTTCCCACTGCCAGACCGCGGCGATGTTCTGCTGCTGAAGCCTCAGGTAGGTGGTGTTCAGGCAGGTCCAGACCTCGGGGCTGATGCAGTGGCGAGTATGACGGGCGTTTTCCCGGCCCTGGGCGAAGCAGCTGAACACGGAACTGGGGTTGGCGCGCTCAAAAGTAAGGTCGTCGGCCAGGGCGAAGGAATCGGCCAGGACAAAGTCCTCGTCGCCGAACAACTGGACTTCCCCGCCGGGGGGATCGCGGCGAACGAACTTATAGATACGGTTCCAGCCGAAGTGGATCTCCCGGACGGGGCGGTCCACCAGGGACTCGGACTGCAGCTGCAGGAGGCGGCTGAGGTTGCCGGCCCGTTCCAGGTAACGTCCCAGCCAGTAGAGACTTTGGGCGCTGCGGGAAAGCATCGGTTACTCCCAATTACGAATTACGGACTGGATGCCGGATCAGGTCCGGAATGACGCGCATTTTACCAACTGGATGCCGGATCAGGTCCGGAATGACGATCAGGAATTATACTCGTCTTCGGCGAGGACCCAGACGTCCTTGCCGCCGCCGCCCTGGCTGGAGTTGACCACCAGGCTGCCGCGGCGGAGGGCCACCCGGCAGAAAGCGCCGGGGACGATGCGGGTCTGCATACCGTTGAGGATGAAGGGCCGGAGGTCCACGTGGCGCGGCTCAAAGGCGAGGTCGGGCGTCTTGCTGGATTCCGCATCGAGTGCGGAATGACGGGGGACGAGGCAGGGGGCGCGGGAGAAGGACTGCACCGGCTGGGAGATGAAGTCCTTCGGGTTGGCGCGCACGGCCCTGGCGTACTCGTCCCGTTCCTCGGGCGTGGCGTGAGGGCCAATCAACATGCCGTAGCCGCCCGACTCCCCCACCCTCTTGACCACCAGGTTTGCAATGTTGTCCAGCGTGTACTCCAGGTCCTCCGGCCTCCGGCACAGGTAGGTTTCCACGTTCTTCAAAACGGGTTCCTCTCCCAGGTAGTAGCGGACCATGTCGGGGACGTAGACATACACGCTCTTGTCGTCGGCGACGCCGGTGCCCGGGGCGTTGGCGAGGGTCACGTTACCGGCCCTGGCCGCCTCGATCAGCCCGGGGGCTCCCAGCAATGAGTCTCGTCGGAATACCCGGGGGTCCAGGAAATCGTCGTCGATGCGGCGGTAGATGACGTCCACCTGCTGCAGGCCCTGGGTGGTCCGCATGTAAACTACCCGGTCCCTTACCACCAGGTCCTTGCCCTCCACCAGTTCCGCGCCGATCTCCCGGGCCAGGAACATGTGCTCGTAGTAGGCGGAGTTGTAGACACCCGGCGTCAGCAGGGCCAGGACCGGGTGGGGCTTGCCGTTGGGAGACAGCTCGCGCAGGGACGCCTGGAGGGCCGCCCCGTACTGCTCCACCTCCCGGACGCGGTAGCTGCGGTACAGGCGGGGCAGGCTGGCCTTGGCGGCCTTCCGGTTGGCGATCATGTAGGACACGCCGGAGGGCACCCTCAGGTTGTCCTCCAGCACCCGGAATCCGGCGCCGACTTCCGGTCCATTGTTTGATGGTGGGGTTGCAGCGGTCGGGATTCGGGAATCAACGCCGCTGCTAACCAACGGATTAACATGGGGGTCTGTGACCCGGATAATGTCCGACCCGCAGACGGCCACCCAGGCGCCGTAGGGCTGGGAAAAGTCCCGCATCTCCGGGCGAAACTGGGGGCAATCCAGGATCATGTCCGCCGGGACAACGCCGTCGGCAATGATATGGGCGGGGCCGTAGACGTCCTGGAGGAAACGGTTCAGGGCCTTGACCCGCTGCTCCAGGCCGTGGGACAGGGTGAGCCAGTCGGCGGCGGCAATGATGCGGGGAATGGGGTCGACGGGGATGATGCGCTCCTCCGCCGGCTCGCCCGGGGCGTGGTCGCCGTAGACGGTGAAGGAAATGCTCTCGGTGGAGAAGGTGCGGTGCACCCGGCTTTGGATTGATGCCAGCTCGGTGGGGGAAAGCTGGTTGAGGGCGTCGAACAGCAGCCGGGCGTGGGGCCGCGGCACACCCCCCGAAAGGAACATCTCGTCATGGATGGGAGAACTCAGCTCATAGTCGTCAAACTTCAACAGTTGTGCCCTCCATCTTTGTTTGATGGTGGGATTGCAGGGATCGGGGTACGGGAATCAACGCCGCTGCAAACCAACGGATTACCTACCGGAGCCGGCTCTCCCCTGCTCTTGTCCCTGTTCTTGAGCGGGGCAACTATACCATGTTTGATGGTGGGATTGCAGGGATGGGGATACGAGAATCAACGCCGCTGCAAACCAACGGAATACCAATGGATTTACCCCATATCAACGTGAGCTTCAAGATCGCTAGTTTCCAGGATCACCTTTGTTTGATGGTGGGATTGCAGCGATCGGGATTCGGGAATCAACGTCGCTGCAAACCAACGGACTACCAACGGGAGAGCCACTTCCCACTTAATGGCGGAACGCAATGAAAAACTGGAAGAGCAATCCTGTCCTGTCTTCGCATTTGGCTCAGCAATTAAACATGAGTGGCAATCACTTAGCCAATGAAGCCGGGGGCGGTTGACGGGGCGACGCGGCGGACGCCTCAGGCGGACTAGCCGGAACCTGGCGGGCCAACGCGGACGGTGATAATGTCGGTGTCCTGGTACTGCTGGTGCTTTACCGAAGTGGCGTAACTGCGGAGCAACCGCAAGGAGAGGTCGTGCTCGGTGGGAGGCAAGGTATCGTACTGCTGGAGCTGGTGCACCTGGTCCTCGATATTGGGGCCGCCATGATGCTGGTTACCGGCGCCGGAGAAGTGGGCGCCGATAAACTCGAGGTCCGCCATGGGTCCGTCGCTGGAAGCCAGAACAATCAACCGGTCCCCCTGAGGCGGATCACCTGGTCCGCCGTCCGCCGCGGCGGACTGAGGCGGATCAGCCGCCTCATCATCGGAAAGGAGACCCTCCAGGTCCAGGGGGGCCAGGGTCAGGAGGGTCTCTTCAGCGACTGCCCCCAACCTGGCCTTCATGGCATCATTCCAGCCCCGACTGTCAGCGAACCTGTTCACGAACTCGGTCAGGTCGGGCAGGGCATCGACATTCAGTTGGGACTGGAAACGCATTTGCCTGGGGCTGGTGAATTCCAGGTACAGAATCATGACAATGGCGGCCAGCCCACCGGTGGTGATGCCGCTCTTGAGCAGGGCATTGACCACGCCGCCCAGGTCGGGCAGGGCGAACAGGCCGAACTGGAAGGCAGCGCCCAACCAGAAACACACACCGGCTACCACGATCCTCTGCCGGTTTGGTTCAGACTGGATGATAGTGCGGGCCCCGTCAACCAAGAGATTGCCCGTCACCAGCAAGAGGTAACCCGTCACGACCGGGGCGGGAATAGTGCCCAGGAGGCTGGACACCTTGGGAGAAAAGGCCACGAGGATAAATACGAGGGCGATGAAGTAGCCGACCCGGCGGGAGGCCATGCCCGTGGTCTGGGTAAAGGACACGGCGGCGGGGTTTATCACATTTGGCACGGCGCCCAGAGAGCTGGCCAGCAAGTTGGAGACACCGGCGCCGGCCATGGTGGTCTGGACCTGGCGGAAGTCGACGGCCTGGGCGCCCCGCCTTGCAACGCGCTGGTGGGCGATGGACTCGCCGTTGGCCTGGATGGAAATTATCACACCAAGGAAGAGGAAAGAAGGCAGCAGTGTCCAGAAGGGGATACCCAGATGCAGGCCAAACCCGGGCCATTCGGTAGGAATACCTACCCAGTTGGCGCGCAATACGGGTTGAAAATCGTAGATGCCCAGGATGGCGGCGGTGATACAACCTGCTACGATGCCAATGACCGGACCCCAGAGGCGGAGCAGTGGCGAGCGGCGCAGAGCAAGGGCGGCGATAATTATCAGAGTGATCAGGGCCGTTGCGGGTCCTTTTTCGGGTTCGGCGCGGGAGGAATCATCCAGCAGGGCGAAAACCACTGAAGCCAGGGTGATGGACAGGATCATAACCACGGTACCGCCCACCGTGGGGGTAATGACCTTGCGGAGGATAAAGAGCCACCGTGAAATGGCCAGCTGGGCCAGGGCAGAGACGAAGACAAGGGCCATTAAGGTGGCCGGCCCGCCGTCTACCACCGCGGTAATGCAGAAGGGAATGGAGAAAGCGGCGGTGAACATGGGCAGGAGGGACCCGGCGCCCACGGGGCCCAACCGGCGGACCTGGATGAGGGTTGACACGCCAACTACCAGGAGGGAGGCGAACATCATCCACGACAGGTACGAGTCGCCCAGCCCCGACGCCCTGGCAACCACTACCGGGGTCACTAGGAGAGTGACCGTAGCCATTAAGCTGAACTGAAACCCGTACCGGAGAGTTGGAAGAAGGGGAGGGTTCTCCTGGGCTTCATAGACCGGATTCTGACTGGCCATGGCCAACCGCTGCCTCCGGAACTAGGTTTCTTTTGCTGGGCCAAGTCTGCCAGAACAGTGGCTTGCTACGCAAGTGTTTAACAATGGGTGTCAAACGGGTTGGCCGATCGGGTCCGTAAAGGGTGTTGCGCTCCTGCCAGCCGCAATGGTGGGCAGGGGTGGACCTTGGCGGTCAGCGTGGAGTTAGATGACAATATTGGATTGAAGTCGGTGGTGGGCTGCCATATACTTCAACTGCATTGTCATTTATGTGCATCGAAACAATTTTCGGAGAATATACACCGTGAAATACGACGTTATCGTAATTGGAGCCGGTTCCGGCGGCTGTGTCGTGGCGGGGCGCCTTTCGGAAGATCCTGCCAAGTCAGTATTGCTCCTTGAGGCAGGACCGGATTATCCGGACTTCGAGACATACCCAGACGACCTGAAGTACGGGTACAACGCGACCGCCTCCACACCGGGTGCGCCCCACAACTGGTCGTTCCAGGCCCAGGCGCGGCCGGAGCAGGATGAGGCAATGCCAGTGCCTCGAGGCAAAGTGGTAGGAGGGACCAGCGCAATCAACGGTCAGGTAATTTTGAGGGGAGTACCGGAAGACTTCGATTCCTGGGCGGAAATGGGCAATGAGGAATGGAGCTTCATAAATGTGTTGCCCTACATGCGAAAGCTGGAGACTGACACGGACATTCGCGACGACTTTCACGGAAGTGACGGTCCCATACCGGTCCGCCGATTTGCCAGGGAAGAGTGGCTGCCCTTCCAGCAAGCCTTTTACCAGGCCACCCGAGATGCGGGACACCCGGATGATCCGGACATGAACCATCCGGAGTCGGGCGGCGTTGGGCCAATACCCATGAACAACCCCAACGGCGTGCGCATGAGCACCGGTCTCACCTACATCAACCCCAACCGACATCGCCTGAACCTGACAGTCCGGGGCAACGTGGTAGTTCACCGAATACTCTTTGAGGACGGGCGAGCCGCGGGAGTGGAAGCGGAAAGCGGTGGCGAGCTCTTCCGGGTAGAAGCTGACCAAATTGTGCTGAGCGGTGGGGCTATTGCCTCGCCCCAGATCTTGATGCTGTCCGGTGTAGGGCCGGCCGCGCATCTGCAGGAAATGGGAATTGAGGTTATAAAGGACCTGCCGGGAGTGGGGCAAAACTTTCGGGACCACCCAATGGCGCCAGTGCGCTTGCGAGTTCGGGACGACTTCCCCCAAGACGCCGAGGCCCCAAGAATTCAGGCAGCACTTCGCTACACCGCAGCAGGTTCGGGAATCCGCAACGACATGCAGATTCTGCCTTCCTCTTTTTCCTTTCCGCTGGGAGGAGATCCGCTTGCCGGGGAAGGGGTTCGCTTCTCGTGCATTTTGGAACTAGCTGAAGGCAAGGGCTCGGTGACGCTGGCATCGGCCAATCCCCATGATCAGCCCCAGCTCTACTACGGTTTCCTGGAGGAGGAATTCGATCGGGAGCGACTGAGGGAGGCAGTCCGGTTCTGTTTCGACTTGCTCAAGCACGAAGCTTTCGAGAATATCGTGGCTGGTCCCTTGACACCGACCTACGAAGACCTGGAATCGGAAGAAGCGCTGGACGACTGGTTGAACCGGAATGTCACGACTTCGCAACACCTGGCGGGCACGTGCAAAATGGGTCCCGAGTCGGATCCCATGGCCGTCGTAGACCAGCATTGCCGCCTATGGGGGCTGGACGGCCTTTGGGTGGCCGACACTTCAGTAATGCCCAACGTGGTCCGCGCCAATACCAATACTACCGCCATAGCGATTGCGGAACGGGTATCCGACTGGGTGAAGAAACACTGGTCTGAAACGGGTTAGTCGAACTACTGCCGCCTTCGCTGAAGCCTTTGGGGATATGGGGAAAACTCGCATCAGCGGAAACGGAGTTTCGGGAGTCGTCTCCCAGTCTATCAAGTGAGGACCAATATTCTTGACCGCCTTACCAATCTCGCAATGTATTAATACTTTCGCAGGAAGGGCAGGGAAGCACCCAGCAAATGCTTGCGTGCTGCTGCCCAGCACTGGGTCAAAGCATTCCGAACCTCCGTGGCCTCATTACCCAGAACTCGGACCCCCACTCCTACCCGGTTGGGGAGCAGCCCGGCCCCGGCTGCGACATCGGGGATGTTGGTAACTAAATCCTGCAACTCAATTGACAGGGCCCGAAAATCCGTGCCGGGCAAGATAACCAGCATGGAGCCCAGTGTGCAGCCCGGACCGGTTCCCAAGCGACCTGAGAAGATGCCACACCCAGGGGACAAGCCACGAGCGGGATTGAGACTGAAGGCTTCGCGATAGACAGGGTGCCCACCACAATCCATAACTTCCAGCTTATTGTGAAAGCGGCGGTAACGAAAGGACTCGCCCATTGCCACCCTACCCGGGGTTATGATATCCCAGTAAATGAGCTTGCCTCCAGATGCCACCGTCAGGGTTGTTCGCTGCTGGAAGTCTGAGTCCCTGTAGGGAATCACCGGATCCGGCAAATATTCCAGGTAACCGCCATCGGCTACAACCAACTCCACGTCCTGGCAGGCCGATTCGTCGGGCATCGTGTGAATTCTTGTAGCACCCTGGCCAGTTACGTGAACCATCGCCCCGGGTTCAACCTTTACCGCAATTCGGTGGCGGTCTCCTTGAAAAATGCCGCCCGTGGGATTGGACAGCATCACCAGAGCCATATCGGGCAGGCCCGAGTCCGGGTGAAGGGCCTGCTGAACTTGAAGCGGAGGCCGGGACCGCACCTGGGCCAAGCGAGTGCGTTCACCTCGCTTTGCCAAGGTAAGGTCAATGACCCCCTGTTGGATACCTGCGCCGCTAGGCAGCGCCGACGAAAGCATCAGCAGCCTCCAACACCAGGTCCAGAACCTCGTCCAACCCCTCGCCCTCGCGACAGTTGGTGAACAAGTAAGGCTTGCACCCCCGCACCAGTTCCAAATCCCGCCGCATGATGTCCAGATCGGCTCCCACGTGAGGGGCGAGGTCGGTCTTGTTGACAACCAGCAGGTCCGTCAGGGTGATGCCCTGGCCTCGCTTGCGGGGAATCTTATCTCCCGCGGCCACGTCAATCACGTAAATTTGAAAGTCAGCCAACGCTGGGCTGAAGGTGAGGGTCAAATTGTCGCCCCCGCTTTCGATCAGGAACAGGTCCCCGTCAGGGAAGGCGTCAGTCAATTCGTCCACCGCCAATAGATTCAGGCTCGGGTCTTCCCGAACCGCGGTATGGGGGCAGGCACCAGTAGCCACGCCCCGAATGCGTCCCACGTCAAACACTCCTTCCAGCGTCCTAGTGACATGGTCTGCATCCTCACGGGTGAAGATGTCGTTAGTGATAACCAGCGGGCGCCACCCTCGATCCAGCATCATGGGAACCAGCGCCTCTATCAAAGATGTCTTGCCCGATCCGACAGGGCCGCCCACGCCGATTCTAGGAATTCTCTTCATTACAACCGTCTCCTTGACTACCTGTCTTTCCTTTGTCCTGTATGCCAACCAGAGAGAAGTCTCCCGACCTCGAAGGGTGGGGTTCGTAAAATCAACAGCTCTCTAACTGGCAAACATCCGCACTTCGGCGGTCTCATGCCGCATGGAAGCAATATCTGCCAAAGGGGAGAACGATGTCATATCCCGCCAGTGTGAGGTCCGTATGTCAGCCGCTACTTCAACCACCAGGCTGTGCAGCGAACGCAGGACCTCCTGCGCCTCGCCGTGGGTTATTGGCAGCAAGCGCTGGGCCGCGCCCAGCACTCCCACGGCAAAGGAATGGCAGTAGCTCAAGAGAGCAGCTTCCTCCCAAATACCCTGAGCCCACGTGCAAACCCCAAAAGCCACCGCACCGCTGCCGGGAGCTTCGCCCTTCACAACGGCAGCCCGGTAACCTTCCAAGGCGGCTGGAACTGCACCGGCAGCCAACAAGGCACGGGACTCATCCAGCACCCTGCGCCCGCTGTGGGTTGAAGCCACCCGCATCTCCTTTGGCAGCTTCATGGCATGTAGCAGATGGTCAATTTCTATGACAGTGCAAACATCGCCATCGGCCGCGCTGCGGTGAGAATGGAGAAGGGCTACACCGTCGGACGGCAAAACAGCCCCGGTCAGCAGATACGACAAGTACTCATGCACTTCCTGTGCATTTCCAATCCAGCCCAGAGCCACCATTCCCTCCAGCCCCTGGGAATGGGCGTAGGCACCCGTGGGAAAGAAAGAATCGGCCAACTGCAGGGTGCGGAGCAGCCCGATGGCATCTTCATCGGATACGTTCACCGTCTAATCCTCACACCAGGAAATGCAGTTGGGCCAGGCTGAGCCGTTCTGCCGGCGGGACCGTGGCGATTTCTCCGTCAACCCGCACCTGATAGGAGTCGGGATCAACTTCTATCGTGGGCATAGCATCGTTCCGGACCATCTGGCGCTTGGTGATTTGGTGGCACCCCTTTACCAATTCCACCCGCTTGGCCAACCCCAGGTGCCCGTGGATACCAGCCTCATACGCCGCTCGAGAGATGAAGGTAAGGGAGGTGCCGGATACCGCCCTGCCCAGCGCCCCGAACATGGGCCGGTAGAAGGACGGTTCGGCGGTGGGTATAGAACCGTTGGGGTCGCCCATGACCGACCAGGCAATCATGCCGCCCTTGATAATCAGCTTGGGCTTGGCCCCGAAGCTGCCCAGGGGCCACAGGACAATATCCGCCAGCTTGCCCGGCTCCAGCGACCCCACCAGGTGGGAAATACCGTGGGTTACCGCCGGGTTTATCGTAAGCTTGGCGAGGTAGCGCAGGACCCGGAAATTGTCGTGGTCGGGGGAGTCCTCGGTCAGCTTTCCCTTGAACTGCCGCATCTTGTCCGCCGTCTGGAACAGACGGGTAAAGTTCTCGCCCACCCGGCCCATGGCCTGGGAGTCGGACGAGTACATGCTGATTACGCCCATGTCGTGCAGCACGTCCTCGGCGGCCATGGTCTCGGGCCGAATGCGGCTTTCGGCGAAGGCCACGTCCTCCGGCACCCGGGGGCTCAGGTGGTGACAGACCATCAGCATGTCCATATGCTCTGCCAGGGTGTTGACGGTGTAGGGACGGGTGGGATTGGTGGACGACGGCAGCACGTTGAGTTCCGCCGCTATCTTGATGATGTCCGGGGCGTGGCCCCCGCCGGCGCCTTCGGTGTGGTAGGTGTGGATGGCCCGCCCGGCGATGGCGGCAATGGTGTCCTCGACAAAGCCCGCCTCGTTCAGGGTGTCGGTGTGGATAGCTACGGGGACGTCGTACCGGTCGGCCACCTCAAGGCACCGGTCAATGGCGGCGGGCGTTGTGCCCCAGTCCTCGTGGAGCTTCAGGCCGCTGGCCCCGGCCTCCAGTTGCTCCTCCAGGGGCGCGGCGATGCTGGCGTTGCCCTTGCCCAGAAGACCCCAGTTGACGGGCAGGGCTTCCGATGCCTCCAGCATCCGCGCGATGCTCCAGGGGCCCGGGGTGCAGGTCGTGGCGTTGGTGCCGGCGGCGGGGCCGGTGCCGCCCCCGATCATGGTGGTGATGCCGTTGGACAGGGCGTGCCACACCTGCTGCGGCGAAATCATGTGGATGTGGGCGTCGATGCCCCCTGGAGTGGCGATGAGGTGTTCGCCGGCGATGACCTCGGTGCCGGCCCCCACCACCAGGTCCGGGTGTACCCCGTCCATCACGCCCGGGTTGCCAGCCTTGCCGATGGCGACGATGTGCCCGGCCTTGACGCCGATGTCTCCCTTCACAATGCCCAGAACGGGGTCCAAGATGATGGCGTTGGTGATGACCAGGTCCAGGGCGCCGTCCCGGTTGGTGGTCTCCGGCGCCTGGCCCATGCCGTCCCGGGCTGTCTTGCCGCCGCCGAATACCAGTTCGTCGCCGTAGGTCAGCAGGTCCCGTTCCACCTGGCAGACCAACGACGTATCGGCCAGGCGGAACCGGTCACCCACGGTGGGGCCGTAGAGTTCCACGTACTGCTGCCGGCTGATTCGCGCCATGCTACTTTTCTCCCTGGATATCGGACTCGTCGGCGGACAAGTTGGCAAAGCCTCGCTGCTCCATGCGGGCCAGGGCCCCGGCCGGCGCTCCCGGCGAGTCCAGGTTTCCATTGGTCAGCCCATTCAGGCCGTGGACGCGGCGCGTCCCCCCGGTAGCCACCAGGGTTACGTCCTTGCGGTCGCCGGGCTCGAAGCGGACGGCGGTTCCGGCGGGAATGTCCAGCCTCATGCCGTAGGCCGCCTTCCGGTCGAAGCGCAGGGCCCGGTTGGCCTCGAAAAAGTGGAAGTGGGAACCCACCTGGATGGCCCGGTCGCCGGTGTTCCATACCGGCAGGGTCACGGTGGGCCGTCCGGCGTTTATTTCCACGGGTTCACCGGATGGAATGTAGTGGGCGGCTGGGTTGCTCATGTTTCCGAATAACCTCGGGGATTCAGGCTATGGGGTCATGGACCGACACCAGCTTGGTGCCGTCGGGGAAGGTGGCCTCAACCTGCACCATGTCCACCAGGTCCGGCACACCGTCCATTACGTCGGCGCGGGTCAGGACCTGGCGGCCCAGTTCCATGGCCTCGGCCACGGTGCGGCCGTCCCGGGCCGACTCCATGATGGCCTCGGTTATCAGGGCCACCGATTCCGGCACGTTCAGCTTCAGGCCCCGGGCCTGTCGCCGGCGGGCCAGGTCCGCAGCCACGTACACCATCAGTTTTTCCGACTCGCGAGGGGTGAGCATCATGGGGAACCTCCCATGGATTCCGACTTTCGCCGCAATGACGGTGGGGCTAAAGGGTGGACAGGTACCGCGATACCTCGTAGTCCGTTACCATGGAGCGGTAGTCCTCCCACTCCAGCTTCTTATTCGCGATCAGGCTGTTGAAAACGTGGTCGCCCAGCGACTCGTACAGCAGTTCGCTGGACTCGGCCAGGGCAATGGCCTCGCCCAGGCTGGTGGGCAGGGTGCGCAGGCCCAGGGACTGGCGGCGCTGGGGCGACATTTCCAGGACGTTGCCCACCACCGGCGCCGGCACCGGGCAGTCCTCCTCTATGCCCTTCAGCCCCGCAGCCAGCATTACGCTGAAGGCCAGGTACGGGTTGCAGGCCGGGTCCGGCGACCGGTACTCGATGCGGATTGACGTCTCCGTGCCCGGCTCGTAGGTGGGCACCCGTATCAGGTCCGACCGGTTGACGTGGGTCCAGGAGACGTAAATTGGCGCCTCGTACCCGGGCACCAGCCGCTTGTAGGAGTTGACCCACTGGTTGGTAACCAGGGTTATCTCCGGGGCGTGGGCGATGAGGCCGGCGATGAACTTCTTGCCCAGTTGGGAAAGGTATTGCTCGTCGTCCGGGTCGAAGAAGCCGTTGGCCTCCCCCTGGAACAGCGACTGGTGCAGGTGCAGCCCTGAACCGTTGATTCCCGACACGGGCTTGGGCATGAAGGTGGCGTACACGTTCTGCAGCAGCGCCAATTCCTTCACCACCAGCTTGGCCGTCATCACGTTGTCGGCCATAGTCAGGGCGTCGGTGTATTCCAGGTCGATCTCATGCTGGCTGGGCGCTCCCTCGTGGTGGGAGTACTTGACGTCTATGCCCATCTCTCCCAGGTGCAGCACTGTGTCACGCCGCAGTTCCGTGGCCGGGTAGCTGGAAAGCTGGTCGAAGTAGCCGCTGGAGTCCAGCAGCTCTGGCGTTTCCGAGTTGCGCAGGTAAAAAAACTCCAGTTCCGCCCCCACGTTGTAGGTGTACCCCAGGGCGGCGGCCCGTTCCAGGTTGCTTTTCAGCACGTAACGGGGATCGCCAGCGAAGGTCTGGCCCCGCTGGTGCCGGATGTCGCAGAACATCCGGGCCACCGCGTTCTGGCGGGGACGCCAGGGCAGCAGCGTGAACGTGGCCGGGTCGGGGTAGGCGCGCATGTCGCTTTCGTGGTGGCGGGCAAAGCCGTCAATGGCGGACCCGTCAAACCCCACGCCCCGGTCCAGGGCGTCCTCCAGGTCGTTGATGGTGATGGCGAAACCCTTCAGGTGGCCCAGGATATCGGAGAACCACAGTCGGATGAACTTTACGTCGCTTTCGTGGGCCGCCCGCAGCACCTCTTCCCGTCCGGTGATTGCTTCAGTGGTCATTGTTATTCCTCTGGTAATTCAACTTCTTTGGATTGCCAATTCCTATTCCGTTCGCCCTTGTATCTTGGCAGAGAAGGGATAGAGTAAACAAACGAAGACA
>JAPPLU010000028.1 GCA_028874075.1 Chloroflexota bacterium
GAATGGGCAGTTGCACAAAAAGTCAGCCTAAATCGGGCTTTTTTGTGCAAAGCCGCATGGGCATACTCTTCCTGGCTTTGGATGCGCATCCAGTGCGCGAATCCGGGCAAGTCCAGCGAATCACAGTGGGCCGACATGGACAGGTAGAGATAGGACGCGTAAAACTCTTCATTTATGTGCCGGTTCAAAGCTTCCTGAACAGTTTGATTCAAAGCCATTGAATATCTCCCTCGTTGTGTGGACCATCTCTTTTAATTTTAGCATCTGAAGTTGCAAGGCGGAATGCAGGGACTCCATAGGTAACTGTTAAGAGTTAGGTGGAAAACCAGCCCAAGCAGCCGTCATCCCGGCAAAGGCCCAAGTCGGGAATGAATATGCTCCTCGATCCTGAAAAACTTTCTATTATTACCGTTCCAATAGTGGGCAAGGTGGGGAATACGATAACTACGCCAACTCTCCGAGTATGGACTTACCACATTACAGCAGGTATATTAGGGTTGACTCGAAAACGGGTGGAGCAATTGCTCACAGATACTGAAGAAGCCATAAATCAAACGAAAATCGTAAAGTAAATCAGGAGGAGACTAATGAAGGTCGTCAGGCTCAGTTCCGTTCCCACCGAAGAGGCCACAAGTGCACTGTTCACCGGCAACATAGTTACACGCCAGGCTCCCTTTGAGGCCGGAGACAGCAACAATTTCAACTTCGGCGTGGTCAGCTTCAGCGCAGGTTCCCGCAACAAGTTTCACAAGCACAGCGGCGACCAGATCCTCATCGTAACTGAGGGCACCGGCACCGTTGCCACTGACGACGAGGAAGTGGAGATTACAGTTGGCGACGTGGTGATCATACCGGCCGGCGAGAACCACTGGCACGGCGCCCCGGGCGACACGGCCATGGCCCACATCACCGTCACCGTCAAGGGCAGCCAGACCGAACAGACCGAACCGTAACTGCCATCGACACCCGGGCTTTTTGCTGCTTTGAGACCCCTGCGCCCATATGCGCAGGGGTCCTTATTTGGTCCGGTTGTTTGGACGGAAAAACGGAGCCGATTTAATCTCCGGCTGCCTGCCGCTCCTTCAGGTGCTGGGCCAACTGGCTGATGGTCTCGGTAAATGTACGGTCACGGTCGCGGGATTCAGGGAACTCCTCGCCCAGAGGGGTGCTGCCAATGAAGCGGTACATTTCGGCTACGCCCTCGAACAGGTGAGGCGTCATTCCCAGGCCTGCGAAAGTATCTCGGATTTCTTCCATTTCACTGACCCAGCGGCGGGACCGGGGCGGCACCGTGGGCAGGTTGCGCTCCATCCGCTGAAGGACAGCAGACTGGCCAGTCTGAAACTCGGCAAGCAATGGCTCAGTCAGACCCATTAACTCCGCGGCTATAAGCAACTCCGAATGAAGGGCCGAAGTCCCTTTGGTCATGGCGGCATAGCACATCTTTATGCCGGATGCCTGCCCCACCTCGCCGTCAAGCTTTATCACGGTCAGACCGTAATCGTTCAGCTGCGCAAACTCGGTGGCGTATTCCCCTGATGTATAGAAGTGAGGACTGTAGCCGGGGCGAGGCGGACCGCCGATTATGGAAACGTCTACGAAACGGCCGCCCGCCTTCGATATTATCGGTTCCATTTCGCATGTAAGCTGGGGAGCGATGGCGTTGCATTCCGCAAACAAGGTGTCCGCACCGGTAGCTTTAATGGCGCCGGCAACTTCCCGGCACAGAGCAGGCACCGCAGCGGAAACGGTCATTGACATTATCAGGTCAGACTGCTCAACCAGTTCCTTCATGGTCGACACATCCCGGATACCGGCCTTTTCGCTAAGGGCGCGAGTCCTTTCGCTTCTGCCGGCCAGGCAGGTAATCACGTCAAGCTCATTTTCCCGGAGACGCTGACCCACCGCGTGGCCCATGTCGCCCGGACTCAAAACAGCTACGGTATTGAATGCCATAAACGAAGTCTCCATGAGCAAATTTACAACCTGAGGATTATATCACGGGACCGTTATGTAATTTAAATGACGTTTGCACCCTCACGAATGGCGTGCCGGGGCAGTTATAATTGTTGGCGAAGTATCCACTTTGCTTAGCCTTTGAAGGAAGCCGGCCCCGAATATGAGCCAACCCTTGGCGGAAGTAATCGCTTCTGACTCTCGATTACTGACTGCACAGTGCTATGACCTATACTGCTCTCCGCAGCTTGGAGCGCTGGTAGCCGTGGGGGAGCCAAAGGTGTATGCGGTGGTGCAGGGAGTCCGCACCGAACCCCTGGACCCCGGCAGGCCGGTGCTGGCGCGAGGCCGGGGTTCGGGCAGTTTAGAGGAAGTCTACCGCAGCAATCCCCAGATTGAGCGGCTGTTGACCACCCGTTTCGACGCACTGATTGTGGGGCATGAGTTGGATGGGCACATGGTCCAGTTGCTGCCTCCGCTTCCGCCGCCCATACATTCTTTTGTCAGCGCCTGCGAGCCCGAGGAAGTGGCACGATTCACGGAAAACCTGGACTTCTGCCGGTTCCTGCTGGGTTCGGGGCCTCCCATGGCTGACGAGGTGGTAGTTGCATGCCTGCGTCACGCCGCCAACTGCCGCTCCGACGGGGATGACTTCATAAAGCGGGCGGGGCAAGCCATTGCCAGCGAGGCCGTGGGCGATTCCGTCCGGGTGGCCGCAATCCTGCGGAGGGCAAGAGTATGACCGGCGGCTTCTTTACCAACGGGTCCAACGGCGAAGGCGGGCTGCCCTCTTCCCTCCCCATGGGCACGGTTGTGGGCGGGTCCCTGACGGAGGGCGTGGACATTAGGCTTAACCCGACGGGGGATATCCTCATCGAAGATGTCAAGGTCGGCACCTTTGTTACCATTCGAGGCCAGCGCTACCGTTTCTTCGGAGTAGTTACCGACCTGGAACTGAACAGCTCAGACGCCCGTCTGCGTCACGCCCCGCCGGATTCCAATGATCCGGTCCTTTTGGAGGCAGTATCCGGCACCATGGCCTACGGCGTGGTCTCGGTGCTGCCCAACATGGTCCTGCCCCTGGTTAGCGGCAGCGACGAAAGGCCGGCGGCGGCCAAAACCGTCCCATCCCACTTCTCGCCGGCGTTTCCCGCCACCGCCGCCGACGTTGCCGCCGTTTTTGGGCAGGAGGACGACCGCCATTTCTGGATCGGCGCTCCCCTGGACATGGACACCCGCGTCTGCCTGGACCTGGACAACCTGGTCCGGCGGTCTTTTGGCGTTTTTGGCAAGAGCGGCACGGGCAAGACCTTCCTGACCCGCCTGCTGCTGGTGGGCATATTGCAGGGCGGCGAGGCGTCGTCCCTGATTTTCGACATGCACAGCGAATACGGCTGGAGCGGCCAGGATTCGGACCGGGACCGTCAGGTCAAAGGACTGAAACAGCTTTTTCCATCCCGGGTCTCCACCTTCACCCTGGACGAGGACAGTTCCCGGCGGCGCGGCTCGTCGCCCGACGAGGTGGTCAAAATTGGATACGGGGAGATTGAGCCGGAAGATATTGAACTGTTGAAGGACAACCTGAACCTCTCCGACGTGGCCGCCTCCGCCGCCTTCAACCTGAAGCAGCGTTTTGGCGGAAACTGGCTGGGCGAGTTCCTGCAGCGCGGAGGCGCCGACCTGGGTGAACTGGCTGATGAGCTAGGCGTCAACCGGGCGGCCCTGGGGGCACTGCACAACCGCCTTTCGCGATTTCAGCGCTTTCCCTTCCTGGAAGCGGGCAACCGCCACAACGCCGCCGCCACGATTATTGAACACCTGGAACTGGGCAAGCACGTGGTCCTGGAGTTTGGCCGCTACGGGCGCGACCTGAGTGCCTATATCCTGGTGAGCAACCTGCTTTCCCGCCGCATCCACGAGCGTTACGTGGAGTTGAAGGAAGCGGCGGAGGGCGGCCAGGGCAGCGACCCCAGGCCCCTGGTCATCGTCATCGAGGAGGCCCACCGGTTCCTCAGCCCCACCATTGCCTCACAGACCACCTTTGCCAACATTGCCCGGGAGCTGCGCAAGTACAACGTAACCCTGATGGTGATTGACCAGCGCCCCGGCAGCATAGACTCCGAGGTGATGAGCCAGCTGGGCACCCGAATCACCTGCGCCCTGGACAACGAGCGGGACATTGACGCGGTGCTGTCGGGAACGTCCGGCAGCCGCCAACTGCGGGGCGTGCTGGCCCGCTTGGAAGAAAAGCAGCAGGCCCTCATCTTCGGCCACGCCGTCCCAATGCCGGTGGTGGTCCACACCCGCGAATACGGCACCCCAGAATCCTACGCTGAACTGACCGCCCGCGTCGGGGCTCGCGTTGCTGAGGTTGGCCGGCCAGTGGAGACGAGGGAGGAACGGGTGGAGCGGGAGATTGATGAGTTGTTCACTTAGGTTCATTCTTTCCCTTAAGCCATAAGCAACTTAGGGCAAGCCAATGCAAACGCTAAGCACCAACATCGCCGCCACCGACTACGTCCGCTCATGCCCCCGCCCCTTGGGGCTGGTGCCTACTATGGGCGCTTTGCACGAGGGGCATTTGGCGCTGGTGCGGCGGGCGCGGGAGGAAAACGCCACCGTGGTCGCGTCCATTTTTGTAAATCCCACCCAGTTTGGCCCGCAGGAGGATCTGGCGACCTATCCCCGGGATATGGAGCGGGATTTGGCCTTGCTGGAGGCTGAGGGGGTGAACTTGGTGTATGCGCCAAGCCCGGAAGAGGTGTACCCGCCCGGGTTCGATACATGGGTTGAGCCGGGGGCATTGGCGGAAAGGCTGGAAGGAGCGGTCCGGCCCGGCCATTTTCGGGGCGTTGCCACGGTGGTGACCAAGTTGCTGAACGTGGTTACACCCGACCGCGCCTACTTCGGGCAGAAGGACGGGCAGCAACTTGCGGTTATCCGGCAACTGGCGCGCGATCTGAACCTGGGCGTGGAGGTTGTGGCGGTGCCCACCGTGAGGGACGCCGACGGGCTGGCCCTCAGCAGCCGCAACACCTACCTGACGCCGGAACAAAGGGCGGCAGCGCCCGTAATTTACCGGGCGTTGTCGGAAGCGGGGAACCTGTGGCTGGGTGGCGAAGGAAATGCGGCAACGTTGCGGTCTGCAGTCCGGTGTATCCTGGAGGCGGAACCCCTGATCGAAGCCATCGATTACGTCAGTGTGGCCGATGCCACGTCCCTCTTGGAACTGGTTCGGGTGGACGGGCCGGCCATGGTATCAACTGCAGTAAGGATGGGGAGGACGCGGTTGATTGACAACATGGTGGTCGGCGGTGGCTGACGGATCCAGAAGGTACCAAATTCCGGAGCTTTACCGTCGTTAACCCGCCTGGGCGCGCCGGATTATCCTTCTTCACCGGTATGGTGAGACTGGCTGCTCCTTTCCCATAGTGCGACGACCTCGTCAACCTCTTCCGCCGCAACGTCCCGCCAGTCCTCGATGGCCGAATCGGCAATGGTGGAGCGTTCCTCAACAATGGCCTGGATTACATCCAGTCGCGGGTCTCTTTCTTCAACTTGAAACTCTTCTATCCGGTGGGACAGCCGGTGCCAGCTCCCCCTTATTGCCAGGAGCCTGCGAACGGCGGAGCGGGCATGGAGACGCAAAAGGTCCATGGCAGCCTCCCTGGCTGCTCGCCGTCCCAGCAAGTAGGAACCGTAAAGCCCGGCCGCCAGGGAAATCAGCTGCCACAAAGCCGTTTCCAGGGTAGAAAGAGGGCGAAAAGCGGAAACTATGATCATAGCCACTGCGAGGGCAATGGCTCCGCCAATGGCGCCAACAATCAGGACCGCTGTTCTGTCCATGCCGCACCACCCCGGCGTTTTTCCGGTCTGGATTACTGAAAGGGGGAAAGCCTACTCCTGCACCAGCTCCCGCACCGTTTCGGTCATAGAGGCCAGCACCGTTTCCCAGTCGCCGACCACGCCGTAGCGGGCCTCCTTGAAAATGTTGGCCTCGGCGTCCTTGTTGATGGCGACGATAGCCTTGGAGCCGGAGCAGCCGGCCATGTGCTGGCTGGCGCCAGAAATTGCGATGGTGATGTACAGGTCGGGAGTGATGGTCTTGCCCGTCAGGCCCACCTGGTAGCTGGCCGGTACCCAGCCCGAATCTACGGCCGCCCTGGAAGCCCCAACGGCGCCGCCCAGCAGCCTGGCCAGTTCTTCCAACTGGGCGAAGGGTTCCGGACCGCCCAGTCCGCGGCCACCGGATACCACAATACTGGCATCCTCCAGCTTCACGCCTTCCGCCTCTTCCTTGACGACCTCGATCACCCGGCTGCGCACCATCGAATCGTCCAAGTCAACAGGGAAGGAGATCACCTCGCCCTGCCGGTCTGAATCCGGTTCCAGGGGAGCGTACACCTTGGGCCGTACTGCTGCCACCTGGGGAGTCTGGTTGCAGCTAATCACCGCCACCGCATTGCCACCGTAGACCGGACGGTTGGCCAGAAGCTTGCCGTTGGAAGTATCGGCCGATACTTCAAGGCAGTCCTGGGCCAGGCCCACGCCCAAGCGGAAGGCCAACCGAGGGGCAACCTCTCGTCCCTGGTTGGTGCGGGCAACCAGTATGATAGCGGGACTGGTCTCCCGACACAGGGTTTCGGCAGCAGCCAGGTTCAGTTCAACCTGGAACTGGGCAAGCAGGGGGCTGGTAACCGCGTAAACTTTGTCCGCTCCCTGGGCGATTGCGGCCTGGGCCACCGCGTCGACGGCGTCCCCAAACACGGCGATGGCCAGTTCCTGGCCCAGGTCGTCGGCCACCTTACGACCGGCGGCCAGAATCTCCTGGGATGCCAGGCTCAACTCGTCGCCCGCAGATTCACCGATAACAAGTACACCGTTGCCCTCAGCCATGAGGACCTCCATTTCACTTTCTGAGTGGCGCCCGTCCGGTCGAAACGTACTCCGGCCAGCGCCCCTATTCCCTGCACCGTATGACTAAAAGAAGTTTTCTTCCCGCAGACGGAGGGCCAGCTTGCGGCCGGCATCTACTTCGTCGTCGCCTTCTATAATCTCACATTCGGTATTGCTTACCGGAACGAAGAGATCGTGCAGCGTGAGCCTGGGCTCCATCTCGCCGCCATCAAGCTCCAGGTCCGAGGCGCTCCAGATGGTGGGTCGTTTGCGGGTGGCCGCCATTATCCCCCTGAGGGTGGGATAGCGGGGCTGGCCCAGCTCGTTGCTCACCGTGACCAGGGCCGGTAGCGAAGCCTCCACCACTTCATAGCCGTCCGGGATCAGCCGCTCCACCACAACTCGGTCGTCCTTCAATTCCACCTTCTTACCCAACGCCACGCAGGAGATGCCCAGCAGTTCGGCAACCCCCAAGGGAACCTGGGCGTTGTCCCAGTCGGAGGCCTGCCGCCCACAGATTATTAGGTCAAACCCGCCCAGCTTGCGAATGGCTGAAGCCAACAACTGGGCCGTCTGGAAGCTGTCCACGCTATTATCAAAGGCATCATCCTGTAACAGCACCAACTCATCCGCGCCCATGGACAGCGGCTTTTTCATAACGTCCAGGGCAAAGGAGGAACCTGAGGAAATAACCGTAACACTGACATCCTGGGAATCCTTGATCTGAAGGGCCGCTTCAACCGCGTTTTCGTCAAAGCCATTAACGACCGGCGGAATGTTGGGGGGCGTAACCACGCGCTTGGCGTTGGAGTCGATTTGGAAGGCGGCCATAGGCATTTCCGGGTCTATGACCTGCTTTGCCAGAACGGCAATTTTGGCTGGCATTTTAGTTTCCTCGCGGGAAAATTAGCTATAAAAACCTTGTGAAATGTATCACCCACGGCCTTAAAGTGTCAATTGAACCGGGTCTGTTGGTAGCGTTCCAATTCAGATGGTACGGACTTGTAGGGGCAGGTTTGAAACCCGCCTTGGCAGCCCGTTGAAATCCCTCAAGAATGAGAAACCACTTCAACGGGAACGCTGTCGGGTCTATGCAAAGTATGGGTCACCGAGCCTGTAGATAAGTTTCCTCTTCGGACTCGTACGGATCAGGTGCTATAATTCCCCGGCTGGCCCAAAACCTGGTACTGCTGGGGGTGTCATGTACACTTGGATTCTGCGGGCCATTGCCTCTATTCTGTTCGCACTGTGCTTCTATGTTTCCATTGCTCTCCTGCTATTCCACATTAACTTGAGAGCAATGCTTGACGATCAGATTTACGCCGAATCCCTGGCGGGGCAGAACGTATACCAACGGATCTATACGGATGTGCTTACGCCGGAAAATCTGCGACAGATCTGGGAGGAAGCATCAGGTGACACGAAAATTCTGTCCTCCGACGAGCTACGAGACCTTTTTCAGACCGTAGCGCCGCCCGAATACTTGCAGGTACAGGTGGAGGCGAACCTGGCATTCTTGTCCTCGTATGTAACTGGGGAATCGGAAGACCTGGAACTCTACCTGGAGATGGCCGGGCCTCTGGACCGGCTGGTTGGCTCTCTTGTTGACTTGATAGAGGCACGAATCGAGGAAGCGCCGGTATTGTCCTCCCAGCAAGAACAAAGCCAGACAACCCAATCGATTGTGGCTGGTTATTCCGAGGAAATCGCTCAGTCGTTGGAGTCTATATTGGGAGATAGCAGCGACATTGCGTCAATAGCTGACCTTAGTGAGTTGACTGAGGAAGAAATTCTGGAAGCATTTGACCAGGCAGTAGCCGCGGTCCTGGACAACCCTTCCCTTGACCCTCGAATTCGGGATGCGCTTGTGGAGGCCCAACCCGAGCTTCGCCAGACTCTCAGGACAGGCAGCACCAGGGAAATGCTCAGGGAGGCCACGAGGACCGCAGTAGCCCCTGCCGTAGAACTTGCCCTGGAAGATTTCAGGGGGCGCCTGGACGAGCTGGGGCGGCTGGCGCTTGTTCCCATACTGGCCAACGAAGTGATTGGAATTGAGGAGGCACAATTCCAGGTCTACGCTGATAGTTGGCGACAAAGAGTGGACGACCTGCTGGCCCGTACATTAACGATTGCTATCGTTTCCTTGGCGATCTGCGTTGCGCTCCTCGCGGCAATTAATTGGGGCAAGCCAACAGACTCCATACGGTGGCTATACAGAATGCTGATTTCCAGCGGTGGGGCATCGCTGGCGTTGCTGGTTTTAGCGTATTTTGCGGTGCCCAATGCGGTTGATAGAATAGTTGGTGGCTCGAGGATGAACCGGCAAGTTGAGGTTGAAGGAATAGTTGAGCTAGTCCTGGATATCGTAATTTCGCTTATTCTGTCCAGGATGCTTGCCTTGATGTGGTTAGCCGGGGCGGCCCTGGCGCTGGGTGTCGTCATTTGGGCTGGCATGTTCGCCTGGGAGCGTTCAAGAAAGAAATACCAGGAGATGGAACCGAAGGAGATGGAATCGGCTAGAGGCGGCTGCCCAGAAACTTAGGATAGCCGCGCAGAAACTCGGCAGCGCTTGTAGCCCGTCTTCCTTCCAGTTGCAGGGTCTTGAGGCCAAGGATTCCCCTGGCAGTGCCAACCCCAAGAGGGCAATCCTCAACGGCCAATCCCTGGACCAGGCCGGGTTCTTCTTTGACATAGCCCAGGAAATCAAGAGGCGGCTCAAAGGCCACCACCTCGAGAAGTCGTACCGTCTTGTCCTGCCACTGGGTGTAAAGGCCCGGCCAGGGAGTGAAAGCGCGCCGGCGGCGTTCCAGTTCCACGGCAGCCAATTGCCAGTCGGCCCGGCCGTCATTCCGCCCCAGTTTGCTGGTGAAAGTGGCCCCGGATGCATCCTGCTGGACCGCCTTTATTTGCCCGCTCACCCACGGGTCAAGGGTCTCTACGAGCAGGTCCGCTCCCGCTTCAAACAGTTGGCCGGTCAGGTCCCCCGACGTTTCAGAGCCGTCGAGAACGCGCTCTCGCTGGGCGATGATGGGGCCGGTGTCCATGCCTTCGTCCAGCAGCATCAGAGACACGCCGGTCGTCAACACCCCGTCCAGTATTGCACCCACCACGGGGGAGGGCCCCCGATACCGTGGCAGCAACGAGGGGTGAATATTCAGACAGCCGTGGGCAGGAAGATTAAGCACACCAGCGGGCAGGAGCTTCCCGTAGGCGGCTACCACAATAACCTGCGGCTGAAACTTGGCCAGGTCATCCAGGGCACCGCCCGACCGGAAGGAATTGGGCTGCATTACGGGCAAACCCAAGGCGGAAGCTGCGGCCTTCACCGCCGAAGACTCCACTCCCCTGCCCCTGCCTTTTGGCCGGTCGGGTGGAGTGTAGACGGCTACTACTTCGACACCTGGAGCGGCACAGAGCTTATCCATTACCGGAACGGCGAACTCCGGAGTGCCCATGAAAACGATACGCATAGTGGTTGCCGATTCTCCCATTATCTGACCGTTGGCGGACCCTGCTGTCTTTCAAGTGGTGTGGCCGCACGTTTTGAGTCCCTGCACAATTATGGCACCGGTTAAGGTTCCGGCACAACGATACTTACCCGGCGAAGCTATCTACGGGCCCGTGAATGAGGCTTGGCAGATCTCGTACCTTGGCGAAGGAATTGCGGGACGATTTGAGAGGCTGTGTTGACAAGGCCAATTCGATATGTTAAGAATATTGGAACCGCTTGGCGGGAATCTGAAAAAGGAGGTGATATGGCATGGAACATAGTTTAGTATGCGGGGGCGATGGTAGGCATCAGTCTGGACACGACGGGGTGAGCCTGACCTAAGGGCACATATCACCAAAAACCCGTTAGTCGGGCCCAGGCCAATGTCTACCATCGCCCCCGGGACCTAGAGTATTCCAGGGCGGTGCCTCTCCAGATGGGCTGGGCCCGAACCTTTTTTATCTCGCTTTGCGGCGAGCCTCTTCTATCATTTCAGCCGTACAGACCCAGGGTTTTGTCCGCACTTTTCAGGTAGATATTTCCTCGTATTTGATAAACATACGTTACCTCGGTTTGCTAGGTAGGGCTATCGCATGAATAGAGGTGGAGAGCTAGAATAGGGAAAACCTGGGG
>JAPPLU010000016.1:0-1370 GCA_028874075.1 Chloroflexota bacterium
GCAGCGACGAGTCGGTGGCGACGGTCAGCGCTCAGGGCCTGGTGACCGCGGTGGGGAACGGCGTTGCGCGAATCACGGCCACCTCTGGCAGCGCATCGTCCGGTGTCGCCGTAACGGTAGAGTCGTTACAGCCAAGCCCCGATCGAGACATACTGATTACGCTCTACAACACCATGGGAGGACCTGATTGGTCAAACACTACAAACTGGTTGAGCAACAGGCACGTAGAGGAATGGTACGGCGTGAATACAGACCAGGAAGGACGCGTGAAATCGCTTAACCTAAGTAACAACAATTTAAAGGGGCCACTTTCACCTCTACTGGGCCAGATGAGCGGCTTGAAGGGCCTGGCGCTTGAAGGCAATCAACTAACAGGTACTATCCCGCCCGAACTGGGGCAACTATCCAATCTCACTCTTCTGTACCTGTTCGACAATCAACTGACCGGTTCCATACCGCCAGAGTTGGGCAGGCTTGTCAACCTGATCCATCTGTGTCTAAATGGAAACAGGTTGAATGGCTCTATTCCTCCCCAATTGAGCCAACTGACAAGTCTCAAGTGGCTTCACCTGCACACAAACCTCAGACTTTCGGGGGCTCTGCCTATCGATCTGATCGACCTTAATCTCGAAGCTTTGCTACTGAAAGAGACACAGGTGTGTATGCCCGATGTACCGGAATTGAAGCGTTGGTGGGAAGACATCCAAGTGACCGAAGACATTCCTGCATGCGAAGGATTCGACCTGGAACGAAACGTTTTGGAAGTACTTTTTTCAACTACAGATGGCAAGAACTGGCACAAAAACTCGAACTGGTTAAGTGTTGCTCCTCTTGGGGATTGGTATGGAGTCGAAACGGATGTAAATGGCCGAGTCACTGGTCTGCAGCTTGATTTCAACGGATTATCCGGCATGATACCTTCCCAACTGGGACTACTAACCAACCTTACCGTGCTTTCTTTAAGGAATAACGCACTTACGGGTGATATTCCTGCCAGTTTGGGGTTAATGACCGACCTGAACCTTCTGAATCTTCAAGGCAACCGTATATCGGGCAGTATTCCAGCGGAACTGGGAGACCTGGATAAATTGACCGAATTGCATCTTAACCATAATCACCTGTCCGGGACCATACCCGCCGAACTGGGAAAGCTCGAGGAGTTGACGCATCTCGATCTCATAAACAACAGGCTGACAGGCACTATACCCGCCGAACTAGGGTATCTGCCTGAGTTGACCGAGTTGCGTCTTAACAATAATCACCTGTCCGGCACCATACCGGGCGAACTGGGAAAGCTCGAGGAGTTGAAGCATCTCAGTCTCAGTAGCAATGGGTTGACAGGCACCATACCGGGCGAACTGGGGAAGCTC
>JAPPLU010000016.1:1470-5518 GCA_028874075.1 Chloroflexota bacterium
GGTTGACAGGCACCATACCGGGCGAACTGGGGAAGCTCAAGGAGTTGACGTATCTCGATCTCCGCCACGATCGTTTAACTGGCGGAATCCCCATCGAACTGACACGACTTACTAGTCTGAGCTATTTAAATCTTGCCGCCAACCAACTGTCAGGTACAATTCCTCCCGAATTGGGCAAGTTAGTCAATTTGAGTTTTCTGTACTTAGCTGGCAACTGGCACCTTACGGGCGAGATTCCCGTTGAGTTGACATCATTGCAAAAGCTGGAGATTTTCTGGATACGTAATACGCAAACATGCTTACCCGATCACCCCAGATTCCATGAGTGGTTGGAGGCAATTGCCATCAGGGACGTCGACTACATCTCCCCCTGTCCCTCTTTAGATCGGATTGCGCTGGTTGCACTGTTTCATGCAACCGGCGGTCAGGAGTGGATATACAATGACAACTGGAAGAGTGGTCCTGTTTTAGAGAATTGGTATGGTGTTTCGACTGATTCCGAAGGCCGTGTCGAGCATTTGAACCTCGAAAGCAATAACCTAACTGGTGTTATACCTGAAGAGTTAGGACAACTAGTTGGATTGAAAAGTCTCCATCTTGGCGGCAATCCATCACTAACCGGTCCCGTGCCGCACACGCTAACGAAACTGCCCCTTGTATCGCTGAGGCTTGACGGAACACAGCTATGCGCCCCTGCAGACGCTGAGTTTCAGGCCTGGCTACTTCGTATTTCGGACAGCGCCGGCGTAGCAACCTGCGGAGAGACCGAGGCATTGGACGATCGCAAGGTATTGACCAGGTTCTACCACGTCGCGAACGGTACGAACTGGAACGTCGATACAAACTGGCTCAGCGAATCGCCATTGGAACAGTGGCACGGTGTGACGACAGACGCTCTAGGCCGTGTGATCAAACTCGAATTACAAGAAAACAACCTCGCAGGTACACTATCTCCAGCGCTGGGAAATCTGTCATATCTGAGCGTGCTTGATCTCCACGGCAATCAGCTGGAAGGCTTTATACCCGCGGAACTGGGTTTACTGACCAACCTGACCAAACTGGAACTTAGGAACAATAGATTAACGGGTAGTATACCTGCTGAATTGGGACAATCAGGTAAATTAGTTGAGTTGGAACTTGCCGGCAATCAGTTGACGGGAAGTATACCTGCTGAACTGGGACAACTGGCCAATCTGAAACAATTGAATCTCCGGCATAACAAACTAACAGATGGTATTCCGCCAGAACTGGGGCAACTGACCAATCTGAAACAACTGATTCTCGCGGGCAATCAATTAACAGGTGGTATTCCGTCAGCACTGGGACAGCTGATCAATCTGGAGTCGCTAATCCTAAATGACAACCACAACTTGGGAGGCCATATCCCCCCCGAACTGGGACGACTGGCTAACCTAACGGATCTGTCGCTAAGTCACACCAACCTTACAGGAGGGATTCCTTCCGAACTCGGGAAACTTACAAGCCTGCGATTTTTAACACTCGGATTTAACCAATTAACGGGCAGTATACCCGTCGAACTGGGGCGATTGTCAAGTCTGACCCATTTGTGGCTCAATGCCAATCTGTTAACGGGTAGAATCCCCGTTGAACTCGGTAACCTTGCTAATCTTTACGAATTGAATCTTTCCACGAACCTATTTACGGGAGAACTACCTACCGAGCTTTCCGGACTCGTCAGTCTGAAGTCGCTTGATCTCCGCCATAATGCAGGCTTGTCCGGGCCCATCCCGATATCGTTTTCAAGGCTGGATCTGAATGCTCTGGGGTTAGAAGGCACGAATCTGTGTATGCCCACCGACACGACAATCCAGAATTGGTTACAAGATATAGCCGACCGTGATGTTATCCCCACTTGCCGACATGCTGCCAAGAACACCGAAGTGTATCTCACACAGGCGGTGCAATCGTTCACGCGTCCGGTTCCACTGATCGAGAACGAACCCGCGCTTTTGCG
The DNA here is from genome assembly GCA_028874075.1 of Chloroflexota bacterium. Classification (GTDB taxonomy): domain Bacteria; phylum Chloroflexota; class Dehalococcoidia; order Lucifugimonadales; family UBA3495; genus Bin22. The sequence goes on from JAPPLU010000016.1 coordinate 3,446, forward strand.
CGTATTCATGTCTACGGAGGAGGTGGTGTCGAACTTTCCCGCAGTCAGTGCTTCGTTTTTCCTGGATGGCAACGAAACATACCGGGTGGACATACCGCCAGGCGGATATGCAAAGATACCAACTGAGATCGATGAAGGATCCCTGGAGAACTCAGCGAACGCAGTGATACCGGCGGAGGAGATCGTTCCTGGTCTGGAAATGGTCGTCAGAATCGGTCCTGAAAGTGCTTTAGATCCAGAATCGGGTATAGACGTCCGCGTCCCGGAATCTGGCAGGATGGCCATCAACGTTCAGCAGGTTCCGCCTTTCGACCTGACCCTCGTGCCATTGCTTTGGATGGATGATCCGGACTATTCTGTTGTAACAGAATCCGAACTGCTGACAGCCGATGATGATCTGTTCCGCTTGACGCGGGATCTTCTTCCGATAAACGACTTCCAGGTATCAACACGTGACCCCCTTTATGTCTCATTGGAGCCCGTCGCCGTTAACAGGTCTGAGTTGCTTAAAGAGGTACTGGCATTGCATAAGCTTGATGGGAAGGGTGGTCATTACATGGGAGTAATGAAGATTGGTGGGCGTGGAAGCCCGGGCAACGCTGTCTTCCTCTCCCCACTCGACGAAGATACCATAGTACATGAACTGGGTCATACCCTGGACCTGTCCCATGCTCCGTGCGGCGGTCCCGATGGCACTGACCCCGACTATCCGTACCCGAATGGGAATATCGGCGCATGGGGCTATGACATACTTTCCAACACACTGGTCCATCCCACTACGCCCGATTTCATGAGTTATTGTTATCCGAACGCCTGGGTCAGTGACTACCATTTCAATCTTCTCCTCAAGTATCGGCAGTCCGAAGAATATCTGCAGGTTATATCTCCGGCGGCCCCGGCAACGTCTACACGAGCAATTCTCCTCTGGGGAGGTCTGAACGAGAACGGAGCGCTCTCCCAAATGCCAGCCTTCGTGGTAGATTCCGAGTCTTTCTTGCCCCGGTACGGTGGTCCTCACCCAGGTGGTCCTTACCTACTTGAAGGAAAAGATGCAAAGGGTAGTACGCTTTTTACACTGAGATTTGCCATCGACGAAATCGCAGAAGGTACGGGCGGGGGTAGCTACGCTTTTGCGATACCAGCTATGTTGGATTGGTCCGGCAGGTTGGAGCGCATTTTGCTATCCGGCCCTGAAGGGTTTTCCGAGGTGAACAGGGATAGCGACTGGTCCGCTGCACTCCTGCTGGATCAGTCGACCGGAATGGTTAGGGGTATATTGCGGGATTGGCCTAATCAGGAGATGTCTGCGGTATCAGCGCGGCGCATGCTGCCGGAACCGGGCCTGGATGTGATTGTCAGCCCAGGTATCCCCGATCCTTCGGACTGGTAAGGCCGGCCGAATGGACCGCTTACAGATTATGACGTGTATAAGCAAATCGAAAAACCGCCTAGAGGCTCGGGGACATTGGATGGCCAACACCTTTCTACGTTTAACACCCATGTTTGTGTGTCTAGTAGTGGTCTTCCTCACCACTTGTGGAAAGGACAGTCCCACAAGTCCCAAGCCCCCGGAACCGCCACCACCGGTAACTCTGGTACCCACCCGAATTGAAATAACTCCTGCATCGCCCAGGCTGAACTCCATAGGTCAGACCGTTCAGTTGAACGCCCGGGTTTTTGATCAGAACAACACGCCAATGAATAACACTCCTGTTGCCTGGTCCAGTAGCAATCTGGGTGTTGCCACGGTGAGCGCCCAGGGTCTGGTGACCGCGGTAGGCAATGGGGTGGTCCGTATCACGGCTACCTCAGGCAGTGTCTCGTCCGGCATCGATGTGACGGTGATGCAGTCCGCGGGCAGTATTGCCATTGAGCCTGGCGAGGTGACGCTGATGTCGATTGGCGCGACGGTTCAGTTGACCGCCACGGTGCTGGATGAGAACGGGCAGCCGGTGGCAGGTGCCGTGGTGATCTGGCAGAGCAGTGATGCGTCGGTTGCGACGGTGAGCGCAGAAGGGCTGGTGACCGCGGTAGGCAATGGGGTGGTCCGTATCACGGCTACCTCAGGCAGTG
>JAPPLU010000016.1:5618-10912 GCA_028874075.1 Chloroflexota bacterium
ACGGGCAGCCGGTGGCAGGTGCCGTGGTGATCTGGCAGAGCAGTGATGCGTCGGTTGCGACCGTCAGCGCTGAAGGGCTGGTGACAGCGGTAAAGAACGGGGTTGCGCGTATCACGGCTACCTCTGGCAATGCATCGGCAGGCGTGGACGTTACCGTAGAGTCGTTACCACCAAGCCCGGATCGAGACATTTTGGTTACGTTATACAACACCATGGGAGGACCTGATTGGTTTAATAAAACAAACTGGCTGAGTGACAAGCACGTGGAGGCATGGCACGGAGTGAATACAGACGAGGAAGGTCGCGTTACGACGCTTAACCTGGGAAGAAACAATCTTAAAGGGCAAATACCCATCCAACTGGCCCAACTGAGCAGCCTGGAGGGACTGTCGCTCGAGGGCAATCAACTGACAGGCTCGATCCCGCGGGAAATGAGCGAGCTTGTCAGTCTGACCCTTATGTATCTCTTCGACAATCAGTTGACGGGCTCAATCCCGCATGAACTCGGTAAACTGTTTAACCTGATCCATCTGTGTCTGAACGGAAACCGACTGTCAGGTTCTGTGCCTCCGGAACTGAGTGGCCTGAAGAACCTTAAATGGCTGCATCTACACGACAACATGAATCTCTCTGGCAGTCTACCGACTACGCTGATCGACCTCGACCTGGACGCCCTTCTGTTACAGGGAACGCAGGTATGTTTACCTGACAACCCCGGACTTAAGAACTGGTTGAATGGAATAGAGGATGTCCGGATATACGAATGCGAGGGATTCGACCCGGATCGAATTGTCCTCGAAGCGATTTACATCGCAACAAACGGCCCGAACTGGACAAACAACCAAAATTGGTCGAGCGATGCTCCTGTTGGTCAGTGGTACGGGGTTGAAACCGATCATGACGGGAGGGTCGTCGGCCTCAGTCTTCCACGTAATGGACTGTCAGGCATAATACCGCCTGAAGTAGGACGGCTGGTAGACCTGACCCGTTTGGACCTTCGGGACAATACCCTGTCAGGTACTATTCCTGTCGAAGTAGGACGACTCACCAATTTGAGAACATTGAATCTTGGAAGAAACAGCCTGTCGGGCGCCATCCCAGGTGAATTAGGCCAACTGCCCGACTTAACCGACCTGGTTCTTCAATACAATACTTTCTCGGGACCCATCCCGGTTGAAGCCGGTCAGTTCACCAGTTTAAAAAACTTGAATCTCAGAGATAACAGACTATCAGGTACCATCCCACCCGAACTGGGCAGTTTAACCAACCTGAGAGAATTACATCTCCAATTCAACAACCTGTCAGGCATCATCCCACCCGAACTGGGCGGTTTAACCAACTTAAGTAGCCTGGTCCTTTGGAAAAACAAGCTGACGGGGGTTATTCCTGACGAACTCGGACAATTGACAAACCTTCGTGATATAGACCTGGGATACAACCAACTAACCGGCATCATCCCCGCCGAACTCGGCCAACTGACCAACCTTACGTACCTTTATCTGGGCCCCAATCAACTAACCGGCATCATCCCCGCCGAACTCGGCCAACTTGAAAACCTGAGAACACTGTTCTTAAGGTCCAACAATCTTTCGGGAGCCGTTCCGTCCGAACTGGGACGGCTAACCAATATGGACTTCTTACAACTAGGACTGAATCCACTTCTTACAGGGCCGTTGCCGATCGAGTTAACTGCGATGAAGAAGATACGTTCACTAAATCTGTACGGAACACAACTGTGCGTTCCCGATAAACCTGCCTTCCGGGAATGGCTAGGTGAATTAAGCAACCACGATGAACACGAATGGGAGTTCCTCTATTTCAATATCTGCAACCCCGATCGTGACGCCCTGACCGCGCTGTACCGTACCACTCAAGGGGAGAACTGGCATGACGCTGCCGAATGGTTAAGCGGCAAATCCCCCAATCAATGGTTCGGCTTAAGAACTAATGCAGCAGGTCGCGTCGAGGAGCTTGATCTCGAAAACAACAACTTGAGAGGCAGTTTACCATCTGAACTGGGCAGCATGATCGATCTACGCAGGTTGATACTAGGAGGCAACCCGTTGTTGGCAGGTATTCTGCCAGGGAGCCTTGTCGATCTGCCGTTAGAGACTTTGCATCTGGTTGGCACAGGACTCTGCGCACCTGTAGATGCCGGATTCCAGTCCTGGCTATCGGGTATACCACAAAAGAATGGCGTAGTCAACTGTGAAGCAGATCTGGACGACCGAGGCGTTTTAATCAAGTTGTACCATACCACGGATGGAGCCAACTGGTTGAATAACACGAACTGGAACAGTGATCTGCCCCTGGACCAATGGTTCGGGGTGACCACCGATACCGCGGGTCGTGTAACCGAACTGGTCCTGGAATCGAATGACGTTACCGGACCTCTTCTCCCCGATTTGGGTCATCTGACAGGGCTTACCAGGTTGAGCTTTGTGGGCAACAGTTTCACTGGCAACATCCCTCCTGAGTTGGGACAACTGACCGGGCTTACGAGTCTAGAACTCACCGCGAATCAGTTAACGGGCGAAATCCCGCCCGAACTGGGTCAACTGACCCAGTTGATCAGGTTGGATCTCTATATCAATAAACTGACGGGCAGCATTCCTTCCGAACTAGGACGCCTGGCAAACCTCGAAAGACTACGACTCAACAGTAATGAACTGACAGGGAGTATCCCGGTAGAAATGTCACGACTGGCAAAAGTCTGGCAGTTTAATCTGGGAAGAAACAAACTAACAGGAAGCATCCCCCCGGAAATCGGCCAGATTCCTGACCTGAAGATTCTTGATCTTGGCAGAAATGAATTGACGGGCGGTATACCGCCGGAACTGGGCAACCTGACTAACCTGGAAGAGTTGAGGCTTGGCGAAAACAAACTGACGGGCCGTATACCGCCGGAACTGGGAAACCTGACCCCACGATTATTTTACGCGCTCGATCTACACTCCAATCATTTGACGGGCAGTATTCCACCCGAACTTGGGCATTTAACTCACGTTCGAAGTCTCAATCTCTCGGGCAACGAACTAACGGACAGAATCCCGCCCGAGCTGGCCCGAATGGCCAGATTGGAAGCATTGGAAATCGAGAATAACCAGTTGACTGGGAGCATTCCCGGCGAGCTTGGCGAACTCGCCGAACTGAAATCACTCAAACTTACCGGAAATTCAGGTTTATCCGGTCCGATACCGGTATCGCTGACCCGTCTGGACCTGGAAACACTGACATTGGATAGAACTCGGATTTGCATGCCGCCTGATACGGAGATTCAACGGTGGTTTCAGCGTATAGCATCCCGAAGTTCAATTGCCGTATGTCACTCACCCATGAACGTGGAAGTGTACTTGACGCAGTCGGTGCAGTCGTTCATACGACCGGTACCGCTGATAGAAGGTGAATCCGCCCTGCTTCGAGTTTTCTTCGCCACGGAGGAATCGGTCGTAAACAGGCCCGCCGTCCTGGCGACTTTTTACGTGGAGGGCTCGAAGGCAGACTCGTTATACATACCGGCCGGCGCTACTAAGGTTCCGGCTGAAATCGACGAAGGCTCACTGGATGAATCGGCCAATGCGGTTGTGCCGGCCGAGATGATCAGACCCGGATTGGAGTTGGTGATCGAGATTGATCCTGGAGGCATGGCCGATCCCGAATCGGGCATAACGGCCCGTGTGCCGGCTGAGGGCAGAATGCCGGTCGACGTGCGGTCGGTACCTCCATTGGACCTGACCATAGTACCTTTCCTTTGGAGGGAGGATCCGGATTATACAATCGTTGATCGAACCGAAGGATTGACAGCGGAAGACGACCTGTTTCGACTCACACGCGACTTACTGCCGGTGGGCGGGTTTTCCCTTTCCGTACACGAACCCGTGTGGACTTCGGTGGATCCAATCTTTGACAATCGTTTGAGACTGTTGAGGGAAACCTATGCCGTTCGCGTTATGGACGGAATTGGCGGACACTACATGGGCGTTCTCAGGTACGGCGGCGGTACAGCCGGTCAAACAACCTTCGTTGCGGGGCTCAATAACGAAGTCATTGCCCATGAACTCGGTCACCTGATGAGCCTGCTTCATGCCCCGTGCCAGGTTACTGCGGCGTTAGATCCGGTGTATCCCTATGCAGATGGCAGTATTGGGGCCTGGGGATATAATCTCGTGCGAAACGTGCTGATCGATCCTCACACTCCCGATATCATGGGTTATTGCCGAGGCCGTGAAGGGATTAGCGATTACCATTTCAATAAAGCCATTGAATTCCGTTTAAACGAAGAGGAAGATGTTCTTCGCATTCCGGATTCGTCTGAACAGCTGAGGACCTTGCTGGTCTGGGGGGGACTGGGCGAGTTTGGAGAGATCATGCTTGAGTCGGCATTCGTGGTAGACGCCGCACCGTACCTGCCCCATGAAAGCGGGCCATACCGACTTGCGGGAGAAGACACGGACGGCGATACACTGTTTAGGCTGGATTTTGACATCGATGCGCTTTCACATAGCGATCGAGGGGGAGCCTTCGCATTCGCGGTACCCGTCCAACAGGCCTGGACGGGCAGGCTGGCGCGCATCACACTTTCCGGTCCGGAGGGGTTCACAGAGATTACCGGGAACGGCGACCGGTCCGCCGCACTCCTGCTGGATCAGTCTACAGGCCAGGTCAGGGGCATCCTGCGGGATTGGCCGGAGCCGGGGGAATCTGTGGAATCGATGCGCCGCGTGTTGCCCGAACCCGGCCTGGAAACGGTTATCAGCAACGGTCTACCCCATGCATCGGACTGGTAACGATCCAACAGAAACTCCATCTGAAAACCGAGCGTGACGAATGATCAATACCTCGCTACGTTCAATAGCCATACTGGTGTGTCTTTTTGGGGGCCTCCTCACCACCTGCGGCAAGGACAGTCCCACAAGTCCTATGCCACCTGAACCGCCACCTCCCATATCTCTGGTACCCACCCGAATTGAGATAACTCCAACCTCGCTCACGCTGAACGCCATAGGCGGAACCGTCCAACTGACCGCCAGGGTATTCGATCAGAACAACAGCGAGATGAGCGGCGCTATCGTGAGCTGGTCAAGTGACAACATCTCTATCGTGGCCGTAAGTGCTGATGGATTGGTCACGGCGGTGAAGAACGGCAATGCGGTAATCACGGCCCGGTCGGGGGCCGCAAGCGTAACGGTAAACGTCAAGGTAGTTCAGACAGCATCCAGCCTCTCGATCGAGCCATCAACTGCGACGCTGATGTCTCTCGGTTCGACGGTTCAGTTGACCGCCAGGGTGCTGGA
>JAPPLU010000023.1 GCA_028874075.1 Chloroflexota bacterium
CAAATCTCCTGAGATCTCAGCCCCCCGTCAAGACGTACTTTACCGTACGCTTACGTAGTAATCGTTTTGAACAAACCCCAAAAAGGGATGATTAGCTTAGAAAGACTTATTAGAGCCTGTGGAGACGAATCGCTCAGCGACGGGATTCGCATTGACGCGGAGCTGGTGCCGCTTGGAGGACCGGGTGCACCGGTGAAGCCACCGGTGTACGAAGGTGGTCAGTACCAGTTGGATAAACGGTGGGCTTCCCCCGACGATGATGCGGCGACTGATGTGGTGGTGATTGACAATGTACCCTCGCAGGCAAACCGGCTGGAAGAGGCCTTACGACTGACACGGGAGCGCACTGGTATTCCCGAGTTCGTTCTGAATGTGTCAGGAGCTGGTAATCTGCCGTCGCATGTACTGCGGGAAGTGTCCAGTCTCGCCTTTCCGCACCGCAATGCGGATGCCTACCTGAGGGATTCTCGGCTTGAAGGAGTTGATTTTCTCAAGACAGACATTGGCAGGGCGATTTTCGCGGCTACGGCGGGGAAAAGTGGTCCGCTGGCGGCGTGGTTCCCGCAGGCGCTGCTGTTCGGATTCTGGCAGTCGCACCTGGGCAAGAAGAGGCACAGCAGCAAGCATGCACGCGCCTGGGTTTCAGAAATAGTCGGGTGGCAGCCAGCTACTACGGACACCGTAAATCTTGGATTGAAGGGTGACCCACTCAATTTGAACACTGCCGACAAGATGTCCTTTGACGAAAATGATCAGGCGACTTGGGTGTTTGGCTCTGGGTCTAAAGTCGCCGGAGGCAAAACCAAAAAGCTGTCAGAGATCGGTCACGGGCAGGTGCCGTTTATGCGTGAAGGCGACGCGAGTCCGGCTGCGGTGTCCTGCACACGAATCACCCAGCGGGCGACGCTTTCCTTTGCGCAGCTTCGGAGGATTCGGCTCGGTTCATCGGGAGATGATGGGAATGCTGTATTGCGCGCGTTGCTTTGCGCGCTCGGGCTGTATGCCCACCAAGCAGCTTTCAGTCGCGGGTTTGCGCTCCGTTCCGGTGCGGAATTGCGGCCGGTGAAGACCATAGTAACCTGGTTGGATGATAGAGACGAAGTCCTGCAGATTGGAAGTGTGGCAGATGCCTTAAGCTTGCTTGAGTCCGCAAAAAAGGCGGCCCAGTCAGCCGGAGTGCCGCTGGACGGGTGGGATCAGGCACCAATGGTACTTGCACCGAAACAAAACCTGTTACAGGCTATCCGTTCTACTTGGCCGGAGTTGTCAGACTGATGCTTGCAATAAGTGTAGAACTGCTGCATGGCATTTTTAGGGGCGACCCCGATGGCTTGGCCAACACGGGTCGGCTACAGCAGGGGGAATGGCCGCCTTCCCCATTCAGACTGTTTGCGGCCCTGGTTGCTGCTGATGGCACCGGCCCTAGGTGTGCAGTAACGGATGGATCGGAGCTGGAGTGGTTTGAGCGGCAGCCGCCACCCGAAGTTCACGCAGACCCTGCGCCGCATCACCAGCCTCTGCAATCCAGATTCGTTGTCTTGCCTGGGCGTATCAAAAAGCAGCATCTTGAGTATGTGGCGCGGAAGGGAGCAGCTGTTCGTCCAGGTGTTAGGGTCTCCTCCCGTAATCCTCACATCGTTTATATATGGCCCAACTCCGATCCATCCGCGGTCAAGCTCAAGGCACTCAGGCTGCGGGCCTCTAGGGTTGGATACCTTGGAACATCCGATTCACCAGTGCGCTTACGCGTGACAGCACATCTGCCCAAATGGGAAGATTCAATGTCATCGTTCAGACCGGATGTATCAGGTGATGTACTACTTTCCGTGGCTAAGCCAGGCACCTTGATTGTCTTGGACAGGATATTTGACCTGTTTACTGAGCGAGGTGCCAGTGTAACTCGCAATCAATTTCCGGTACTGCAAAACAAGGTGATTTATAGCTCTCCCAACCTACCGCGGCATTCACACTCGGGTGAAGTAGTAGTTTGGCTGCGCCTCAAGGAGGCTGTTTCAGGGCGGCGGATTTCGCTGGTCACACAGCAGTTCAAGAAAGCAGTGTTGAGCCAGTATCAGGGCTTGTTCGGCGAACCTCCGATAGAATTGCATGGTCATGGCCATAGAACAAAGGGCTATCAGGTGGCGCGATTCTTGGCCCTGCCGGATGCAGGGTTCAGGTGGTCAGATGGCAGAATACACGGGTTGGCCCTTTGGATGCCTCCAGGTACAGATGACTTGGTGCAGAATAGAGCGCGAAGCGCAGCGGCATCCATACGGAGGCTAATGGGTCTTGACAAACCCGTTGATATTGCGGTAATGGGAAATGCGACAAGGCCCATGGCCGCCCGGCGTGACAGATGGACGAAGGCAGCCAGAGTGTGGGTGACCGCATTTCCGGCGATTCACGAGAGGCGATGTACATTAGACTTGCCGGAAATATCCCGGTGGTGCCAGCATGCAGGACTGCCGGAACCAACTTGGTTCAAGGAGAGTCGGCATCCGCTGTTGCCGGGGGGCGTGGACCTTGCACCGACTGAAGTTAACAGGCCGAATCGGCCGCCTCTACCCTATTCACATGTGGCCATCGGGTTTGACGAGAGTGTCCATGGTCCAGTCGTTGTCGGGTCAGGTCGACAGCGGGGGTTTGGGCTTTGTGTTCCGTGCAACGTCCAAGCGGCAGGGCAGCCTGGCACAAAGGCGGGATAACGATTATTATGCAACCTTTTGCTAAATTTGCAGACTTTTATCGGGCACTAAACGGGCGCGAACCGTTCCCTTGGCAGAAGCGCCTCGCCGAAGAGGTCTACGCTAAGGGCAAGTGGTGTGCTGAGATAGGGATTCAAACCGGCCTTGGCAAATCATCCTGCTTGGACATAGCGATTTGGTGGTTGGCCACGCAGGCGGATATAGATCCGGCCAAGCGCACTGCACCTACGCGAATATGGTGGGTGGTAAACCGCCGCCTTCTGGTGGATGCGACATTTGACCGAGCGTACAAGATTCAGCACGCCTTGCGACGGGCCGCTCACAGGAACCATGCTGATTGTGTGATCCAAGAAACGGCTCAAAGACTTCAATCAATAGCCGCCGCCCCCGAGGCCGAACCGCTGGAGGTGATTCGGCTTAGGGCAGGCATCGCTTGCACGCGACCGGTGGATCCGTCTCAACCGGCTGTAATTCTATGCACATTACCAATGTACGGGTCCCGGCTGCTGTTTCGGGGTTTTGGGACTACTCGGGGCTACCGAGTGGTTGACGCTGCGATGGCGGGTACAGACAGTCTGGTATTCCTGGACGAGGCACATTTAGTTCCGCACCTGAAAAACCTGTTTCCCGCCTTAGCAGACTGCTACCCCGATGCGCGCTCCGTCCTGTGTGGCGCAAGATCCAAACCAATCGTGGTTGCGCTAACGGCGACAGGAGAATCAGGTGATGAGTCCAGGTTCATGCTGAACGCTGAAGATGAACAGAACTCTATTGTAAGCCAGCGGCTAAGGGCAGGCAAGCCGCTCCGAATGGTCACCAAGGACCGGCACGATCCCAAGCATCTGGCAAACGCAGCTATTCAGCTCTTGGAGGCTGAGGCCCGCCCGACTACATGTTTGGTTTTCGCCAACACTCCTCGTACTGCTCGGAAAGCATTTGATCTATTGGCCAAAAAGTATAGGGAGCCGAAGGCAACGGTTCTGCTACTTACCGGACGAACGCGGGAGCGGGAGGCGGAGCGGATCCGCGAACGCATCCTGAGTGGTTCAGACGGAATGAGCGCTGAGCGCGATCCCAAGACTGTCCGCGGGCGGTCTCTGATAGTAGTAGCAACACAAACGCTGGAGGTAGGAGCAGACATTGATGCGGAGCTTCTGGTAACTGAGGGGTGCGGTGTCAGGGCATTGACCCAGAGACTGGGACGCCTGAATCGCATTGGTAGGTTTGACCATGCACAAGCCATATACGTGCATATGAATCTGCCTAAGTCCAACAAATCAGGCAGATGGCCTGTATATGGCACCGAGCCAGCAATTCTGGAAAAGAGGCTGAGCACCGAACTAAGGAAGATAGGATCCGATTCGATTGACCTATCACCCGAGAGGGTGGCCAGCGTGCTCGGTCGACCAGAGGATGATCCGGGCCGCGCACCTGAAGTATTGCCCGGTATACTTTGGGAATGGGTCAAAACGTCAAATCCACCAAGAGGCGAGGCACCCGTTGAACCGTACTTCGCCGGGATAGAAAATGCAAAAGGTACAGCCGCGGTCATTTGGCGTGCTCACTTGCCGAATCATAAGCAAAGACTTTGGCCCAGAGCGGTGGACCGCGAGGCAATCGACATTCCGATTCAGGAATTACGAGATGTGCTGAAGGAACTGGACTTCGGCATATTGGATTCGGATGGTGTCACTGTCTTGCGCAACCATCTGGACATCCGACCGGGCTGCCAGATTGTCTTGCCGACGGATGCGGGTCTAATGGACGAATTCGGCTGGAATCCGGATAGCGAGGAGCCCGCTATGGATGTTTCCCTTGTGGACCGGGGATTGCCGCTGGAAGCTGAAGCCATTCGCCGGCTGGCGGGAAAGTCAGTATCCGAATCTTGGCTCAAAGCAGCCCGGCTTGACTTGACAGACAGCGAAGATGCAGATTCAGACGATCAGGCAAAGGCTGTGCAGCAGATTCTGGACAGACTGCAGGACTGTAAAGGGATTGGGTGGCCTCAGGACGAATGGACAAGATTTGTCTGCAGTCTGGAAGGAGGTGTGGTCGTGCACGCCATTAATCAGGTGCCGCGGTTGCAACCCCCAAAAACTAAGCCGCTGGTGCCTCCAGACCGATCAGACGAAGCATCATTTGGCTTGCGCTTTGTTGAGTTAGACAAACATTGTCAAGATGTGGCCGAGCGGGCTGAGGCCGTGGCCATCAGGAATGGTTTACCAGAATCCATGGTCCGAGTGCTCAGGAAAGCCGGAAGGCTTCATGACCTGGGTAAGGCTGACCGGCGCTTTCAGGCATGGTTGGACCCCTCAGGCGTTCAATGCGTGCGTCTGGCAAAGTCAAGTGCGCCGCGTTCCACTTGGGAAGCGAGAAGGATCGAGGCGGGTTGGCCCAGAGGCGGGCGGCATGAGTCTTTATCTGCAAGACTGGTGGAAGGCTGGCTGCGCCGCAATCCTCATTGGGGCGACAGCATTGAGGAGGCTTTGCTATTGCATCTGGTATTGAGCCACCACGGTCGAGGCCGCCCTCTAATTTTGCCAGTTAGAGATGGTTCAGAGGAGTCGGTGAAGGTTAATTTCGATGGTGTGGAGCTGGATGTATCAGCGGATCTTGAAGAGACTGACTGGGAGCAACCAGCACGATTCAGGCGGCTAATTGAGCATTACGGAGCTTGGGATTTAGCGTTGCTGGAGGCAATTCTAGTGTGTGCCGATCATACGGTGTCAAGTAATGAGGGGTAATGGAATGGATAAACAAAGCGCGCATCAGGTGATTTGTGTCGGACTTCCAGCCACTTGGGTTAACGGCTGGTTGGCCGCAGTAGGAGCTACGGTCATGGACAGCAGAATTCGTCTAAGGTGGACTACCGATGGCACGCCCGTCGCAGTTCTTTCATCGGCTGAAGGATGTCCTTCCGAGCTCTTGGCGGAGTCTTGGCCCACGGTGGAATTTGTGAACGACCTATCGATTGCGGAGCACTGGCGGGGCACGGAGCCAATGCGGCGCAAGGTCTCCGTAGACGTTTTTAAGGAGAGAGCCCGCTTGGCGCGCAGTCAAGCAAATTCATGGGCACTATCATCTACCATGACAGACCTATGCGTAGATAGGTCTGGAGAAGTAAAGCATGCCCCATTTGATGCAGTCGGGCCTGGAACGATCAAGTGGCTCCATCACAGATTCCAGAAATCACACCAGAGCGTGTCTGTCAATGCGAATCGGATTATGGATTCACTATTGGGCAGGGCGAAGCGTGTTCAGGACAATGGCTTGGGGTTTGATCAGACCAGGCTCGGTTCATCGGGTGACAAAACGGACAAATGGACCGACCCGATAATTGAGCAGCTGGCGTTTTTTGGCCTCCGCGTGCTGCCGGTCAGAGGACAGGGCACGGATGAAAGGATGGCAGGCGTTAAGAAGGCGCATGAGCGTCAGCGGGGTTGGATTAGGGCAAGGGGTTCAGGAAGGCCCTTTAGTTTCTACTGGCCTGCATGGACAAAACACGCTCTAAATTGCGACGCAATTGATGCACTGCTGGACGCATGGGACCCGGAGCGGCCAAGAACTTGGGAAGTTCTCGGAATTCATGGTGGGTGGCGGACTGTTAGGCATCAGAAGAAGGACAGGGCAGATCGTACAACAGCATTCGGTAGCGAGCGATTGAACCCGTAGTTCTCATCTCAGCAATAGAGCATTTTGAGTACTGCAGCAGGCAGTGCGCCCTGATTCATTGCGACGGAATCTGGGCGGACAATGCGCACACAATCCGCGGGACGTACGCTCATAAACGCGTGGATAGCGGCGCGCATCGCACGGAGCGCGGATGTCGGGTATTGCGGGCTATTCCTCTCTGGTCTGAGAAACTGGGGCTTTCAGGTCGCGCTGATGTCGTTGAAGTGCACGCCGATAAGGTGGTGCCTATTGAGTACAAGTCTGGATCCAGACATGGCAGGACTGCGGATTTGCAGTTATGTGCTCAGGCGATGTGTCTTGAGGAAATGATTGAGGTGGATGTACGGTATGGTTTCGTGTGGTATAGCGGGCCTCGCAGGCGCTTTCATGTGGATTTTACGCAAGAGTTACGTTCGAGCGTAGTTGAAATAGTGCACCAAATTCGAAGTCAGCTGAGGACGGGAATCTTGCCGGATGCCCCAAACGACCAACGCTGCGTTGAGTGTCAGCTGCGCCCGCACTGTATGCCGGGACTATGCAGCTCGCGCCGAAAGATCACCCGGTACGTCAATAAGGTCGTTTACGGATGCGGTACTTGAGCACGGTTTACGTGAGGAATCACCGCGCCCGGATTCGGAGTCGGAAGGGGGCATTACTGATTTCGTCTCCTGAGGGTAAGCAACGAATCCCCCTTGAGGCTGTTGACAGCCTGGTTCTGATGGGAGGGGCACAGGTAACGACCCAGGCATTGGATGCATGCATCCGGCGCGGTGTGCGAATTTCGTCTCTGCGACTGGGAGGATCAGTGCGCTTCATTGTAAGTGGTGCAACAGGTGGAAATGTCCATTTGCGACTGGCCCAGTATCGTGCGGTAACAGACGAGTCCCACTCTTTGGAGATCGCCCGGGTCATCGTGGCGGCTAAGTTGCGAAACAGCTCTTCTGTCATCAAGCGGTGGGCTCGGGACACAAGAGAGCCGGAAAAGGCAAAGAGACTCAAATCCAGTGCGCAACGCATTGTGCAGCGAATTGAGAGATTGGGAGATGTTGAGACCGGCGACCAGGCAAGAGGTGTTGAAGGGGATGCTGCCAGAATTTATTTCCGCGCGTTGAGCCAAGTGCTCAGTCCTGGAGGTCTGGGCTTTTCAGTGAGGACTCGCCGGCCGCCCCGCGATCCTGTCAATGCCATGTTGGGGTTTGGATATGGACTATTGGTGAGAGAATGCATTGGCGCAATGGAGAGTGTTGGCCTGGATTATCAGATGGGCATGTTTCACCGTCCCCGATCCGGGCGTCCCTCGCTTGCTTTGGATCTGGCCGAGGAATTCAGGGCGCTGGTTGATCGATTCGTTGTAACGCTGGTGCGCAGAAAGCAGGTGAACTCCAAGGATTTCACGAATATGCCGGGTGGCGGCGTTTATCTGACCGATGAGGGCCGGAAGCAATTTTTGACGATGTGGGAAGCACAGAAGGAGTTTGAGGTGTGGCATCAGTTGCTTGGGCGTAACGTCGGGCGGTGGGCGTTGCCTTCTGTTCAAGCCACTCTGATGGCTCGGCATTTGCGAGGGGACATACCCGCATACCCCCCGTTCACAATTTCTTGATCGTTAATGGATGTTCTGATTACCTACGACATTGCGACCGCGGATGCCGCAGGAGCAAAGCGATTACGACGGATTGCAACGGTATGTGAGAAATATGGACAGCGCATTCAATTCTCAGTATTTGAGTGCAGGTTGACACCGGCACGGTTTGCGGTCCTCTTGACCGAAATTGAGGAAGCGATTGATCCCAAACAGGATTCCGTAATTGTGTATCGCTTCCCTGGGAACATTGAGGATTCGAAGCGTCGGTATGGTCGCACTTTGGATCACAAGCGCGGTGATCCGTGGATCGTGTAGCGGTCCGCGAACCTGCGGTGATTCTCCCTAGATTTTCGGGAACTCTTCTACAATTAAGGCGTGACACCGTGTTCACAGTACGCAGATTGCAGGATTTGCCCGGATTAGGTGACAGTGAGTAGTCATTCATTCGCCAACTGGGCGGAAACGTACAGGGCTGGGACTCTGTGAAACAATAGGAGTGTCACTGGGGCTTCGGCCCCGGTCTTTGTTGAGCGGACGCTGCGGTGGCGGTCATGGGCGACAGGCGACAGGTGTCACTGGGGCTTCGGCCCCGGTCTTTGTTGAGCGCGTCCTGCCATACCAAACCCGGGCGTGCCCATCCAAGTGTCACTGGGGCTTCGGCCCCGGTCTTTGTTGAGCGACGCGGTCCTTCCAGAGTTTGTGCGACCAGTTGGATGGGTGTCACTGGGGCTTCGGCCCCGGTCTTTGTTGAGCGGTTTGACCGTGAGCATGTGGTGGGGCGGTTTACGTCGTGTCACTGGGGCTTCGGCCCCGTCTTTGTTGAGCGGCATTCAAGCACACAGACGGACGGATCTACTTCAAGGTGTCACTGGGGCTTCGGCCCCGGTCTTTGTTGAGCGCCTGCAGATCGTCGGCATCTGGCGTATCACCTTCAACGTGTCACTGGGGCTTCGGCCCCGGTCTTTGTTGAGCGACGTGAGCAGCGGTCGTTCCAACAGCAATGGATGAGGTGTCACTGGGGCTTCGGCCCCGGTCTTTGTTGAGCGTTAATCGACCGCGTCCAGGCCGTGCTGTACACCGCGTGTCACTGGGGCTTCGGCCCCGGTCTTTGTTGAGCGATCTGGAACGACCGGGTGTTGCGCTCAATCCGCTCAAGTGTCACTGGGGCTTCGGCCCCGGTCTTTGTTGAGCGATCCATGCATGCGCTTAATATGGCCGGACAACGTGCGTGTCACTGGGGCTTCGGCCCCGGTCTTTGTTGAGCGGACGGCAGTATTTACCAGCCTTGCCTACCCGAAGAAGTGTCACTGGGGCTTCGGCCCCGGTCTTTGTTGAGCGAATAGCCTGAGTTGCTGATCTTTCTGGGTCGCGGCAGGTGTCACTGGGGCTTCGGCCCCGGTCTTTGTTGAGCGGCGCGCAGAGGGCAGGATCATTTCTGGAGATTTATGGTGTCACTGGGGCTTCGGCCCCGGTCTTTGTTGAGCGGGGATGAGCCGCACCGGAAGGACATCCACCAGTTCCTGTGTCACTGGGGCTTCGGCCCCGGTCTTTGTTGAGCGTGACCTTATTGCCTTAGAGTCGTAGTCCCGCGCCCGGTGTCACTGGGGCTTCGGCCCCGGTCTTTGTTGAGCGAACCGCTACGCGGAGCTGCTGGCAAATCCGGTTTACACGGGTGTCACTGGGGCTTCGGCCCCGGTCTTTGTTGAGCGCGGTATCTGAAGAAGGGCAGGCATTACGAATCGCTGGGCGTGTCACTGGGGCTTCGGCCCCGGTCTTTGTTGAGCGTTGAGGTGGGTGTAGTCCAACTCGGCTACTACGGAGTGTGTCACTGGGGCTTCGGCCCCGGTCTTTGTTGAGCGAGATCCGGTGAGGGCAATGCTTTCTTCCGCAGCGAGCGTGTCACTGGGGCTTCGGCCCCGGTCTTTGTTGAGCGAGCTCACAGCGGCTGTAGCCCTGTGTGCACACCCACAGTGTCACTGGGGCTTCGGCCCCGGTCTTTGTTGAGCGAGATGGACGCTCTCAGCGCAAGGTGGTGATCACGATGTGTCACTGGGGCTTCGGCCCCGGTCTTTGTTGAGCGCGTTGGATGCCGGGGCAGGTCAGCGGGCGATCCCTGGGTGTCACTGGGGCTTCGGCCCCGGTCTTTGTTGAGCGCGGGAGGCCCGGTCGCGCGCGCTCATACGCACCGATGGTGTCACTGGGGCTTCGGCCCCGGTCTTTGTTGAGCGTACAACCCCGGCTCGGATCAGATTGAATCCGGTGATGTGTCACTGGGGCTTCGGCCCCGGTCTTTGTTGAGCGGGTCCGGCATGACACAGGAGAAGATGTACTGTCGCAAGTGTCACTGGGGCTTCGGCCCCGGTCTTTGTTGAGCGTTGCGGGCATGAGCACAAAACACTGGCGGCTGCCCGTGTCACTGGGGCTTCGGCCCCGGTCTTTGTTGAGCGATTTTGACGCTAGCACCACCTGCACGTTAGGATGCTATGGTGTCACTGGGGCTTCGGCCCCGGTCTTTGTTGAGCGCTTTTTCATTTCGATCCCAACTCGGATCAATTCAACGGTGTCACTGGGGCTTCGGCCCCGGTCTTTGTTGAGCGAGTGATGGCCAGCACGCTCGCGAAGCTGGATCCGCAAGTGTCACTGGGGCTTCGGCCCCGGTCTTTGTTGAGCGGCGAGGCCTGCCCTTACCCCAAGTTATGGCCTAGTAAAACCTTTTGAGGTGGATCTGG
>JAPPLU010000026.1 GCA_028874075.1 Chloroflexota bacterium
TGGTTAAGAGGCTCCGACGCAAACTGGGGGATAATGCCGTTGACCCCACCTACATTCGTACCGAGCCGAGCGTCGGATATCGGATGGTGAATGACTCTGAGATATGAAAAGGCAGGCAGCAAACCCTCTTACGGAGGGCTCTCGATCCCTTCGACCTGACCGTCAATTGGCCTAGTGCTTAAGAGGGCGTAGCGATGCACCACACAGAAAAGGTGCTCCCTCGGTGGTGGAATACTGCGGGCGCATCATAGCCTGCTCGTATCTGCCAAGTGCCCAGAGGGGAAAACAGTTGCGGCAAAAATGGTAATTGATCATGACGGCTGCTCCCAACTCCGGCCCCTGCCCGTCAGCGCCGTCGGCCGGCTCGAAGTTCTCCAGCCGGTCTCCGTGGCCGTAGCCCGAGAAACCGCGCCCGGTGAACTGAGGCTCGTCCCATGTTCCGTCCGCCCGCTGAAGTTCAATCAGGAAGTCGATGCCCCTGGCCACAGCATCATGACTCGCATACCCTGCGCCGATGAGCGCGATGAGGGCCCAATATGTTTGCGACGGCGTGCTCCGGCCCTGTCTGCGCAGGGCTGGGTTGACGTAGCTGGCGCAGGTCTCGCCCCACCACCCATCTGGTTTCTGTCGCGCCACCAGCCACTCCACAGCTCGCCGGACCCGGGGCAGGCTCATGCCAACGCCTGAAGCTTCCAGGCCCGGGAGTACGGCAGCCGTTCCGTAGAGGTAGTTGATACCCCACCGACCGAACCACCGGCCCTCATGATCTTGCTGGCCCCAGATGAAAGCAAGGCCCCGACTGACCGCCGGGTATTCCAGTGGATAACCCGGTCGGCCGCACATTTCCAGTACGTGAGCCGTTACGTCCACGCTGGGTGGGTTCAGCAGTTTGCCAAAGTCGGCAAAGGGGATGTTCGCTAGTCGACGGGAGTCGTTGTTCCAGTCGAAAGCAGCCCAGCCGCCGTTGGAGCACTGCATTCCGGTCGACCAGTTTGCGGCGCACCCGATTGCCGCGTTCCTGGCTCGATTTCTGGACTCATACCCCATCGTGTCGGCAGCAAGGTCAAATACGATAATTGAGGTGTCGTCAATATCGGGATAATGGATATTTTCGAACTCGTAAGCCCATCCACTGGGCTCGAACTGGAGCCTGAAGACCGCCCAGTCGCCCTTCTGTCGGATCTCTTTTCTAATCAGCCTGGAAGCGGCACATTGAAGGGCTGGATGCTCGGCCGGAACACCGGAGTCCGGAAGGCCTCGCACCGCCAGGCAGGTATCCCAGACCGACGAAAGACTAGCCTAGATCCAGAGAGACTCTCCGTTGTCAACGCCAACATATTCTTGAGCGTTTTCGCCAACAAAGAACTGCCCCACCTTTAGTTGGCGTTAAGCATCGCCAACCTAAAATTGACCCACCTCCTTTCAATTGATCAGCGAAAATGGCCCCTGTTTATTGCTCAGCGATTCCGTTCGTGGTCGGGGTTATGAGTACGGTTTCCTGCCTTGAGGAAAGGTGCTGCTGGGCGGGGAACAGACCCGCCTGCCGCTTTTCCCTGAGCCGGTAGCTTTCACCCCGGATGTTCAGCACATGGCTGTGATGCAGCAGCCGGTCCAGGATGGCCGATGCGATTACGGTGTCCCCCAAAAGGTCGCCCCATTCGCCGAAGCCCTTGTTGGAGGTCAGGATGATGGACCCCCGCTCGTAGCGGGCCGACACCAGGGTAAAGAAGGCGGTGGCAGCGTCCCGATCGTAAGGCCAGATGCCGAACTCGTCCACGATGAGAACCTTGGGAGCCAGGTAGACTTTCATCCGGCGGTCCAGGTTGTGCAGGGCTCTGGCCTTCCTCAGGTGCTCCATCAGGTCGTAGGCGCGGACGAAATAAGCCCCCTGGCCATGTTCGATGGTCTTGAGGGCCAGGGCAATAGCCAGATGAGTCTTCCCCACGCCGGGCGGACCCAGGAGCAAGATGTTGGTGGCCTCGGTGACGAAGGCCAGGTTGGCCAGTTCTTTCACCTGCCTTTCGTCGATGGAAGGCTGGAAGGAGAAGTCGAACTGCTCCAGGGTGCGCTGGAAGGGCAGATGAGCCAGCTTGGTCCTGGTGGACAGGTAGCGCTCTCTGCGGGCGGACACCTCCACACCCAGCAGGTCAGCCAGCATCTCAGGGTAGGTCAACTGCTTGCTGGCCGCGGTGTCCAGGGAGTTGTCCAGAGCCTCCACCGCCTGCTTGAGGCCCAGGCTTTCCAGGTGTTGGCGGGCTTGTTCCAGGTCGATGGTCGTCATCGCACACCTCCCGCGGCGACCAGGTCGTAGACCTCCAGGAAGCGCCGCTCCACGTCGCCCACCGGCGCCTGCACTGCCAATGCCTCCCGCTGGGGACGGCCATCTCCCCTGGGCAGTCCCTTCCACTGGCCGGGCATAGTGAAGCGCTGACCGGTGCATTGGGCCCGGGGATGCACCGCAATTCGCTGGTCACCAGACCAGATCTCCACCGTGCCCGACCGCTGGCCCACCTGCACGGTGGCGCCTACCCACCTCCAGTGGACGCCGTAGCGGGACCCCTCCCAGCTGACATAGCCGTCCCCGGCAACGGTCCGGTCCTCCCTCTAGTAGGGAGCCAGCGCGGCTCGCTCCGGCAGCTTCGCCAGGTGAACTTGCTCCTTGGCCAGCATTTCAGTTGGGACCTGGTGGGTAGTACCGTGGATCCGCCGGTTGGCTACGGCATCGCACCACTCGACTGCCTGCTGGTTGAGATCGGCGTCGTCGGTGAAGCGGATGCTGAGCCACAGGTTGCCCCGGACGTATTTCACCCCGCTCTCTACCTTTCCTTTGGTTTGGGCGCGGTAGGGCTGGCGCAGCTTCAACTCGAAGCCCAACCTAAGGGCGAAGTCCAGCATCCGCCGGTTCCACTCGGTGCGTCCTACTTCGTCTCTGCCCGGGTCACCACATCGGTCCGCCTAAGGCGGATCATACAGGCAGCGACGGGGGACTCCTCCGAAGTACTCGAAGGCGTCGACGTGATACTCGATAAAGCTTGCCGTGTCCGCCCTCCTGACGAACTCCACGTAGATGGCCCGGGACCAACTGAGCACCATGACAAAAGCCCAGCGACGGCGCTTGTGGCCCTGCTCGTCCAGGTAGGCGAAACTGCCCCAGTCCACCTGGGCCTGTCCCCCCGGCTCCGTCTCAAAGCGCACCGTCGCCGGAACGTAGTATCCGCGGCGACGCGGGGACACATACTTCTTCACCAGGGAGTAGCCGCCCTGATAGCCCAGGCTCTCCAACTCCCGCAGCAGCACCACGCAGTTCTCCAGTCCCTCCGAAAGCCGCCGGTCGATGTAATCCACATAGGGGTCCTCCTGAGCTTGTCGAAGGATTGGAGGCTCGCCGCTTCCGGGGCTTGGGCAAAATCGCCTCCGGCGTGTTCAGATACTTGCGGACCGTATTGCGGGCAATACCCAATCTCTGGGCGATCTCCCGAGTCGAACAGCCCGCTCCCTTCATGTCGTAAATCTCTTTCATGTCTCCCACCTTTAACAATCTCTCTGCAGCACCTCCACGGAATCTCCGTAGATGATGCCTTTGTTCTCAGGTGGATCAATTCCACATTGGCGATTTCGCTCATTATTACATTGGCGCTAACACCAAATCAGCACCGACTATAGAACGCACCCGGCATTTGCCGAACACGCCTAGCTTCGCAGTCGTCTGGGCGGTAGCCCGGGCGAGCCGAAGCACGAACCTTCCGGCGGCAAGCCCGGCTGCAGGCGAATAGACGCCTGCCACCTCCCGCCGCCGGGCCGTCAGTCGTTGTCTCGCAATTCCAACCGGACGGCGGGGCCGCTGACCTCTCTGCCGCCCACCGTGATGCTGTGCCGCATGATGCCGATATCGTTATCCGAGTCCCGGTCCTCCGCTGCCGACAGCGTTAAGGTGAACCCGGTATTCCAGTTCGTACTGTCGAAGACAAAGGTGTCGCCTTCTTCGTATTGGATGTCGATGTCGTAATCGCCGTAGTCATTCAGATCCGTGTCCAGCTTAACGGTCTCGGCTGCTTCAACCACATCACAGTTTTCATCTACCGTCGCCGACTTCGGGGCCTTGTTCAGCCGCACCGTGTAGCGGACCACGCCCCGACCCTCATTCACCGTCAGCGATGTCGAGCTGACCCGCACCTGAAGATCCTCCGTCACCCTGTCCGTCTCCGAATCATCGGTGCTTTTAGGCAGGTGAACGGTAACGACCTCCCAGTCGCCGTTGCCGTAGGTGGTTTCCGTCCGCACCCGGAACTTGTAGCTTTCGCCTGGTTCCAGGTTGGAGAAGGTTAGCGTACGCTGGTTCGCCGTCACCAGGAAGCACATTGCCGGGTCGTCGGGCCACAGTTCCCGGTCGCCCGAGTGGTACTCGCAGTTGCCTTCGAAGTCGTCGCCCACGGCCGTAATCGTCTCGTAAACGTAGCCAGTTACCGGCCGGCCCCCGTCGTCGGCCGGCGGGTCCCAGGCGATGGTTACCCGGTTGGGACTGACGCTGCTCAGGCGCACTATAGGCGGGTCAGGCTGGTAGGCGCCATAGCCCGTGGTGGACTCGCACTCCTCATCCGAGTAGGCACCGACGCCGGCGCTGCTGGTGGCCGCAACCCGGTAGCAGTAGTACTCCCCGGAGTACAGGTTGCGGTCGGTGTAGGAGTTGTGGCTGGCGCCCGTGGATCCGAGCCTCACCCAGTTGTCGTCGCCCCCGCCGACCCGGTTGTTGCGCTCCACCCGGTAGCCGGTGATGCGGGAACCGTTGGTCTCCGGCGCCGTCCAGGTCAAGGTGAGCGAGTCGTCGGCAGGGTCCTCGAAGCTCAACTCGGGCTTGCCCGGCGCCTGGGCCGAGATGGTTACCCGGAGCACACGGGACTACGCGCCGTTGCTGATGCCGTTCACCGCCCGCACCCGGTACAGGTGCGCCGTCCCTCCGCCGAAGGTCGCCTGGTGGGCGAACTGGGTGGCAGTAGACGGATATAGACTCAGTTCCGCCCATTCGCTGCCGTCGGTGTAGTGCTCCAGTTGGTAGCGGACAATCTCCGATCCGCAGTCGCCGGGCTTGTTCCAGGACAGGCTGATTTCCGAGGGGTTGCTGGCCCGCAGGCTGAGGCTGGGCGCCGCCGGCACTCCCCGGGCCGCCGTGGTCGCGAAGGCCGGTCCGTTCCAGTAGGAGCAGCCGGCGCTGTTGCACGCTCGTATCCGATAGCTGCGGCTTTCCTCGGGCTGCAGACCCGTGTGGTTATAGACACGGGACGTTCGCCCCGGGCTGGCCAGGCTGCTCCAGGTCTCCCCGCCGTCGGTGGACACCTGAAGCTCGTAGCGGGTTACTGACCTGCCCCGGGTGGCGTCGGCCGGAGGGTTCCAGAGGACGAAGATGGCGTTGTGGCCGTTGGCCTCCGCGTCGATGCCATTGGGAAACTCTGGCGCGGTATAGGCCGTGGCCTCGTTGCTCCACCGCCCGGCGTCGGCCCCGGCCATGGCCCGGATGCGGTAGCGCTGCTCGCTGCCGGCCGGCAGCCCCAGGTCCTCATAGCAGAGGGGGGGTTCGTCCTCGCATTCCTCGTCGGCTGCCAGCCTTTCCAGCAGGGTCCACTCCTGGCCGGCCAGGTATTCCAGTTCGTAGCCGGTGATGGCCCCCTGCTGGTTGGTGGGCGCCGTCCAGGTGACCCGGGCCGAGTCCTTGGTGGTGGTGATGGCCGTCAGCCTGGGGGCGGCCAGTTGCCCCTGCCGCTGGGCCGAGAGCCGGTTGAACTGCCGCGACCAGAGCCCCGGCACCCCGGCCTCGCTCACCGACCGCACCCGGTAGGGGGCCGTCTGCCCGGACCCCACGTTGAAGTCGGTGTACTCGGTACCGTACACCTCCCGTTCCACCGTCTCCCAGCGCTCCGACCCGGCGATGTACTTCTGCACCTCGTAGTGGCTGACAGTGATGCCGTGGACGAACTCCACCTCCTCCCAGGCGATGGAGACACTGCGGGAGTTGGCCGTGGCGCCCCGCGTCCCCGGCGCGCCTGGCCCGCCGCCGCCGGTTCCCTTTACCGCCGTAATCTTGGCCGTGTTGTTCTCGGGCTTGTAGTCGTACACCGGCTTGGAATTCCAGCTGGCGTTGGTAACGGCCTCGCAGTCCTCTTTGTTGGCGTGGGGCAGGTCCACGGGATTGCTCTTGGGCCCGATGCAGACCTCGTAGTTCTTCGCGCCTTCAATCTTTACGTTGGCGGTGTCTCCGGCGGACGCGCCCAGGACCAGGGTTGGCTAGGACACCCCGGCGGACCGGTACCAGCCCTTGACATTCAGTTCGCCGACATTCCACGCGCCGGTGGACCCGTCGTAGTTGCCCTGGCTGACGTGGATTACCCCCGCGCCGGTGGGCAGCCCGGTCACCCGCGCGCCGCCAGACGGTTCGTCGGGCCCGTTGTTAACGGCGACTATCGTCAGCGCGTTCCGGCCGGAGGCGACAAAGGAACTTGCGCCGCCATCCTCCTCCGCCAGGTCCGCCATTGGCCCGACGTGGAAGGTGTAGGTCTCGGTGGCGCAAAATGCCTGGTTGACGGGGGGAACGGCGGTGTTGGGGTTGCAGTTCTCAGAACCGTTCAAGCTTGAGCGCTTAGCTATCGCATGCCATGTAAACTTGTAAGTGCCCAGTTTCTCGAACTCTAGAAAATAGTTTATTTTGGAAGTAGGGTTTGAGGTGCTGGTGGGAGCCGTCCGATAATCTTCATAGCTGTTTGAGCTCTCGGCTTTCCTGAATGAATTGCCGGAAGTCGTGCTTCGAAGGAGCACTTTTCCCGGTGGCGGGGAGTCTCCATTCACATCCTTGGCCGCGATCCCCATGGTAAGCCCATTCCAGCCAGATGTTTTACCTACGTACGGAGATCTGGAGTAATAGAGTTCCACTCCGCCCCTAAGTCCAGAGTATGGCCTGCCTGTAGTAATCGAGGTCTGCCATGAAACCGTGTTGACGTTATTGACGCTTTGTAGCACGTTTCCGCTGTTCGTATGGGCGTCATATCTTATTGCTCCTATAGGATGCACCTGGAAAACTGCGGTGCCAGGCGCTAGGACCTGCCCTGTGGAATCGACGGCCCGTACCCGAACATCGTCCGTGCTGTCACAAGGCGGATCCGTATCGCCAACGCAGGGGTAAATGGTGAAGGCGTCAACTTGACCACTCGAGAAATGTTGCTTATGGGAGCCCAGGCACACCCTCGCCTCGTTGTCCGATATGTCGTCGTCATGAGGTCCGACACCCGGCGGTGGATTCCCGGTGAGCGTTGCCGTCAAGCACTGCTTGCTCACGACGGCGTTGCTTGCCACCGTGATTGGCAGGGTCACGGAATTGACGGTTGACTCCCCGCGCTTTAATGTCCCGACATTGAACACGCCATCGCTGTAGTTCACCGAATCTGGCACGGGACAAGTAGCCAAATCGGCGCGACGGTAAGTCGGGTCGCCGGAAACGGACAGGCCGCCAGTCAGCTCAATAGCAACCTGCAGGTCAATCGGCGGTGGGGGGGCGTATGGTGGTGGATATGGATTTACTTTAGCTGTGGAGATAGTGAAATTGACGGTGTTTCCCGGTGAGGGAGATGGTTCGTCCACTGACACGGCGACTGTATAATTCCCCGCCGCCTGTGTACGCGAATCTTTCAGTGAAGTGTAACTGTATGACCAGGCTCGATCTGTGTTGTTTCTGAAGTCAATATCGAAGGATGACGTGGTTACCTCTCCGGAGAATTCATGCGGGATTGTGGAGTTATCAAAAAGGGGTGTTTGAGGTGACGTAGTCTCATGGGTTACATTCGCATTAATCTTTTCACGTTGCAGTCCCTCCAGCACGGGAATGGTCCAGCGGAGGGATCTTCCTTCGTTCTGCAGAGACACGAGCTTTCGAGTAGCGGGCGGTTGATACTCAGCTCTGAAATGGCTTGAGGCCTTGGGGTACACCACATCCACTACGACCACCACGTCATAGGCAGCCCTGGACCCGTTGTTCACAACGACAATGTCTAGACCGTGTGTGAGATGTGCCTGAACATCGTCGGGAACTTCCAAGAATATACCCACGTCCACGTAGTCGCGTTCCCCGCCAGGCCCCTGGGCCTCGCCCACGCCCGGCCAAAGCGCCGCCCCGATAACGGCCACCAGGGCCAGTATGGCGGCAATCCCTTGTTTAGGCTCGGGGCAAACTTGGGGGTGGGCATAGCGGGCATCCTCTCCTTAAACGTTCTCGGTTAGTTTCCGCAGTGCGTCTTGGCGCGGGAGCAGGCGCTGCCGCGTAAGGTTCGAATTGCCTGGGAAACCAGGGCGTCCGTCGCATGGAATAACTTTGGTCCCTGCTGGATTGTGGTTGCGGCTACCGCACTGGCAACTCGACATCGCCTTGCCGTGCATTGCCAGACGGTTTAAGCCCCTCTGACCATCACATTCTGATATCAACACTCATTATGGCTCTGAGCCTGGCAATGTAACCCAGGTATCGGGACCCGCAGCCCTGGCCCGCAGCATCCTGTTCCATAGCTACCAATGCACTGCATCGCCTGGGTAGCTTGTGCCCAGGGGACTTGGTGATTGATTCCGTGGGGCCACTCTTTCCCCGATAATTAATGATATGACAACTCATAATAGCAGGGCAATGGTATGAAGAGTGTGTGAAACAGCCCCATTTCCGGTGGGAGAAGTGTGGCAAAAGGGGCAAAGACGGCGGCCGCGTGGGACGGGCCTGCCCCAAAGTCCAGGATTATCGCATGAAGGCTTGGGCCATACCCGTCATCCACTCCCTGCGCCAGGGCAATCGCATTATGGTTCGGGGAAGGCCCGTTGTTCCTGCCTCCGCAGCAATGAGCAAAGAGACGGCAGTGCCTTCCTCCCATTGCCCTGCTTACCAGGCCTCTGACTTTTCCCCCTTGCCACCCGGCATAACCCACCGCCACAATTGAGAACACAATCGCCCCTGGTGCTGGGAGCCAGGGTCCGGGGTTGAGGGCGTAGGGGCAGACCAGGGTGTCTGCCCAGGCCGGTGCTGAAGGCAAAATTGGGACAAAATGAGACGGAATGGGACGGAAATCAAAATTTTCTCACCTTGCCCCTGGTCCATGATTAAGTGCGATTGCCCTGCGCCCTGCGCCGGAATCCAGGAAAAGGGCCGGAATGACGGGGTGACGTTCTTTCTCTGGGGAAATGGCGTGCCAGGCGAGGACTCCCCTCCGGAAGGAATCCACCAGGACAAGCAGGCCGGTGGCCACCAGGGTCATGGCCGGGCCGGCCGGTTGAAATGGAAGGACAGGTAGAGCCCCGTGACCGAGGCCACCGTCCCCAGCGCCGCTGCCGCCAGCATGATGGAGATGAACCGACCCACCAGCAGATAAGCGGTGGCGGCCGGTATCACCAGCATCGCCATGACCAGGATGACTCCCGCCGCCTTGTAAATCGCCAAGACCTATAGAACGGTAAAGGGAGAAATCGCCAAGAGCTTAAGGCCACTTCGCCAGAAGCCTTGGTCTACCCTGGGCACCAGAGATGAGACCATATCCGCACTTCAAAGTGAGGAGCGGAGATGGCTTACAAGGAGGTGTCCCGAGTGGATGTAACTGAAATGATCCGGCGGTGGCAGATGGGGAATAGCCAGCGGCAGACAGCGTCGGCAACGGGGCTGTCGAGAGATACGGTCCGCAAATATGTGGCGGCAGCGCAGGAGGTTGGGTTAAGCCAGGAAGGGCCAGCGCCCACTGGGGAGCTGCTCAGCCAGTTGGCTGCGCTTGACCTGCCCCCTGTCACTGCTTTACCTGCCGGATTGTCCGACCGCCACCCTTGAGCCACCGCCCAGTCTAAGACGGTCTCGATCCTTTGACGCAACCGGCGGGCAGTTTCGGGTTTTTCGGTCCAGATGGGTGTAAGGACACTCAGCACGTCCCCACTGGTAATTTCCCCCACCTGTTTGGAACCGATTAGCGGGTAGGCATAGGTGGCCAGCGTACTGGCCCACTGGTCTGCATGCTTCCGGTTGCTCCAGGTGGGCCGGCGTAACTCAATTACTTGCTGTGCAGCGTCGGCGAAAGTAGGTGCGGCAGCCCTCTTGTTTTCTTCGGCGACCAGGTGCTTCTCCATCAAGGGGTCCTTCCCCTGCTCAATGGCCAGCAGATTGGCAGCAGCCATATCTCTCGCATCTGCCAGAGTAACTGCCGGGTAACCGCCCAAGCCGATATTACGTCGTTTTCCATGTATGGTTACGCGCTGGTACCAGCGTTTTTACCCGGAAGGTTCAACTCGCAGGGTTAAGCCGTTGCCGTCGGAAAACTGGCCGGGTTCTGAAATAGTTTTGACTTTGGCGGCGGAGAGTCTGGCTTGCTGGCGCATGGGGTACGCCTCGTAGCTGTATGCTGCACCCCACTTATACAGGATTCGTGCACCAATTTATGTACCTATATTTGGCGGACTGAGGTGTATTTCCTAGGGCTAATTGAGACTAACCAGGAAGAACAAAATGGGAAAGTAGATATGAACTGGGGCAGAAAGAGGGCAAAAATAAGGTGGGCCTGATTGAGACTATGGCGGAGGGAGTGGGATTCGAACCCACGATACCCGGAGGTATACCGGTTTTCAAGACCGGCGCAATCGTCCACTCTGCCATCCCTCCCCAATCATTGGGCCCGTTAATGTTGTATGGAGTGGCGCCTGTTTGTCAATCTTGACGGTTACGGATAAGTGTCCACGAATTAGGTGACGATCATCTTCACCCGTTGTCATTGACCTTTTAGGGGGAATACCGAAGGATGCTTCGTAGGACACAGGATTCCCGACTGCCATTCGGTGGTATGCTGGAGTTCGTGCAAGAATTCCAGTCAGAAGGGGTCCAATATGGCAGATATCTACACCCTGGGCGCAGGTACTCCTACTCCCACCCCCACCAGGTTTGGCAGTTCCCACGTTATCAAGCTGGGCGAACAGTTCTTGATGTTCGACTGCGGGCCGGCTACGACCCACAAGCTGGTCAAGGCAGGTCTGTTCCCTACTCAGATCGACTACCTGTTTTTCACCCACCATCACTTCGACCACGACATCGACTACCCTTGCTTCCTGCTTTGCCGCTGGGACCAGAGCATCGGCAAGGAAAATCAACTGCAAGTCTTTGGTCCCGATTTGACCGAAAAAATCACGGAGGGCATCATCGGGGAGAATGGCCTCTTTTCTCACGACTGGAAGGCCCGAGTGAATCACCCTCTCAGCCAGCAGGTGTTTGTCAACCGGGGAGGCACCCTGCCCCGGCCCGTCCCTGAGGTTGCAGCGAAAGACGTGGGAGTAGGCAAGGTGTACAGCGGTCCCGATTGGGAAATAACCGCCGCCGCCGCTGAACACGTTCAACCCTGGCTTGACTCTCTGGCTTACCGGGTGGACTCGCCCGAAGGCAGCGTGGTCTTTACCGGCGACACCCAGCCCTGCGATTCGGTCACTCAATTGGCCCGGAATGCGGACATGATGCTCTGCATGTGCTGGGACGATCAGGCGGTGATGGATTCCAATGGAGAATATACGGGCCAGTGCGGCACTACCGGCGCGGCGCGCATGGCCCAGGCCGCCGGTGTAAAGAAGCTTGTCCTGGTGCACGTTGGGCCACACCTGTCGGCCCATGGCCCAATGGAGCAGGGCATCGGCGATATCAGCCGAATTTACGACGGGGAGATTGTCTTTTCCGAGGAACTAATGCGGATTTCCCTTTAGCAGGGCAGCCGGTCCACCGCTAATTCCCTTCCTTGATCAGGTCGGCCGCTCGCTCAGCCATCATGATAGTGGTGGCGTTGGTGTTGGCCCGGGTGATTTCCGGCATCGCCGAAGCATCAATAACTCGGAGTCCCTGCAGGCCATGCACCTGGCAGTACTGGTCCACCACCGCCATCGGGTCGGACGCCAGCCCCATCCGGCAAGTAACAGACGTATGGCCAGCGATGCCTGAATTTCCCTGCAGCCAGTAGTCCAGGGCAACGTCGTCGGATAGGACTTCGTCGGTAGGCGCTATACGTTCTCCCAATAGTCCCTCAAATGCCGAATGCTGGAAAATCTTCGCACACTGGCGCACCGCCGAGCGCAACCGCTCCCGGTCGAGGGGATCAGTTAGAAACCGGTATTCCAAACGCGGCTGGACCGCCACTTCAGGCGAGGTCAACGTCAACTCCCCCTGGCTGAGGGGCAGTTCCAGCCGGCAGCCTATGCGAATGTCCGTAGTGGCTGCGCTTTCCGGGTATGAAGTGGTTGGCTGCACCTGGATGTCGTTCCGATAGTCCGAACCCTCTGCGGTGAACCGCAGCCCCACCTGGTTGCGCGGCGCATCCGGCGCGGGCCGTTCTCCTTCCACCAGGGGGTACCTGAGCGATACCGACGGGTGATTTTTCATGTTCTGCCCTACACCGGGCAGGTTGTGGACAATGGGAATGTCCAGTTCCGCCAGGCGGCGAGACGGTCCCACCCCCGAAAGCATCAGCAGCTGGGGAGATGCTATGGCCCCTGCGCTGAGAATAATCTCTTCCCCCTCTACGACGAACACCTCATCACCGCTCATCACCTCTACGCCCGTGGCCCGCTTGCCTTCAAACACCACCCGCCGAACCTGCACGTTGGGCCGGATCGTAAGGTTCAGGCGGTGCCGGCAGTCGTTCAAATAGGTCAACGCGGTGCTCATCCGAATTCCGCCGGGGTTGTTCAGCGGGAACGCGCCCACGCCGGTGGCTTCTGGATTGTTCATGTCTGAGTCTTCGGGAAAGCCCAGGCCGGCGCACGCCTGGTAGAAAGCTGCCTGTATGGGAAGCCAGGTGTCTTGGGGATGCCGCCATACAGGAATGGGCCCGTCGGTGCCGTGGAAGTCGTCCTGAATGTTGGTATCGCTTTCCAGTCGGCGAAAATAGGGCAGCACTTGCAGGTAGCTCCAGCGGTCATTTCCCGCAGCGGCCCAGGAGTCGAAGTCCTCCGGCAAGCCCCGGAGGAAGATTTGGTGGTTAATGGCGCTGGTGCCACCGGTAACCCGACCCCTGGCCACCAGGGCCGGTTCGGGCCGCTGGGGAGTGGATTCCCCCATGAAGGACCAGTTATGCGGGGCGTCTTTCTCGGAAGCAGCCTGGTTAAGGTCATGCTTCAACTCTGCCGGCATGTTGTCAGGATCCGGGTAGTCCGGACCCGCCTCCAGCAGCAGCACCGACCGGTTGACATCCTCACTCAATCGGTTAGCCAAAACGCACCCGGCAGACCCGGCGCCCGCAATTATCACGTCATATTTCATTCGCTACCTGGCTCCCTTGGTGGGGTGTAGTCGAGACAGTAGTGGCATCCATGCTCAGTCAGGGACACCCCTTTGGTCGCCCCGTTCTATGCTGATCATCAGTTCGCAGCCCGATGAGGCGTCGCTGCCCTCGCTGCCGTTGCATTCGTCCTCATGCCCCTCGCCGCCGTCCAGGAAGT
The DNA here is from genome assembly GCA_028874075.1 of Chloroflexota bacterium. GTDB lineage: Bacteria > Chloroflexota > Dehalococcoidia > Lucifugimonadales > UBA3495 > Bin22. The sequence continues at coordinate 13,468 of JAPPLU010000026.1, forward strand.
CGTCCCCATAGTGGCCAATAAGGGCATCGTTGCCTTCCTTTCCTTGCAGGACGTCGTGCCCGCCAAAGGCCAGCAGGGCGTCGTTGCCCTTGCCCCCGATAAGAACGTCATTTGCGACGCTGCCGAGGATAATATCTCGTCGATAGAAGCCGAAAAGTATCGCCAGCAGGTCGTCTTCCTCCGGCACCACGTCTGCCCCCAACAGGATGTTGTCACCGTCGTTTCCGGAAAGAAAGTCCCCTCCGGCCTGTCCAATTAGCAAGTCCTCGGAATCGTCCCCTCGCAGAAAGTCGTTGCCGGACCCGCCAATCAGTTGGTCGACACCATCACCACCCAGCAGGTAGTCATCGCCCGGTCCGCCGAAGATAAGGTTGTTGCCGGAACCTGCGCACAGGATGTCATGTCCGCCCTTGCCGTCTATACGGTCGTCGCCGGCGCGCCCCAGTATAACATCGTTGCCGTCCGTGCCAACGAGGATGTCGTCTCCGGGCCCTCCTACCAGGGTGGCAAGAGCGCCGAGTCAATACACGTGCTCCTGCTCGTCCACGTCGTCCTGGGGGACATAGCCCGGCGGGCCGGGATCGTCATCCAGCCAATAGCTTGCGGTGGCTTCATACCGGGTATAAGTCTCCCACGCCGGCGCCGCTGCTCCGGCCCTGGTCTCGTTGGCGTTCCACACCAGGACGGCGGAAGCGACAAGAAAAACGGCACAGATGAGCAACGCCATCCGAATGAGGTGAGCAGAAAAACGGGTGGAGATTTTCACTTCACGCAAAAAGCTTGTTCGGATTTCGAAGAATTGTCCTGTTTAGGCATTTGTCTCACTGCCTGGATGGTATTATATCCGCACTGTAAGTGATTCCGATAGCAGGTACAAGGTTGGGCTCTCAATTCTGGTTTCGTCCGGTGTCCGAATGAAATTATGTCCTTTGGGGTTGGTTCGCTGGTGAGGAAATAATGGTGGATTTGAAGATTGAAAATGGACAGGTCATAGACGGCAGCGGCAGCCCCGGCTTTTTCGCCACGGTGCTGGTAGATGGGGAGGTAGTTACCATTTGGCGAGGCGATGCCGGCCACATCGAATCGGCCCAGACTATTGATGCCACGGGCCACGTTGTCTGCCCGGGATTCATCGACCTGCACTCCCACGCCGGCCTGACCATACTGGGTGAACCTCATCACGACCCCAAAGTGCGGCAGGGGGTAACCACTGAACTGGTGGGAATTGACGGCATTTCCCACGCCCCCTTCAAGACTCAGGAAGAGCTGCACCGATACATCTGGCTGGACTCCGGTCTAAATGGTTACCCGCCCATGCCGGCCGACTGGCTTACCGTTGCCGAATTGCTGTCCAGGTACGACAACTCCATTGCGATAAACATTGCCTACATCCTTGGCAACGCTCCCGTACGCATTTGGGGTGTGGGTTGGAACGACCGTCCCGCTTCGGCCGCCGAGATGGAAGACATGAAAGCGGTAATCCGTGAAGCCATGGAAGAGGGGGCTTGGGGGCTTTCCACGGGATTGGACTATCCGCCCGGCTCTTACGCCGACACTTCCGAACTGGCAGAACTGTCTGCTGTGACGGCATCCCTGGGCGGCTTTTATCACACTCATACCAGGGCCAGCCTCCGCTCCCAGGGATTGCTGGCTCCCTGGGAGGAGGCCCTGGAGATCGGCCGCCGCAGTGGCTGTCCCATTCATCTGACCCACTACCGCCAGAGCGCCCAGGGTTCTGGCAGCCACCTCGACTACCTGGGCCTGGTTGAGAAGGGGAGAGATGAGGGCATGGACGTAACATTTGACTGTTACACCTATCCCTATTCGGGAACCACCGTTACCATAGGCCTGCCTCACTGGGCCAAGGATGGCGGGCCGGAACGTTTGATGGCCGCTCTGCAGGATGCCGACGACCGGGCCAGGATGAAGCGGGAAGTGTTGCCCGAGCGACTGGAAGGGAACTGGCTGACCAACTTTACCCAGCCGCAGAATAAACAGTATGAAGGCAGATTGATTACGGACATTGGAGAAATGAGAGGCCAGGACCCGGCTGATGCCCTGTTTGACCTGCTTTTCGAGGAAAACCTGGGCATATCCACGGTGGGCCTTGGCACCAACCCCCAGACCCTGCCTGCTTTCGTCTCACACCCATACGGCATGATAGCCAGCGATGCCATTCTCTTCGGGGAATACCCCAACCCCCGTACCTACGGGTGCTTTCCCATTGTTCTCGCAGAATTCGTGCGTGCTGAGAAACACTTGAGATTACCGGAAGCCATCCGCAAGATGACCTCCTTCCCTGCCCAGAGGCTTGGCCTCGCCGGCCGTGGCCTTCTGCGCGACGGTTTCAAAGCAGATATAGTGGTTTTCAACCCGGATACAGTTAAAACCTACGCGACCCGGGAAGACCCGAAGCACTATCCCGTGGGAATCGAGTATGTGATAGTCAACGGGCGAGTGGTCATAGACCGGGGAGAAAATACTGGCGCCCTGCCCGGACGTTCCCTGAGGCGGGGCAGGAAAGACTAATTCCCCTTTTGTTTCGTATGGAGATGTTAGGACTACCTGAATGAGTTGTTACCGGTGCCGTGTACGCTGGCTCATAGTCACCGTAATGGGGGTTCTGGCTGCAATGGGCTGTGCCGGAATGGAGAATCCCTCCCCCATGCCTCTCAAGACCCCCACTCCTGATCCCCCGAACGGTTCGGCCAACCACGGAGGCTCCCCTGAATATTTGGCAGGAATGAACTTGTTCCAGGAGAACTGCTCTCAGTGCCATGGGCAAAAGGGGACCGGCAGCGATCAGGGGCCCCATTGATTCACGAAGTCTACTCTTCCTACCATCACCCGGACTTCGCCTTCCGCGTTGCCATTAAGAGGGGCGTCCAGGCACACCACTGGAATTTCGGCAATATGCCGCCCGTCCCAGGCCTCTCCGAAGAAGAGGTTGAAGATATCATCTGCTACGTTCGGTCTCTTCAAAGGGACAGTGGCATGCCCGTTGCCGTGGCCTGTTAATGGCCTGGCAGTCGGTTGTGCAGTTCAGTGCAGCGGCCCTGGCGGCAACTTGACCGGGAAGGGAACGTTAGGGTACTTGTCCACCAGTCGGCCCCAGACTGCATGACTGATTCTCTCAGCCCTCCGGATGATATCTTCCTCGTCGATGGTTAGCGCTTTTCCGTCTTTCAGCAGCCATCTCCCTTTCACCATGACCCCGGAAATATCAGCCGGCTGGCCGTTATGAACAAATCCGGCGACGATCCGCAATGTTGGCACCAGATGGGCCTTGAACGTGTCGACCATGAACAGGTCGGCTTCCTTTCCTACTTCCAATGCCCCAGTCTTCTCGCCAATTCCCAGGATTTGCGCTCCTCCATGCGAGGCCCATTCCAGCACGTCTTCTGGTTGGGGCCACATCTCGTCGTTGCGGCGGACCCGCTCGTGAAACAGCCCCGCTCGCATCACTTCAACCATATCCTCTGCCATGTTGTCCGACCCCATCCCGATGGGGCAGCCGGCGGCTTGCAGTTCCCGTACCGGCGCGGCTGCGCCCCGGCGGGCGGCGATGGCTGCGTTGTTGGAAATGCCCACCCTGTGATGTCCCAGCAGGGACACTTCTGCCGGCGTTACGTAGCGGCAATGAGCGGCCACCAGGCGAGGCCCCAGGAATTCGCTGGCAAGAAGGTAATGGGTGGGGTTTACACCCCTGGTCCGCATTACCGCCTCTACTTCCAGACGACTTTGGGAGAGGTGAATGGTGTAGCCAATGTCCCGGTCTTCGGACATGGTCCGCACTTCCCTGAGTAGTTCAGGGGAGCAGAGTTCCGGAGCATGAGGGGCCAGGAAGCAGGTTACCTGGCCTTCATTTCTGCCGTGCCACTTCTCTGCCAACTCGGCGCTCCGCTGCAGTCCTTCTTCCCGCCGGCTGGCCTCAAACTCAAAGGCTCCCTCTCGCATGCGGGCTGGGTTAACGTCGTTGAAGTTGTCTGCCAGCACAAGCCTCATCCCCGTGTCTGCCAGGCTTTCCGCAAATTCGCCCACATGATCGGCTATTTCCAACAGGGTTGTGGTCCCGCTGCGAATAGCCTCCAGCACCCCCAGCGTCGCGATAACCTGACGCTCCTCCGTGGTCAACATAGATCGAGTGGATTCGGGAAAACGCAGCGTGGTAGGAAAACCGAAGTCTTCCAGGATACCCCGGTCGGCCGTGGCCAGCAGGTGCGTGTGGCAGTTGACCAGGCCGGGGAAAACTGCCTTTCCACGGCAATCGATAACCTCTGCATTGGGGAATTGTGACTGGATCTCTGTCACGGGTCCTATCGCCGCAATTACGGTGTCCCGCACTGCCAGGGCCGAGTCATAGAGAATGGTGCGGCCATGGTCTCCCGTCACCAGGGCTGCATTGGATAAAATAGTTTCCACGGTACCTCCTTCTCCCACGCGCAATTTCGGTCTGGCTCGATCTTCCTTCCCATGCTGGTATCAACGGTGGGGTTGGTGTAGGATTTGGCCGAGAGCCACTAAAGCCCTGCAGGTCTGCCTTGAAGAACGCCTTAATCATACGCCACGCCGCGCCCGAAACCCTGGGCGCCAACCTTACCTCGATACTGGCGAAGGAAGGCTTTCGGCTGACCCCCCTGAACCTGTTCGATTTGGCCCCGGAATACCCGCGTTTTCCCCAACCCGATCTGGGCCGGATCGAACTCATCGTGGCCCTGGGGGGGCCGCTTTCCGCCAACGACGATTTCCCTGCCCTCGAACAGGAACGAGAACTCCTGAACGAAGCCTGCCGCAACGGGATACCCGTATTTGCGGTTTGCCTGGGCGCTCAGTTGCTGTGCCGGGCGTTGGGTGGTCAGGTGCAGCCAACGGGAGGATACCAGTTCGGACTACGCAAAATCTCCGTTACCGCGGCAGGGGACGCTGACCCGGTATTTGGCAAAGTCCGGGTTCCCCTAGTGCCGACCCTGCATGGCGAGTGTTTTTCAATTCCGGAGGGCGCCACAGCCTTGGCTGAGGGCCACATCCTGCTGCGAGATGGCAGCTACCGCAAAATAAACATGGCCTTCCGTGCCGGCAACTGCTACGCTTTCCAGTTCGAACCTCAATTGACCTACGATGAACTGGTCGTGTGGAACCGGGAAATGTACGACGACTATCTGCTCATGGGTGATAATTTCAACCCGGCTGAAGAGGCGGCCCGCAATCTGAGAGAGTTTGCCAGATTTGCTCCAGTTCATGAGACCCAGATGGGAAATATGTTTCGCGCCTTCCTGCTGAACGCCGGACTCTCCTCCACATCTGTACAGGCTGCCCCCACCCGGGAGGACTGAAAATGACCATAATGTCCGGCGCCCGCGCCTTTCTTGAAATGCTGCGTGCCGAGGGTGTCGAGATAATTTTCGGCAACCCCGGCACCAGCGAGAGCGCCATTATGGCCCTGCTGCCCGAATACCCCGACATCCGCTACCTGCTGGCCACCCAGGAGGGCGTGGCCATGGGCATGGCCGACGGGTATTCCGTAGCTGGCAGCCGTCCCGCCGTGGTCAACCTCCACATCGAAACCGGCCTGGCCAACGGCATCAGCCTCCTGCACCACGCAATGGACGGCGGTGTCCCACTGATACTGACCGCAGGCAATAAGGACGTCAGAAAGCTCACCGAATACCGCACGGACCTTGCCGGCATGGTGAACCAGTTCACCAAGTGGAGCGTGGAGGCTACACATCCCGAGCAGATCCCTGGGATCATGCGGCGGGCCTTTCAAGAGGCAAAGAACCCACCCTCCGGCCCCGTATTCGTTGGCTTCTCCGCGAACGCGCTGGACGGCATGGCGGAGATGGCGATTGTCCCGTCGGCTCCGCCGCATTTAACGCCATCTCCCCACTTGCATGAGATTCGGGCGGCGGCCCAGTTGTTGGCCAGCGCCTCCAATCCTTTGATCGTAGTAGGCGATCGCCTGGCCCAGGCGGAAGGAATGACCGCGGCCGTTACAGTGGCCGAGCAATGCGGGGCCGGCGTTTATGCCGCCTCCATAGCAAGAAACAATTTCCCTACCGGGCATCCTCAGTTCCTTGGGCGCGTCAATCCCACTCTGACCCCCGGTCGCCAACTGCTGACCGGTGCCGACGTTGTCCTGGCTGTTGGAGCCAACGTATTTTCGGGCTTCTTCTACTTGCCAGGCAGCAACCTCGGACCTGGCACAAAGCTCATTCACCTGGACTCGGCCCAGCGTGAGATTGGCAAAACAGAACCCACCGATGTGGCCCTGTTCGGTGACCCCAGGTTAGGCTTGGAACTGCTGACCGAAGTCCTTGAGGAGGTGATGGACCCGAAAGCCAGGGATAGGGCATTGGCCAGGCGGGCAGCCTGGCAGGAGCACACTTCCCAGGCACGCGCTGCCTGGAGTCGGCGCCTCGGCGAACGCTGGGATGCGCGACCTATGCCCACTGAGCGAATGATGCATGAGATTTCCCAAGTCCTCCCTGAAACCGCTGTGTTGCTCGACGACTCCCTTAGTTCCAAAGACGCCCTCCACGCGGCCTTGAAATTCGATGAACCGGGGAGCTTGTACGGGGAGAGGATTGGAGCCATTGGCTGGGGAATGGGCGCAGCCCTGGGTGCAAAGCTGGCCCAACCCCACCGTCCAGTGGTGGCCGTCGTTGGCGACGGCAGTTCGATGATGACCGTCCAGGCTCTCTGGACCGCTGCCAACTACGGAATACCCGCAGTCTACCTGGTATGCAACAATCGTTCCTACCGGATTCTCAAGCTGAACATGAACATCCACCGGCAGGAGATCCTCGGAGAAAGCGTGGGCGAGGGGTTCGAAGGGTATGTGGGGATGGACTTCCCTCTCCCCCTGAACATTGCCGGCATCGCCGAGGCCATTGGCGTCTATGGCAGGACCATAAGCGACCCCGAAGACATTGGCCCTGAACTCATCAGGGCCCTGGATTCCGGAAAGCCCGCCGTCCTCGACGTGGTAATTGACGGCAGCATATAGGCCTGCCTGTTCCTCCACCGCCGGGCTTTGGCCCCTTCCCATCTTGTCAGCTATAATGGCGCAAACAGCCTCGGAAAACCCTGTCGGAGCTTTCCATGTCCGCCATTTACCTCGACTACAATGCCACCACCCCCGTCGACCCCCAGGTCGCCGAGGCCATGCTTCCCTACGTCCACGGCCTTTTCGGCAATCCTTCCAGCAGCCATGGGTTCGGCCTGGCGGCCCGCGAGGGCGTGGACCTGGCCCGCAGCCAGGTTGCGGAAGTTCTGGGCTGCCGGCTGGATGAGTTAATCTTCACCAGCGGCGGCACCGAGGCCAACAACCACGCCATCAAGGGCGTCGCCTTTGCCCACCGGAACCGCGGCAACCACATCGTCACCTCCGCCGTTGAGCATCCCGCCGTTACCGAAGTGTGCCGCTATTTGGAAACCCACGGCTTCCGCGTAACATACCTGCCCGTGTACGAATATGGACTGGTGGATGTCTCTCAGCTTAAGGAGGCCCTGACCAAAGAGACCATTTTGGTCACCATAATGCACGCCAACAATGAAGTGGGCAGTATCCAGCCCATAGCCGAAATCGCCGAGGCCGCCCATGCAGTTGGGGCCCTGGTCCACACCGACTGCGCCCAGTCGGTGGGCAAGATTCCCGTCAACGTGGATGAGCTGGGTGTGGACCTACTCTCCATCGCGGGCCACAAGCTCTACGCCCCCAAGGGTATCGGCGCTCTTTACATCAGGAACGGCGTCCGGTTGGAAAAATTCATGCACGGCGCCAGCCACGAACAGGACCGGCGTGCCGGCACCGAAAATGTAATCGAGATGGTGGGTCTGGGCGCGGCCTGCAGCTTGATTCATCAGAACCTTGCCGAATACGCCTCCCACATGCGGGAAATGAGAGACCGTCTTGAAGGCCAACTGCTGGACTTTGGCGTGGATGCCCGCATCAACGGCCATCAAGATTTGCGCCTGCCCAACACCAGCAGTATCAGCTTCCGTGGCGTGGAAGCCGACCGCATCCTCGCAAATCTGCCGACGGTGGCCGCTTCTGCCGGCGCGGCCTGCCACAGCGACCGGGTGGAACTCTCCCACGTTCTGTCCGCCATGGCAGTTCCATTGGATTACGCCATGGGCACCATACGCTTTTCTGTGGGGCGTTTTACCACCGCCGAAGAGATTGAGCTGGCGGTGGGGGAATTAAGCCAGGTAATTCGGAAATTGGCAACTGCCCCTTTGAGCGCGCAGGCTGGTTGACTATTGTCCACCAAAACGATAATCTCCCCTGTTCATTTGGTCGAGTTCCCATGAGTCTTTTTCAGGAGTACCCAACATGACAACTCAAAGCAACCCCGGCGCCCTCGATGCCCACACCCTTGCCGATTTGGAATCGGCCTTTCGCGCCCAGCCCAGCCATCAACTGATGCAGAACGTCGTTACCCAGCATGACGTTAACGACGTGGCCCTGGACCGCAATATTGTTGCCGAGGCTACCCACAGCTTTTCCACGGTGCTGGATGATTGGGGTGTAACTAACCAGGCCCGCTCCGGCCGTTGCTGGATGTTCGCCGGTCTCAACCTCTTCCGCTCGGAGTCCAGGGACTTGCTCAACGTCAAGGAGTTCGAGTTCAGCCAGAGCTATGTGATGTTCTGGGACAAGATGGAACGGGCCAATTACATCCTGGAGGCTGTCATCGAGACGGCCGACCGGCCCATCGATGACCGGGTGGTTGCCTGGCTGCTCCATCAGCCCCTGGGTGACGGTGGCCAGTGGGACATGTTCGTCGGCCTGGTCCGCAAGCATGGTGTTGTGCCCAAGTCCGTCATGCCCGAGACTGAGAGTTCCGGAAATTCCATGCGCATGAACGCCGGCCTTAACTACCAGGTCCGCCAGGGCGCCCGCAACATCCGCCGCATCTATGCCGAAGAAGGTGGCCTGGATGCCATGCGGCAGGCCAAACAGGAGGCCCTCCAGTCCGTATACCAGATTCTCGCAATTCACCTGGGCAACCCGCCCGCAAACTTCGACTGGCAGTGGAAGGACAAGGACGGGGAATTTCACCGCGACGGCGCCATGACGCCCCTGGAGTTTGCGGAGAAGTATATCTCCACTCCTATGGAAGAATACGTCTGTCTGGTTCATGACCCGCGCCAGGACAATCCGCCGGGACGTACCTACACCGTGCAATACCTTGGGAACGTGGTAGACGGCGCACGCATAAAGTACCTGAACGTGGACATTGACGTGATGAAAGACATCACCATGCGAATGCTCCAGGATGGCAAGCCCGTCTGGATGGGTTGCGACACGGGCAAACAAATGCACCGGGACAAGGGCCTTTGGGACGCGGACCTGTTTGACTATGCCAGTGTCTACGGCGCTGAATTTTCCATGGACAAGGCGGAGCGCCTCGAATACCACCAGACGGCCATGACCCACGCCATGCTCTTCACCGGCGTTGACGTTGTGGACGGCAAGCCCCGCCGCTGGCGAGTTGAGAACAGTTGGGATGACAAGGTGGGCGAAAAGGGGTTCTTCCTTATGAACGATTCCTGGTTCGCCGAGTACATGTTCGAGATTTCGGCGCCCAAGAGCTACCTCCCGGAAGAATTGCAGCGGGCGCTGGATTTGGAACCTGTCGTGCTCCCGCCCTGGGACCCCATGGGCAGCCTGGCCCGGTAGGCTCGTGGCTTCGTGAGGGCAGGTTTCAAACCTGCCCTCGTTGCCCTAAGGTGCATTTCCCGGCAGGCTCTGCCCACATCTGCAGAGCGCTTCCGCCCTGTCCGGAACAACCCTCTCTTTCCTGTAGGCAGGGCCGGGCCGGTGTGTGCCCCCTGCGCTCTCTTGTACCTTCCTTCCCCGCTGACACCACCCCCCTTGCCACGCCGCATTACACCCCGCCACCATAGAACCATAACCCAATCGCTGTTTACCACAAAGACACAAATGGCCCAGCGGTGCACCGACCACCTCTGCGAAGCTCCGCGTCCTCAGCGTCTCTGCGGTCAAAGGCGCCCCTGAAATGCGATACCCCTGCCCAAGAATCCTTCCCCCTTGGAGGGAACGCAAGGAGAGAAGAGAAAGGCCAAGACCAAGAATGGGACAAAATGAGACGGAATAGGACACTTTTCAAGAAATTCTCATCTTCCTTTATTCCGCTCATCCTGAGTTCGTCGAAGGATCAACCCATGCTTGTCGAAGGTCCCTCGGCCCCTGAGAGTGGCCGCGTGGTGAGGACCCAAGTGGCCCAAAACGGCCCGAAACGGCCCAAAATGGCCCGAGAAAAGCGATGACACAGATAGGATGTCCAGCGGTTTCGGCCCAAAAAAATTGGTCCATTTCACCGCTACCCGGCCCCTCTTCCGGATACGAAACGGCCCAAAACGGCCCAAAATGGCGCGAAAAGCAAAAAATATCGCCCCGCTTCTTTGTGGGAATGGTCCCCTTTCACTTGGCTGAGGACGTTCTATGGTTGCTAAAGGACACTTACTTTATATAAAATCCAACTTAACCTGATGCCGTTATCTGTTAAGGGGGAAAAGCTCTATGCCCAATATAGAAGCCCGTAACCTGAGGAATGTGGCGTTGCTGTCTCACAGCGGCGCCGGCAAGACATCCCTGTGTGAAACTCTCTTGTTCAATACCAAGGCCGTCAATCGCATCGGCCGGGTGGAAGACGGCAACACCGTCTCCGACTACGAACCCGAGGAAATCAAGCGTGCCGGAAGTATTCAGACAACCCTGATTTCCTGCAGTTGGGACCGATTCAAGGCCAACTTCCTGGACACCCCCGGGTATGACGACTTCTTCGGGGAAGTGGTCAGCGCGCTGCGAGTCGTGGAAAGCGCCACCATTGTGTTGCCCGCCCCGTCCGGCGTGGACGTTGGCACCGAGCGGTCCTGGAACCAGTGTGAAGAGGCGGGCCTGCCCCGGGTCCTGCTGGTTAACAAGATGGACCGAGAAAACGCCAGCTTCTCTCGCACCGTGGCGGACATCCAGGGAACCTTTGGCAACCAGTGCGTTCCCTTCCAGCTGCCTCTTGGTGATGCCCAGGACTTCAAGGGTGTTGTCAGCGTTGTTCATCCCCCCGCTGATATACCCGCCGAGGTCGCCGATGAGTTTGAGCTGGCCCGCGAACGCCTGATTGAGGCCGTCGCAGAGGCTGATGACGAACTGGCCGACAAATACCTCGAAGGCGTAGAACTGACCGACGACGAAATAATAAATGGCGCCAAGTCTGCCATTCTGGCCGGTACCCTTGTCCCCATTCTGGCCAGCGCAGCTACCCAGAACCTGGGTGTTGAAGAGTACCTGGACTTCGTGGGCGAGTTCCTGCCTTCTCCGGTGGAAGGCATCCAGCCTGAAATGAACAACTCCGGCGGCGACGCTGTGGAGTTCGACGTCGACCCCGATGCCCCGCTTGCCGCCTTCGTCTTTAAGACGACGGCAGACCCCTTCGTGGGTAAGCTTTCCCTTTTCCGTGTGTACCGCGGGACGTTCAAGAGCAATTCCGAGGTCTGGAATGTCAACCGCAACCAGTCGGAGCGTATTGGCCAGCTATACCTGCCCAGGGGAAAGTCCCAGGAAAATATTACCGAGGTAGTGGCCGGCGATATCGGCGCCATTGGCAAGCTCGCCGCCACCGTAACCGGCGACAGCCTGTGCGCCAGGGATGCCCAGGTTACCTTCCGCCCTATCGAATTCCCTCGCGGGTACTACAGCGTTGCCGTCGCGCCTGCCACCAAGGCCGACCTGGACAAGATGTCCACTTCCCTGGCCCGTATCGTCGAGGAAGACCCCAGCCTGCGCTACAGCAGGGATGCCGACACCGGCGACAGCCTGCTTACCGGCCTGGGGGACGCCCAGATCGAGGTGGCCATCGACCGCATCAAGCGCAAGTTCGGGGCTGACCTCTTGCTCCGTATGCCCAAGGTTGCTTACCGCGAGACTATTACTCGCGTCATCAATACCGAGTACCGCCACAAGAAGCAGTCCGGCGGCCACGGCCAGTACGGCCATGTCCTCCTGCGCTTGGAGCCCATGGATCGGGACAACGGGTTCCAATTCGGTTCCGAGATTGTCGGTGGTCGGGTGCCCCGCGAATACATCCCCTCCGTGGAAAAGGGCGTCGTTAAGTCTATGGAAGAAGGCATTCTTGCCGGCTTCCCGGTGGTTGACCTGAAGACCGTCATTTACGACGGCAGCTACCATGACGTGGACTCATCCGGTATGTCCTTTGAAATCGCCGGTTCCCAGGCTTTCAAGAAGGGAATGGCCGACGCCAGTCCTATCCTCCTGGAGCCCATTGTCAAGTTGACGGTCAACGTGCCCGAGGCCTACACCGGCGACGTTATGAGCGACCTGAATGGCAAGCGCGGCCGCATCCTGGGCATGAACCCGGGTGATCGATACACCGCCGTAGAAGCAGAGGTTCCTCTGTCGGAGGTGCAGCGGTACGCTCAGGACCTGCGCTCCCTTACCCAGGGCCGGGGCAGCTACCGGCTGGAATTCGACCACTATGAACCGGTGCCCATCAACATCCAGCAGAAGGTAATCGAGGACACCAAGCAAATGCGGGAAGAGGAGCGCGTGTAACGCCCCCAGCCCAGCCGGCCTTTGTTGCCTGCAAAATGCGAGGGCGGGAACCTGGTTCCCGCCCTCAGATTGTCTGCAATGCAAATTGTGTATCTTGGCTTGTCCCCCCTTAGAACCCCCACCCTGGCTGGTACTCCCCAAACACTTCGCGGAAGACACCCATCATCTCGCCCAGGGTTGCATAGGCTCTGACTGCTTCCAGCAGCGGTGGCATCAGGTTGGCATCTCCCTTGGCCGCTAGTTCCAGGTCCCTCAAACGGCTGGCGACTTCCCGATTGTCCCGGGTCCGGCGGACTGCGTTCAGGCTCTCTATCTGTCGCGCCTCTCCCTCCCGGTCAACTCGCAGCAGCGGTATGGACAGTTCATCCTCTGCCAGATAGTCGTTGACGCCCACGGTGATGCGGTCTTTTCGGTCCTCCTCTCGCTGGTAGATGTAGGCCGCGTCCCCTATCTCCCGCTGGAAGAACCCCGACTCCAGGGCGGGGACAACTCCTCCCACGTCTTCGATTCTGCGGAAGTACGCGTATGCTTCAGCTTCCACGCGATTGGTCAATGACTCAAGGTAATAGCTGCCGCCCAGGGGGTCCACCGTGTCGGTTACACCGGTTTCGTGAGCGATGATCTGCTGGGTGCGCAGGGCCTGGAGGGCGGCCTGCTCCGAGGGTAGCGCCCAAGCCTCGTCCTTGCCGTTGGTGTGCAGGGACTGGCACCCGCCCAGCACCGCTGCCAGAGCCTGCAGTCCTACCCGCACCACGTTGTTCTCCGGCTGCTGGGCGGTGAGTGAGGCGCCGGAGGTCTGGGCGTGGAATCGCATCCAGCAGGACCTTTCGTTCTGTGCCCCGAAGGTGTCTCGCATCTCCCGGGCCCATATCCGGCGGGCCGCGCGGAACTTGGCGATCTCCTCAAAGAAGTCATTGTGGGCATTGAAGAAGAAGCTCAGCCGAGGCGCGAAGTCGTCCACATCCAGTCCCCGATCAATGCAGCGGCGCACGTACTCAAAGCCGTCAGCCAGGGTGAAGGCCAGTTCCTGCACGCCGTTGGAACCTGCCTCCCGGATGTGGTAACCGCTGATGCTGATGGGATTCCACCGCGGCATGTAGTTGGTGGCAAACTCCACTGTGTCCACCACCAGCCGCAGGGAGGGTTCGGGAGGGAATATGTACTCGTTCTGGGCCAGGTATTCCTTCAGGATGTCGTTTTGAAGAGTACCGCCGATCCTGTCGAGGGGCACGCCTTGCTTTTCCGCCACCACGATGTACATGGCCCAGATGATGGCTGCCGGGCTGTTGATAGTCATTGACGTGGTAACCTGGCCCAGGGGGATTCCGTCGAACAGGGTTTCCATGTCTGCCAGGGAGGACACCGCCACGCCGCATTTGCCAAACTCCCCGGCCGCGCGGGGATCGTCGGTGTCGTAGCCGTACAGGGTTGGCATGTCGAAGGCTGTGCTCAGGCCCGTTTGGCCGTTGTCCAGCAGAAAGCGGAACCGCTGGTTAGTCTCCTCCGGCAGGCCAAAACCGGCGAACATCCGCATGGTCCACAACCGGTCCCGGTAGCCACCCGGGTGAACGCCCCGAAGATAGGGGAATTCTCCGGGCAACCCTATGTCGGCCCCAAAGTCCACCGAATCCAAATGCTCAGGGGTATAGACCGTTTCGACGGGTATCTGTGACAGAGTCTTGTAGGAGGCCTTGCGTTCCTGTCGGCCTAAGTTCTTCTCACGCCACTCCGCGCCTTGCCGCCGTATCTGGTCCAGTTCTTCGGTAGAAAACACTTATTAGCTCCAGCCAAGGGCTTTTGCACTAGTCTAACTAGGGCGGAATCCAAGCGTCAACGGAAACGGGGGCGCACCGGTAATCGGTTAGCTGAGGAAGGATGATCGCGAAGGCAACCGAGGTAGGTGAAGCGGGCCTACTCCCGCAAAGACGCGAAGCGCCTCCTCCCAACCTTAACGGCGGTGCCAGGTTCTGGGGACTGGAACTGGGCGTCTTCCGTAAGCTTGTGGGAGGGGCCAGAGGGAGGGAATAGTTCCACTGCACCCTGGTTGATCATTCGCTTGCCCTCGTTGACGCTGGAGACCAGCCCTGCGGATACGAGGGCATTGCTCCATCGGGGGCCGGCCAGGGTTGATATGTTGACCTCGGGCATATCGTCGGGCAGGGCCCGCTGCTGAACTACCCGCTCGAACCTCTCGCGGGCAGCGATTGCGGCGGTTTCATCGTGGAAGACCTCGGTAATCTCTTTCGCCAGTCGCTTCTTCAGTTCCATGGGGTTCACGCTTTCTTGCGCAATGCTCCGAGTCATTTCTTCCAACTCCGGCTCAGGCGCATCCGTAAGGTAGTCGAAATAAGAAACTATAAGATTGTCGGGCAGGGACATTATCTTGCCGAACATATCATCGGGCGGTTCTTCCACTCCGACGTAATTGTCCAGGCTCTTGCTCATCTTCTGAACGCCGTCGGTGCCTACCAGGATGGGCATCAGGAAGCATTGCTGGGGCCGCTGCCCCATCATGCCCTGTAGTTCTCTGCCCACCAGCAGATTGAACATCTGGTCAGTACCTCCGAACTCTACGTCAGATTCGATGGCCACCGAGTCGTAGGCTTGCAGCAGTGGGTAGAGCAGTTCGGTAATGGCGATGGGGCGGTGTTCAGCAAAGCGCTTGGCGAAGTCGTCCCTTTCCAGGAACTGGGCAACGGTGAAACGACCGGTCAACCCGATTACGTCGGCCAGCGAGAACTTGCCAAACCATTCGCTTTGGTACACTACCTGGGCGCGGTCCCGATCCACCACCTTGAAAAACTGGCGAAGGTAAGACTGGGCGTTTTCCATCACTTCTTCGTGGGTAAGCATGGGCCGTGTGGCGGAGCGGCCGCTGGGATCGCCGATCTGCGCGGTCCAGTCACCAACTATAAGGATGAGTCGGTGGCCCAGGTCCTGCAATTGGCGCAGCTTGCGGAGTCCGACGACATGGCCCAAGTGGATGTCCGGCCTGCTGGGGTCAAAGCCCATCTTCAGCCGCAGCGATTTTCCTTCCTCCAGGAGCTTTACGAATTCTTCCCGGACTATGATGTTGCTGACACCCCGTTCGGTGACGCGCTTCAAGTCCGCCGGGCTAAGGGCCATGGGCGCCTCCGGAAATGGCCAGAGTTTCGCGGGTATTCACCACGTCTCGATTAATTTGCTCCACGAGAGCTTCCAGGCTGGAAAAGGTCTCCTGGTCTCGCAGCTTGTCGACGAATTCGACCTCCAGTTCCCGCCCGTAGAGGTCGCCGTCGAAGTCCAGGATGTAGACTTCCACCAGGCGTTCAGTCAGGCCGAAGGTGGGCCGCACGCCGATGCTGGTGGCAGAAGGCCGGCGTTCGCCGTCTACCAACGCCCAGGTGGCGTAAATCCCGTCGGCGGGATGGGCCATGGTCTTGCTGACATTCACGTTTGCGGTGGGGAATCCCAACGTACGTCCCCGTTTGTCGCCCGTCACCACCGGGCCTGCCAGCGAGAAGGTCCTTCCCAGCAGGTGGTTTGAAACGGACACCTCACCGTCGTTCAGCCGCTGCCGAATCACGCGGCTCTTGACCAGCAGGCCGTCGAGGAGCAAGGGTTCAACGATTTCGACTGAGAAGCCCAGTTCTTTGCCCAGTTCGGCCAGCCTGTCCGAGTTGCCTTCCCGGTCACGTCCCAGGGCAAAGTCAGAGCCGATGACCAGGCCCTTCATTAGCAGCTTGTCCTGGAGCAGCCCCACGAATTCCCTGGCAGAGATGCGGGCCAGTTCCTCGGTAAACTCCAGAGAAACAATTTGGTCAATCCCCATTTCGCGGATCAACCCTTCCTTGCGTTCCAGCGTGGTGATCAGTGACACTTGACGCCCGGGCTGAAGCACAGTAACAGGGTGGTTGGCAAAGGTAATGACAGTGGGCTGGTATGCGGTTCCCGCCGCGGAAATGAGGTGCTGCAGGAGGTGGGCGTGCCCCCGATGAACTCCATCAAAGACGCCTATGGTTATCACCGTTTCCCGTTCCGGAGAAACTCGGTCAAGCCGCTGGCGAAAGCTCATCGTGATTCTTTATCCTGAGGTCCGACGCTCCCATACGCTTCAGGGACTGGAGGACTGGGTAACTGGGTTTGCTATCGATTCGGATACTAGCATAGGCCCCTAGGAGCGTCAACCGAAACTCATTGCAGGAAACTGTCCAAAGTTGATGGGACTTGCTTACTGGCTGGACTCACCATTCCGGCCTTCGCTGGTATCAAGAAGTCCATGCTACTGACGATCCGAGTTCCCTTTAATGCTCCGATTCGGGCAGTCTGCGGGTAGGGCGCCCAGAGATGCCCTCCTTTCTCCATTCGGGCGACTGCGGGACTCGGTAGAAACCCGGGATGACGACCGCCCGGACCTGCCTGCCGGGGAGAAAGCTCCGGACTTCCAACCTTCCCGTTTTAGGGATTTTTTGATTCCCTGGGCCATTTTGGGCCGTTTCGTATCTGACAACAGGGTCATGACGGCGCCGGATGGCACCCCGGTGGGCCACTAAGTGCCGTTTTCCAAATAGGGAGTCGACCTGGGAAATGGCCCATGCCGGGCCATTTTGGGCCGTTCCGGGCCACTCTTGGCCACAGCCGGATAGGAATATATCTGACCCAATAGACGGGGAATGAGGGCTACCACAGGATTATGGTAGAGGAGTATTTTCGCTAATGGCAAGGCTCCAGCGCCAGAAGTAACTGTTCAGAGGGAAGAGAAACACATCCGTCCCCAATATGGTGCTGCCGACCCTCCTCAGCCGACGGGAGCCGCGGAGGGAAAAGAACCTGCGACGAACTGCAGGGAAAAGTTTCCGGATGCTCCGCCTCAGGCGGAGGCCTGAACGACGGCTTGTGTGCGCCATGACTCATGGAGTCTGAACATTTTCACTTGCAGCTAAGCGCGGGTTTGGATGCAGTAGACAGGAGTCGAAGGGGTCAAGTCAAGGCCATGGCGGTCGTCTTTTCTTGTGCAAACGCTGGCGCCAGTTTAACATTAGCGCCAGTTGGAACCGGAAACTTGAAAACCTCTGTGACAAACTTTGTGGAGGCCCGATTTGGAACCAGTAATCAGAAATTACAGAGACCATTTCTCCCCTGGCAACGCTGCCAGGCTGATCAACATAAACGATAGCCCGCCAACTACGACGCTCAGTTATTCCCACATCCAGCCCGGTGAAACCAGCAGTCACCACATCCATCCCTGGGAACATGAGGTCTTTATCATCAAGGGGTCGGGCACCCTGGTTTGCGACGGGGTGAACTATCCCATCAAGGCAGGCGACGTGATGTATATCCCGCCCAACGTGGACCATTACACCCTGAATGACGGCGGGGAGGGCGACATCGAGCGCATCGAAATCAACCCACTGCTTTCAACCAGGAGCGGCGGAGCAAAGAACAATGGCGGTTCCGGAACAGGACGGCCTCCCGTGATCAAGAACCTGTCCGACCTGGACACCAGCCCGGGGGCAGCCCGACCGGTTCTCACAGTGGAAGACGGCGCACGGCACTATGTGCTGGCGCACCGGGGCATGGCGGCAGGCGAAGTTAGCCCCGATCACACCCACGAGGGTGAACACCTGGCATATTTCCTGGAAGGAAGCTGCATCCTGACCTGCGATGGCCAGGAGTACACAGTTTCCGAGGGAGACGCCATACTCGTTCCGCCCAACACCGCCCACGAATGGAGCCGCAGCGCCGGACCGGTGGCCAACTGGCTGGTTTTCAACCCGGTCCGAAATGGCTAAAGGATTGATGGGACACGCGCCCATGTCACGGGATTATACCTGGTATTCGGGGCGGCGCAGCAACTGGCGCGCGATAACCAGCCGCAGGATTTCGTTGGTGCCCTCCCCGATAATCATTAGCGGAGCGTCCCTGTAGTACCTCTCCACGGGCGATTCCTTGATGTAGCCGTAGCCGCCGTGTATACGCATGGCCTCCATGGTTACCTCGCCGCAGATTTCGCTGGCGAACAGCTTGGCCATGCCAGTCTCCAGGTCCACCCGTTGGCCAGAGTCCTTCTTCGCAGCGGCGTCATAGGTAAGCAGGCGGGCGGCCTGGATTTTGGTCGCCATGTCAGCCAGTTTGAGCTGAATTGCCTGGTGCTGGGATATGGGTGTTCCAAAAGTCTCCCGCTGCTGGGAGTAGCGAATGGCCGCCTCGAAAGCCGCCTGAGCCACGCCCACCGCCCGGGCGGCCACGTTAATCCGGCCCGTTTCCAACCCGCTCATCACTTGTCCGAAGCCTACGTTCTCCTCCATACCTACCAGGTTCTCCGCCGGTACCCGGTAGTCATCGAAGATAAGCTCGCAGGTATCCAGTCCCCGGTACCCCAGTTTGTCCAAGTCTCGGCCCACCTTAAATCCGGCGTCACCTTTTTCAGCAATAAAGGCGCTGATGCCCCGGTGCCGGGGTTCCACTTCGCGGTCCGTGCGGGCCAGCAGCAGAAAGGTGTCGCCGTGCCTGCCATTGGTGATGAACATCTTGCTACCGTTTATGACGTATTCTTCGCCATCTTTGTCGGCAGTAACCTGAAGGTTGGCTACGTCGGTGCCCCCACCCGGTTCAGTCAGGGCCAGGCCACCCCGCTTGCGGCCCGAAGCCAGGTCCGGAAGGAACTGGCGCTTCTGTTCTTCAGTCCCGTAGTGGGTAAGCACGTAAGTCATTATGTGGTGGGTGCCGATGGCCCCGGTAATGCTCATGAAGGCCTTGCTCATTTCCTCGAATATGAGCGCGAAAGTGGTGTAGTCCAGGCCCATGCCACCGTATTCTTCTGGCACCGTAATGCCGAATAAGCCCAGATCTTTCATTTTGTCAATCAAGTCCAGCGGAACCGTGTCGTCCCGATCGTGCTGGGCGGCCACCGGTTCAACTTCACGGCGAACGAAGTCCTTCACCATGTTGACGATCTGTGAGCGGGCCTCTTCGGGTGTCTGGGTAGTCACTGTATCGCTCCCTGTAGTTGGTACTGATAGATTTCGGATTCAAAGGGGCAGCTATCTAGCTAGTCATCCTGGCCTGCCTTCAACTGCTTCGCCTTCTTCTCCAGGCAACGGCGCTTCGGGAGGCGAAGGTACGGTTGATAGCTCTGTGCCTTCATAGGGCCTGTTGCGCCGCCTTCGCGCGCTCCAATATCGCTTTAATCGGATTCCGCCGTAGCCCAGGGCGCCGATTCCCAACCAGACCGGGCTGAAGATAGCCACCCAAATTATGATGTTGACAACGGCCAGCGCGACTGCGGAAAGAGACCGGATGGCCCACTTGGCCGATTCCAGCAAGTCCCAGTTGCCTACGACCAGGCCCTGCGACTCCGTCACGAACACGCTAAACGAGCTGGAGCCTCGCACTTCGCCGGCCTCGCTCTGGGCCGTAACTGTCAGGGTTACCTCGTAGGGGTCAGGACGGTAGTTTTCGAAAGTGTGGGAGGCTGTGGCCCTGGTGTCTCCCTCCTCGGGTATTCCGGTAATGGTGGGGCTGCCGTCGCTGAAGTCCCAGCGGTATTGCAGGTCCCACAGTCCATCGCCTCGCGTGAAGGAACCGGTGTATTCGACCTCCTCTCCCTCTTCCACGAAACGGCTCTCGCCCGAAAATACTTCAATTGTGGGAATCCGGGTTACGGTGGCGATCAAGGTATCTGTGCCTTCAACCAGCCCGGCGGGTCCAGTTCCTGTAAGTTCCAGCTGCACAATGTAGGGTGAGTCCGTGTCGTCCTCGAAAAAGTGGGTGACAGTGGCGGTAACCCTTTGGCCGGGCTCGGTAGTGGGGGCCGTGCCAGATCCTCCGGCTCGGCTGCCGTCGCCGAAGTCCCAAACGAAGCTGTAGGTGTCGATACCCTGCGGTGGAGTGAAGGTAGCTCGGAACCTGGCAGGCTGGCCGGCGCTGAAAGTCTGGTCAGGGCCGGCGTCAATCGCCATGGGTTTGGGCGCCAGGGTTAAGGTGACGTTAATCAATGAATAGGCGGCCGTCTGCTCCAGGAACTTGATCCGGCCTTCAAGGCTCTCAATTTCCGCCTGTAAGTCCGTCAATTCGCGTTGCACTTCCAGGGCGTCCTCAACGTCCTGGGCTTTGTTCAGCAAGTTTAGCAGGGCCTCCTCGGTGGCGCGAAGGCTTCGGAGGCGGGAGTTGCTGTCAACGTATTCGTCGGTAACGTCCTGGCTGGTGGAAGACTCCCAGTCCACCCGATTGCCCAGCGCGCGGATACGCCTGACCGCTTCATCCAGTTGTTGCGCGGGAACACGCACTGACACGCTACCCCGGTGAATGGCGTTCCGATCACTGGATACAGTCCATCCCCCCAGTTCCAGGGCCACGTCCCCAACGAGGTCAACTGCGTCAGCTACGTTGTCCACTATCAGCCCCATCCCCACGGTCCGGACAATGATTCGGTTCTGGGCTGCCACTGAGGCCTGCACTTCGTCAATGGATGGCAGGTTCTGTTCCAATAACTGGGAGTTGGATTCGGCGGTTTCCATTGCCATAGCCTGCGGAACGGCCGTGGGTTGGGCGGCCGGCGCAGCCGGCATAGCCTTAACTTCCTTTGTGACTGCCATCTCCTCCGGAACTGCCCGCTCAATTACGAACGCATCGGAGGCCATCTGCGGTTGGGCTGGGGACGACGCAGCCATCTCGTCAAAACCCATTTCCGCCGCCGCGCCACAGCCGAGCAAGCCCAGCGTCAGTGCCGTCACGAGAAATAGAGGGGGCAACAGAAACCTTTTCATGGGGGCAGAATATAGCAATAACCGCCAATTCACAAGGAAATTCCAAACCACTGAAATACCGTAAATTGCCATGTGGCCACTCTCACTGTAGGGTGCATTCGGTCTCTCTCCAACTATGACGGTACTGGGGTCTGGAAAGTTCCCATATTTCGCAGGCAAATAGCGCTAG
Organism: Chloroflexota bacterium; assembly: GCA_028874075.1. GTDB lineage: Bacteria > Chloroflexota > Dehalococcoidia > Lucifugimonadales > UBA3495 > Bin22. The sequence continues at coordinate 34,982 of JAPPLU010000026.1, forward strand.
AACAATTCAAACCTGAAGCCAACCGGCCTGTAATCCGGGCGGGCGAAATATTATACTCAAGGAAGAAATATTCCCTGGGGGAGTTGGGGATATGCCCGATGATAGCGTTATCCGGCGGGTTGCCGAATTGCGGGAGCAGTTGAACTACCACAACCACCGCTATTACGTACTTGACCATCCTGTAATAAGCGATTACGAGTACGACCGCCTGTTTCAGGAACTAAAGGAACTGGAGGATCAATATCCGGAACTGGTCGCCCCCGATTCGCCCACCCATCGTGTTGGCGGCGACCCTGCCGAGGGTTTCGTGCAGGTGGAGCATCGCCATACCATGCTCAGCCTGGGCAACGTCTTTAACGACGAGTCCCTGGAGGCCTGGCACCGGCGGGTCAAGAACCTGCTCGATGACGCCGAATTCTCCATGACCTGCGAACTGAAGATTGATGGCCTGGCGGTTAGTCTGGTTTACGTGGACGGCGTATTTGTCCAGGGGGCCACGCGCGGAAATGGGACCGTGGGCGAAAATGTGACGGACAACCTGCGGACCATCCGGTCCATTCCATTGATGCTACAGGGGCAGCCACTTCCCTACCTGGAGGTAAGGGGCGAGGTTTACATGCCTGTTGAGGAGTTCCGCAGGCTTAACCGGGAACAGGAGGAACGAGGCGGGCAGACCTATGCCAACCCGCGAAACACCGGCGCCGGCACCATCCGCCAACTGGACCCGAAGGTTACGGCGTCCCGCAACATGCAGATCTGGGTTTACTCGTTGAACGACGCAGGGAATTCCCCATATCCCTCCGGACAGTGGGAGACCCTGGAGTGGCTGCAGTCTCTGGGCTTCCGGGTCAATCCGTTGAATCGCCTGTGCAATACCCTGGACGAAGTCAAGGACTACTACCGGGAGTGGGTGGGAAAGCGCCATGACCTGCCCTACGAGGTGGACGGGGTGGTGGTCAAGGTCAATCCTTTCAACTTCCAGAATTCTCTTGGTGTAGTGGGACGCGAACCTCGCTGGGCAACAGCCTACAAGTTTCCTGCAGAGCGGGCCGTGACCAGACTGAAGGAAATCGGTATCAATGTGGGCCGTACCGGCAGCCTCAACCCCTATGCCATCCTGGAACCCGTGATAGTCAGTGGCGCCACGGTGCAGCACGCATCGCTCCACAACGAGGAAGATATTCGACGCAAGGACATACGGGTTGGCGACTGGGTTACGGTGGAGCGGGCCGGAGAAGTCATTCCCCAGGTGGTGGGGCCAATCCGCGAGCGCCGGACCGGAGAAGAGGTGGATTTTTCCATGCCCGAAGCCTGCCCCGAGTGCGGCACGGGTGTGGTTAAGCCCGAAGGCGAGGCCATGCACCGTTGCCCGAACTCTTCATCTTGTCCGGCCCAGTTCTTTGAACTCCTGAAACACTTTGTCAGTCGCGGCGCGATGGATATGGACGGTTTGGGAGAACAGTGGTGCCGCATTCTGATTGACAAGGGATTTGTGAACACTGTGGCGGACCTCTACTACCTGGAAAAAGGCAGCCTGCTGGAACTGGACCGTATGGGTGACCGCCTTGCCACCAAGATTCTGGATAACATCGAAGCCAGCAAGACTCGTCCCCTACCCCGGATCTTGTTTGCCCTCGGCATCACCCACGTGGGAGCCGAGGTCGCGGAGTTGCTTACTCAACGTTTTGCAAGCGTTGACCAGATGGCCCAGGCTGCCGATGAGGACTTAATCGGAATAGACGGCATCGGTCCCAAGATCGCCGAGAGCATCTACGACTATTTCCAGGTGGAAGGGAACCTGGCGGTGATAGAAAAGCTGCGTGAAGCGGGAGTGAAACTGCACCACGATATCCAAATCGTGGACCCCACCGACCTCCCCTGGCACGGCCTGACCTTCGTGGTAACGGGGACACTTTCAACAATGACTCGGCGGGAGGCCGAGAGCAGGATCAAGGCGCTGGGCGGAAGCGCCACGTCTTCAGTTACTCGGAAGACTGCCTATCTGGTTGCCGGCAATTCTCCCGGCTCCAAGCTGGATACTGCCAACCGCGTGGGTACTACAGTTCTTGACGAAGAGGCCTTTACCAGTCTGCTGGAGTCTCCCCTTGAAGCGCTGCAAGCCCTTCCGGAAGCTCAGGCATGACGATTGAGTCCGTTTCCAACAACCAGGAGAGTCTGTTCGCCCCGGAGGAAAGAACCAGGCCGCCCCGTCATACCGAGGAACCTGACCGCACCAAGAAGGTCATTGTGGGGCTGGGAAATCCCGGTGACCGGTACCGCAATACCCGGCATAACGTGGGCTTCCACTGCATAGATCTGCTGGCCCGCCGGTGGAGCATCGATGTCAAGGAACGACGGTCTAAAGCGGTCCTCGGGCGGGGCCGTTTTCAGGAGAGGGAAGTGGTGCTGGCCAAGCCGCGTACCTTTATGAACCGCAGCGGTGAGGCCATTAACTACCTGGTAGCGCGTTTTGGAGTAAAGCCGGCGGACATCGTGGTAATTTACGACGAGATGGCCCTACCGGTGGGAAGAATCCGGATCAGGCCGGGCGGAAGTCCCGCCGGCCACAATGGCATCCGCTCAATTATCGAGGAAATCCACACCCAGAATTTCCCCCGGGTTCGCGTGGGAATTGGCCAGCCGGATATGAAGGGTGGGCAGGTCTCCCACGTATTGAACCGCTTCACAGATGAGGAGGCCCAGGAAATTACGGACGCCATTCAGCGGGTGGCCGACGCCATGGAATGCCTGCTGGAAGAGAACATTACCGTGGCGATGAATCGCTTCAATTGAACCAGACTTCCGTCTGAACACGACCCCTTATCGGCCTGGCCTGTGTCCTGTTAATTCCCGAACCCGAACAAGGACGCGGCAGTACCGCCGAAAACCCAGTCCCTGTCCTCGTCGCTGGCATATTTTACGTGTTCCATGGGCCAGCGCAGGGCATTGCGGTAACCTTCCCGGAATGCCACCGGAGGAAAGTCGCTGCCCCACATAAGGCGTTTGGCGCCAAAGGCCTCCAGTGCCATTTCTATCAACGGCGGCACGCTACCGGCGAAAGGGAAGGGCTGCACAAAGGGGTTAGGCCGTTCGCATATTTCGCCAAGGCCCGGGATCTTCATATAGGTGCGAGGGTATTGCGCCAGCGCCAGCACCCGTTGGTAGGCATCGAAGGGCGCAGTGTCTCGTCCCCCGGCGCCCAAGTGTTCGATGATTACCTTGAGATTGGGTAGAGTTTGGATGATTTCTTCAAACTCAGGTGAAGCGAAGGCCTCAAGCTGCCCACCACAGCTAACTATCAGGCCCAACTCCTCTGCCTTGCGCCAAATAGCCAGCGGGTCGTTGCCCGGTGACCTGTTGGCAGCGTTGAGGCGCACACCCTCCAGTCCTAGGGAAGGGAACTCAGCCAAACGTTCCGGTGCTTCCGTGCTGCCAACGTCAACCATTCCCACGCCAGAGAAACGGCCAGGAAACCGCCGTAGGCACTCAACCAGGTAAGAATTATCGAAGACTCCGTTGATCTGGATCAGCACGGCGTGGTCCACGTCGTTGCGGGCCATCTGGTCCAGCAGGATCTCTACCGGCTCAAACCAGTAAGGCGTAGCGTGGCAGTGAGTATCTACAATAGGCATGAGTGGAACTCCGGTCAGGTCCCGAGTTGAGGCAAGCGCCTTAATGGCCGGACTTGGAACCAGGCAAGTAACAGTCTATGGTTCCTGTCGGTTGCTCAAGACCGGCGGGCCAGAGGTCGGACTAACCGGGTAACTCTGCTGCTCAATCCCAATGGTTTCCAGCCGTCCGGCTATATCCCGAACCTCGGGTTGCTCCGACTGGCAGCCTTCGCACCAGACCTTTTCGTCCACAAAAAGGCGCATGTTGTCCTTCTTGACTGAAATGGTCTCAATTTCGTGGTGGCAGGCCCCGCACATTCTTATGATGGAAACCTGGTCGATAGGCATAGTGTTTCATCCTGTGGCGAGAAGGTTCTCGGGAAGTCGCCAATCGAGTCTAAATCTGAGCAGCGGCAGTGTCAATGAATGCCGACCAGCTTGCTGAGCCTGTTTATGATGTGAATTCGTAGCGCTGTGATCAAATGCGTCGTGATTCCTTTGGATAAGCTTGCCCGTTTGCGCTTGCCTATTGGCGGGCTTGCTGAAAAGGAGTATAGTTACTCCAACGAAGGGGAAGAAGTTTATTCAGATAGCGACTGCACGTTCAATCCCTTCATATACCTCGATTTTGGGAGGAATAACGATGGCAAAACCCATTCGCGTAGGGCATTTGGTCCTCAACGTCAAGGATGTGGAAGCGTCCACCAAGTTTTACACCGAAATCCTGGGTTTTGAGATCTCGCGCCAGAGCGAGCTTGGCACCTTCCTGACCTGTGGCAAGATCCATCACGATCTGGCCCTGTTCAAGGCGCCCGTGGATGCGCTTCCCGTTACCCCCGGCCAGTTGGGCCTGAACCACTTCGCCGTCCAGGTCGCCGATATTGAAGACCTGAAAGAGGTCTACGACAGCTTGCTGGATAAGGGCGTGAGCATGGACCACAATACGGACCACGGCATGACCTCCAGCGTCTATTTCATGGACCCGGATGGCAACCGGATCGAGTTTTTCTGCAACAACCAGGACGATCCGGCCGAAGGCCTGGCCCTGATGAGCGACCCCAATCGCCGCAACAAGGAACTGGTCTTCAGCTAGGCTTGCCTCCTGGATATCGGTCACTAGTAGCAACCCCCGCTAGCAATGGCGGGGGTTGTTTGCGTTGTGCTTCCTTCAGCCTTCCCAAGTTGCAGTGCAACTCTGCCTTCTGGGCAATCACTCCAATTCCTACTGAAACTCCAGGGTAGCCGACCGCAGCCCGCAAACAAGCCGCCCGATGACCTCCAGGCAACGATCGTTTGAAGGGGGCATCACCGGACCGGCCAAGGCGTCCCGGTGCCAGCGCTCCAGGGGCATGCTCTTCAAAAAACCGCTGCCTCCCGCCATACGCATGGCCTGCTCGGTAACGCGCACACCGGCTTCCGCACACAAGTATTTGGCCTGGTTGGTGGCCAGAGACATTTCTTCGCGAACGCCGGACTTTCGTACTTCTGCGGCTTCGCACAGCATTAGCCTGGCCGCTCGTATCTGCGCGCTCATCTCCCCCAGGTTCCGTTGCACTCGTGAATCATGGGCCAGCGGTTCCGTTGACGGTGCGATTACCCGTGCTTTGGAATAGTCAAGGATGAAGTCATAAGCCGCCTCCGCCACACCCAGGTACGTGGCCGCGTAGCCCAGGGCGAAGCCCGATAGTTCAATGGTGAGCAACTGGCCGGGAGTGCCCATAACGTCATCCGCGGAAACTACAGTATCGTATCGGATGCTGTGGCTGGTCGTGCCCCGCATGCCCGTGGCGTTCCAGGGCCTCTCCAGTGTGATACCGTCGTCGCTCCGGGGAACAAGGGCGGCCATAATGCCTTCCTGGGCTGTCGCAGCCCCTTCGCGTAGGCCGGTAACAAAATAGCGGTCCGCCGCGTCTCCCAGGGAGCAGAAATGCTTCACTCCCTTAACCCGGTAATCACCTCCTGGCATCGGGGTAAAGACCGTCCGAAGTACAAATCGGTCTCTGAAGCTGGACTCGGGTTCGCTCATAACGGTGGCAAACAGCTTTCCCTTTTCCATTACTTCGTCGAAGTAGCGCTGCTTCTGCTCGTTGGATGCCAACTGGTTGATGTTGGTGACTACGTTGGCGTGCATGTTGTAGGTCAAGGCCGTCGCCGGACACCCCTTTGCTATTTCCAGCAAGGCCAATACGTAGGTGACGGGGTCGACGCCAGGTCCCCCGTACTCTCTTGGGACCGTTATGCCCAGCAGGCCGGCCTCTTTCATATCCTGGTAATTCTCGAAGGGAAAGGATGACTCAGCGTCGTATCTTTCTGCCCTTGCCGCAAATCGTTCTACCGCCAGGGCGGTTACCTTCTCGACCAGGTCCTTATCGTGGGGAAAACTGTGGTGCTGCGGCGCCATTGCCAACTCCATCCGTTTACTGGAAGTGGGGCATGACCTCTTCCGCAAACAACCTCATTGAGCGCATTACCGTATCGTGGGGCATCCCGCCGAAATCAAAATTGCACCCGAAATACTCAATTCCCTGTTCCTGAAATTCGCGGATGGTGGCGATGCACTGTTCCGGCGTTCCGATTATTGCCCGTTTCTCTGCAAGGTAATCATACGTGGGCGGTACACTGGTACGAGTCTTACGGAAGTTCTCCAGGCGCTGGTTGACCTCGCTCCCCAATCTTATTGAGCGGCGCCAGTCGGTCATATCCATGGTCCATGATATGGCTGGCTCCGCATTCTTGCGGGCCTCAATCTCTGTCTCGGCCACGTGCAGATAGCGGAAGAAGGGAATGGCTGAAATGGGAATGTTGTATCCAGCCTCTTCGGACATGGCGACAAACCGGTTGCACAAGTCCAGGCCGTCATCATGGTCCAGCACCACCCCGCAGATCAGCGGGTGGCCGGTGGATACTACGTACTGCAGGGTAGCGAAGGTTCTGGTGGCAGCGATGTAAATCGGGGGATGAGGTTCCTGGACGGGCGGCGGCACCAGGTTGGCCTGGTTGACGTTGAAGTATTTCCCTTCGTAGTTGAAGTCGGGAGTAGTCCAAAGTCCTTCGACAATGCTGATAGTCTCCTGGAACCGCTCCTGGCTCTCAGACGGGTCTACGTTGTATCCCGTGTATTCGTAATTGGCTGTGCCTCTGCCAAATCCCACGTCCAGGCGCCCTCCGCTGACCACGTCCAGGGTGGCCACATCCTCAGCCAGGTGTACCGGATGGTGGAGCGGAGGCACCAGCACTGCTGTTCCAAGGCGGATGGTCTTGGTTTGTGCCGCCAGGTTACTGAGAACCACCAGGGAGGATGAACCGATTCCGTATCGGGAGAAATGGTGCTCAGCGAACCAGGAGCTGTAATAGCCCGTTTCTTCCGCCAGGCACAGCTGCTCGGTGGCTTCGTGAATAACCTGGCTGGGAGTGGTGCCCTCCGGCCAAGGCAGGTGGGAAAAGAGGCCAAATTTCATTGACTGTCTCCAATGTCTGGTGCTGCCCGATTCAAGGTCTTCCACGGCTTTGCGTAACCGGCTATTCGCTAATTCGGGTGGCGGTCGTCAATTCGTTTTCAGTCCCAGTTTACCAGATTGGGTCTTTGTGTTTGTGAAGGTTTGCACATAATGTGCTACGAGGCGATTGACAATTTTAATTGATGTCCCCAAAATATTTCATTGATTCAAAAATAAGTGGCTGATATGTCTGAATATTTCCCCGGCAGCGACAGAAGCCAGTTGACCGAGCAGTTGGTTGACCTGTTCGAGCAGATTAACCGGGCGATGCACTGCACTCCTTCCGACGGTTGGGAAGGTCTGGACCTGACTTTTCAACAGGTGAGGGTACTGGCCCTGTTGTTCGAGGGGCAGCAGCGGATGGGCAACATCGCCAGCTATATGGGATGCATAGTGTCCTCTGCCACCAACATCGTTGACCGGCTGGTAGACAAGGGCCTGGTTATTCGCTCCATAGACCCTGAAGATCGTCGAGCCGTTGTCTGCCGGCTTACTGACCAGGGCAAGGAAACCATGGAAAGGTTCTGGAGCATAGGAAGGGAGAAGATCATCACCCTGGCCGACCAGCTGGAAGCCAGCGAATTGGCCGAGGTAGTACGCGCCGCGGTACTGATGAATCAAGCTGCTTCCATTGCCTTCCCTGCCGGATATTCCCAGCCCGATAGCTAGCCTGGAAATTGCCCACGTCATGCGCTCTTTTTCTAACCCCATGCCACTTCGAGCCGAACCGGCCTTCCGTTTCTCACTTATGACCGTTTCTTTGCCTGGTCATTGCCTCTTGCCGGTAAAGTTCAGCCCCTGGTATAGCCAGCCGGTTAAGAAGTCCGGAGAGGACGAGATTCACTTTCCGCAAACTGGCAAACGAATCATCCAACATTTTTATCCTGCTTCGCGGGAGGCCTGGATTTGACTCTCTTGACCCGCTTGGTCCTGCGGCGCAGCTCCGTCACCATGCTGGTGATTGTGTTGATACTTGTTGCCGGCGTCTACGCCTACAACGACCTGGAGCGGGAACTCTTCCCCGACATCGAGTTTCCCAACATCACCATCACCACCTATTACCCCACCGCCGATCCGGAGACCATAGTCAGGGAAGTGACTGAGCCCATCGAGGACGTCATTGCTGGTATGGATGGTCTGGAGCAAATCCAGTCAACGTCGCAGCAGAATCTCTCCATAGTTCTGGCTACTTTTGAATTCGGCGAGGATATGGATGAGGCGGAACGCACCATTGAAAGCAACGTAAACGGTATCCAGTTTCCATCGGGCGTGGAGTTCACGACAATCTCGAGGATAAACAATGAGACTTTTCCGGTCATGCAGTTGAGTGTGGCCGGAGACCGCGATATAGCGTCGCTGCAGCGCCTGCTGGACGATGTAGTTGTCCCGAGCATTGAAGGCGTAGACGGTGTGTTCGAGGTGTTTATCCTGGGCCGGGTGGATGAACGAATAGCGGTTACGGTGGACACCGACAAGCTGCAGGACCTGGGGCTGTCGATCAACCAGTTATCCACTGCCATTTCCGGCAATAACATCGGCATTCCTGCCGGCAGCATCACTGACGGCGCCACCACCTTCCCGGTGCGCACCACTCATCAGTTGGGTTCTATCCGAGATATAGAGAGTCTGGTTATTGGATACGAATCCGCCGCAGGCGGACCGGGTGCCGGCCCCACTCTCCAGGTTCCCAGGGATTCCCAGGGTCTGCGGCCTGTTCTTCTGTCCGACGTCGCGACAGTTGAACTGGGCACCTCCGATGCTGCGGGGATCGCCCGCACCCTGGGTAAACCCAGTTTGAATCTGTGGATTATCAAGAAGCCTGAGGCCAATACTCTCGAGGTAACCAACACTGTCCTGGAAGAAATCGAAGGCTTCCAACTGCCTCCAGACGTTGAAATTCTCGAAATATCCAACAATGGGCCCATCGTGGAGGAATCCCTTTCCGACCTGCTGCGAGAGGGGTTCCTGGGGTTTCTTTTCGCCATCACCGCCGTCTTCATCTTCCTGCTCAATACCAGGCCAACCCTGCTGCGAGGCCTGGCCCTCACCCTTCGACCCACCACCATCATTGCCATTTCGATTCCCCTTAGCGTGCTGGGCGGCATTATTCTGCTGAGGCTGACGGACATCTCCCTGAATTTCATGAGCCTGGCCGGCCTGGCTATCGCCGTCGGCCGCGTGGTGGACGACAGCATCGTTGTGCTGGAGAACATGTACCGCCATATCCAGCGGGGCGAAGACAGGTTCCAGGCCGCCTTGATCGGAACCCGGGAGGTGGGCGCCGCCATCGTTGCTTCTACCCTGACTACGGTGGTCGTTTTCATCCCTCTGGCCTTTATTCAGGGATTGGTGGGCGAATTCTTTACTCCCTTCGCCCTTGCCGTGAGCTACGCTCTGGTGGCGTCTACCTTCGTGGCTCTGACGGCGGTTCCGGTGCTGGGAGCAGCCCTGTTGCAGCCGGGAGATATTCCCGAGGCTGAGGAAGATCATCTCCAGTTGGGCCACGAAACCTGGCTGCAACGGCTATACTCTCCGATCCTGATCTGGACATTGCGGCACAAGTTTATTTCCCTTTTGGCTGCCATTATCATCACGGGCTCCAGCATAAGCCTCATTACCATAATTCCGGTAACTTTCTTTCCGGCCGGCACCCCCGACTACCTGATAATGAACATAGAGCTGGAGGAGGGTACGGCGGTGAGTCGCACCTATGAACACGTAGCCAGGGTAGAAGAGATTCTTGACCAGTTCGTCGAAGAGGGCAATCTTTCTCTCTATCAAGTAACAATAGGACAGGCGGCAGACGACTTCAACGTGGGCGTGGGCACTGGGAGCCTTCATCTGGCAGGCTTTACCATGCGGGTTGCGGAAGGAGCTCCGAGGGAAATTGCGGAATTGGTGCGGGCACGACTGCCCGAGTCCGGCGAGGGAGTCAGGTACTTTCTGGATGAAGTGACCGACGGGCCGCCTGCCGCCGGTCTGGAACTTCGGGTTGTGGGTCCCAGCTATTCGGACATTACTGTGGCGGCGCGCGAGCTGGAAGACAGCTTGTCAAAATTGGACGGCATCGTAAACCTGGACAGTAACGTAACTTCAGCCAGGGACGAGGTGTCTATCCGAATCGACAATGGCGACGCTGCACAGCACGGCCTGAACACGCTTGCAGTTGCCCAGCAGGTCAACCAGTTCATTGTAGGTCGGGCCGTTACTGAGATTGACGTGGATGACGTTACCCTGGACGTGGTAGTTCGGGGCATGCCAGATGAAGTGGATGACATCGAAAAGCTGAAGGACCTGGACATAGAGGGACCCTTTGGAACGGTAAAGTTGGGTTCCATCAGCGAGATAGGTATCGAGCGAGGACCGGTTACGGTCACCAGGTTCGACCGGGAAAGGTCAGCTACCATTACCGGGACTATCACTGCGGTTGACACCCGTGCTGTGGGCTCCCAGGTGCAGAATGCCATAGATTCCCTTGCGCTGCCGCCCGGTGTCGAGGTAAAGACCGGCGGCATATTCGACCAGGTCAACGAGGGGTTCCAGGACGTGTTTCTGGCCATGGCGATTGGCGTGGTTTTGGTCTACCTGGTCATGGTTGCCAGCCTGGGCTCCCTGCGGGATCCCTTCATCATCGTGTTCAGCCTGCCCTTTGCCGTGGTTGGCGCCCTCATAGCGCTGGCAGTAACCGACAGGACCCTGAGCCTGTCCGCCATGATGGGTTTCCTTCTGCTCATTGGTATCGTCGTAACCAATGCCATTGTCTTAATCACATTCGTCGAACAACTGCGGGAGAGGGGCTTGAATGTCTACGATGCCCTGGTTACCGGTGGCCGCGTTCGAATCCGTCCCATCCTGATGACAGCCTTTACTACCACCTTTGCCTTATTGCCGCTGGCCCTGTCTGGCGATGCAGGCGGCGGCATCATTGGCGCCGAACTCGCTACGGTAGTCATAGGCGGGCTGATCAGTTCAACGCTCTTGACCCTGATAGTAGTTCCCATTGCCTATACCATTATGCATAGCACTATCCCCGGCATCCCGTCGGCCGTCAAATCCTTCCTGCGGAGGAGCCGGCGAGTATCCGGCAGCGTCAGGGGCACGTCTTGAACCATTTAGGTGAGACAGCTTAAGGTCCCTCTTCAATAATGTCATATTTGAGGTAATAGATGGTGGACAAACTTGGAACTTGGCCTACGGTCCGCAGAGGAACCATACACACAATAGCGGTTTTGGTGGTTCTGACGTTGTCGTCGGTATCCCTGGCGTGCGACCTGGTGCCTTCCCAATCCCCTGAGCAGGCACCGGGTGAAACTGAGGCCGTACCGGATCAGGCGGGAAGTGCTTCAATCCAGGACGTGACCCAACAGATCGATGTGGAAGCGAGGTTGCATTTCCCCCTGCGGCAGGAACTCACCTTCGAGCGAAGTGGCGAGGTGGTAGAGGTGCTGGTCGGCCCGGGAGACAGGGTCGAAGAAGGCCAGCTTCTGGCCAGGCTGGATTCTGACCATTTCCCCATTCTCGAGGAAGAAGTGGCCAGGCTCCGGCACCAGATAGCAGAAGCGCGGGAGAACATAAGGCTTATCCAGTTGGACTACTCCGGCGAACCGGTACTGGAGGCCCAGCGCAAGGAGAACGTAGCCAGGCTGGAACTAGCCAACACCCAGGCCGACGAATTCTTGGAAGACATTGACCAAAAGTACCGTGACCGCCTGACGGCGGCAATGTCCGAAAGGGACCAGGCGAGAGTTGCCTTGGATGCGGCCACCGATGCACTGAGCGACGCCCAGCGGGATCTGGATGCCAACCATTCCCAGATGGTGGCGGCAGCCCAACAGGCCAGGGCCCAGGCCGAACTGTCCCTGGACCAGGCCACCGACCGTCTGACTGACTACCGCAAGAACCTGAGCGACGATGCCGTACGCGCCGGTGACCGGGTTACTGAGTCTGGAGTCGCACTGGACCTGGCGGTGGACAGGCTGGAGGACTACAAGGATGACCTGCAACAGAATGAGATAAGGGCCCGGGATCGAGTAACCAAAGCCGAATTGGCGCTGGACCTGGCCAGGGAAGCCCTGCAAGACTTTTTGGACGAACATGACCGCCGAGTAATTCGCGCCAGGACGGTAGTTGGGGCGGCGGATGATGCGCTGGACGCTGCCAAGGCCCCGCTTACCCAGTTTTTGCGAACACCCATCCGGGACGTGGAAGTGGACGGCAAGCCCGTGGATGTGGCCAAGCTGAACAGCCTTCAGGCGGCCGTGGACCTGGCCGTGGCGAACTTGGACAAGGCTGAAGAGGACCTGGCTGAACTGGAAGAAGGCCCTGACCTGCTGCGTGTGCAGGAACTGGAATCCAATGTATCCGTGGCACAGCTGAACCTGGACCAGGCCAGGGAAGAACTGGCTGAACTGGAAGAAGGGCCTGACCCGGTGTTGCTGCAAGAACTTGAAACCAGCGTAAACGTGGCGGAACTTAACCTGGAGCGGTCCAAAGAAGATCTGGCGGAGTTGAAGGCCGGCCCCGATATCCTCGTCCTCAATCAGCTGCAGTCCCAGGTAGACGTTGCACGGGTAAATGTCAGTCAGGCCACCAAGCGTCTTAATGAGGCGCTGGAGGGCCCCGACGCCTTGATTCTACCCAGTCTCGAGGTAAATGTAACGCTGGCGCAGCGGCGGCTCGATTTTACCGAGCGGGAACTCCAGGAATTGCTGGACGATGGGCCCGAACGAAATTCGGTGCCACTTATGGAGAGCGAAATTGCCACCCGCCTGGCACAGATTGACCAGCTCTACGAAAGCCCAGACGCAGTGAAGCTGGCGCAGATTGAAGCATTGAACGCCTTGATCGCTTTGGCATTGGACCGTATGGGGGACATTGAAGAGGAAATGGACGAGTACTCCCTGCTTTCCCCCAGCGATGGTTTTGTCTACCTGGTAAACGTTGAGGAAGATGACATAGTAAACAAGCACTCACGTGTTATCGAGTTACTGGATCCCAGCCAGGTCATAGTCAAGGGATTCATAGACGCTGGCGAGATTCAGAATGTAGCAACAGGCTCAACTGCCGCCGTCAAAATTGACTCGTTGCCAGGTACCGAACTGACTGGCGTGGTGGTCATGGTGTCCGAAGATCCCGTCACCGAACGGGGTATAATCAGGTACGAAGTAGAAATCCAGGTTGAACTGCCGCCAGACCAACAGGTTCCGTTGCGTTTAGCCGGTGTGGACGCGGCAATATTACCGTAAGGCGCCACTACAAAGAGAAGTCAACCGCCAGTCTCGGAGGAAACTATGAGAATACCCCTGTTCAATCGGGGCAGTCGGAAAGAAACGGATCCGGTGTGTGACATGCAAGTGGATTCTGCCAAGCCCCCCGGCGGCACCTATGAATACCAGGGCTCCACTTACTACTTCTGCGGTCCCGGCTGCAATCGGGCATTTCAGCGGGAACCCGATGCTTACTTGTCCGGCGACAAGAAGATTCAGATGTAACCCGCTTCCTGTCGCTGGCCGAAATTTGCCGGACAAGCAAAAAGGGGGGCGAGATTGCTTCGCCCCCGCTAACTTGCTCTCTCGCTTTCTTAAAGTCCTACTGCTTCCACCAATTGGTGAAACTCGGCCCGGGTTTCCTCAGTAGTCTGCGGCCCAGGGTGTCTAACTCTGGCGCACGAAATCAATCCCCTTTGCTGCAAGGCGTACTTCCTAATGGCCACCCCGATGCCTTCCTGAAATTCAAACAGTAGCAGCGGCAGGTGACGATAGAACACTTCCTCGGCTCCCTTTTTGTCCCCTTCCGCCATGTGCCGGCAGATGGCAACCAGCACCTCGGGGTAAGCGAAACCCGTCATTGCGCCGGCCGAACCCCTGGATAGTTCATCCAGCAGGTACATGCCTCCCAGGCCCCCGAATATTGCCAGGTCCTCTCCCGCCAGGGCGCGAATGGCAGTTATCTTGGTGGGTGTGGGAGGATCTTCCAGCTTCAGGTAATGCACGCTGGGAATTTCCTGGTACAGGCGGGATATGAAGCCTGGGGCCATGTGGACGCCCGAGGTCTGCGGGTAGTCCTGCACGACGATGGGAATATCCACGGCTTCGGCAATTCGGCTGTAATGGGTGAACAGTGAGTCGGGATTTGGTTTGCCCATGGCCGGGGCTGATACCATCACCGCCGCCGCTCCCAGTTCCTGTGCTTCTCGGCTGTACGCCACCGTTGCGCTGGTGCCTGCCGCGGTGGTTCCCAGCGTAACGGGCATACCGTTGGCGTTGGCAATGACCTCTTTGGCCACGGCCCTCCGTTCCGCATCGGTTAATCGGGCGGACTCGCCGGTAACTCCCAGCGCCACCACTCCCTCGCACCCCGATGTGTATGCTTTTTCCATCAAGTTCGCAACTGAAGGCAAGTCCAATTGTTCGTCATCCGTGAAAGGCGTCGCCAGCATCCAGTGAACGCCCGAGAATTTGTCTGCCATATTTTGCTCCTGTCGATCAGTTCTCGATTTGGCCGGGCTGCATTATAGCGCAGCGGGTGGTCTTTAACATCGCCGGCTGCTCTGGGTTAGAATGGTCAAAGACTTCTAGGCAAAGGACGGAGGAAATGGACGACCGCAATGGCAAGTACTCAACCCAGCATATTGGCGCCACCATTATGGTAGTAATGATGCAGGTAGACGCCGAAGACGAAGAGGTGTTCAACCGCTGGTACGATGAGGAACACCTGCTGGAACGCCTGGAAATTCCGGGCTACATCAGCGCTCGCAGATTCAAACTGGAAGAAGGCGAGGGTGTCCTCAATTACTTGTGCATCTGGGAACTGGAAGATGCCAGCCCGCTGAACAGCGAAATGTATAAGGAGCAGCGCGCCCGCATCACGGAACTGCACCGCCGGGCCAACGAGGTAATCAAGCAGCGGGCCCGGGGCGTTTACAAGCAGATTTACCCGGTAGAAGGGGCGTTCGAGGACCACTCCGGGTTTCATCCGGAGGAGGTGGAGCAGGCAGCCGAATAGGACCCGGGTCCAAGGGAATGCGGGAGCGCCAGCGAACTGTTCCGGTTCATCACATATTGTTCAGTTGCGAAGAGTCGGGTCTCCCGCATCTCCCTTGGTTCAGGTGACTATCTTAAGAGTCCCTCTTTGAAGGCTTGGTCGATGCCTTGCCCCATTTCTCAGAAGGGGCTGGGGCAGGGTGCCTAAATTCTCGTCAACCGCAGCACCTCCCCTATATCCTCCACCTGCTCCAGGTTCCATAGCTTGTCCAGCAGCGCGTCCGTTTGGGCCGGCGCCAGCAAGTCGTATGCCAGGGAACGGAACTTGGCCTCAACTTCGGCGTCAGACATGGGGTTCTTGTAGTGGCCCCGGTGGTAGGGCACTTCGGCGGAATACCGGTCGCCGGACCGGGTAATCACATCCAGTTCACACAGCATAGCCTCCGGAGCCCTTCTGTCGGCTTCATCGGTGCCCTCCACCTTGACCCGAGCGGTCAGGTCCAGCAGACCGGGATTGCGAAAGTACTGTTCATCAAAGTGGTCCTGGTGCACACCGCCGTGGGTAAGGGCGACTGCCACCGTGTAGGGCATGCTATGGTCGGCCGTCTCCCTGCTCTTGGGGTCCCACTTTTCCTCATCGCCCGCCATGATATCAATTGCCTTCCGCATGGTCCTTATACGCACTTCGGCAATGTCGTCAACGTTTAAGGTAGGCATGCTTTCCCGGGCTTCCAGGGCCGCCTGCACTACAGTCTGGGAGTATTGCCCTAGTGGGAATCGCTTGATGCTGCACTCCGAGATCTTGAAGGGTACGTCCCCTCCACCGAAAGTATCCAATGTGTAAGGCTCTTGGGTTATGGCCCGGAAGAAGCCATGTTCGCCTTCAAAAATGGGCTCAGGCCCCGTCATGCCCCGCTGGGCTAGCATGGTGGCGAAGACTGCGTTGCGGCTGGCGTTGGCGTAGGCGCAACCCTTCCAGTGAGACAGTACCCCTCCCCGGGTCTGTCCCAGGGCAATGTTGGGCGCAATTCCCAGGTTCAGCGCCTGGCAGGTTACATTTTCATCCAGGCCCAGGGAGCGGGTGGCGCCAAGGACGCTGGCGATGCAGCCATTGGTGACGTGGTCGTAACCCCGGTAACGCAGAGTTGCTGCGTCGCCCAGCCGGCAGAATGTCTCATAGGCTGCAACCGTGGCGGTGATGGCCCGTCGACCGCCCAGGCCCGCCATTTCTGTGGCTGACAGCACCGCGGCAATGCTATCGCTGGGGTGACCCGATTCCTGGCTGGTGTAGCCGTCGTTGTAGTCCAGGTAACGGATCATCACGCCGTTGGCGAAGGTTGCCAGGTCGGGACTGGAAGTCTGGCCGCTGCCGATGATGGTACAGGGCTGGCTGCTGCTGACTGTGCCGGCAATATCGCGGGCAATCTTGCTGGGTTCACTGGCAAAGCCGCCCAGGGCGCATCCAACGGTGTCGATGATCATTCGCTTGGACAGGTGCACCACTTCTTCGGGCAACTGGCTGAAATGCAGTGCTACAGTCCAGGAACTCATCTGCTCGGCAATGGTGGGCATTGTAGGTACTCCTCTTACGCAAGTAGGGTGAGATATGTGCAGTTAATCGGGCAAATGCTCCAGGTTGGTGTTCCCAACAAGTTTCAAGTCGCCAACAACCTCTAGTAGGATCAAGAAACTGTCTACCGTTATCTTGGTTCTTGATATTGGGTACACTGCGGCTTTAGTTCTTCCGGTGAAATTCCTCCACCTGCTTTAGAAAGTTTCGCAGCAGGTCGTGGCCGACCGGCGTCAATATTGATTCCGGATGGAATTGCACCCCCTCCACCGGGTGTTCCTTGTGCTTTAGGCCCATTATAAGCCCGTTCTCCGTCCACGCCGTTACTTCGAGGTCATCAGGCAGGGACTCGGGATAAACGACCAGGGAATGGTACCGGATACCTTCGAAGGGGTTGGGCAGGCCGGCAAGCACTCCTTTTCCCGTATGGTGAATCAGCGATGTCTTGCCGTGAAATATTTCGGTGGCGCGCCCCACCGTCCCGCCGTAGACCTCGCCCATGCACTGGTGTCCGAGGCAAACACCCAATACTGGCAGCTTATGCCCAAAGTGGCGGATTACTTCGTTGGACACGCCTGCCTCTTTTGGAGTACAGGGGCCAGGCGAAACCACTATCCCCTGCGGCGCCATCTCCTCAATTTCTGGGATGGAAACCTTGTCGTTCCGGATGGTTACAACTTCCGCGCCCAGTTCCGAAAGGTACTGGTAAAGGTTGTAAGTGAAGCTGTCGTAATTGTCGATCATCAGCAGCATCAGAATAACTCCACGAACTCCAGCCAATTTCCGTCCGGGTCCTGGGCGTACAGGGCCTTCCGCAGCAACTTGCCGTCGTCGCCGAACAGGGAGGCAGGTTCGTTGTTGAAAGTCAGCCCCCGCTGGGACTTGTCGGCATAAAACGTTTCAATGTCTTCCACGAAGAAGGCCAGGTGGGATGCCCCGGCATCGTTCAGATGCAAGTGCCCCTCGCCAACCGGTGGGTTGATGTACTGGATCAGTTCAAGTTGGTGCCCGTCGCCCAGTTCGACGAATGCCCCCTTGATGTGTGCCTCCTGGAAGCCCAGCAACTGGCAGGCAAAGTCGCCAGTACGTTCAGTGCGGCCCACCAGCCTCAATCCCATTACGTTAGTATAGAAATCTATTGTCTTGTCAATGTCTCGGACCACGAAGCCGGTATGAAACATGGACTTGAGCATGGAGTTTACCTCTCAATCTTCTTGGTTTCGCTAAGGGACGTTGGGGACAAGAGCCCCGATCATTGTTACGACTTCCGACAGTGAAAAGTAACACATTGGCGATGGGCGGGGCCCGGCTGGATCTTCATTTATCCGCGTCCCTCGGCAATGTCAATTGCCCTAAGCACGGCGCTGGACTTGTGGATCGTCTCCATATATTCGTCCTCAGCCACGCTGTCTGCCACTACGCCGCCCCCAGCCTGAACGTACATAATGCCGTCCTTGTAAATGCCGGTACGCAGCACCAGGGCCGTGTCCATGTTGCCGGAAAAACTGAAGTAGCCGACGGCACCACCGTAGGGCCCCCGCTTCTCGCCTTCCAGTTCCGAGATGATCTCCATGGCCCGAATTTTGGGAGCGCCCGAAACCGTGCCAGCGGGGAAACAAGACCGGAGGGCATCGTAGGAAGACAACTCCGGTTTCAGGCGCCCTTCAACATGGGAAACCAGGTGCATTACGTGGGAAAAGCGTTCCACATCCATCAACTGGGTTACTTCCACCGTTCCCGGCAGACTCACCCTTCCTATGTCGTTTCGACCCAGGTCCACCAGCATTATGTGCTCCGCCCGCTGCTTTTCGCTGGTCTTCAGTTCCTGCTCCAGGGCTGCGTCTTCCTCCGGGGTCTTGCCTCGCGGCCGAGTGCCGGCAATGGGGTGGGTGGCGACTGTCCCGTCCTCAACCTTTGCCACGGTTTCAATGGCCGCCCCTACGATGTCGAAGTCATCCAGGTGAAGATAGTACATATAAGGGGACGGGTTGACACCCCGTAGTGCCCGATATACCTGGAATGGATCGGCGTCCGTTTTCCGGGAAAAGCGCTGGGAGTTGACCACTTGGATAACATCGCCGTCGTAGATGTATTCTACGCACTTCTCCACCGCTTCTTCGTACAGCGGTTGTGTGAAGTTGGAGTCGACCACGCCGGCATCCCCGGGTGACGGCGCCGGGTTCAGCCCGCCCGGAGGCATTTCCAAAGGCTGCGACAGGCGACCTACCAGTTCGTCGATCTTGTTGGTTGCTTCCTTGTAAGCCTCGTCGATGTCCCCATCCAACCTGACATGGCTGACGACTTTGATGTCGTGACGCAAGTGATCAAATACCAAGAGGGTGTCGGCGAACATGAAAACCGACTCTGGCAGCCCCTGCGGGTCGGCGGGCATGGGTGGAACGCGTGGTTCAAAATAGCGGATGCAGTCATAGGCCAGATAACCAACGCCGCCGCCGTGAAAACGAGGCAAACCTTCCACCGGAATCAAACGGTAGCCGTCCATTTCTTCCTGTACGGGTCGCAGTGGGTCGATTTCTCCCAAGGCCTCTTTCTTACCGGTCTTCACTACACGATAGGGATCAGTACCAATAAAACTGTATCGCCCCAACCGTTCTCCGCCGGAGACGCTTTCAAGAAGGAAGGAATAGGGTGGGCGGGCCACTTTAAGGTACGCTGAAACCGGAGTTTCCAGGTCTGCGTTTATGGACCGAAAAATTGGTACCAGGTTCCCTTCGCTGGACTCTGCCAAAGACTTTACGTCTTCTAGGGTTGGATAATACATACCGCCTCTAATTCGAAACCTGTTATTTGAAGCCTGGTGTCATACAAACAAAAAAGCTCATCCCATAGGGACGAGCTATTCTCGCGTTGCCACCCTGATTGCCGGCAAATCCAGGGGCGCAGTCGGAAAAAGCCAGCATCTTAATCGGCTAAAGGGGCATATCGCCTGCGCTGCCCCGGTGCCTTGGACCTTTAACGGCGCCCAACCGGCCGGGCCTACTCAACTTCCGCTGGTCTTAGATGGTGAGCGGAACGTTTCGGCTGGCGGCTCCGGAGTCCATTCATGCTTCTGCGCCTGGCGCCGGCTCACACCTTACCCGGCTCTCTGGGCCTCGCTGGAAGCCTACTAGTCTCCTTCACGGCCTGTTCAGTTCAATTTTCAAGTCGAGTATAGTTTTTGCTTGAGACAAGTGTCAAGAATTGGAGCTACCAGGTCGATGCGAAATATTCCACAAAAGGTCGTTGTGAGTTTTTCGAACCATTCGGCACTTGGACTGACACATCCTGGAGAGCTGAGGATTAGGGGATATAGCAGGTGCTGCCCGACCTTTGTGATCGGTCCGTTCGAGTTACTCGAACAGCAAGAGTCGTCGTCCAGCGAACTCGCTTACCTTTTCAGTGGCTATCCCCCCAGTACAGAGAATAGTCCGGTGGTATTTTCGATGTTTTCCAGATCCCTTAGTCGCGTCACTGCTTCCTCTATGTGGTCAGGCGGAAGGATATAGCGTGAACAATAGAGGAACTTGGCGTCCAACTCCTCTGTGGTCAAGGGCAAGTCCGCAAGTCCCCGGGCAAATTCTGACCGGTGGCTTAGCTGACGCCCGTCTTCCAGCGAAATCGCCACCGAAGAGGGGAAAGGAATGGAGGTCATTGGAGTCTCGGTTGCCTCCACACTTACGCGTTCCATCATCTCCCGCAACTGCTGGTTGGCAGCGGCAGAATCGGTAAAGTTGTCTATCAAGGGATGACCATGAGTGAGGGCGGTGGCCACCACGAAGCTTACGCAGGCGCGGGCCTGCCATCCATTGGCCGGCGCGGGAAAAGGTAAGGCCGCCAGGGCGCCAGGAGTAACGCCTACTCGCACTTCGGAGACATCATCACCGGAAAATCGGTACTGTTGGAGCAATTGAAGGGCTGCGTCAATGACCGAATGGGCCTGGGAAGTACAGGGGTAGAGTTTCAGGGACACCCCATGGGAGATTGCGTCGAAAGGCTTGCCCAGGTCCGTTTCAAGGCTGCCTGCCCAGGCGGACGATTCTTTCGGACTCGCTGTCGTCAGGAGTTCCGTCTCCGGACCTTGGAATTCTGGTGTTGCTTGGAGGCCCTGTTGCACCAGTAGCGCCGACATTGTCCCTGTCATCGCTGCCTTTCCGTAACCATAGGCCTGGGCGGGACCTGCGTCCCCCACGGTCAGATTTCCACCGGAATTGGAGGAAGCAAGGAGCAAGGCTTGCAGGATGCCCGGCTCACTCAACCTCAACAACTTTCCGGCGGCGGCGGCGGCTCCCAGGGATGCGGCCGTCCCTGAAAAGGCTATTAGTTGCGAACCAATCTCTCCGGTTGTTTCGTTGCTGGCGACAGCCAGCGATTGGAGCCTGGAAACAACCTCGCAGCCCGCGGCAAATGCGGCCAGCACGTCCTGCCCGGGAAGTCCGTTCATCTCGCCCAGGGCCATCACCACGGGAAAGATGGCACTGCCGGGGTGCGAGAGGTTCTCTGGCATTTCGTCGTCGAAATCCAGCAGGCGAATCAAGACACCATTAGTCAGGGCAGCGTATACGGGCGACGTACGAAGCCCCTTGCCGATGATAGTGCAACGCCCGTTCCCGCCCATGTCCTGCGCAAATTTGGTAACCGTGTGCCCATCAGCCTGGGCTGCTCCGGCCAGTCCCACGGCTGCGGCGTTCACCATCATTTCCTTTGAAATGTGGAGTAGTTCAGGAGAGAGTTGGTCGAAGTCGCTGCCTTTGGCGGCAAAGCGGGCGATGTTTTGGAGCAGGACCCGATTCGGCATCATTGGTTAAAGGCACCCCGGCAATTTGGTGGCGGTTAGAGGATACTTATACGTTCGAGGGATGGCAACACGGCAAGCTCATTTTGCGTTAGAGTCTGCCATGCTTTATCATTACGCCAGCAATCGCCCCGACCTTCGGAATCGCCGGTGGCACAGGGGGCATGGAAGACAGGAGTTAGACCTTATGAGCTACGAAACCATCAGTATTGACCAGGTGCAGCGGGTCGCCATTGTTACGTTGAAACGGCCCGAAGTGTTGAACGCCCTGAACCTTCAATTGGTGCGGGAACTGGACGAGGCAATTATCAATATGGTTGGGGACGAGGATGTGGGCGCCATCGTAATTACCGGGGCCGGAGAACGCGCCTTTTCCGCCGGCGCCGACATTCACGAAAACCGGGAGAAGTCCCAGGAAGAGAGGGATGCGGGGGCGGCTGAACGCGCGGAGTACACCTGGCGGATGGCCAGCTGCCCCAAGCCAATTATCGGGGCCGTTAATGGCCTCTGTTACGGCGGCGGCACGGTTATGGCTACTTCCATGGACTTCCTCATCGGCTGCGACAAGAGCAGTTTCCGTTTCCTGGCTGTCAATTACGGTCAGATGAATGCCACCTGGAGCCTGCCCAACCTGATTGGGTGGCCCAGAGCCAAGGAATTACTCTACAGCGGCCGCGAAGTATTCGCCGAAGAGGCATACCGCATAGGGCTTTTGAACCACCTAGTACCCAACGACCAGTTGATTGACAAGGCCGTGGAGGTCGCGTCCGGCATTGCCAAGAACCGGGCTGAAGGCGTTGCAAACATCAAGCAGATGCTGTTCGAGCACACCGGACAGCCAATGGAGGACCAGTTCTGGAACGAAGTCAACTCACGGCAGGGCCGGTTCCGTGGCCTTACAGTCGAAGAGGGCTTCAGAGACTTCCTGGACCGGAAGGGAAGGAAGCCCGCGGTTAGTTAGTCCGTTCAGGACGTAACGGCCGAGTTTGTTTAACGGGGCAACCATATTGGTTGCCCCAAAGACCGTTTCGAGGGGGATCTTGCGCTGCTAATTGGGCGGCGGCGTGAGGTAGTTATTGCTCCTGTAGGCAAGAAAAAACCCCGGGGCCATCACCGACTCAAGGTCGGGAGAGGACTACCCGAGGACAGCTAGACCTAATATACCAGTACTGTCATACCATGTCAACGACTTTTTTGGAAAGCTTGTCAAAGGCCATCTCTGAGGAACGACTTATTCCTTACAAGCTAAGTGCAGAAGAAAATTCTATACTACCCCTTGCTCGATACCTTTGGAACACGGCTCTCGGCGAGAGTCTCTATCCTGGTTTACAGACCTTAGAGATAACTCTACGGAACAGTCTTCACCAGGCAGTTGCGGCAGACAGAGGGACAGAGAATTGGTTTGAGAAAGTTCTTGATACCCAGGATATACCTGCCCTTGAAGAAATCAAGAACCGCATAAACAATCAGGGTATTCCTCTAACGGCCGGCCAAATAGTTGCCAACAGCGATTTTTGATTTTGGATAAGGCTGATAAATTCGCGCTACGAAAACATCCTTTGGCCCGCACTGCTTAGGGACGTATTCCCATCGATGCCCAATAGCATCAGAACTCGAAGGACCGGTTCCAAGCGACTGAACCGCATTCGTGCCGTGCGAAACCGCGTGTTTCATTACGAGCCGATTTGGAACCGGACAAATCTTGGCCAGATGCACGATGAGATACTGGAAACCATCGGCTGGATTAACCCCCAAGCATTAGAGGCCTCCAGACTGTTCGACCGATTCACTGAAGTTCATGAGTCCGGACCGAACAGATTTGAGCAACTTCTTTCAGGTTACATGGGGAAATAAGGCTTGAAGCGCTGCATTCAGCCAAGGATTCATTATGTACCAACCTTCAAACCTGTCGGCCCCTCCCTTGGGGAATCGTTCCACCGATCCTGACGCTATCGCCCCTGACGGTTCGGAAATTCGCTTGCTTATTGACCACCGCCATGCCGCCGTAGGCGCCAGTATGGTAGAGGTCACTCTGCCAGCCGGACAGGTCTCCAGGCCCGTCTTCCACAGGACCGTTGAAGAGGTCTGGTATATCCTGCAGGGCAATGGCCAGGTCTGGCGCTGTCCAACAGGAATTGAAGAACCGTCGCTGGTTTCTGCAATATCCGTCGAGCCGGGCGACGCGCTGGTGATTCCTACTGGGTGGATGTTCCAGTTCTCCGCCAACGAATCCGGCTCCCTCCGTTTTCTTTGCGTAACCATGCCGCCCTGGCCCGGCGACGACGAAGCCCAGCCAGCTAGCGTAGGCGGCTTGGGCCCCCCAACGGTTTGATTCCAGCCCGTTGCGATTCCTGGAGCCTTCTGCGATTGAGGTGCTGAAGAGCCATAGGGTTGGTGCTATACTGTACTTCCAGCTTCCACATTTCAGGCCGGTGTAGCTCAGTGGCAGAGCAGCGGTTTCGTAAACCGCAGGTCAAGGGTTCGACTCCCTTCACCGGCTCCATTGCCTTCCATTTTCACTCATCTCCTCAGTCGTGTGTTGCAAGGACTAGCATTTTGTTGCCATTCTTGAGGCTTAACTTTGCCAGGATTGTGAGCTTGGGGGCGGCCTCAATATTTCCTGTCATCCTGTTCGCCGCAGTTGCGTTGGCCTGTTCATCACCCGACTCTCGCCCGACTCCTGGCATTCCACAAGGGGAATCGGCCAACTCCTCCATTGAAGCCTCACCCATTGTTATTGAGCCAACCCAACCTCCACAAGGCGCCGCCAAGAATCAGCCACGGACATCCGACATCCCTTCTCCAACTGCCAAGGCAATGGACCCCAATTTGGAGGGCCCTTCAGAGGGAGTGTCTCCTTTACCTTCTTCAGTTGATGCTGATATACCGACCAACCCGCCGGCCCTTACCGAACTGCCCTACCCGCCTGATCGCGATCTGTTCCAGTTAGCTTACGAACTGCTGCTTCCTCCGAATCATCCTGAAGTTCCTGTGGTGGTCAACGACACTCCGGTCAGTTATGAGGTTGGGAGGGAGGATGAGTTCTTCCTGGTGGACCTGGACGGTTTGGAAAAGTACCAGTCCCGGTTTGAATTGAGGCACGTGTCCCCCAACGCCTATTGGTATGTCGAAGATGGTCTGCGCCTAGGCCAGGATGATATTGAGGACGCTGCTACTGAGTTTGAAGAGATCATTTATCCCCGTGTAACCGGTTACTTCGGGACTGAATGGAAGCCCGGCGTGGACAATGATCCCCGGTTGACCATTCTCCACGGCGACATCCGGGGCGCCGGCGGCTATTTCAGCTCAACTGACGAATATCCTTCCGCCATCAGGCCCCACAGCAATCAGCGGGAGATGATCTACATTAACGCCCGATACCTGCGGGTTGCCACTCCGTTCTATTACAGCGTGCTGGCCCATGAGTTGAACCACGCCGTCATGTGGAATTTTGACCCTTCCGAGGATACCTGGGTGAGTGAAGGCCTGGCCGAACTGTCGGTTACCGTAGCCGGTTACCCCGCGGAATCAATCCCTCAATACTTGCGGCGTCCCTTTGTTTCGCTGGTGCACTGGCCCCTGGACAACTCAAACATTGGCGCCCACTATGGCGGCGCCTCGCTATTCATGCACTACCTTTACGAGCATTACGGCGGCGCCGACCGTACCGGCCTGCGGCAATTGCTGGCTGACACCGCCGATAATCTGGCCGGAATCGACAATTACTTGGCTGCTGCGGGATACGACCGGGACTTTCATTCGGTGCTGCAGGACTGGGTGGCAGCGAACTTTCTTGATGAGGACGAAGGCCTACTGGGGTACCGGGACATGGAGGTTGAAATTCAACCTACCCGAAGATTGAGCCGGGCAGGCAAGATAGAACGCGAAATGGACCAGTATGGCACCCACTACATCGAAATGGGGTCCAGGCTCAGGGAAGAGACACTGCAATTTACCTTCGAGGGGCCGGGACACAACAGCATAATTCCGGTGGACGTACCCGAAGGCGGCTGCTGGTGGAGCAATAGTGGCGACTCCATTACTTCCACCCTTACCCGGGAAATAGAACTGACCGGCGGGCAGGAAGCTACACTTTCCTTCGATGCCTGGTACAGCATTGAGGAAGAGTGGGACTATGTATACCTCCAAGTGTCCACCGATGGAGGACTGCGCTGGGATATACTGGAGACCCGTCACACTTCTTCGGCCAATCCTATCGGCGTGGCATTTGGTCCGGGCTACACCGGCGAGAGCGATGGCTGGATATCCGACGAGGTGGACTTATCGGCTTATGCTGGTCAGCAGGTGATGGTCCGGTTCCAGTACGTTACGGATGATGCGCTGAACGACACCGGCATGTGCCTCAATGACCTGTCTGTTACAGGAAATGGGGTGCAGCTACCGGAAGCTGGTTGGGACGGCGAAGGGTTCGTTCTTATCGATAACCTGGTCCGCCAGGAATTTATCGTTCAGCTGATACAGAAAGGAGAGACCAATCGGGTTGTGCCAATGACCCTTGAACTGAACTCGGCGGACGTTTGGGTGGGCGAACTTGCCCTGGAAACCTACGATGGCCTGGACAGGACAATGGTTGCCATAACCCCCACCGCTCCCGCAACCAGGCAGAAGGCCAGCTATGTGCTGGAAATCAGCGAATCCACTCCATGACCTGCGTTTGCCTTGCAGCCGCCAGTTGACCCGCAAATGAACGCCGAAAAGTTCTCCCTGTGTGTAGTTGGGTGTGGCCGGTACGCCGCCGACTTTGCCGGCAGCCTGGCCCAGCTTCACGAAGAACTCGACCTTTTTTTCGCCAGCCGGGACCTTTCCAGAGCGGAAGAATACTGCCGGAGATTTGGCGGGGTTGACTCCTTCGGTAGCTATCCACGGGCCGCAGAAGACGCCCGAGTCGATGCCCTGTACATCTGCACACCCCACAACCTGCACCGGCAGCACTGCGAACTTGGAATCCGGCACGGGAAGCACATCCTCGTGGAAAAGCCGCTGGCCCACTCGCTGGAAGATGCCAGCGCTATTGTGCGCTCGGCTGCCGGTTCCGGCGTTAACCTGATGGTGGCCGAGAACGTGCGCTATATGGCGCAAGTCAGGAAGTGCCGGGAACTGGTATCCGCCGGTGCCGTGGGCCACCTGCGTTTCATCCAGTTCCAGGAGGAATATCCCTTCCAACCCGGCAGTTGGCGCAGTTCACGGGCTGACAATGGTGGAGGCGTCCTCATCGATGGGGGCATCCACAAGGTCCACTTTATGCGGTACATGGCCGGTGAACCGGAATCTGTGTATGCCGCTGAACTTCCCAAGGCAATGGGCGGACAAGAGGGCGAGGATGGCATGGCTGTGATGCTTCGCTGGTCCACCGGTGCAGCCGGAATGATCAACCATTCATGGACTGCCGGCAGTCCCAGGCTTCCGGAAGTGCGAATCACCGGAACCCAAGGCAACATGTCCTTCGTCGTCGGCAGTGGCCAAATCGCCTTGGAAAGTAATGATCGGAAGGATATGATCCGCTTTTCCCCGGACCGCAGGGGTAGACCCTCTATGGTCCACGACTTCGTTGCCAGCGTCAGGGAAAACAGGGAAGGAGAAACTTCCGGTACGGAAGGATTAAAGGATTTGGCTCTGGTAGCTGCGGCCTACGAATCTGCCCGCCATGGGGATGCCGTCAATTTCAAGGATTTCCTTTCCCGGCATTGGCCCTAGTCCAGGCGCCACAGCAACATGGGCGAGGCCCTCATCCTGATTTCGCTGCCAAGTTTGGCAAGAACCTTATAGTGTAGGAAGATACCGTTCTATTTCATAATCAGTGACGGTGGACCGGTACCGCTGCCACTCGAGCCGCTTGTTGCGGATGAAGCTCTCCAGAATGTGTTCTCCCAGGGCCTCCTGGAGCAGATCGCTATCTTCCGCCAGGGCAATTGCCTCGCCCAGGCTTCCCGGCAGCACCTTTATCCCCCGCGAAGTAAACTCCTCTCGGCTCATGGCAAATACGTTCCCTTCCACCGGGGGAACTTCCGGATACTCTTCCTCAATACCCTTCATTCCAGCGGCCAGCATTACGCTGAATGCCAGGTAGGGATTGCAGGCCGGGTCCGGCGCTCGATATTCGATCCTCACTGAGTTCTCATAGCCGGGCTTGTAAGACGGCACTCGGACCAGGTCGGATCGATTGCGTGCCCAGGAGATGTACACGGGCGCCTCGTAGCCCGGCACCAGACGTTTATAAGAGTTGATCCACTGGTTGGTAACCAGGGTAATCTCAGGCGCGTGCCGGATCAGTCCGGAAATGAAGCGCTTGGCTACCAGCGAGAGCTTGTACTCGTCCTCGGGGTCGTAAAAAGCATTCTCATCACCCTTGAACAAGGACTGGTGAGTGTGCATTCCCGAACCGTTGATGCCGGTAAAGGGCTTGGGCATGAAGGAAGCATGGAAACCCCGCAATTGAGCCAGTTCCTTGATGGCCAGCTTGGCGGTAATCACGCTGTCGGCCATGGTAAGGGCGTCGGTGTATTGCAGGTCAATCTCGTGCTGGCTGTGGGCGCCTTCGTGATGAGAGTACTTGACGGGTATGCCCAGTTCGGAGAGATTCAGCACCGTGTCCCGCCGCAGGTCGGCGGTGGGGTTGCTGGAAAGCTGGTCAAAATACCCGTCCGAGTCCAGGGGTTGGGGCGGCCGCAGCTTGTCCGAGCTATCCTTTTCCGGCTTCTCCAGGTAGAAAAATTCCAGCTCGGGGCCCACGTAATAGGTGTAGTCCATGCGGGCCAGCCGCTCCAGGTTCCGCTTCAGTGCCAGACGGGGATCACCCATAAAGGGTTCGCCGATGGGAGAATGAATGTCGCAGAACATCCGGGCCACGGCGTTTTGGCGCGGCCTCCAGGGCAGGACGGCAAAGGTCGTCGGGTCGGGATAGGCCCGCATGTCGCTTTCGTCTATCCGGTAAGAGTCCTCGGTGGCGCGGGCAAAACCTTCAATAGCCGACCCGTCGAAGCCCACACCTCTTTCGATGGCCTCCTCCAGGTCGTCCACGTTGATGGCAAATCCCTTCAGGTTGCCCAGGATGTCGGTAAACCAGAGGCGAACGAACTTCACGTCATTGTCTCTGGCGGTACGAAGCACATATTCCTGCTCCGTGGTGCGAGAGTCCATCATCTCAATCCCTCAGGGCGGCTCGAAAAAGCTGCAAACCCGGATATTTGTGAAAGCTCAGTTACGTTGCTGGTATAAGGAGATTTAAGCCCATAGCCAAGGTAGCATAAACCCAAAACAAAGGCGCCGCCCCAGCATGGCGGCGCCTTTTGCGTTGAGGCAAACCAGGACTAGGAACCCTTTGCGTCGGAGCCCACGGTCTCAATGATGAGACGGGTAACGACGTAAGGATCAGCATTGGCGTTGGGGCGGCGATCCTCAATGTAGCCCTTGCCGTCCCGGGCAACCTGCCAGGGAATCCGTACCGAGGCGCCCCGATCGGACACGCCGTACCGGAACTCGCGGTATGAACAGGTCTCGTGCAGGCCGGTCAGCCTCTCCTCAATTCGGTGCCCGTAGTTGGCAATGTGCAGGTCGTGGCGAGTGCTGAGAGCCTCGGCAGCAGCAACGCAGGGCTCGTAGGAGTCGCGCATCGCGTTTGTAGAGAAATTGGTGTGTGCGCCAGCTCCGTTCCAGTCACCCTTCACCGGCTTGGGGTCCAGGGTCGCGCTGATGCCGCGGCGACCGTCAACGGTCTCAACGTCCTCGCCGATACGATACAGCAGCCAGCGGGCCAGCCACAGGTGATCGCCAACTGCCGGTGCGCCGATGGGGCCGATCTGGAATTCCCACTGAGCCGGCATCACTTCGCCGTTAATTCCTGAAAAGGCCAGGCCGGCGAAAAGGCAGGCGTCCATATGCTGTTCCACCACCGGGCGGCCGAACACCTCGTCGGAACCCACACCGCAGTAGTATCCGCCCTGGGGTGCAGGGAAACCGTTGTCGGGCCAGCCCAAAGGCTTGATGCCGTCGAAGAAGGTGTACTCCTGTTCGATGCCAAACCAGAAGTCCATGTCGGCATACTGGGCCGCTGCCGCTGCGCAGGCTGACCGGGTGTTGGAAGGATGGGGACTCATATCGGTCAGCAACACTTCGCACATTACCAGCTTGTTATTTCCGCCACGTACCGGGTCGGGGACCACCAGGACCGGATTCAGCACGCAGTCTGAAGCTTCGCCAGGGGCCTGGTTAGTGCTGGATCCATCGAAGCCCCAGATGGGGGGGTCTTCTCCATCAGGCACGATCTTGCCCTTGGAGCGCAACTTTGCCGTGGGCTCCTGCCCATCAATCCAAATATATTCTGCCTTGTAGCTCATGATCCAAAACCTCGCAATTTGTTATACCTTGAGTTTCCTTGGCCGGAGCGAATTCCCAGCGAAATGCCGCTTTAAGTTGTGTAAGCGCCTTCGCCATGTTGAGTCAGGTCCAGTCCCAGTTGTTCCTGGCTTTCTTCTACTCGCAGGCCGACAGTGTACTTAATGGCCAGCAAGATTATCGCCGTAACCACAAAGGACCAAATGGCTGTGGCGACAATTCCGACCACCTGAATAAGGATCTGCTCGCCCCGACCTGAAGCGCCGGCGAGTTCACCAAATGAACTGAAACCGATGCCCACAAAGATACCGGTGGCTAAGGCTCCCCAGGTGCCACCCATACCATGCACACCCCATACGGCGAGAGCATCGTCCACCTTCAGCTTCAGGAGCAATTCAATTGCGCCATAGCAGATAATGCCAGCGCCTGCTCCAATTATGATGGCCGGTATTGCCCCCACGAAGCCTGCTGCCGGCGTTATTGCAACCAGGCCTGCCACGGCGCCGGAAGCGGCACCGATGATGCTGGGTCGCTTGCCGAATATCCACGACATGGCCACCCAGGAGACTATTGCGGCGGCAGCGGCAGTATTGGTAACTACGAAGGCGTTGACCGCAGTGCCGTTGGCGGCCAATGCGCTGCCTGCGTTGAACCCAAACCAGCCAAACCAGAGAAGCCCTGCGCCCAGCACCACCATCGGGACATTGTGGGGCGGCATAGGCTGATCGCCGAAGCCGATTCGCTTACCAATGACCAGGGCCGCGGCCAGGGCGGCGATGCCGGAGTTGATATGTACGACCGTCCCGCCGGCAAAGTCCAGGGCTCCCAGCTTGAACAGCCATCCGTCGCCATGCCACACCCAGTGGGCTACTGGCGCATATACGATTGTCACCCACAGAATCGTGAAAATAACAAACGCGCTGAACTTGATGCGTTCGGCGAAAGCACCGGTGATCAGGGCCGGAGTAATGATAGCGAACATCCCCTGAAAGACCATAAATACCTGGTGGGGAATGGTGCTGCCTTCCTGCGGTTCCGACGCGCTGACCCCTGCCAGTCCGAACCATTGTAAGTCGCCTACGAATCCGAGTCCGGCCACATCGTTGCCGAAGGCCAGGCTATAACCCCACAGGACCCACACTACGCCGACCAGTCCCATGCACATAATGCTGTGCATGATAGTGGCAGTGGCGTTCTTCCGGCGGACCAGCCCGCCATAGAAAAACGCCAGCCCCGGGGTCATCAGCAAGACAAGCGCCGAGCAGGCCAGTATCCAGGCAGTATCTCCAGTATTCATACTTTGCCATCCCCCTTGCGGCTAGTGAGCCTTGAGGCCGTGGAAGCATCGCGACCCTGGGTTTCCCCTGTTAGCGGCGAAATCCGCCTTGTCTCTCTACCCTGTCCAATAGAAACAGCCCATACTCCGGGGCATCCCTTGAAGCATGGACCTTTCATTAGTTAGCAGGTTCAGGATTGACTGCGTGCTACGCGCTGGTCAGGTTCCGCCTTATTTCTTGAGGAACAGCTTGGGCAGGATTACCCACATGCTGAACAGTCCAATAAAGGCGGCCGCGGCTGCGATTAACTCCATATTCTGTTAGCTCCTTGCCTTTGGTTTATGGCTTGGATTTTGGCGGTTCGATGTTTCAGGAAATTTTCTAAGATGTTAACTTTTTGTTACATCATGAAAATAGAGTTCCGCTGCCTTGAGGATGCCCTGAGCCGTCGGGATTCACTCTGAATCTCCAAAGCTCTCTGAGCCTCTTACTTCTTCAGCAGCATCTTTGGGACGATTACCCAGAGACTGAACAGACCTACAAAAGCGACTGCGGCGAAAATGGCTTCCATCGATTGCGACTCCCTCTGTTCAAGTTATGTGTGTATTCTGGAGGCCACTTGTTACGCGGAAATATCGCAGAAGTAAATTTTGTGTTACGGGCGCGTTAAAGCGGGAATGATAATTGAAGACCCTTCCCGGCTGTTCACCAACTGAAGTTGAGAATGCGGTTCCAGTTGGATCCGTTATCCAGATTGCCGCGCTTGACTGGAAAATCGGCCTCTCTACAGGTAGGAACGGGCTACTCATACCCGGAGTACATTAAACAAGGGTCGGAGATCTGTTCCCCGACCCTTGCGCCTTCTCTTGCAGGTGGAATTGCGCCGGCTTGAGACTAGCTCATCTGGTATGCTTCCATCCCGTGCTCGGAAGCGTCCACTCCGGCCATTTCCTCTTCTTCGGTCAGCCGCACTCCCATGGAGAATTTCAACAGGAAGAACATCCCGAAGCCGGTGGCCAGGGCCCATACAAGGACGACTGCCATGCTGACCAGCTGTGGTAACAGAAGCGCCGCGCTGCCGCCAATTAACCCTGTAACGTCGTTGTTGCCGCTGGCAAAAATAGCCACCGCCAGCAAACCCCAAAGACCACATACACCGTGCACCGATACCGCACCTACCGGGTCATCAATTTTCAGCACTCTCTCGATCATGGTAACGGAAATCATCATGATCGGGGCAGCCAGGGCTCCGATTACAACCGCGGCCCAGGGGTCCACATAGGCCACCGGGGCGGTGATGCCCACCAGGCCCGCCAAGGCGCCGTTACAAGACATGAGAATGTCAATTTTCCCGGACTTGATGAGCTGGATGTATAGGGCTACAACCGCACCGGTCGCGCCGGCCAGGAGCGTGTTTATGGCGTTCAAGCCAATGGATGCTCCGCCGTTGATGTTGAACCCAAACCACCCGAAGAACAGGATGAAGGTCCCGATTATCACGTAAGGCACGTTGTGGCCGTATAGCTGGTTTGCCGAACCGTCGGCATTGAACTTTCCGGTCCTGGGGCCCACCACGGCGGCGCCGGCCAGCGCGACGAAACCGCCTACGGCGTGAACCACGCCTGAACCCGCGTAGTCGGCCGCGCCCATTATTGCCAGCCAGCCTTCGCCGTTCCATACCCAGTGTCCGTACAGGGGGTAAATTATGGCGCCAATCAGGAAACTGTAGGCAAAGTAGGCCTGGGTCTTGGTCCGCTCGGCCACTGCTCCGGCCACAATTGTAGCTGCAGTACCGGCGAAGACCATCTGGAACATCCAGTCCACGTAGACCTGCCAGTCATTTCCGCCGCTCAACAGGAAGAAGTTGTCCGTTCCGGCAATTCCCGCCGCCGAGGTGCCCATCATAATGGCGAAACCGAAGGCCCAGAAGGACAGCGACGCAATGGCGAAGTCCATGAAGCTCTTGGTCATATAGTTGACTGTGCTTTTTGACCGGATCAGCCCCGCGCCCAGAAAAGCGAAGCCCGCCTGCATGAAGAAAACCAGGAACGCGGCAACCATTGTTGTCAAGTTGCCCAGGTGAGTTGCCGGGTCTTCCACTTCCTGCAGGGGTGGGTCGCCCTGTGCAAAGGCAATGTTCCATCCCACCATTATTGCCGCGGCCATCAGACCGGCCAGTACATAAGGCAAAAACCGCCGTAGATTGGGTGCGCTCAGTGTGAGATTCCAATGTTTGGCATGCATCATCAGAAACCCAGCCTCCTTTTTGTTGCTGCCCATATACTATTCCGGTACACCAACCTGGATATTGCCTGTATGTAACAATCCCTTTTCCCATTTGTAAACTTTTTCGTCCCTAAAAGGAAAATTGAAACCGTTTTGAAACACTTGACAACGAGATCGGCAGGAACTGCCTGGCATGGCAAGTCTTCATTTCCGACACTACAGGTTGTAAACTGTTGCCCATGCAGGACAGAGAAGACGCTCTTATCGGTAGCCGAATCGCCAAGCTGGAACGCCTGCGCGAAAAGGGTATAGATCCTTATCCGCCCCGTTACCGGCGGTCCACTGACACGGCCTCCGCAATTGCGGAATTTGAGGCTTGGGAGTCTAAGGTTTCCGAAACCGATGGAGAGGAAGTCCCTGCTCCGCAACATTCCCTTGCCGGGCGCGTCGTATCCATGCGGGTGATGGGCCGGGCCGCTTTTCTAGACATTCGCGACGGGTCCGGCTCGGTTCAGGCGATGTTTCGCCAGAACGTTCTGGGCGACCAGTACGAATTGTTGCGCGACCTGGACCTGGGGGACTTCATCGGCGTTTCCGGTGGCATGCTCCGCACCCGGTCCGGCGAGGTAACCATCGAAGCGCAGCAGGTGACTGTCCTGGCCAAGGGAATGCGGCCCCTGCCCGAGAAATTTCATGGCCTTCGCGACGTGGAAATTCGTTACCGCCAGCGTTACCTGGACCTGATCTCCGATCCGGAGATAATGTCGGCCTTTACCCAGCGCAGCAAGGTTATCAACGGCATCCGCCGCTTCCTTGATGACCGAGGTTTCCTGGAGGTGGACACGCCCATCCTGGTGCCCGTGGCAGCCGGGGCCCACGCTCGCCCCTTCGACACCCACCACAACGCCCTGGACCAGCGGCTCTACTTGCGCATCGCCACCGAACTCTACCTTAAGCGCCTCATTGTAGGCGGCTTCGATAAAGTCTATGAACTGGGTCGGGTTTTCCGCAACGAGGGAATTGACCAGGACCACAATCCCGAGTTCTCGTTGCTGGAGAGTTACGAAGCCTACGCCGATTACAACGACGTTATGGACATGGTCGAAGCCATGATCTCCAGAGTGTCCCAGGAAGTCCGTGGATCAATGCAGATTCCTTATGGTGAAGACATCATAGATTTCACTCCCCCCTGGAAGAGGGTGAGCTTCAAGGAAGAACTGCACCGCCGCAGCGGGCTGGATATTGACCAGCACCCTGACGACGCTTCCCTGGTCAGGGCTGCCCTGGAACGCGGCGTGCAAATCGAAGCCGGGGCCCGCGAAAGCCGGGGCCGTGTCCTGGACAAGCTGCTTTCCGCATTTGTAGAACCTCACTTGGTGCAGCCCACCTTCATCCTGGATTATCCTGAGGTCATGTCGCCCCTGGCCAAGGCCAAACCCGGCATGCCTGGTTACGTGGAGCGTTTCGAGGCCTTCGCTGCGGGCATGGAAATCGCCAATTCCTATACCGAGCTAAACGACCCGGCTGTCCAGCGAGAGCGGTTTGAGGTACAGGAACACATCCGCCAAGCCTTCCAGGATGAAGAGGTCGATCGGCTGGATGAGGACTTTCTGACCGCCCTTGAGTACGGCATGCCACCTACTGGGGGCCTGGGCATTGGCATAGACCGGCTGGTCATGCTTATAACCGGCCAGTCCACCATCCGCGACGTGCTGCTGTTCCCCCAGATGCGGGTTAGGCGGGAGGAAAGAAGCGACTCCGATACCGAATAGTGTCGGAGTAGCTTGTTTCATGCACCTTCCAAACCTGGTCTCGAGTGACTTGTTCGTATAGAAGCTCCGACACTGGGAATAGCTACTCCACTTTTACATTACATAATAATGCTTTACACTTTTACCTTACATAACTGAAGAAAAGCCTTATGCTATCTATTGAACAGATACGTCGCGACCCTGAATTTGTACGGCAGGCCCTGGCTACTAGAGGTGAGGAGGGCCCGATGGACGAACTGCTGACCCTGGATAGTCAGCGCCGCCAGGCCATCAGCCAGGGCGACGAGCTGCGCGCCCGGCGCAACCAGGCCAGTCGGGCCATTGGGCAACTGCGTGCCCAGGGCGAGGAAGCCCCCGAGGACGTTGTTCTCGAAATGCGCGAAGTTGGTCAGGAAATCGATGTCCTGGAGCGGCAAACCCGGGAATTGGATGAGCGTATCCATTCAATTCTGCTGGAACTACCCAACCTGCCTCGCGAGGACGTCCCCCGGGGGCTTAGTGAAGAGGAGAACATTGTAGTCCGCCAGTGGGGCGAGCCCAAGTCCCTCGACTTCCCTGCCAAGCCTCATTGGGACTTGGCGGAGGAAATGGGCATAATCGACTTCCAGCGCGGTGTAAAACTTTCGGGTAGCAGGTTTTACACGATGTCCGGCTACGGCGCCAAGCTGGAACGCGCCACTATTGCGTGGATGCTGGACCTCCATAGTCGGGAGCATGGCTACACCGAATTGATGCTCCCAATCCTGGTACGCCGGGAGGTAATGGAGGGATCAGGCAACCTGCCCAAGTTCGCCGACAACCTGTATAGGGACGAAGAGGATGACCTGTGGCTGATACCCACTGCTGAAGTCCCTATCACCAACCTGTACCGGGACGAAATTCTTCCGCCGGGTTCCCTGCCCCGGTATTACGTGGCCCAGACCCCCTGTTTCCGCCGGGAAAAGACGGCGGCGGGCCGGGACACTCGTGGCATAAAGCGTGTACACCAGTTCAACAAGGTAGAAATGTACAAAATTGTAGACCCGGAGACGTCGGACGACGAACTTGACCGTCTCCTGGCCGATGCAGAGGATGTCTGCCAGCGGCTGGGCCTGGCCTACCGGGTCCTGCAACTTTGCACCGGGGACATCTCCTTCCCTTCAGCCGAGACCTTCGATATCGAAATCTGGTCCGCCGGTTGCGAGGAGTGGCTGGAAGCCAGTTCCTGTTCCAATTGCACCGACTTCCAGGCCAGGCGCGCAAACATCCGGTACCGCCCGGCAGCAGGCTCCCGGCCCGAGTTCGTTCACACCCTTAACGGTTCTGGCCTGGCCCTGCCTCGCGTCATCATCGCGATCCTGGAAAACAACCAACAGGCCGACGGTTCGGTGATTATTCCCGAAGTGCTACGCCCTTATACGGGGTTCGATATAATTCCAGCCTCGGGCGGCTAGCATTGGACAGCAGGGCCCGGCGGCGATAATCCGGCCGGTTTCCAAATAAAGGAATACATCAACGGAGGCTCCGATATGTCCGGAATTTGGCCCGGGAACACCCAGTGCGTGGCGATGCTCACCTTTGACGTTGACGGCGTATCTTCATGGCTTTGGCGTGACGCAAACTTCGCCAAATTTCCAAGCCTCATGTCCATGGCCGAATACGGGCCGTCGGTGGCCGCACCCCGGCTCCTGGACTTACTGGACAAGCATGGGATCAAGGCCAGCTTTTACGTCCCCGGCTACGTGGCGGAAACCCATGTCGAACTGGTGGAAGATATCGCCAACCGAGGCCACGAAGTCGGCCACCACGGTTACATGCACGAACCACCCGGTTACCTGGACCCGGAGCAAGAAACCGAGATTCTTGAAAAGGGAATAAATATCCTGAAGGGCATTACTGGTCAGGCCCCTACTGGCTACCGGTCTCCCAGTTGGGAGCTAAGCGAGGTTTCGGTGGACTTGTTGGCCTCCCACGGGTTCAGCTACGACAGCAGCCTCATGGGCGACGATGCTCCTTATGTACTCAACGCCAACGATCCCGCTCGGCGCCTGGTGGAAGTCCCCGTAAGCTGGCTGTTGGACGATGCTCCCAACTTCGTCTACGCCCCCGCCGCCAATCGCCTAGGCCCCATGCGCAACCCCGACGAGGTCTACGGCGCGTGGGCCGCTGAGTTCGAGGGTCTCTATCACTACGGCCGGGCCTTCAACCTGACGATGCACCCCCAGTACATCGGCCGGCCCGGTCGCCTGCTGATGCTGGAACGCCTGATCAATCACATCCAGTCTTTCCCCAACGTGCAGTTCATGCGGGTCTGCGACGTGGCGGAAATGTGGAGCTGACAACCGCCTCTTGATGTTCTGGAAGTCAGGTCTATACCATGACTCTTGGGTAGCTCACCCTCCGGTCGCTTAAGTAACGGACAATGGCCGGAAAGCATGCTCGTCGCACTTCCTGTTCAATTGGCCGTCAACCCGCCATTTTCGCCCATTTTGGTGATTCCTCCTTTGTAGCAAATGAAGATGAAGCCGCCGCCGGACCACTACTCGGTACTCATTTCAGATACGAAATGGGCGAAAATGAGTGGAAATACAGCTAAAATTTTTTCCAGACTCGAACCGGGTCTGGAACGTCCAGTTAAGGACAGTGTCCGGCCCGGCAAGGCATAGGTCCGGCCGTGGTCGGAATGTCCAATTTCCGGAATTGGCCGCTGTTAAACGCTTGGTTGTAACCCATTTGAGAGGCCATTATCATAGGCAACTATAACCCCTTACGGAGGAAACCATGTCGCAACCGCACGACCGGGGAGGATGGCCCACCGAAGAACCCATCAGCCAGGAGGAGCATGTTCTTTCCGACTGGGAACGCCGGGTGGACGCCATGCATAACGTCCTCAGCGAGAAAGGCCTGCGCCGTACAGACGAAATGCGCCGCGCCATCGAAAGCCTGGACCCGGAAACCTACGAAGCCTGTTCCTACTACGAGCGTTGGACTGCCGCACTGGAAATCCTCTTGCTGGAAAAGGGAGTGATCACCAGCGACGAACTGGACCACAAGTTCGAGGAAGTTCAGAGTCAGGTGCGGTCATGACCCAGTATTCCGGTCAGCCAGACGACTCGACGGTTAAGTACCAGCCCGGCGACACCGTGGCGGTTAGGGTGGATAATCCTGGAGGGCACTTCAGGACTCCTCGGTACATCCAGGGTCAAACCGGACGGGTGCACAAGCTGTGCGGCATTTTCCCAAACCCGGAGTCCCTGGCATACGGCGGCGACGGCCAGCCTGCCCAGCCTTTGTACCGGGTTGAGTTTTCTCAGTCCCAGGTGTGGTCAGAGTATGCCGGTCCCAGTTCAGACAAGATTTACGTCGATATTTACCAGCATTGGCTGGAACCCGCTACGGCGGTTGCCTGACCGCCATTCAGGAGGCAGCAATGACTAGGTTGAACACCAGTAGCAACGGCCACGGCGACCATGATCACGAGGACCACCCCGGAATGGCTCATGATGAGGAGTTGGGATATTACGCCCTTCGCGCCAGGGCCATGGAGGCCCTTCTGGTTGAAAAGGGAGTTTGTTCCCCTACGGAGATACAGAATATGGTGGATCGGGTAGAGGCCCGTTCCCCGGCCGACGGCGCTCGGGTAGTAGCCCACGCTTGGGCAGACCCGGAATACAAGGCGCTGTTGCTGTCCGACCCGGAGGCGGCGCTGGCCCAGTTGGGATATAGTTTGCCCGAAACCACTCCCAAGCTGGATGTGGTAGAAAACACGGAAAACGTCCACAACCTCGTGGTTTGTACCCTCTGCTCCTGCTACCCCCGCGCTCTCTTGGGTCGGCCTCCGGACTGGTACAAGAGCTTTTCCTACCGTTCCCGAGCCGTTATCGACCCGCGAGGAGTAATGCGCGAATTTGGCTTGGACGTGCCGGCTGAAGTTGAAGTGAGGGTCCTGGACAGCACCGCCGACCTGCGTTACCTGGTGCTGCCTCGTCGTCCCGAAGGCACAGAGGGTATGAGCGAGGACCAGTTAGCCGAGCTTGTAACCCGGGACAGCATGATTGGCGTTACGGAGGTCCGCGCGCCGGAATCCGCCCGCGCCGGCTGACCTTGCCCTCGGAACTGGGCTAATCTTCCGGATCCGTCTCTCTACTTGGGTATGCAATTATGCCCGATGGCTGTCCCCTATCCAACCTTAACGGGAGGCTCCCCATGAAAGGCCGGATTGTAGTAGTCAAGGAATACGGCAAGCCCTTTGAAATCGAGGAGTACGACGTCCCCGAACCTGAACCCGGCGCGGTTCTATTGAGAATGACTCAGGCCGGGGTTTGCGGCTCAGACCTGCACACCTGGCGCGGCGACCAAACCCAGGAACACATGCCAATCCCTCCCACGGGTAGGGTCATGGGCCACGAGGGCACGGGCATTGTCGAAGTGCTGGGCGAAGGCGTGGCCACTGATACTCTTGGCACTCCCATTGAAGAAGGCGACCGGATTGTCTATTCGGCCATTTTCCCCTGTCATCGCTGTCACCTCTGCCTGCGGGGGGATACCAACTGGTGCGCCAACCGGGCTTATCCCACTGCCGGTGTGTACCCTTATTTCACCGGCACCTATGCCGATTTCCTCTACCTGCCTTCCCGTCATCCTTTCTTCCGAGTCCCGGACGAGCTGCCCGATGACCTGCTAAACTAAAGCCAAGGTGGGATGTGCATATACCTGGGGTTTTGGGTCAGGCCGG
>JAPPLU010000076.1 GCA_028874075.1 Chloroflexota bacterium
TCCCCAGGTTTTCCCTATTCTAGCTCTCCACCTCTATTCATGCGATAGCCCTAACGCGGAAGAAGGCTCACTTGACGTCCAGCAGTTCCACCTCGAAAACCAATGTTGAGTTGGCTGGAATAAGACCGTTGCCGATGCTGCGTTCCCCGTAGGCCAGGTCGGAGGGGATGGTGAACTTCCACTTGTCTCCCACCTTCATCAGGGCCACTCCTTCGTCCCAGCCCTGGATGACGTTGCCTTGGCCGACCCCAAATTCGAAAGGCCGGTCCCGGTCCACGGAACTGTCGAATTTGGTGCCGTCGGTGAGCCACCCCGTATAGTGGACAATGGCCGTGTCGCCTGGCGAGGGAGATGGCCCGTCGCCAGTGGCCAGGACCTCATACTGAAGTCCGGATGCGGTAGTTATCAGGTCGGAGCTGCCATCTTCCTGAGAACAAGCTAAGAAGAGCAGCGCCAGCAAGGGCAGAATTATCCAGAACTTCACGGGTTCCTCCTGGTGAGGTTCACTACTTCGGCATTGGAAGCAGCAATGAGGTCGTC
This sequence comes from Chloroflexota bacterium, assembly GCA_028874075.1. GTDB lineage: Bacteria > Chloroflexota > Dehalococcoidia > Lucifugimonadales > UBA3495 > Bin22. The sequence goes on from JAPPLU010000076.1 coordinate 541, forward strand.
AGGCTTGATGATGATTTCCTGGCCCCAGACGCCGGCGCCTACGCCCAGCACACTGTATTCGGTCAAGGCAACATCCACCAGCGATCGGAACCCTGCCTGCTGCCAGTGAAAGGGCGGGATTGAACCCACCGCATACCCGGTTAATTCCTTAACCAGATCGGGATCGGCCAGGCTGATGTTGCGGGACCCCAGCGCACGTTTAAGCTGGCCGGAAATGGCGTGGCGGTCGCCGCCCAGCATAACCAGGGCCATTTGGCCTTCCCCGGTGCGGAAGAGCAGCGTCTTGACCATCTGCCCTTCGTCAAATTCCAGGGCGTGGGCCACGCTGGCCGCACCCTTTTCCGTATCCGGCGAAAACTCCAGCCTGCGATAGGGGATTTTCCGTTCATCAAGGTATTTGTGAGCTGGCAGGTCCATCTGTTTTCGTCCGTTAACCACTTGTGTTGTGAAGGGCTGCGGGTAGCGTAGGCCAAATTCCGCCGGCGGTCAATGTATGGCGAATGCTGCCTGGTGGGGGAGTCGAACCCCACGAATTGGGGGCGGCTGACTCGCCGCCCCCTTAAGGTATGGATAGGCCGGATAGTGGAGACTATGGGCCCGGCCTGGCGCCCAGCTTGACCGTCAACTGCATTCTTTCGCCGTTGCGGAGAATATCCATCGCTACTTCCTGTTCCGGACGGGTATTGGAAACGAGGTAGGCGATGACGTCATCGATCGTCTCCATGGTGTCGCCATCTATGGCGACAATGATGTCCCCTCCTATGGGTAGTTCCTGACCTTCCAGTTCAAGGGTCTCGTCGCTGCCTGCCAGACCAGCGTTCTCAGCGGGGCCGTCGCTAACAATATCGATGACCAGGGCTCCCTGGGTACGGCGGGGAAGATCCATTGCTTCGGCCAGATCAGGCCTGAGGGTGGTTCCGCTGATACCAAGCCAGGAGTATTCGTACTCACCCTCTCCGATAATGGACGGGACTACCTGCTTGGCAATGTTGATGGGCACCGCAAAGCCGATGCCGCTGTTGCCGCCCGCGTGACTGATTATCTGGGTGTTTACTCCAATGACGTGGCCGTTGCGGTCCAGCAGGGGACCTCCCGAATTGCCTGGGTTGATGGGGGCATCGGTCTGGATGACCTCCGGAATGGAGAATGGGCTGTGCCCGCTGCGAATCGTCCGGCCAATGCCGCTGACAATTCCCGCAGTGATGCTGAACTCCTGGCCGAAGGGATTACCGACGGCGGCCGCGAGTTGGCCCATGTCTACTTTGTCGCTGTTACCCAGCGTGGAGGGTTTCAGGAAGCCATCGGGATCGGATACCTTGAGAACTGCCAGGTCTGAGTCCGGGTCGCTCCCAAGAAACTCTGCTTCCATCTCAACCCGGTTGGGCAGCATAACGATGATACGGTCTGCCTCGGTTACGACATGGTGGTTGGTTACGATGTGTCCCTCGTCGTCCCACACGAATCCGGACCCGCCGGAACGTTCAAAAAAGTCATCAGGGATATTGGGAATGTCGGGGATATTGGGGCGCTCGGCCAGGGAGCCCAGATTCCTGGAGATACGGATGTAGACCACTGAAGGCAGACTGGACACATATATGTCGCGCAAAACCTGGTCCTGGGCCGCGACGATTTCCAGGGGAGTCAACCCGGAAAGTTGCGGCTTGGGCGCGCCAGGGCCACCCTCACCCGGCGATGTTACCTCCGGCACGTTGTCTCCGAGAATGTCGTTCAATGGGCCTGCGGGAGTATCTGCTGTAACAGTGGCGTTGCCATCGAGGGAAGCCACATTGGGGTCCGGTAACTGCTGAGATGAGGCAGTATCAGGTTCGGCCGGCGCAGGTTCGTTGTCGTTGACGGAGGACATGCTCTGCAACGATTCGGCATTTTCGGCCAGGGTAACCGAACGCACCTGTGGTTCTTCCGATGTGGAGGTGGTCGCCGGTTCTTCTGTCCGGCCTGCGGAAAAGTCTGGCTGCAGGAAGGAACAGCCAGGCGTTAGCACGGAGAAGGCCGCCACGACTAGGGGCAAGAAAAGGACGCGTCGGAAATACGGGTCCCTGCGTGCGCTGTCAGGCAGCGTTGTTAGAAAAAAGAACAAACTACGCACAATCGACCTCCTTCGTTAGAACTTGGTGTCGGTTTGAGAATTTCACCATATTTTCAGTATAGCGCAGAAATATGGCCGAATTATTGAGGACAGCTTCAATCAAATACGCCTTGTTTCGGGCGGCGGATTTGCGGGCCAAAGGCGGGAGATGGTTAGAGCCACACACCTCTTGTCATTTCTTTAGCCGGAAGGAAACTCGTGCGTTGGTTGTGGTGGTTCAGTAGCATTCACCGGAGGGCAAAAAAGAACGTTCTTCCAGCCGAATACGCTCATTTTCGCTCATTCGCGGTTGGAAAAGTTCAATTGCGTTTTTCCAGCTTTAACTTTCAAGTCTATTCAAGTGGGATTGAACTTTCATTCTTATAGTGGCTATGCGCCTCCCAACCCTGCAAGCGCTGTACTTTAAGAAAGCAACGATTCCTTGACTAAAGGCACTGTCCAGCCGTAGATCAGCCCTTGAAGTAATCATCCCGTAGCTTTCGTTGCTAAATTCGGACTGAGGAGCCGGAATCACGTATGAAATATACCCCATCGTGATTGAAAATCCGAAATGGCTATGCTACCTTTATGCTGGATTTTTGCAGACTCAATCGGGTAAGAACGCCCTCCCAGGCGCCCATTTCATGGCAGTAAATCTTCGAGAAACTGAAGGAAGCAGCAGCATCCAGTGGCGTCACTGGAGCCAGGAAGCATTTGATGTGGCCCAGGCGCAGGACCAACCGGTGCTGCTCTCCATCTCTGCCGTCTGGTGCTACTGGTGCCACGTGATGGAAGAGACCACCTTTTCCGACGACGAAGTGGCCAGTTTCGTGAATGATAATTTCGTGGCCATTCTTGTGGACAACGATCACCGCCCCGACGTGAACGCTCGCTACAATGTAGGTGGCTGGCCCACGACCGCCTTTCTCACTCCCCACGGAGGCAGCATAGCTGGCGCTACCTACCTGCCCGCGGACCAGTTTCTATCGATGCTGGTGGAAATCAAGCGGGCCTATGACGAAGACAAAGCAGGCATTTATGACCAGGCGGCCCAGATTCACCGCCAGCGCCAGGAATACCTGGGCCGAGTGGCGGCCACCGGTGAACCGGACCGCCGCCTGGTGGATGTTATCGCCCGCCGGATGGCAGGCGCCCACGATGCCCGCAACGGCGGTTTCGGAGAGGATCCCAAGTTTCCGTCGGCGCCCATCCTGAAGCTTTTTCTGCATCTCTACCGCACCACGGGCGAGGCCTTTTATGCAGCCATCTTGAGGAAGACCCTAGACGCAATGATGAGCGGGGAACTGTGGGATGAAGCGGAGGGGGGGTTCTTCCGGTACTGTGCCCAGGTGGACTGGACCGAGGCTCAGCACGAGAAGATGGTGGAGGACAATTTAAGCCTGGCCGGTGTGTATCTTGATGCCGGGATTGTGCTGGAAGAACCCGCGTACCTGAAGGTAGCGAATAACACTATCGACTTTTTGTTGACCACGTTGCTGGACCGTCAGGCCGGGGGGTTCAGAGGCAGCCAGGGGGCCCATTCTGAATATTTCGAGCTGTCGAATGCGGAACGTCGCATTCGCAGCGCTCCCGAGCCTGATCCGTTCTGCTATGCAAGTTGGACCTGCCATGCGATTTCGCTGTTGCTGGATGCGGCGTGGAAACTGCCCCGTCCTGCGCTGGCGGAAATCGCGTCTGGATTGCTGGGTGGATTAGCAGCAAGGGCATCCAGGGGCAACCTTTCCCATGCCTTTGGCAGTGATGGCTCTCCGTCGTCCCAGCTGACCGGGAACGGCGAACTACTTTGCGACTGGGTGGCTTACCTCAATGCCCTCACCGATGGTTTTATTGCTTTACCAGATCGCCCTGACTACCTGGAACGGGCGGTAGAGGTTGTTAAGTTTCTGGACGAGAATTTCTGCGATGTCACTCGGGGAGGCTATTTCGACGTACAGGCAGAACCCCAGGCCGTGGGGTATATGCGGCTGCGGGAGAAACCCCTGCCTGAGAATACGGTAATGGCCGAGGCCCTCTTGAAGCTGCACTACGCCACGGGAGACAAGCAGTACCTGATGCGGGCGGAACACGTCCTGAGAGCCTACGTGGAGGCCAACCGGGACTTTGGTGAACACGCCGCGTCTTACGCCGTGGCGGTGGACCACTTCCTGCACCCGCTCGTCGAAATAACGGTGGAGGGTCCGCCAACGGAGGCCAAGGCAAACGAACTGGCATTGGCAGCCAGTCGGGTGGCTTACCCCCACGTCATCATCAAACCATTGCCCGGCGCGGAAGGAACGACAGCAATGGCCCACGTTTGCGTGGAAACCCTGTGCTTCCCGCCCGTCTATGAGGCGGATCAACTGGCCGATTCGGTTACGGAAGCCCTGGAGGGCCCGCAGCAGTCGGGCAGCAGCATTTTCGAGAATTTTGTGAGCTTTTAGTCCCGCTTTACGAAGAGACCATACCCAGAACGGAGGCATTCCCCTGAAGAGCGTAAACTGTAATGATCTTGGTTTATCCCAGGTAGACTATCGGCAAACCCTAGCCGGGTGGGTGGACAGCCGGCGGGACCACGGTGGCGTGATTTTTGTAGACCTGCGCGACCGCTCCGGTCTGGTTCAGGTCGTGTTCAGTCCCGAGCTTTCGCCGGATGCTTACCGCACCGCAGAACAACTTCGGTCAGAATGGGTGATACAGGTCAGTGGTACGGTCCGTCGCCGGCCGCCCGAATCGGAAAACCCCACGCTGCCTACGGGATTGGTGGAGGTGTTCGCAGACGAGGTAACGGTGCTGAACGCCGCACTGACGCCACCCTTCTATATTGAAGACGATGTGAAGGCCGACGAGGCCCTGCGCTTACGGTACCGGTACCTGGATCTGCGGCGGCCCAAGATGCAGCGGAATCTCATCCTGCGCCACCAGGTGGTCAAGTATATTCGTGATTTCCTGGACGCCCGGGGCTTCCTGGAAATTGAGACACCCATCCTGATAAAGAGCACTCCGGAAGGGGCGCGGGACTACCTGGTGCCCAGCCGGCTTCAGCGGGGCAGCTTTTACGCTCTGCCGCAGTCACCCCAGCAGTTGAAGCAGCTCTTGATGGTTTCGGGAGTGGAGCGGTACTTCCAGATTGCCCGTTGCTTCAGAGACGAGGACTTGCGGGCCGACCGGCAGCCTGAGTTCACCCAGTTGGACCTGGAAATGAGCTTCGTGGAGCAGGAGGACGTGCTCCAATTGACCGAAGAACTTTACACGGGAATGGTGGAAAAACTCACCCCAGACAAGAAACTGGTCAAGCCCTTCCCGCGCATTCCCTACGATGATGTGATGGCCAGGTATGGCAGCGACAAGCCGGACCTGCGGTTTGGGCTGGAAATGACAGACGTAACCGACCTGGCCGGCGAGACTGAATTCCGCGTCTTTCTTTCAACCATAGAGCAGGGCGGGATTGTTAAGGGGTTCGTGGCGCCGGGGCAGGGACACTACACCGGTTCAGATATGCGCCGGCTGGAGGAAACGGCCCGGGAGTTTGGGGCTGCCGGAATGAGCCACGTTCGCCTGCAGGGTGAGGGTTCGCCATCAGACCTGGTCGATGAGCATTTCCTGCTTTCCCCGGGGCTGCGAATGCCGGTGGAGTGGTCGCGCCGTTTGGCAGAAACCATGGGAGCTTCCGGCGGCGACTTGATCGTCCTGATGGCCGGGCCGGCCCGCCGGGTCAACCAATGGCTGAGTTCTATGCGTGATTACTTTGGGGAAAGGCTGGGATTGATCGACGACGACACCTTGTCCTTCGCTTTTGTCACGGGATTCCCCTTGTTTGAGTGGGATGAGAATAACAACCGGTGGGATTCTTCCCACCATCCATTTACTTCACCGGCGGATGGCAAGGAATCAAAGCTGGACGGGGATGATCTGGGCGGCATCGAGTCCAAGGCCTATGATCTGATATGCAATGGTTCGGAACTGGCGAGCGGCAGCATCCGTATTCACCGCCGGGACCTGCAGGAAAAGATTTTCGGCATCCTGGGTTACAACCGGGAGCAGGTGGAAGAACGTTTCGGCCACATTCTGGAGGCCTTTGAGTACGGCGCGCCGCCCCACGGGGGAATTGCGCCGGGCATAGACCGGCTGGTTACCATCCTGGCCGGCGCGGAGTCCATCCGCGATGTAATCGCCTTTCCCAAGACCCAGAGCGGCACGGACTTGCTGTTCGGCTCACCTTCGCCGGTGGACGCCGCTCAGTTGAGGGATTTAGCCTTGCGAATAGCCGAGTAACAATCCGCCAGTGTCCCTTGGCAAGGGGCCGGACCCATATTCCCAAGACTTCGACGGAACAATTAGGAGGAACCCTGAATGGCAACCTCAAGTCCTTTCAGTTACGACGGCCTGTACTCGCGGGGTTCGGTTCCCGTTGTACGGGGCGAAAATCGTCACGCCAAGTATGACTTTGCGGTGGCATATCCGGACCCCGACACTCTGCCTCTGGAGGGTCTGGCGGATTCGCTCCGCATTGCCCTGGAGCGGGAAGGCAAGGGGCTGGCCCTCTATCCCGTCTCCACTGGCCTGCCTTCACTGCGAGAGTGGGTGGCCGAAAGGCTGTCCCGCGAACGGAATATGACCGTGGGGGTGGATGACATTGTGCTGACCTCCGGGTCCGGCGAGGCCATATCCATGATAATTGCGGCTCTTACCGACCCGGGCGACGTGCTGCTGACGGAAGAGTACGTTTATCTGGGCACCCTGCGGACCATGCGCCGCTTTGGCGCCGACGTGCGGAGCGTCAAATGCGACGACCAAGGCATTGTTCCTGAAGATCTGGACAGCGTACTGGCGGCGGTGGCGGCCGAGGGCAAGAGGGTCAAGTTCCTGTACACCATCCCCGTCTTCCAGAACCCAATGGGTTGGACTATGACCCTGGAACGGCGCATCAAGACGCTGGAAATCACCCAGAAGTACGGGGTGCCCGTTCTGGAGGACGACTGCTACGTAGATTTGCGCTTCGAGGGTGAGGACGTAACCTCTATGCATTCCCTGGACGATACGGGGAGGGTCCTTTACGTGGGTTCCTTTTCCAAAATAGTAGCCCCGGGAGTGCGCCTCGGTTACATGGTGGCTCCCCAGGAGGTTATCCAGCGGGCTATGAGTTTCAAGGGTGGGGGCGGTGTCAACCAGTTTGCAGCGCTAGCAGTGCAGGAGTACGCCAAGGGGGCTATGGACGAGCATATAGATGAGCAGAACCAGTCCCTCCGGGTGAAGCGTGATGCTATGCTGGCGGCCCTGGGCGAGAACTTCGGAGATGCGGCCCAGTGGAGCAAGCCCGAGGGTGGGCTTTACGTGTGGCTGGAGATGCCTGAGGACGTGAACCTTGCAGCCATCCAGGACCAGGTGTTTGACGAAGGAGTCGGATATTACAACGGCACTATGTTTTCGCCGGAAGGCCGAGGGGCCAACTTTGCCCGGCTTTGCTTTGGTCATCCTCCGGCCGAACACGTGGCGGAAGGCGTGGCGGAACTGGCTCGCATCTTTGAGAGGCGGGGTATTCTGGGGGGCTAAGCGTTTGGCAAGCCCTGGGGCGGGACTACTTGCCCGCTTCAGTAATGGGAAAATGACTGGCCCGGACTTTAAAGTCCGGGCCATTTAGTTGCTTTGGAGTTGGCGCTGTTTTACGGTTAATCGTTGTCGGCGGTGGCGGCCTTTTCGGGCACCTCTGCGCCGTGGCCATTGCGGAAGGCAAAGCGGTCAACCAGGTCGCCGATGCTCTGGCGGAAGCCGGAGTATTCCAGCTCGCCGTAGGGCAGCATAGCTGCGCCCGACCAGCCCTGGGAACGCATCTCGATGCCCTTCTGCTGGGCTAGCATGCGGACGTGGTCCCAGGAAGGATTGTCAAAGAAGTCGATGCTGGAATCGGAGAATGTGCCATCGGGAGCAATGGAGAACCCGACGCAGGAGACCAGCGGCAGGCAATACATACCGGTTACCGGCGTATTAATGGCTACCGGCATCAAGGGCATGTTATGGGAACCGCGGGCGTCTCCGCCGATGTAATGGGCCTTGGCGTAGGGCGAGGTCAACTCTTCAGGAGCAGGGAAGATGCCCTGGTTGCGAACCACTGCCACCGGGTCGTCTTTGCCGGTGTAGCTGCCTGCAATGTTGTGAAGCCTCGTGGCAGAGATGGCCGCGGCTGTCTCTCCGGAGTAGCGGGAAACTATGGAATCAATGCCGAACCGCTCGTTGTCGCGCAGCAGAACGGCCAGCTTGTAATAGTCTTCCGGGGCGTTGAGGGAAATCAGGCTGTCGCCCTCGGTGTTGTCCATGTCGATAACGTTGAACGTGAAACCCTGGCTCAGGCGGGGCAGCATAAGGCCAGCGCAGTACATGGGGTCGGCGAATCCCAAGAACATGGGCAGGTTGTAGGCACCGGGGCCGCACTTGTCGGCGGCAAGGACAAAGAAGGACTCGGCGGGGCGAACGGGATTGGTCTTGATCGGGTCGTGCTCGAACTCTACCTCTGCTACCGCCGGACCGGCGCCGCGAATGTTGCCGGAAGGGGCGTCGGCAAGCAGGTCCTGTCCCGCGCCGTAGAGACCGTACTGGCGGGCTATGTCGGTGGCTTTCAGGAAGGTGGTCCAGGCAAACTGATGTACATCGTCATCATTGGGGCCCCGCGTATGGGTGGTGGTCATGCAGATGTCGTCGCCCGTGTGGCCAACGTAGCCGTCAATCAACAGGCCGCTGCTGATGGCATCCGCCACTGCCTGTTCTACGGCGTCCATCATCCGCTGGGACGGCTTGGTGTGTCCACCGATAGAGCCGACGTCGGCTTTCAGAACGGAAATTGTAAGTTTCATGACCTTATCTCCTTCATTCCTCAGCAATGGAGTGTTGATTGAGCGGGCTCAGGGTAGGAATTCCGGGCCAAAGTCTGCTCTTCGCGCAAGTTTAGTAGGGGGTTTTGCAATGCGGGATTATAGCAACATTGAATTAGAGGGTCAAACTCGTGAGCTCCGGACGCCAATGGAGGTAACCAGTTCGGACACTCCAGCCCAAGTGGAAAGAAAGACGCCAGAACAGGGAACCTTATTGCCTGCATACTGAACTAAAGGCAAGGTGGGAAGCGCCTCTCGTAGCTAAGTGCGGCAACCAAAGCCTCACTGCACCTTAAATCAGCCGTGAGCCCGAACCCGGCAACAATTGGCGATACAGAATGCCAGTGTAGGGTCAGGCCAGTTTCCAGGGCTGTCGGTTCGGCGAAAACCGATACGCTTTTACCAAAGTGGGTGGTTCGGAAGACGGGAGCTGTTACCCAGGTGGCCAAGTCATTGTCTAGTGAATGAGTAGAGTGTATATTCTTAACTAACAGTTCCCTGTTCTTTTGAAGCACTTCAGGCGAGGAAGATAGTCGCAAAACGACCGGTTATGGCTACGCAGGACATTCTATTACTCATTTCCCTGGGGATCATCGTGCTCTGGACCTGGCGACTGGCCCGAGCCAAGGGGCTGAATCCCTGGTATTGGGGCGTCGGCACCGCCTTGCTGGTTGTAGTTGCCTGGATGTTCAGCCGCCAGTACCTCGCCCCAGTGGTTATGGCCCCCCTGATTTTCCTCCTGCTGTTTCGGAGTCCCCTCTTTCGCAGGAACCGGCAGCCCGAATCCACTCCCTGCCCCAGCTGTGGCGCTCCGGATACGGGAGGCTTGAACTTCTGCGTCCAGTGCGGTTGGGACTTGTCCCACGCGAGCGCGGAACGGTCAGAGAGTGAACCTGAAGCGCCGATTGCGCGGGACCAGCAAGATGAACAGGTAGATGAAGTGCAACAGCAGCACCCACCGACTGCGGAACCATGGGCGCCGGCTTCCTCTACGGAGGAGCAACGGGAGGAAGCTCCCGACACCGTGTCCCCGCCCGCGCCAGTGGTTCAGCCTGAACCCGAGCCTGTACTGGCCCAGGAAGCAGCGCCCAATCCGGTGCAGGAGGAAGCTCCGACCCAGCCTGCGCCTCCCCCAAGGGAACGCAGGCCCATACCAACGCCGGCCAATTTGACCGCACGAGGCATTGAACTGTTCAATGAGGGAAGATACCAGGAGTCGATAGACCAGTTTACCAAGGCCATTGCCCTGGACTCCAACTACCGAGAGGCCTGGGAACGGCGCGCGGAAGCGTACGGAAGGTTGGGTCGCCCGGAGCGGCAGCAGGCCGACCAGAGCCGCCTGGAAGCTTTCTAAGTAAAGCGGGCTCAACCCCTGACAATCAGGCTTCCCTTTTAGGCCTAACCACGCCTTCTTCCGCGTAAGCAGAGCCGCACCGGCGGGCTACACCGCCATAATGTGGTAGCCAGCGTCCACCGGAATGATGGAACCGGTTATCCCGCTGGACATGCTGCTGCACAGGAAGAGCGCGGTATTTGCCACTTCTTCCGCTACTATGTTCCGCTTGAGCGGAGCCCTTTCCGCGTGGATTTTCTTCATGTCCATAAAACCGTGGATGCCCCGGGCCGCCAAGGTTTCGATGGGGCCGGCGGAAATGGCGTTCACGCGAATATTGTCCTCCCCGAACTCGGAAGCAAGCTGGCGAACGCTGTGCTCAAGCGCCGCCTTGGCCGTGCCCATTACGTTGTAGCCGGGGTACACCTTCTGGGAAGCCTCGAAGGTCATTGCGATGACGCTGCCGCCTCCGGCCATCAGGGGCGCCGCGTGCCTGACCAGGGGAATCAGGGTGTAGGCGCTGACGTCCAGCGCTACTCGGAATCCCTCGCGGCCCGTGTCGGCAAAGCGGCCCGCCAGGTCATCCCGGTTGGCGAAGGCGATGCTGTGCACCAAAAATGAGATGTCCCCAAAGGTCTCGCCAACTTGGTGGAAAACGGACTTGATTTGCTCATCGTCGGAAGCGTCGCAGGGCAGAATGATGGTGTCTTCCAGGGTGTCAGCCAGCCGAGCTACCCGATCTTTCAGACGGTCATTCTGGTAGGTCAGGGCCAGTTGAGCTCCGGCCTGCGCCAGGACCCGGGAGATGGCCCAGGCAATACTGCGGTCATTGGCCACCCCGAAAACTATGCCTTTCTTGCCGCTCAGGTCTATGGGATACAAGGACAGTCCTCCACTGTTGCCTTATTGCGCACGGGCCACCTTTCCTGGCTTTCCGCACGGAGGTACATTTACATAAACTCCGGAGCTACCTGCTCCAGGAACGTGCTCAATTGCTGCTCGGGTTCGAAGGAAGCAAACCTCACGATTACAGTGTCCGCCCCGGCTTCCAGGTACTGGGAGATTCGCTCCTTGACCCTCTCCGGCCCACCGAAGGGCCCCCAGCGATCTCCCCAGATTTCCGCGCCGTAGTAGCCCAACAGATAGCGTTCCGATTCGGCTTCCGCCCGGGCCAGGTCTGTGTCCATATTAACGGTCAGGTACATAACCGTTTCCAGTGAGTTGGGATCTCTGCCCAGGGCGGCGGCCTCTTCTTTGACCGCATCAATGACCATAGTGTGTTCTTCGGGACTGTCAGAGATGGATATCACGCCATCGGCTAGCCTGGCGGCGCGCTTGATTTGGGCGTCGCGGGCACGGGCGCCCCAGTGGCAGGCCAGGTAAATTGGCACTCCACCCTGTTGCACCGGCCACGGCTTAACGGTCACCGAGTCCAGCTCAAAGTGCCGACCGGAGAAGTCCACCGTTTCGCCACGGCCCAGGGCCTTGATTATCTGGACCATCTCTTCCGTACGGCTGGCGCGGCGGCGGGCGGACACTCCGGCGGCCTTCCACTCGCCCTCTTGTTCCGCGTTGAAGGCGCCACCCACACCGGTGGCGATCATCAGCCTGCCGCGGGAAATCAGGTCAACCGTGCCCAGGGTCTGGGCCAGAAGTACCGGATGGCGCAAGGCCATCAGAAGCACCGATGTTCCGAGCCGGACCCTATTGGTGCGGGCGGCCACGGCGGCCAGGGCCGTCAGCGGCTCCAGCCGGGGTTTGGCGGTCAGGCTGTCCCCTACCCACACAGAGTCCAGACCGGCCTCTTCGGCCCGGCAGGCAAGGTCAATTATGCGGTCGGCGCTCTGGGGCCTTTCTTCGGCCAGCAGCAGGCCGCGCGTTGGCAGCAGAAAGCCGAGTTTTGGTTTCTTTTGTCCGCTAGTAACGGAGTCAGATTGCGGTTGGGTCACCTTCGCCTCTCAGATGGGGAAACTCGGCCATAGGATTTGTAGACGGGGTCTTATGGGGTGTAAGCCGGTCCAGCAGCCCCGGTTCTCTTTGCTGGAAGAATTCCAGGTCCTCTGTAATGTCCAGGTCGAAGCCCAGTCCCTCGCTGTAGCAAATGGCCACGGAAATGCCCAGCTTACCGGCCTGGCTCAGGTGCTTGGTGAAGCTACGGTTTCCCAGTTCAGGCTTGAAGGCCAGCTTGGGCGGGATCAGTATGCCATTGGTGCCGCTGTCCCTCCGGGCGGGGGCCAGAACGATGTTGCGGCCGTGGCCGGCAGACCGGATCATGCTGGTGATGTCGGCGGGTTTGATGAAGGGCAGGTCTCCAGGCAGGTACATAGCGCCGTAACCCCGCTGAGAGGCCCGGTCAAAGGACTTGTCCACAGTGTCGTTTAGGTTTCGGCCGAGGTCTTCCATCCAGATGCCGTCGAAGTTCCGCGTCAGGTTGCGGACGCGCCAGTCGCCACCCACAACCCAGAAAACCTCTACCGATGCGCCCCTGATAGCCATCAGGACCCGGCGCAGCATTCCGATGACCAAATCGCCGCGTTCTTCGGCGGTGAGCGTGCGGGACAGGCGGGTCTTGCAGTCCGCCAGGGGCTTCATCGGGATTATGGGAATAATGGTGGTTTCGTCCACGATGCTTTCATTCATCATGCTGAAAACCGTCTCACAATTCTAGAATTATCCTGGCGAGGGCGACCTTGTCCGCCTCGGTGTTCATTATGGTGGGGGCCACTACGGCTGTCATGCCAAGCCCCCTGATGGCCGGGGCCAGATCCGCGTCCTGCTCGTCAATTACCACTATGTCGCAAATGTCAGCGTACATTTTGGCGACACCCTCGCAAGTGGCCTCGTGGCCCAACTCCCGCATTATTTTGGCCGCGGGGCCCCGGACTGCTTCACCACCAACTATGGGGCTGACGGCTATTCGAAGGCAACCCGCCCGTTTCGCCAGCCGCTCCCGAACACCGGGAAGGGCCAGGATTGGGCCGGTGCTGAGCAAGGGATTGGAGGGACAAAGCACCAGCCGGGAAGCCTCTGCCAACGCCCGATCAAATTCTGCCGAGGGCGCCGCATCCTCCCAACCTTGGTAGGTCACTGACCGAACGGAAGGTTCGCTTCGAAACTTGACGAAATACTCCTGCATAGACAGGTGACCGCTGTCCGTTTCAAGCCAGGTCCGCACGGGGTCGTCGGACATGGGCGCAATATGGTGGGCCAATCCCAGGCGGTCACACAGATCGGTCGTTACCTGCGAAAGGGTGGCGCCCTCTCCGAGCAACTGGGTGCGCCGGATGTGGGTAGCCAGGTCCCGGTCGCCCAGGTTAAACCAGGTGTCCGCCCCGTAGCGGGCCAGCATTTCCAGGGCGTTGAACGTCTCTTCGGCTAGTCCCCAGCCCGTTTCCGGGTTGGAGATGCCCGATAGAGTATATAACATCGTGTCCAGATCGGGGGATACGTGCAGGCCGTGAAAGGTCTCATCGTCCCCGGTGTTTACCACGACGGTTAACTGATCAGGGGAGAGGAGACGGGTTAACCCCAGTGCCAGCTTTGCGCCGCCCACACCTCCGGCCAAGGCCAGGACATTGCCGTCGTAAGTGGGCATGGGTTCAGGCAAGGCAACCCGACTACCGGTTATCCGCGCCGGTGCTGGCAGTGTGGCGAGGGTGCTCGAATCGGAAAGTATCCAGCTTAACCAGGCGGTTGTAGGAGCCGAAGATCTCTTCCACGTTGTCGCCCACCAGGTCCAGTGGGTCCACCTGGCTGTCCTCCTGATCAAAAACCCGCTTTAAGCCGTACGTAGTGTACCGTTCCGCCGGTATGCGGCCGGCTTGGCGGATCATTTGCCGGAACTCTGAGGGACGCATTAGTTGGCCGTGCTGGGCGCCGGCTGAAGTGGAAATGCTCTCGTTGATGAGAGTGCCGCCCAAGTCGTTGACTCCTGTGGTGAGCAGTAGCTGGGACATGCGACTGCCTTCCTTAACCCAGGAGGCCTGGATGTTGGGAATCCAGTTGTTCAGCATAATTCGGGCGATGGCGTGGACCTTCACCACATCCATACCTGTGGGACCCGAACGAACGTTGTCCACCAGGCCTCGCAGGAACATGGGGGCTTCGGAATTGACGAAGCTAAGGGGTACGAACTCAGTGAAACCGCCGGTGCTCTTCTGGATGTCGCGCAGCAGCGCAATGTGGCGGGCAATTTGCTCGTTTGTCTCGACGTGGCCGAACATTACTGTGGACGTGGTAGGGATGCCAAGGTCATGGGCGTTGGTGATGACCTCTTTCCACTGTTCCACAGTGATACGGCCCGGGGAAATACGGTCACGCAGTTCCTGGTCAAGCACCTCCGCTGATGTTCCGGGCAGGCTGCCTACGCCGGCGTCGCGAAGGCCCTCGAGATATTCGCGAATAGTGCAACGGGAGCGGACGGAGCCGTACAGCACCTCCTCCGGCGAAAAGCCGTGAATGTGCATGTCGGGCAGTTCTCCCTTAATTGCCTCGCAAAGCTGTATGTACAGGTCGCCTTCCATCTGCGGCGGCAGGCCGGCCTGAACGCAGACCTCGGTGGCCCCGTAGTCCCACGCCTCTCTGGCGCGCCGGACAATTTCGTTAACCGGGAGGAAATATCCCTCCTCTTCGCGGAAGTCGCGACTGAAGGCGCAAAAGCCGCACCGCTTGATGCATACGTTGGTGAAGTTAATATTGCGGTTGACGACGTAGGTAACCAGATCGCCCACCGTGCGGCGGCGCAGTTCATCCGCTACCAAACCGAGAGCAGCAAATTCGGCCCCGGTGGTTTCAAAAAGGAACACCGCTTCTTCGACGCTGATATCCTCAGCTGCCAGGGCTTTGTCGAGGATCCCGGCGGTGTTTGGCTCAAGCTGCCCAATCAAGGCTGAAAGACTGCCGGCTTGGGTCCGGTCCGTTTCGCTGCGATCAATTCCTTCCGGCATACCGTTCCATTCCTCCTTTGACGTATCCCTCGGCATCGGTCAAGGCGTTTGCCTTATCCTGGAGGGAGTCGGACAGCCAGGCGTGGGTCTCAACGAAATACTCCGGGTACACTGGCAGCCGCGGTTTCAGCACAAAGCCCTGTTCGGCAGTGCGTCGTTGCAGGTCGGCAAGGGATGGCCAGGGGGCCTCCGGATTAACAAAGTCGATGGTGAGGGGCGAAACTCCACCCCAGTCGTTAATGCCGGCGGCAAGATAGTCCTCATAATCGTCGGCGCTAAGGTTGGGAGGAACCTGCAGGTTCACGTCGGGCCCAAGCAGGATGCGAGCCACGGCCACGGTCCACAGCAATTCGTCAGAGGCGGCATCCACGACCTCCGCCATGGGTGTAGCCGGTTTGGACCTGAAGTTCTGGATGATGACTTCCTGGATGTGGCCGTGGGCACGGTGGAGATCTCTGATGGCCAAGATGTCGTCAATCCGTTCCCGACGGCTCTCTCCGATGCCGATGAGGAGTCCCGTGGTGAAGGGAATGCCCAGTTCCCCTGCCAGTTCCATGGTGCGCAGGCGCACCCGGGGGCGTTTGCTGGGAGCGAACTCATGGGGGCCACCTGCTTCATACAGGCGGGGGCTCGTGCTTTCAAGCATCAACCCCATTGAAGGGTTACTAGGCTGAAGGGCTTCCAGTTCCCGTCGGCTCATGGTGCCCGGGTTGGCGTGAGGCAGGAGGTCCGTTTCTTCCATTACCAACCGGCACACGTGGACTAAGTATTCCAGCGTCGTTGCATAACCACGATCCTGGAGCCATTGTTTCGCTTCGGGATACCGCTGCTCAGGCCGTTCTCCAAGGGTGAAGAGAGCCTCTGTGCAGCCCATGCGCTGACCGGTCCTGGCCACGTTCAGCACTTCTTCCGGAGTCATGAAAAGCTTGGCAGCAGTTTCCGGACTTTGCCGGAAGGTGCAGTACCCGCAAAAGTCCCGGCACAGATGCGTCAACGGAATAAACACTTTGGGAGAGAAGGTAACCGTCCTGCCCTTGCCCGTATCTCGCATTCGCGAGGCTGCGGCGCAAAGTTCTTCAATGGGCGGACAGTCGGGCCCGTCAAAAAGGTAAGCGTCATTGTCGGAAATTGAGGAACCGCAACCCGCATTGCTGAGGACGCTGTAGTCTACAAAAGGCACGCCTGCACCGACCTTGCCCAGTTGAATGGGAAGGTTTTCATTCGCTGCGGGCATTCCGGTGGCGGGTGTATTCAAGTAAATACCGCTTTGCGGGCCGGGCCCGAAATAGAAACATCATTGTAGCGGTTGCCCCTATGCGTAGCAACAGCAGGTTATGGCCCCGTAGCTCGCCCATGTCGGCTACGACGCCTGGGCTGAGGCTTCCAGGGTGAGGCGAGGGCGGGTTCATGACCCGCCCCGGCTTATTCAGAAACATCCGAATGTCTGACCGCTATTGCATTGGGGAGTAGGAGGTGGGCCGGAGAATATTGTTGAGCACTTTGGCATTGATAGGGCCATTTTTCTCCGTTTCCGCGCGCACCCGCTGCCAGTCCGGGTCGGCTTGGAAGGCGGCCCATTTGGTTTCCCGGTCGGCCAGGCTGTCGTAACCCAGCATGTAGACCAATCGGTTGCTGGTTCCGATTTCCTCGGTCCAGAACCCCACCACCTTGATGCCGTGCCGTTCAAAGAAGCCCACGGTGTGGTTGGCAAAGCGGTCGTTCAGGTCGGGAAGCCGTCCGGGCATGGTTTCGTAGATGCGCAGTTCGTAGATCATACTTGCTCCTGTTGCAGGGTGGATTCTTGAAAACGAAATGTCTGGAGACTATCTGCCGAGGCCGGATTCTTGCTCAGAATCCGGCTAGTTTGCCCTGGTCTGACGGGTCCTGCAGTCCCGGGGCTGTGCGTCCCAGGTGCTCGTATGCGCGGCGGGTGGTAACCCGCCCCCGCGGAGTACGTTCCAGGAAGCCCAGTTGCATCAAGTAGGGCTCCCAGACGTCCATAACCGTGTCGGAGTCTTCGCTGAGGGAGGCGGCCAGAGTTTCCAGCCCCACCGGACCGCCGCTGAACTTGTCCATGATATTGACCAGCAGGCGGTGATCAGTCTCGTCCAGGCCCAGGCCGTCGACCCGAAGGCGGTCAAGGGCGTCACGCGCAACGTCGCCGGTTATGTTCTCGTCCGCCACTACCAGGGCATAGTCCCGTGTGCGTTTGAGGAGGCGGTTGGCGATGCGGGGAGTGCCCCGGGACCGGGCCGCGACTTCTGAAATTCCCTCGCCGTCCGCCGTCACGCCAAGGATGTTGGCCGAACGCTTCACCACGACTTCCATGTCAGCCTGTTCGTAATAGTCCAGTCGGAAGACGGATCCGAACCGGTCTCGCAGGGGAGCGCTGATCAAGGAAAAGCGCGTGGTAGCTCCGATAAGAGTGAAGGGGTTAATGCGCAAGTTAATGTTTCTCGCTGCCAGCCCCTTGCCCACCATCCAGGACAGGAAAAAGTCCTCCATAGCGGAGTAAAGCACCTCTTCCACCGAACGGTGAAGACGGTGAATTTCATCGATAAACAGGATGTCGTCGGGCTGCAAGGAGGTGAGGATTGCCGCCATGTCGCCGGCCCTCTCTATTGCTGGGCCGGATGTTACTTTAATATTGACGCCCATTTCGTTGGCGATGATGTGAGCAAGGGTGGTCTTGCCCAGCCCTGGGGGGCCGTAAAGGATAATATGGTCCAGGGGTTCGCCCCGCATCTTGGCGGCCTGGATGCCGATAGCAAGGTTTTCCTTCACCGGCGCCTGGCCCACGAACTCGCTCAGCCGGCGGGGCCGCAGAGAGACATCAGTATTCTCGTCGTCCGGTTGGGAATTGCCGGAGACTATGCGGGCGGAGGCTTCAGAGTAGCGGGGTTCAGCGGCACTGGAGTCAGTCAAGTTACATTTCCGGACTTACCTGGATAAAGGCTCCCGTTTTCCACCGAATTTCCGGCCTGGACACCGAAAGCGCTGGGGGAGTCTCCCTTTGGGCCATTCTAGGCCAGGCCCCGGATAGCGTCAAGGAGCGATTGTCATAACGAAATAGCGGTTGCGCATCGTCTATCGAGGTTCTCCCGGTTGAAAATAATGTCCTCCCGGATATAATGTATCGCTAATGAAGTCCCACTCGGAATTGAATTGGCGGACCCTATTATGCAGGTACTGAACGGAAGTGAACTGGCCGGCGCCCTGACCGCAGGTTTTCATTGCCTGCAACGCTACCGCGACCCCATCAACGCCCTGAATGTCTATCCCGTCCCCGATGGCGACACCGGCACCAATATGCTGCTTACCATGCGGGCCGGCGTGGAAAAGTTGGCGCAGTCCGAAAGCGTCACCGCCGGTGAAGTGGCTTTCCAGATGGCCGATGGAACTTTCTGGGAGGCCCGAGGCAATAGCGGTGTCATTTTATCCCAGTTTTTCAAGGGTATAGCAACCGGCCTGGAGGGCAGCGAAGTCTGCGCCGGCAGTGATCTGGCCCGGGCTTTCCGTGCCGCCACAGACGCAGCCTACAAGTCCGTGGGCAATCCGGTGGAAGGCACCATGCTTACCGTCATTCGCTATGTGGCGGAAGCGCTGGAGTCAAGTCTCCAGCAAGACGACAACATTCTTTCGCTGTGGGCCACCGCCTACCAGGCCTCAAGAGATGCTCTGGACGCCACTCCTTCGATGCTGGCCAAGCTGCGGGAGGCAGGGGTGGTCGATGCCGGCGGCATGGGGATTGTAGTGATCCTCGGCGGGGCTTACCTGCACCTGACCGGCGAGAACGTGGAAGATGCTGACCTGGAACTGGCCACTGCGGCAGGACAGATCGATCCGTCGCAATTGGATACCGTGTCCGTTGAAAGTGACTTTCTGGACTCTTCCGTGGAGTCGGAATGGGGTTACTGTACCCAGTTCCTCATCCAGGGCGAAAACCTGGACATTGAGCGTGTTCGCGCCGAACTGGCCGAAAAGGCCGAGTCGCTGGTGATTGTGGGTGACGACCGGTTCATCCGGGTACACGTTCACATGGAAGATCCAGGGGTGGCCCTGACCTATGCTGTGGAACTGGGGGAACTGGACCAGATCAAGATTGACAACATGAGCCTCCAGAACCAGGACTGGGCGTCCGGGCACCAGGAACGGAACACTCCCAAGTCTGGTATTGCCCTGGTGGCCGTGGCCCCGGGAGACGGGCTGGCCCAACTGTTCACCGATACCTCCGGGGCGCTGGTAGTCAGCGGAGGTCAGACCATGAACCCCAGCGTAGCCCAGCTAATTGGGGCGGCCGAGCGTTCGGGCGCCGAGGACGTAATACTCCTGCCCAATAACAAGAACGTGGCCATCACCGCTACCCAGGCGGCCGAACGAGAGAACGAGACCCAGCGCTTGCATGTGGTGCTTGCCACGACGGTGCAGCAAGGAATTGCCGCTGCCCTGGCCTTTAATTCCCAGGCGCCGGCGGAACAAAACCTTCAGGCCATGAATGAGGCTATTTCCGAAGTAGTCTCCATCGAGGTTACTCGTTCGATCCGGGATACAACTCTGGGCGGGATTGAGGTATCCGA
Organism: Chloroflexota bacterium; assembly: GCA_028874075.1. Lineage (GTDB taxonomy): Bacteria > Chloroflexota > Dehalococcoidia > Lucifugimonadales > UBA3495 > Bin22. The sequence goes on from JAPPLU010000076.1 coordinate 20,346, forward strand.
GGGGGATTACATGGGCCTGGTGGACGGGGACCTGGCAGTGGTGGAGAATTCGGCCGAGGCGGCCCTGCTGGCCTCGTTAACCGGATGTGAATTGACGGACGACCACATCGTGACTATCTACTGGGGAGTTGATACCGACCAGGAGACGGTTGAAGCTGTGGCCGCTGAAGTTGAAGGCCAGGCGCCCGGCATTCAGGTTGACCTGGTCTACGGGGGCCAGCCCCACTACCCATATTTTGTTTCCGTGGAGTAAGCCGGATGGCAGTACGCATAGTTACCGACAGCACCTCAGATCTGAACCCCACCCAGGCCCAGGAACTGGGTGTTACCGTCGTGCCGGCCAATGTGATAATCGATGATGTCACCTACCGGGATGGGCTGGACATGACGTCGGACGAGTTTTACCGGCGACTGGTGGCGGGCCCCAGCCTGCCCACTACATCCCAGCCCTCAGTGGGCACCTTCCAGGCCGCCTACCAGGAGATTCTCGACCAGGGAGACGAGATAGTCTCCATCCACGTTTCGGGCAAACTGAGCGGCACGGTCAATTCTGCGGAGCAGGCTAAAGCCAGCCTGGGTGACGACGCTCCCATTGCCGTAGTTGACTCGGGCGGCACCTCTATTGCGCTGGCCCTGATTGTCGCCGCCGCGGCCGGTACTGCCGGGCAAGCTTCTTCCTGCCAGGAAGCGGCAGAGGAGGTACTCCGCAACCTGCCTCGCACATCGGCGGTCTTCGCCCTGGACACCCTGGAATACCTTCAAAAGGGCGGCCGCATCGGCAAAGCGCAGGCTTTCGTGGGTTCTCTCTTGAGTGTCAAACCCATACTTACTCTGGTGGAAGGCGAGGTACACCCACTGGAGCGGCCTCGCAACCACCAGCGAGCTATGCGCCGACTGGCCGAACTTACCCGGGAGAAGGGGCCCGCTTCACGCCTGGGCATTGCCTATAGCACCGACGAGGCATGGGCCTCCGAACTGCAAGCAAGCCTGGCCGACGTGGTTTCGGCAGACCAGGTTATGACGGTTCGGTTCGGTCCGGCCCTGGGTACTTACGTGGGGCCACGAGCGGTAGGTGTTGCGGTGACATCTGCCGGGTAGTAGCGTTCCCCAGTTTCTTCGCCGGTCGTTCCTGCCCCAATTTCAGCCTTGGTGTCTTCGTTACCTGCTATGCGTTCCCGTTCCGCCAAATCCGAAGATTGGACCCAATCGTTCCGGAACATTCTGGAACTTGAGCGGGCCAACGGATTCAACGACCGGGCCGTGATTGGAGGTATGGACGGATTCGTCCGCCGCTGGTCTGAGGCTATGAGCGGGTACGTGAGTAATGCCCAGGAGAGCAGAGAATTATTGCGACCCGTCTACGAAAGGATGACCACTTCCAATAGAGAGGAGTGGGTAGACTGGTGGTTGGATACGCTGGCCGTAAATGCCATTACTACAGAAGTAGAACTAAGCCCTCCGACGAAAGCTGCACCTGACCCTTCCCGCTCCTCTAAAGCCACGCCCCAGAAGGCCAAGCAAACGGAGAAAGCTACTGCCTCCATTACTCTGGACTCTCCTGTTGTCTGGCTGAAAAGGGTTACTTCCAAAACGGCAGGACAGCTGGAAAAGCTGGGAATAGACACCCTTCGCGACCTGCTTTATCACTTCCCCCACCGGCATATTGACTACTCCCGGAGGGCAAAAGTATCGGAACTTTGGCCGGGTCAGGATGTGACGGTAGTGGGCCGCATATCTGAGGCACGGGAGATTCCCCTTGGCAGAAGTCGCCGCAAGGCCACCGAAGCAGTGCTGTCCGACGAAACCGGCAGCGTCAGGATAACCTGGTTCAACCAGGGCTTCCTGGCCCGCACCTTGAAATCTGGCACCGATTTGGCAGTCAGCGGAAAAGTGGATGCCTTTCAGAATCGTCCCGTCTTCGAATCGCCCGAGTACGATATCCTGCGTCCAGGGCAGGAGCCTGTCAGTACGGGCAGGCTGGTGCCGGTCTATCCCTTGACTGCTGGCCTGGTGGGGCGGACCCTTCGGGGTCTTACCTGGCAGATCCTTCAAGACTTTCTGAGGGAATTGGAAGAGACTTCGCCCGAGGATATACTCTTCCGAGCTTCGTTATTGCCCCTGTCCACCGCGCTGCTTCAGGCCCACTACCCCGACAGTCTGCAGAACCGTGACCGGGCCCGCCGGCGCCTGGCATTTGACGAATTGCTTACTTTACAACTGTCAGTGCTGTCCCGCCGCCAAAAGGAAGTAGGACTGCTGGAAGGGGTCCGAATCGAAGCAGGAACGGAATTCCTGGATGGATTCTTGTCCGGCCTGCCATTCAGCCTCACTGGAGCACAGCGACGGTGCCTCGACGAAATCCTGGGTGATATGGCGCGGGGCGCCCAGCCCATGAACCGGCTGCTGCAGGGCGAAGTCGGCAGCGGCAAGACCGTGGTGGTACTGATTGCCCTGCTTGCGGCAATTTCCAGGGGTTACCAGGGGGCGATTATGGTGCCCACGGAAGTGCTGGCTGAACAGCATTTCCAGACGGTAACCCGGCTATTGGGGGGGTTGGCCGATACAACCCAGTCGGAGAACTTGCTGACCGTGTACCTGGAGGCCCTGGGCAGACCAATGACCGTGGGCCTGCTCACGGGAAGCACCAGGGCCCGCCCCCGCAACCGTCTGAAAGCCCTGGCCGCCGAGGGAACCCTCGACCTGCTTATTGGCACCCACGCCCTCATTCAGGAGGGGGTTGAAATGCCCCGTCTGGCCCTGGCGGTGATGGACGAGCAACACCGCTTTGGCGTGATGCAGCGTTCAGCACTGCGGCAGAAGAGCGAAGAGAATCCCCACACCCTGGTGATGTCCGCAACGCCCATTCCCCGCACACTGACCCTGACGCTATACGGTGATCTGGACATTTCCGTCATTGACGAACTGCCCCCGGGGAGGCAGGAAATTCAAACCCGGTACGTGGATTCGGAGCGTCGGGAGGCGGCCTATGGCTTCATCAGGCGGGAGGTAGGGGGCGGTCGGCAGGCTTTCATAGTTTGCCCGCTGGTCGAAGAATCCGAAGCCATCGAGGCCAAGGCCGCGTCTGACGAATACGAGAGGTTGTCCAGGGAAATCTTCCCGGATCTCAAGCTGGGCCTGCTTCACGGCAGGATGTCCGCTGCGGAGAAGGACCGGGTTATGCGCCAATTCCGGGACCGGGAACTGGACATACTGGTAACCACGGCGGTGGTGGAGGTTGGAATCGATGTGCCCAACGCAACGGTAATGTTGATCGAAGGGGCCGATCGGTTCGGCTTGTCCCAGCTACACCAGTTTCGTGGCCGCGTGGGGAGGGGCGAACACAAGAGTTACTGCATCTTGATGTCGGAAAACCCTTCCAACCTGGCCCAGGAACGGCTTTCCGCATTGGAACGTACCCGGGACGGATTTGAGCTGGCGGAAATTGACCTGAACCTGCGGGGCCCCGGCGACTTCTTTGGCACTCGGCAGAGCGGGCTACCCAATTTGAGAATGGCTCGGTTGTCAGACCGGGACCTTTTGGACCAGGCCCGCCAGGAGGCCATGAAGATAATGGAAGAAGACCCAGACCTGGAAAGTGACCGGCATGCCGGCCTGGCGGCGCAGGTGGCCAGGTTCATGGAACAAGTAAGCGGGGAAATGAGCTAGAATCCAGGGCCTTAAACGCTGGACCTGAACCTGTACCCCACGTTCCAAATGGTCTCGATGAAGGAGTTGTCCGGGTCTTCAATCTTGGAACGAAGCCTTCTGACGTGAACGTCTACGGTACGAGTGCCGCCCAGGTAGTCGTAACCCCAAACCTGGCTCAAAAGCACGTCCCGCGAGTACACCCTTCCGGGGTTGGAGGCCAGTAACACCAGCAGCTGAAACTCCTTGTAGGTCAGAGAAACCCGCCGCCCTGCCATCATCACGTCGTACTTTTCGAGGTCGATAACCAGGTCGCCAATCTTGAGAAGCTGTCCACCGGTGGGCCCGCTGACCCGGAAAATGGCCTGCTTGAGCCGGGCCAACAGTTCGTTCTGTTCAATCGGGTTTACAATGAACTCGTCCGGATTCATTGACGGATCATAGTCTGCCAGTCCTTCGTTGGGCACGACGGCCAGCACGGGAACTTTAAGGTTCCGGCACCCTGCTACAATCTCCTGGCATTCCACCGGCCTGAAAGAAGCTACGTCCAGTACCACCGCATCCATATTGGTGTGGTCCGACTCTGCGGCGTCCTCCACCTGTGAAAGCTCTGACCCAAAGAGGCAGGACAGGCCTGTCCGGCTCATGGTTTCCAGCAAGCCCTGCAGCCCGTTGCCGTGGGCGGCCAGCAAGAATACGGTGTACACCGTTATGCCCCCGAAGTAATGGGTGGTCAGCGAATGGCGTAAGTATATTAGATTTTCAGGGATGCACCAAATCACTTGCCGTAGGGATCTCCTTTTGCTTTAGGTGTATTTCACAGCCTTTGCACTGCGGCGATTGACTGTCAGCTACCGGCGAGAATAGTATTGAGTACCCTGACCGGTCCTGAGCTGTTCCAGGCAGGGACAGTTTCATCTCAGCAGTAGCTACTTTTCGTAACTACGTGGAGGAAGCCATGGCCACCCAGTCTTTACCCACGACCCCACAGGAGACCTGGCAGAGGATCCGGGCCAACGACTGGCGAGGGGTAACCTCGGGTGTTGCCCCCGGACACGTTCAAGCCAACCTGGCCATATTGCCTAAAGACCTGGCCTTTGATTTTCTGCTGTTCTGCCAGCGAAACCCGCGTCCCTGCCCGCTGCTGGAAGTAATCGAGGCCGGAGAGGTGGAACCGAGCCTGACTGCGCCCGGCGCTGATATCCGGACCGACATCCCCCATTACCGGGTTTACGAAAACGGCGAGTTCACGCGGGAAGTGGACTCCCTGGTGGACATCTGGCGGGATGACCTGGTCTCTTTCCTGCTGGGCTGCAGCTTCTCCTTCGAAACGGCTATGTTTGACGCCGGCATTCCCCTTCGTCACCAGGAGATGAACTGCAATGTACCAATGTACGTCACAGGCATAGACACCAACCCGGCCGGGGTCTTCTCCGGCCCCATGGTGGTCAGCATGCGCCCGGTACAACACGACAAGATAGTGCGGGCAGTGCAGGTTACGTCCCGCTTTCCCGCCACCCATGGCGCTCCGGTCCACATTGGCGACCCCTCAGTAATCGGTATCGGTGACATTGACCGCCCCGACTTTGGAGACAGAGTGGAAATCCGCCCCGGGGAGGAACCCGTGTTCTGGGCCTGCGGCGTAACTCCCCAGGCCGTGGCCCTGAATTGCAAACCGTCGCTGATGATTACCCACGCCCCAGGCCACATGTTTGTGACCGCCCAGCGGGACGCCGACTACGCCGTCTTGTAGACCAGCGACCATTCCCTGTCCCGTAGCCGTTACGTGAGGTTTAGCAGATGAATTTCGGCGGTGAGACCATCGAGGACATCATCCTTTCAGAGGACAAGCGCGGTGTTTCGGAACTCAGGCCCTTCCTCCCTGCCGACTTTTGCGATCAGGCCGCCCGCTACATACTGGACCACCCGGGCAAGGTGGCCATCATTACGGGGTTTTACATCCTGACCGCAGGGCAGCATGAAACCGACGGGCCGCCGGGGGCTATCGCTATGGGCAATGCCCTGGAGGCATTGGGAAACCAGGTAACCTACGTAACCGACAGCCACACGGCTCCGATGATGCGCAAGTGGCTGGGTGAAGGGGGCGACGTGGTGGATTTTCCCATAGCCGGCGAGTTGGAGAGCAGGGAAGCCGCCAGTCAATTGTTGGACGAACTGAGTCCCGACTTGCTGATCTCCATAGAGCGGTGTGGTCGAAGTGCCAGCGACGTATATCTGAACATGCTTTCCCGCGACATCACCGAATACACCGCTCGGCTGGATTATCTCTTCGAGCATGGGGTGCCGTCGGTGGGCATCGGCGATGGGGGAAACGAGATTGGCATGGGCAACGTGGCGGAGCACATACCCCCGGTAGACCGCCTGCCCGACGAGCCGGCAATCAGCACTGTGGACAGGCTGGTCCTGGCCAGCGTGTCCAACTGGGGCGGCTACGGGTTGGTGGCGGCCATGTCGCGCCTGGCGGGCCGCAACCTTCTCCCGTCTTTAGAAGAGGATGCCAAGCTGATAACCGAAATGGTGGACGACGGCGCCGTAGACGGTGGCTCAGGTCAGAACCGCTATTACGTGGACAATTTCACGCTGGAAGAGAACGCCGAACTCCTGGTTTTGCTTCACGAGAAGGTCAAAGAGGCGTTGTAAGAGAGTCGCTGCAGCAAGAATGACAAACGAAGTCCTGTCTTTTACGCCCATTAAGCCTTTAAAAGAGTAGATCTCCTGTTACATCCCAAAGATTCAACGATTGTTCAGACTGCGGACTATCCTCCGCCAATTCGGTGGCAGTTAGCCGGTTAGCTGAGAATGACTGAGGGCGGGTGTTGTACCTGCCCTCTGGGTTGTTATGCGCAAGCGCCTGCGGATGGCGCAGGCGTTCTAATGTATGAAGGTGATGTCCTCCATCTCCGCCGCGGAAACCGTAAGGTATGGTATAAGCTCCCGTATATCCGGCAGGTTTTCCAGTTCATTGACCGAAGCGATTACCGTTTCCGTTCGCCGCTCTCCCAACACCGGCTCCAGGAGACGCCGTACCTTGGCGTTGACGTCGTCGGTAGACATGGGATTTTCCTTGGTGCCGTAGGCGTGGGGCGTGAAATGCTCGACAGTGGAACCGTCCTTAAGATTGGCGGCCACCTTGCCGCTCCTGGGGGCCGACGGATCCATCAAGTCTTCGTCGGCAATCAGGGTAATCCGGTCCTTCACTGAAAGGGTTGCCGGGTCGGACATTCGCTGGTAGTCGTGGGTGGACAGGAAAGTAACCTCGCCGTCCATCAAGGCCACGGCAATCATGTGCTGGCAGTTGACGTCAGGCATGGAACGATTGTTGACGACGCCCGCGCCGTCCCTGGGCAATCGCACGGTGACGCTCTCCACATTATCCACGGTTAGTCCATGCCGCCGTTGCAGGGCGAAGAAGGCATCCAGGGGAGCCTGAATCGGGTAGCCCACCGAGTAAGGCTTGATAGCCGTCTCGGTAATGAAGAACCTGCTGCCCAGGCCGGCCACCATTTCCTGCGGCCTTGGGTCCAGCGACAGGGCCTGAAGCACGTTGTGCTCGCCCTGGAAAATGTCCCATACCCCTGTGAGGCCGGCTTCGGACATGGTGGCTGCGGTGACGCCGTTCCGAGCCCCCATGCCGGCAAAGTCGAAAGCCTTTTCGACGTGCTCGGCGTCCCTAACCCAACTCCACAGGCCGGACACCTGCTGGGCGGCGTAGGAGAGGGAGTAACGCATGCCGGCCTCGTCCAGCCTGGCGATGGACGCTGCCGCCCCCACGCTGCCCATGGTGGAACTGGTGCCCTCGGCGCTACGGTGCCCGCCCCGAACCGCGTCCGGGTCCAGGGCCAGCAGGAAACGGCAGCAAAGGTCATAACCCAGGGCCACGGCCCGTATCAGTTCTTCGCCGGAACTGCCCGCCCTTTCCGCCATAGCCAGGGCGGCCGGAACCACAGAGCAGCCGGGGTGGGACTTGGTGACGGGCTCAAAGTCGTCAGTCTCATCGGCATGGCCGAACATGCCATTGGCCAATGCCGCGTTAACCGCAGACGTTCTTATATCGGTGGCCAGCACCGAGGCCTCAGGGGTGCCGCCCTGGAGGCCGATGTATTTGATGGCCATTTCGCCAGGCTTCAGTCGCGCGCCCGAAATCACTGCCGCCAGGCTGTCCAGAATCCGATGCTTGGCGGCCACGGCCACGTCGGGCGGCAGACTGCGGTCCCTAGCCTCAACCATGTAGCTGGCCAATTGTCCCGTGATGTCAGGTGTAACCAACAGGACCCTCCTTATTGTCGTCAATTTCGTTCAATTGAAAGGTCAAGAAAGGGCGGTCTGCCAGTGGGGACCGGCAGACCGCATGACTGAACCTGGTTAGTGGATACTCAACTGGATAGGCAGAGTCCGTTTAACCGCGGGTGCGAAAGTGAAAATAGAGACCGATCAGGGTGGATAGCCCGCCGGCCCCGATCATACCCCCGAAGTGGGTGATGTTAACCCTCGTATCCCGCGCTCCCATATAGGTGGCTTCAGTAAAAAAGCTCCAATAGGCATTACCCACCGCGCTGCCGATCACGCCGGCCGCAATCACCAACAGAATTGTCGCCGATATAATGTACCAGCGGAGGTTTAGGTTAATCCAGCAACCATAGGCGCCAATACCAGCGCCCAGCCCGATTCCGATTACGTAAATGGCAAGGTGGATATTCGCGCCCCAGGGGTACCCCACCAGGGCATTAAAAGTTAGCGCCGCCCAGCCTCCAACAATGCCCAGCATCATGCCAACAAAGATACTCGCGATTGTCCGGGCCATGGGTATGACGAAGCCGTAAATTCCGCCATCTACCATAGTGACTGGAAGTTTCATTCTGTCCGTCCTGAAAAAACGTGAGAATAGTGTCGACTAATGGCCGACTGCCCAAGTAAAACGATGGAATTGTGATTCCAGCCAAGGTTCGAAAGATAATCAACATATATGGTACTAGGTTTTTCGGATTTAGCAACAATTTTGCAGCGGAAGTAACTGTTCGGAGGCAAGGGAAATACACTCGCCCCCAATGGCGTCCTTCCAGTCCGACGCGGCGGACCGGAAGTCACGAAACCAACGAGACCTGCGACGAAACGCAAGGCGGGATTTCCGGTTGCTCTGCCGGAGACGGACACCGGAGAGACGGCTCATAGGGCGGCAGGACTTTTCACGTCCGACCAGTTTCCAACAATGCTCCGGCTCAAGCAGGCTGAGGGAAGGTCCCCAAGATGCCGGGCGCCTGAGAAATCCGGCATGACGACTGCCCAGACCTGCCAACCACGGGATATCGCTCCGGCCTTTCGGCGTTCCCGGATTAATGGATTTTTTGCTTTTCAGGGCCATTTTGGGCCATTTTGGGCCGTTTCGTATCTGATAACAGGGCCATGACGGCGCCGGATGGCACTCCGGTGGGCCACTGGGAGCCGTTGTCCAGATAGGGAATCGACCCGAGATATGGCCCATGGAGGGCCATTTTGGGCCGTTCCGGGCCACTTTTAGGCACAGCCGGAGAGGGCCGGATCTGACCGATTAACCAGGTAACCAGGGCGATCAGTAGAATTATGGTAGAGGGGTGTTTTCCATTATGGCAAGGCGCTAGTGTCAGGGGAGACAGGTCAGAGGCAAAGGGAACACACCGGCCCCCAATGCCGTCCTTGCCGTCCGCCGCATTGGACCGGAATCCTCGAACGCGAGTGAGCCTGCGACGTACTGCAAAGCAAAGGCTTGCGAATACGGGCTTTCGCCGGTATGACAGGTTGGGCCGGCAAGACAATCTCCATAATTCTGGCCAGTTACCCGGGACGTGACGGCGTTCCGATTCAGGTGGTTTCACAATTTTGAGGGATTTCAACAGTCTGTCAGGGCGGGTTTCAAACTTGTTCCTACGAGTCCATACCATCTAAATTTGAACGCTTCCCCGGAACGGGCGTGGATTGACAAAAATACTCGTGGAGGGTATAAGTTTCGGGAAATGTCGGACAGGCTGAATCGGCGATAAATGCCATCGGTATAGACGGGCAATCGGCTCCGTCTTTTTGTTGCGTTGAGTGTTATGGTCGGCGCATTCACTTCCGGTGTTATCAATCTTCCACAATCAAGGAGGTTTTCGAGGCATGACGTTTACCAAAGGGTTCTCCTGGCGAAGGAGTTTCCTGTCATTAGCAGTTTTAATTAGCGTTCTTGCGGTGGCCTGCGGCGCTTCTGAACCAGCGGCGCCCGCCCAGGAACCAGCGGCCGCTCCAGAGCAGCCGGCAGCGGCGATGGAAGAACCTACTGCGGCACCGGCAGTCCCGACGGACGCCAGGGCGCTGACCGAGACTCGCCAGTTTGAGTCAACTCCCACACCTTCGGCGTCGATGAGTGATGCCGCGCCCGCCCCGGCGGCCACGCCTACTCCCATTGCTGCGGTCTCGGCCAAGGACACGATCATCTTGGTGACCCAGGAAGAACCGACGTCGCTTGGCACTTTCAGCGATGGCTGCAGCGGCAACGTACCGTCCATGATCTGCGAAGAGATCGCTACAGATCCTTTTACCTGGATTGACAGCACCAACTTTGAAGTCGTGCCTTTGAGCGGCGTGGAGAGTTGGTCCCAGATTGACCCCCAGCGGTGGCGCTTTAACCTGCGGGATGGCGTGGAATTCCACAACGGAGAGCCCTGGAACGCCGACGCTGTGGCCTGGAACCTGGACCTGAACGGTCGCCCCGATATCGGTGGCGGATACAGCTTCCATCAGAAGATTGAAGGTGAAGCTGTTGATGAGCTAACGGTGGATGTTGTTTGCGAGGGCCCATGCCCGATTTTCCCACGGACGGCTATCTTCACCGTTTTCCAGGCTCCGCAGTGGTATGAAAGCGCCAGTGAAGACGATAGAGAGCGAAACACTATAGGCATTGGCCCTTACAGGATTGTGGAGTGGCGGCCAGGTGTTGAAGTAGAAATTGAGGCCTACGACAACTACAAGCCTAATTCGGCGTTTGATGCCCAAGCCCCGTCCATTAAATCTGCTTTCCAAGTGTGGCGCCCTGAACCGCTGGTCCGGGCGGCCATGATTCAGGCCGGCGAGGCCCACTGGGCAGTGGACATCGGTTTCGAGAACATTGATTCCGTGCCTCTCGCCAAGAGCGGAACCAACAATGAGGTCTTTACCCTGGTAGCGGACAATATCTGGCATCCCGAACTGAGGAAAAAGGAAGTTCGCCAGGCCCTGGCTCTTGGCGTTGACTGCCAGACCCTGATGGAAGTTCTCTACGACGGCCTTCAGGAGTGCATAGGAAACATCTCCCAGTGGGGTACCGTTGGCATAACGGAGAGCAACTACGCCGATTATGGCTTCGACCCCGAGATGGCTCGTGAATTGTTGGCTACGTCCGGCTATTACAAGCCCGATTATGATCCGGAACGGAATAACTACGACGTCAATGAAGAAATACGGATCCATACCCGTGCTGCCCGTGTGTACCGCGGCCTGGAAATGTTTGAGTCCGTAGTCTCCACCTGGCGTGAAGAGCTGGGCGTCAATGCCCACGTAGTGGTTCTGGAGCCTAACCGAGCCCGTGAAGCCCGCCGTTCGGGTTGCGGAAAGTTCATCCAGGTAGCGGACGACGGGACCCAGGATCGCTCCGGCGCCCTGGCTTGCTCTGAGCAGGATCCTCCTGCTCCCTTCGGTTCTTCGACCCACTACTATGAGACGGCTACCTCCAACGAGGCGCTGGACATGCAGCGTCAGCTCGTGCTGCGGAATAGCTGTTTCAACGTAAATAGCCGTGTCTGCAACCTGGTGCCAGGTCTTGATGGCATGACCTTTGAGGAGAGTATCACCGACGCCATTGAGACTGCTCTGGGACCCGATCGGACACGCAAAATGGAGGCGATGGCCCAGATCATTCACGATGAATACTGGTTCCTGCCCTTCTTCGTTTCCGTTCAGGTGTATGGAATGTCGGAAGACCTGGAATGGGAACCCCGATACGATCCTCGAACCCGTGTGAATTCCATGCGGTTCACTCAGTAAGACAGCAGATACCGCGAGTTTTTTGCGTCCCGGTCGCCAACCCTTGGCCCGGGGCGCATTTGTTTTTCTATGGCAGTCCAGTGGAGCAAAGTATAGAATTGGATAGGGCTTGCTTGCTGGATAGGGCTGGGCACGTTGTTCGGGAGCATTGATATGACATTGGGTGGGCATCACCGGGGCCGACCTGGAGGGTTACGCCCGGCAAGCCGCAATGTTGGACTTGTGGCAGTCGATTTTTACTGTCAACCGAACAAACCGGCGCGAATCGATATCCCGGGGTGGGCGTGCGATTGAATACTGCTGTGCTAAAGGCGGAATATCTGAAGATTCTGGGCGGGATGGTTGCTGTCCTGATGGTGATGGCTTCGGCTTGCGGATCTTCAGCCTCCCAAGTCCAGGCTCCGGATATCCAGACCGAGCCAGGGCAAAGCGCCTCCGCCGCCTCTCCCGTTCCAGTGCCCACGCCCGGCGCAGCCACGACCGCATCAGACAGTATCGTCTTCGTGACTCAACGGGAACCCGACTCCCTGGGCGCCTGGAGCGTCGGCTGCACCGGCAGCGTCCCTAATGCGGTCTGCGGGGAAATCGCCTCTGATCCCCTTACCTGGATTGACGGCGCCAACTTCGAGATCGTGCCCCTGTCGGGTGTGGAAAGCTGGTCCCAGCAGGCGAGTAAACGGTGGCGATTCAATCTGCGCGAAGACGTCACCTTTCACAACGGCGAACCCTGGAACGCCGCCGCCGCCAAGATGGGACTTGACTACATGGGCGACACGGCTACTTCCGGCCACGGCCGAGAGGCCTTTGGGTTACATGGCGTTATCTCCGGGGAGGTGGTAGACGAGCTCATCGTAGATGTGGTTTGCGAGGTGGCCTGTCCTATTTTACCCCGGACGGCGATCCTCACCACCTTCCAGGCTCCCGAATGGTGGAACAACGCCTCCGAAGACGAGCAAGCTGCGATGACAGTCGGCCTGGGGCCCTATCGAATTGTGGAGCACGTGCCCGGCGTGGAAGTCCTGCTGGAGAGCTACGAGGGTTACAAGGCTAATGGCGCTTATGAAGCGCAGGCGCCGGCCGTCAAGACTGCCAGGCAGGTCTGGCATTCGGACCCCCTGGTCCGGGCCGCCATGACCGGGTCCGGCGAAGGACACTGGGCGGTGGATATCGGGTTCGAGAACACCCATGCGGCGCCGGTAGCCAGGACGGGCGCCACTAACGAAGTCTTCACCCTGGTTGCCGATAACATCTGGCACCCGGAACTACAAAAGAAAGAAGTGAGGGCGGCGCTGGCCCATTCGGTGGACTGTCACCTATTGATGGAGGTCCTGTACGACGGCCTGCAGCAGTGTATCGGCAATATCTCGCAGTGGGGCACCGTGGGCATTGGTAAGGGCAACTTCACACCCTATGACTATAACCCCGGGTTATCCCGCGACTTGCTGGCTTCCAGCGGCTACTACCACGTGGACTACGACCCTGAGACGAACAACTACCGGGTCAATCCGAGTATCTTGATTCACACCAGGCTCAAACGGGTTTACCGTGGGCTGGAGCTGTTCGAGACGGTGGTGACCGGTTGGAGGGAACTGGGTGTGAACGCTGAGGTGGTGGTTCTGGAGCCTTCCAAGGCCCGCGACCTGCGCCGTTCCGGGTGCGGCGCCCTGCAAGCCGATTTGCAGCTTGACTGCGTTAACCAGGACCCGCCAGGCGTTGGTTCATCGGCCCATTACTACGAGACGGCTACCTCGAACGAGGCGTTGGATATGCAGCGCCAGCTACTGCTCCGCGCCAGTTGCCATAGTGTAAACAGCCGGGTATGCAACCTGGCTCCCGGCCTTGAAGGAATGACCTTTCAGGAGAGTATTGCCGATGCCGTCGCTACACCTATGGGACCTGTCCGGCAGCGCAAGATGGAGGCCCTGGCCCAAACTATTCACGATGAATATTGGTTCCTGCCCTTCTTCGTCCCGGTGCAGATCTACGGGCTGGCTCACAACCTGGATTGGGAACCGCGCTACGACTCCCGCATCCGTCTCAATACCATGAGATTTACCGAACAATAGGGTAGAGACGCATTTCGCCCTGGAACTGCCTTTCGATCGTACGTCCAGGCCTCGGAGGCTGGTTGTTTTCTTCCGCAGGAGGGGCTGTTAGTGAGTGGGAACGGAGGACGAGTCGCTACCCCATGAAGGTTACCCCTATTACGATGGATTATTGATTGTCAAAATCCAAATATTACAGGTTGGTCGTACGACCGATAACAAGGAAACTTGGCCTTGTGAATAGAACAGAGGAATTTCTTCCCAATTGCCTTATGGTAGTTGACGATAAAGGAAATTAGCTTTAATATCCTTCACCAACCAAAGTTTGATCGGTAGTTCTGGCTTGACCAAGAAACTGTTCTGACGGGGGACAAAGTGCGTAACTACATGATTCGCCGGCTCGGCCATTCCGTATTCATTGTGGCCGGACTAATGGGGTTACTCTTCCTCGCCATTAACGTATTGGGCGACCCGGTGGAGTTGATGGTTGATGAGGACGCTTCTCAAGAGACTATCGACGCATTGCGGGCAAAGTTCGGCCTGGACCGCCCTCTCTACATCCGGTTTGCCGACTTCTACTGGGACCTGGCAAGGTTGGACTTCGGCAAGTCACTGCGCCACAGAATAGACGCCCAGGAAATGATATTCGACCGGCTGCCCAACACGGCGGTTCTGGCGCTGGTTGCTTGGGCCATAGGTATGTTAGGCATTCCGCTGGGTATGCTGGCAGCTAGACGTCCGCGAGGGTTTTTTGACCGCGTCGTCAACGTTCTCTCCTTTGCAGTCATTTCCGTGCCCCAGTTCTGGCTGGCCCTGATGTTGATCCTGGTGATTTCCGTGCAGCTTGACCTGCTGCCCACGTCCGGGTTCAAAGGGCTGGGCCCCGAGGGCTGGAAGTACATGGTGTTGCCGGCCATGGCCCTGGCCCCCACGGTGCTGGGCCGAAATGCCCAGATTACCCGGTCGACCATGATCGAAGAAGTCGCCAAGCAATATGTTTCCACTGCTCGCTCCAAGGGCTTGGGTGAAACCGCCATTCTCTATGGTCACGTTCTGAAGAACGCTTCCATTTCAATTGTTACGCTGATGGGCGACGAACTGGCCGGTTTCATGAACGGTTCCACAGTAGTGGAGATCATCTTTGGCTGGCCTGGAATTGGTAAGCTTCTAATCGACGGAATCAATGCCCGCGATCTGCCCATCGTTACGGCCTCCGTATTCGTGGTGGCCTTGATGGTGATGGTTATCAACCTGTGTGTGGACTTGCTTTACACCTGGCTGGACCCGAGAATCTCCTACAGCTAGTCTCATTTAAGTTGAAGACGCCTATTCTGTTCTGAGGATTTGATTTCGACATGGCAACTGACATGACGACCGCAGTTCAAAAGCCGAACCCGATAGTGGCGCTCTGGAATAACGCCCTGTTGCAGGCGTTCCTGAATGACCCGATCACCTTGTGTTCGGCGTTATTCCTCTTTGTGATCGTAATGGCCGCCGTTTTTGCTCCTTTCGTGGCGCCCTATGACCCGCAGAACCAGCAGTTGAAACTGCGGCACCTGCCCCCGGATATTGCGGCACATCCTGCCACCATGCGGGTGGACGGCCAGAACGTTACGGAAGACCGGCGCTTCGTATTGGGAACGGACCACTTGGGCCGGGATTACCTTAGCCGCCTGATTTATGGTGGCCGGATATCCATTTCTGTAGGATTGCTGGGGGTGCTGGTTTCCAGCGTGATCGGCGTGTTCCTTGGCATTACCGCCGGCTATTACCGGGGGATTCTGGATGACATAATAATGAGAGCGGTGGACATATTTATGTCCGTGCCGCTGTTATTGCTGGCCCTGATGGTGTTATTCATCCTGGGGCCCAGCTTCACCAATATCATTATTGTGTTTGCGATTGCCAGATGGATGCTCTTCTGCCGGGTGTCGCGCGGTGTGGTTCTGTCACTACGAGAACAGGCTTTTGTTGATGCGGCGCGTGCTATCGGCGCCAGCGACGGTCGGATAATTGGGCGGCACGTGCTCCCCAACCTTATCACTCCGCTCCTGACCCTGGCTGCGCTGGAAGTGCCCCGTAACATCTTGACCGAGTCCACCCTCAGCTTCCTGGGATTCGGCATCCAGCCGCCCGAGTCATCCTGGGGCCTGATGCTCTCCCAGGGTCGCGACTACATCGTTACGGCGTGGTGGGTAGTGGTGGTGCCCGGTACTGCCATTTTCCTGACTGCCTTGTCCTTCAACCTCTTTGGAGTATGGATGCGTGCGGTCAGTGACCCGTTGCAGCGGTGGCGCTGGCTCAAGGCCACCAAGGAGGCCAAGGAGGCTGGCGTAGGCTGACAATCCAGCTTTCCAAGTAAGGCTAACGCAGACGAAGCCCTCGATGGATGCGTTCAGAATCGGGGGCTTTTACTTTTGGTGGAAAATGCACCATAATGGCGCCCAATAATACTGCAAACCGGCTTAAATTCGTTCGACAAATAGTCTTTTGCGGAATTCTCCATAACTGGGAGGCGCTTATATGGAACGGGTTACTATCAGGGAGGCTTCCCAGCGACTGAGAATCTCCACTGCCATGGTCCGCGAGTGTATCCGGGGCGGCGAGTTGAAGGCCTTCAAAGAGGTCCGGGACGGTGGAGGAATGGGATGGGTCGTGGAGTTGCCGGAAGACGGCTGGGTCAGTGAAGCCATAGCCGCCGAATTGAGTCGGGAGTTCTCTCCCTGGTGGTGGGGAACCCAGGACAAGACCGGCTATATCCACTACGTTGAGTCTCTTTCTGCCTCCTCATGGGAGGAAACGGTTCCAAAGTTCCTTTGCGGAGAAATCGGGGATAACATCTGGGCGGCAACCGATCTCCTAGAGGAACTGCTTTGCCTGGAGTGTCAGATGCGGGCAATGGAGCAGGGACTTCCCCAGTCAAACCCATCTTCCCAGGGTTAGCTGTTTTTCTTTTCACTCACCTTTCACCCTATCGTCGAAGGGGCTTGGAAAATTATCGGGACAGGGGCTACCCCCTGTCCCGCCTGCTTCCTTAAGGAAGATACCTGGATCGCAGGGTTCACTCAAGGAAGAAGTCCCTGAGCGCGACGTAAGTATCGTCAGGCAGTTCTTCAGCGATGTAATGGCCGGAGGGCATTGACTGCCCCCTCACATTGGTGGAATAGTCCCGCCAAACGGCCAACACGTCCTGAGAACGTCCCACGTAACCCCGGTCGCTCCACAGAGCCAAGTGAGGACAGGTCACCTTGTTGGCAAAGTCCTCTTCATCGTGCTCAAGGTCGATGCTGGCGCCGGCCCGGTAGTCTTCGCAGATGGCGTGAATTGTGGCGGGGTCGGTGGAACAACGGATGTACTCGGCCACGGCCTCCTCGGGGAATATGTGCTGCCAGTCTGGACTGCGTTGGAAGCTGTATCGTATGAAGTAGTCCGCGTCAGCCCCTATGACCCGCTCGGGGAAGTCGTAAGGCTGAATGAGGAAGAACCAGTGGTAGGTGTTGGCTGCCATTTCCTTGTTCACAATCTGGAACATTCGGTGGGTGGGAATAATGTCCAGCGTGGCCAGCTTCACGACCCGTTCCGGATTGTCCTTGGTTAGCCGGTGAGAAACTCTGGCTCCCCGGTCGTGGCCGGCCAGGTAGAAAGTCGTAAAGCCCAAGCTCTCCATGGCCTCCACGAGGTCTCCCGCCATGGCCCGTTTCGAATAGTTGAAATGCTCCGGGTCGCCGGACGGTTTTCCGCTGTCGCCATAACCCCTCAGGTCGGCGGCTACTACTGTGAAGTGATGGGCTAGTCGGGGCGCCACCTTGTGCCACATTACGTGGGTTTGCGGGTAGCCGTGAAGCAGCAGCAAAGGCGGTCCGTTGCCGCCGGTTACGAGATTTACGGCAGCGCCGCTGGTCTCGATTTTCCTTTCTTCGAATCCTTCAAACATGGTTCCTCCGTCATCCTGGTGAAATAGCATCGTAGCCGCCCGGGGAGGTCTGGACGTTGAGGGTTGTTGCCTCTGCGCCCCTGGGGTATAGAATACACGGCAAAGCGGGCGAGAGGAATGTGCGGGTCTCCTCTCAAAAATTGTCGGCATGGCAGGAGGTGGGGTATGGCAACTCTGCAAACCGTTCTGGGCGCCATCGAATCTGAGGAACTGGGATTCACTCTAAGCCACGAACATGTGGGAACCAATGCGGCAGGCCTTCGCCACACCTACCCGGAAATAATTGACCGGGAGGGCATCATCGAACAGTCCACGGCTGCTCTCAAGGAGGCATACGCTGAGGCCGGCTTGCGGACCATTATCGACGTAAGCACCTTTGACCTGGGCAGGGATATAGGGATGATCGCAGAGGTCTCCAAACAGAGCGGTGTGAACATCGTCGTCGCCACCGGCAACCACCTGGCGGTGCCCCGCCCCTTCGGCGAGGTTTCACCCGACGTTATTGCCCCCATGTTTGTACGCGAAATCGAAGAGGGCATTGAGGATAGCGGCGTTAAAGCTGCGGTGATCAAAGTTGCCAGCGACCGGGGCGGAATCACACCGCCCCAAGAGATTGTGCTAAGGGCGGCAGCCAGGGCTCATCACCGTACCGGAGCCCCCATTTCCACCCACACCTGGTCGCCCGACCGAGTTGGTGACCAGCAGGTTGCCATCCTGGAAGAAGAAGGGGTGGACATGGAACGGGTCTATATCGGCCATAGCAACGACGACACCGAAATGGACTACCTCCTGGGTCTGCTGGATAAAGGAGTCTGGCTGGGGTTGGACCGTTATCCCGGGGGGCGAGTGCCGGGAACTCCCGACTGGGAGGGCCGCACGGAAATAGCCTGGAAACTTATGCAAGCGGGGTTCACCGAAAGAATAATGCTGTCCCATGACTACTCGGTGCCCAAGGCCCGCCACGGGGCCGAGGTGCAGGAGGAGCGGCGCCTTGCCAACCCAGACGGCTATAACTTTATACCTCGCAGGGTCCTCCCCCGCCTCCGGGAACTGGGCGCCACCGATGGGGACATTCACCAGTTGATGGTGGTGAACCCGCGCAAGTTCTTTGCCGGGGAATAAGAAGGGAAGATTACTGAAGGCTGAACTATTGCCAGGGTGCTCGTTGAATGTCTTTTAGAACTCGGCAACTCCTGGCGTCCAGGGACTGGCGCCATATTGCCGAGTTGGCACCTCACGCTTGTATCGGTTTGGTGCAGAAAGAAAATGGGGCGAGCAAGACACTCGCCCCCAGTGATTAAGAAAAAGGAATATTCCTGAAACTATAGCGAAGTAAATACTAACAATCTCCCGCAGCCATCCACAGCAATACGTGGGATGGACGGGTACGGTCGTGGTAAACCGTGTTGTCTGCCGTCACCCGTATGGGCGACAGAGCCGGGTTTTCGCCCGTATTGCCATTGACGTCCAGGCGAGGGAAGTTGCTGGAAGAAATATCCAGCCTGATCCGGTGACCCTGGGCGAACAGGTTGCTGGTGGGATACAGATCAATGCTTATGGGGCAAACCTCTCCCGGGCCCATCAGCTTTGGTTCGCTCCATGACTGGCGAAACTTGGTCCTCAGGACACCGTCGCTCAGGTTCAGCGCGTATCCCTCCGGGTAGTCTCTCGATGGGGGATAAACGTCGATCAGCTTGGCGGTAAAGTCCGTGTCCACCGCCGTCGAAGATACCCACAGGTTGACTACTACTGGGCCCGTAACTTCCAGGCCCTCGGGCAGCGGGTCCGTCTGGAACACCAGCACGTCAGGCCGGGAAGCCAGGGGCAGATAGGGCGGTTGGCAGCCGAAGAACTCTTCGGACTCCCTTTGATCGAAGCCCCCCGGTTCCATAATGGGAAGTCCCGATGATATATTCCCGCCGATGGTGGGTACCGGATGTTCCGGGTCGAACCGGTAGGCGCTGGGGGATATCCCCGCTTCCGGCATTGCAACGGACAGCTTCCCGCCGGTATTCAGGTACAGGGATGTTTCCTTAACCCTTGAGGGAGGCCATGCCGCCTCTTCCACCCACTTGCCGCCGTGGTCCAGTCTGCCCTCCGGGTTCCTACGGCCGCTGCCGCCGCCCATAACGAACAGCTTTACCGGCGACCGACTGTCCCAAGCACTGTCTTGCTCTTTTAGCCAGTGGTCAAAGAAAGACAACCGCTGGTCGTTGAAGCTTCCCTCTCTGGGGTTGTCCAGGGTGGCCAGCGGGCCGAAGTCGACGTTTCCCGAATAGGTCACCGAGCGCCCACCGTGGGTCCAGGGGCCCATAACCAAGGAAATTTTGCTGGACTTGGCCTCGGATAACGCCAGGTAGTTGTTGACGGTGCTCGCGGCATAGGGGTCGTACCAGCTGCATTGGTGTACCTGAGGCACGTCGGCGAAGGTCCCGTAGTGGGCCATGGCGCACAGCCCCACCTGCTGCCAGTATTCGTCATAGGTGTCATGTCCCCAGATCTCCATCAAGTAGTCCTCGTAGGCCGGGCTCCAGCTCAACGGGGAGTGTCCCCGCTTCCACGGAAACCTGGCAAACCACTCGTGGAGGTTCTGCCGCACCATCGCCGCACGGGTGGTATCCGGGTTGGCCCTTACCTCCGGGCTTTCCATAGCTTCCCGGAAGGCCCAGGTAACCTGCCTCAGTTCGAACGCACCGCCATTGCGGCACCCGCTATGGTATGCGCTGGCAAAACCTCCGCACTCCAGCCACATGGCGGCCAGCCCCGGCGGACTCAGCGAGGCCAGCGCCGCCTGGGTATGGGCGGCATAAGAAAGGCCGAAGGTGCCGATCTTTCCGTTGCACCATGCCTGTTCGGCCAGCCACTCCAATGTGTCGTAGCCGTCCTGTCCCTCGTCCACATATTTGGAGAAGCCGCCTTCCGACTCATACCGCCCTCGGCAGTCCTGCATCACAGTTACGTAGCCGTTGTTGGTGAAGAACGCTGCCTCCTCCAGCCTGGCCGAAGAGTTCTTGTCGTAGGGCGTCCGCTGCAGCAGCACCGGCAAAGGTTCTTCCACCATCTTGCCGTCTCGAATGGGTCTGTGAATGTCGGTCGCCAGGTTAATGCCGTCCCGGGTAGGTACCATTGCAGACTCAATAAAATGATTATTGCTCTTGCGTCTTATGACGCGTCTTCTGACCCTCAAACTCATCTCCCCTCCTTCTCCAGGAATTGGAACTTAAAAGAAATACGCGGCAATTCTAGCACTTCAGACTCCCTGCACTGCCTATTGGAGAAGGTACGAATTTTCTTGACATTCGACATACCCAATAATAGACTTGCCAGAACTGGCCAGCCTTCGGGTAGGGAAGCGCCCTAGCTGTATGGAATGTGGTGTTGTGCGTTAAATGAGTGATTGTATTTCGTAGAGTGTTGGCGAATTTCCGGTGGCCTGCGCACTGAGGAACCTGGCCCAATTCAGCCAAGTGGAGGGAACGATGACCGTATCCGGAATTTTTGCACCTCGTTGGTTTATCTACAGCCTGGTGACCATTGGACTATTGGCGCTTGTCGCATGCGGGGCATCAGCTCCCGAACCGGCCCCCGCCCAGCCGTCCGGTGCCAGCTCTGCCTCGGCCCAGCCGGCTGCCCCGGCCCAACCGGCGGCCCCGGCGGCTCCGGCTGCTGCGGCACAACCATCTCAGCCTTCCCAGCCGGCCCAACCAGCAGCCCCGGCAGCGCAACCGGAACCCGCAGCCACCGTCAGCGCGGTCGTCGGCCAGGGCGCCATCGGTGCCGAAGCCAAGGCTGCCACTCCCACTCCCGTGCCCGCGCCCGCCGCCTCCACCGATGCTATGGCCATGGCCGAGCCTGCCGTGGTGCAGTTGCGTATCGCCCGCGGCCCCACCACCCGCGACCTGGCCGATCCTGTCGCCGGCCGGGGCGACCTGCCCGTTATCTTGCCCATGTTCGAGGGTCTGGTCCAGTTCGACCAGTACACCGATTCCGTCCCCATGCTCTCTCCCCAGTGGTCCGCCAATGACGACTTCACTGTCTGGACTTTCCAGTTGCTGGAGGGCGTCCAGTTCCATAAGGACTGGGGCGAGCTTACCGCCAAGGATGTCGAGCACACCATGTGGCAGGAGCGCCGCAACGACCATTTCGATGGCCGCGCCGCTACCTGGCGCGATCTGCTCAAGGAGGTGGTTATGCCCGATGGCCCCGAAGGCCATGTGGTGGAGCTTCACCTTAATAAGCCCGAACCCATTATGACCACCTATATGTCCACCAACTACACCACCGTTATTCGTTCCAAGGACCACTGGGACGCCAACGGCGGCGTTATGGACGGTTTCGATGCCAATGATGAGGGTATCCGCCTCATGGCCAACGATCCCATCGGCACCGGCCCCTTCCAGTTCGCCGAGCACGCCGAGGCCCAGTACCTCCGCTACGAGGCCCCCTCCTTTGACCACTGGCGCAAGTCCCCCGATTTCCCCGAACTCCAGATCTTCTTCATCTCGGAACCCTCTACCCAGCTGGCTATGCTCGTTACCGAGGAGGTCCACGCTGCCGAGATTCCCCGCGACCTCCAGGTCGGCGCCCTCGCCCGCGGTATGGAGGTGGTCCTCGGCACTACCCCCGCCATCCGCCTCGTCGGCTTTTTCGGCGGCAATTACCTGCCCGATCACCCCAATTTCGATCCCACCGAACCCATGACCTTGCCCCTGGTCCGCGAGGCCATGAACCGTGCCATCAACCGCACCGAGATTAACGAGGTCTTCTTCAAGGGCCGCGCCGAGTTGATGATGCAGACTCACTCCCATGCCAAATTCCCCGGCTGGCAGCCCTCCTGGCTCGATTCCTTCGAGGCCGACTACGGCTACGACCCGGACAAAGCCCGGGCTTTGCTGGCCGAGGCCGGCTTCCCTGACGGTTTCGAGATTACCCAGCTTTCCTATCCCCGTCCCGGTCTCCCCGAAATGCTGGATATCGCCGAGCTGGTGGCCGATTACTGGCGCGAGATCGGTATTGACGTGAACTTCAAGCCCGTGGAGACCGCGGTCTATAGCTCCCAGCTCCGCGCCAAGGAGGTCAATAATACCGCCTGGCTCCATACCGGCAGCTTCACCGAACCCACCCGCGCCATCTTCGTGTACCACTACAGCGGCGCTCGCAGCCCCCGCTACGAGTCCCAGTTCTTTACCGACAAGTATGAGGCGCTGGAGGTTGCTTCCACTCTCGAGGAGCGCGATGACCTGATCCGGGAGATGGGCGAGAATTGCTACGATACCTATTGCTCCATCCCCCTGCATTGGGTGCCCTTCGAGTTCATGATTAATCCCGAGATCATCGATGAGTGGCTGACCCCCGGTGTGTTCGGCGTCCGCGACTTCGAGTACGTCAAGGCCGTCAAGTAGATTCATCAGCTTCCCTCCCCCTCGACGGGGGAGGGTCCGGGTGGGGGTGCCCCGGTCCGCCTCAGGCGTCCGCCTCGGCGGATTGGCGGGGTGGGGGTGCAGAAAGTTGACAGTTCAATCCCCCCTCTCCCCCAGGGAGAGGGGCCGGGGGTGAGGGCTTTTTGGGAGACACTGTGTTGGTCACCCCGTAGCTCGGCCGCTGACCGCCGGTCCCTTTTGAACCCGCAGCTTGCTGCCGCCTCCCGGACCTGCTGGACGTCCCGTTTGCCCCTTGGTTTGCAACGGTGGGTGTGCAGGATGCTCGATTTGGCAGCGCGGGTCCGCCGCGGCGGACAAACGTGGACCCAACCAAAGTTTGCAACGGTGGGTGTACAGGATCCTCGATTTGGCAGCGCGGGTCCGCCGCGGCGGACAAGCGTGGACCCAGCCAATTGTATGCCAGGTTGGCGGTCCAACCTGCCGTCATTCGGGTCCGCCTCAGGCGGAGAATCCAGTCCGCCGCGGCGGAGAATCCAGTAAGGTAAACTATGCAACGATACATAATTGTCCGCCTGTTCCAGAGCCTGATTGTCCTGTTCGCGGTCAGCATCATAATTTTTGGCCTGGCACGCATTTCCGGTGATCCCATGGACGTGCTGCTTCCCGATGACGCCGGGCCGGAGGAATTCAGGCTGATGGAGCAGCAGTGGGGCCTCGACAAGCCGCTCCACATCCAGTATCTGACCTTTATCGGAAATGCCCTCGTTGGTGACTTTGGACGCTCCGTCCAGCATCCTACCCGAGACGCGCTGGACCTGGTAATCAAGAGGTTCCCAGCCACCTTGCTGCTGGCCGGGTTGGCCCTGATCATTTCCATTGTCATCGCTTTTCCCGTGGGTGTGCTGTCGGCGGTCAAGAAAGACACCATGCCGGACTATATGGCCAAGACCTTTGCCCTCCTGGGACAGTCCGCCCCTTCCTTCTGGGTGGCCATCATGCTGATGTGGATCTTCGCCGTTCAGCTGGGCTGGCTGCCCACTTCCGGCCGGGGCGACCCCGGCTGGGACATGCTGGTACACCTGATCCTGCCGGCCTTTGCCATCGGCTGGTACCAGGTGGCGGCCCTGATGCGCCTGGTTCGTTCTTCCATGCTGGAAGTGCTGGACAGCGAGTTTATCAAGCTGGCCCGGGTGAAGGGTGTCTCCGAAGCCCGGGTTGTGTGGAAGCATGCCCTGCGCAACGCTTCCATCGCCCCCGTCACGCTGCTGGGCCTGCTGGTTGCTCAACTGGTAACCGGTACCGTCGTTACCGAGACCGTCTTCTCCTACCCCGGCGTCGGCCTCCTGGCCGTGGACGCCATTCGCAACCGGGACTTCCAGGTCATGCAGACCATCGTCCTGGTGTTCGCCCTTATCTTCGTTGGCATTAACCTGTTGGTGGATATTGTCTACGCTTACATCGATCCCCGCATTCGTTATGCTTAGCTTCATGGTTCCTGTAGAGGCCGTTTATGGAAATTAGCAGACTTGGTGGCGTATCCGCTGGCGCCGCTCCGGTAGGTATAGGCAAGTTCATTGCTGAAGCGCGCCGGTATCCCCTGATTCCCATGTTTATCCTGGTCGTACTGCTGGTCTTTCCCGCGGTAACTGCCCAGTGGTTGGCCCCCCACGATCCCTATGATGTCAATCCCCGGGAACGCCTGACTCCGCCCGCGTGGAGCGGCCCCCAATATCTGAACGTCGACGGTGTGTCCGTTGAGGTCCGGCCCGCCGGTTCGTGGAAAAACATCCTGGGTACCGACAAGCTGGGCCGGGACGTTCTCAGCCGCATTATGCACGGGGCACGCTACTCACTCAGCATCTCCCTTCTGGCCATCCTGGCTGGGGGTGTTGTGGGCAGCGGCCTGGGGGTGCTGGCCGGCTATTTCGGCGGCATGCTGGACCACCTCGTCATGCGTTTGGTGGACATCTTCATTACCATACCAGGGCTGTTATTTGCCCTGGTGCTTGCGATAGTTCTGGGGCCCAGCTTCAGTACCATCGTGCTTGTGGTGGCGGTAATATTATGGCCCCGCTTCGCCCGTATGTCCCGGGCTGAGACACTCAGCATGCGCAGCCGGGATTTCGTCAGCCGGGCCAAGGTCTCGGGGTGCTCCGACGTGCGCATTATGCTGCGCCACATTTTCCCGAACGTCGTCAACCCCCTGGTGGTGCTGGTAACCCTGGAGGTGGGCCACGTAATTCTCCTGGAGGCTACCCTCAGCTTCCTGGGCGCGGGCATTCCCCGCCCCATTCCCGCGTGGGGCCTGATGGTTGCCGATGGGCGCGATCTGATTGTTGGCGGCAATGGCTGGTGGGTTTCCCTGTTCCCCGGCTTGGCCATTCTGCTGGTAGTGTTGTCCATGAACCTGTCCGGCGACTGGCTGCGGGACAAGCTGGACCCCAAGCTGCGTAACCGGTAGTTGCGTTGCCGGTGGATGTAGTCTCAGCTGCCCAGTTTATAAGCTGGAACAGGTGGACGGACAGCGACTTAATCAGCATCGCGACGACGCCACCCTGGCCCAGGCAGGTGCCGCATCCCGCAACTTTGAGGTAAAGTGGGCCGGACCGACGGCGTGGTGATCGACGTTTCCCAGTCGGGGTGTGCCACTTCCTGACCGTTTGCTCTTGAAGCCGAGGAGGAACAATCCATGCCATTGAAAGACCTGGATGTAGAAAAAGAAGCGGTGCTCAAGGCGATTGACGCTATAGAAAAGGCCGGCGTCATGGGCATCGGGCAACATGGGAACTTCAGCGCGCTGGTTCCCGGCGGAGGCGCCTTCCTGCTTATTGGCGGAGACATGGACAGCGTGCGCAAGGACGATTTTGTCCTGGTAGATCTGGAGGGCAACCTGATTGAAGGCAATATGACGGCGAGGGAAGCCGAAATTGTCCACCTCCATACCGTCATTTACCGGAACCGTCCCGAGGCCGGAGCGGCCGTCCACGTCCATTCTACGTAGGGGACCACCTTTGCGGTGGCCAGCCAGGCCATCGAATGCAGCTACGAGGCCATGGCCCGCTTCAACATGACCGACGGTATCCCTCTCGCCAAGTACGGTCCCAGGGGATCCGACCAGTCCATCGAATACATAGCTGATGCTCTTAACAGCGCTTCCGACATACGTGCGGTGCTGATGGAGCACCACGGCATCCTGGCCTTCGGGTCAACCCCCGCCGAGGCAGCCCGGTCGGTGATGCTAGTCGAGGCAGCGGCCCAGCTTGCCGCTCAAGCGTCTACCATCGGGGGGGCCAAGCCCATTCCCCGGGAGATGCTGACCGCTACCGTGGAACGACGGGACGCGTTTGAAGAGGCGGGTACCCAGCGAGCCTAATCGCTGGGCAGGACAATCTCGGGCCTTTTTCGATGCAGGGAGGGCCCGTTTCCTATATTTGAGGACGGGTGAAGACTGATGCAACTGGGTATGTTCCTGGAGTTCCCACGGCCTGCAGGCGGAAGCTACCAGGATGCATTCGATACCTCATTCACCCTCGTGGACGAAGCCGAAAAGCTGGGCGTGGAGTCCGTATGGCTGGCGGAATACCACTTTAACCCGGGTCGTGTACTATCCTCTCCAATCCTCATCGCCACTGCCATCGCCGCTCGGACGGAACAGATTCGCATGGGGCTGGCGGTGCAATGCCTCCCCCTGGGCCACCCGGTGCGCCTGGCCGAGGAGGCGGCTACACTGGACCAGTTAAGCCACGGCAGGCTTGAGTACGGCGTCGGTCGAGGAACATTCCCCAATGTCCATGAGGGTTTCAACACTCCTTTCGCCGAGAGCCGCGGCCGGTTTGAAGAGGGCCTGGAAGTAATCAAGAAAGCGTGGACAGAAGATACATTCTCCTTTGAGGGTGAGTTCTACCAGTTCCGCGATCTGTGCGTGGAACCCAAGCCGTTCCAGCAGCCTCATCCCCCCATCCGGGTAGGAATAACATCGGCGGAATCCTTCCCGATTACCGGGCGCATGGGCTACCCCATCCTCATCAACCCCTCGCGGGTTTTCACCTTTGGAGAACTGGCAGAACAGATTGGCGCCTACCGCCAGGCCTGGCACGAAGCCGGCCACGAAGGCGAGCCGGAAGTGGGGTTGCGCGTTCCAATATACGTGGCCGAAACCGAGGAGAAGGCCCATTCCGACCCAAGGGAGGGGGCCATGTTCATGTACCAGCGCCTGGGCAATCGGGTGCTCAGCTATGCCGAGTACGGCGGTACTACCGGCGACTGGCAGGCGGAAGGCGACCGGATTATGGGAATGGACTACGACGACTGGCTGCGCGACAAGGTGGCCTATGGCACTCCTGACAGTGTGGCCCGGCGCATCCGCCAGCTAAGGGACGATCTCGGCCTGACCCAGTTCATCTACGAAATAGACCTGGGCAACCACCTGCCCCTGGAAATGCAGCTAAACTCCCTGCGGCTGTTCAACGAAGAAGTTGTGCCGCAAATCGCCTGAGCTGCGGAAGCCGGGTTAAGAACGATAATGGTGCGGGGCGGGTCACGACGACCCGCCCCTTCACTCTAGTCCCCTATAACCGCGATGGCCTGGATTTCCACCATCATTTCCGCCCGCGCCAGCGAATCAATGCCGATCAGGGCGCTGCAGGGGTAGCCCCGGGTGAAATACTCCTTGCGAAGCTGGGTGAAGTGGGTCCCGTACTGCATGTCTTTGATGAAGACCGTCATGGTGACAATGTCTTCCAGTTCTCCGCCAGCCCTGGCCAGGTTGGCCCGGATGCGTTCAAAGGTGGCTCGTACCTGCCCCTCAAAGTCGCCGCCCAGGGACTTTCCATCGGCGTCAGTGGTGGCGCCCACACCGGCGAGGTAAACTGTGGTCCCGCCCGTAACCTTGATGGCCGGCGAATAGGCCCGGTCTTCTTCCGCTGTTCCCTTGAAGTATTCTCTTGGCATTAGCGCCCCCCATTATGCTTGAATGGTCCAGTCAGGACTGTTCCTTGGCGAAGGTCTCCCGTGCAATAACCCTGGCGTGCCGGGCGATGGACTCTCCGGTGTAAAAGGTCAGGTGGAAGAAAATTTCGTTTATCTGTTCTTCGGTCATGCCGATTCGTCGCGCGCCCCGGATGTGGTCCCGTAAAGACCGGTTTGTACCTACCAGGGGGAGTACGGACAGGGTGCAGACCATGCGGCTGATGGTGTCCAGCCCCGGTCGAGTCCATACCGAGCCCCACAGATACTCCAGCACGTATTGGTCCCACTCCTGGTCTACTGCGGCCGCGCTGCCGGGGCCCAAGTCGCCGAGCACCTCCGCCCGCTTGGCCCTTCCCCTTTCCAGCAGCGATTCCGGCTTTTCTTCGATGTCGAATACCCGTATGGGTTCGACGGTCAGGCCCCTTTCCTCGAACACCGAGTTGGCGATTCCCAGGGCAGTGTTGGCGATCGGGGCGCCCACGTAATAGAAAATCTGGATGATCATCTCCACTATTTCCGTGGGAGTAAGTCCTACGTCCAGCCCGCTCTCCACGTGCCCCCTGAGGTTGTCGTCGCGGCGCAATGCGGAAATGACGGAGATGGTGGACATGCTTCGCTGCTCCAGGGTTAGTCCAGGCCGGTTCCAGATGACGCCGAAACAGGCCTCGCCAATCATCCGCCAGAGGTCCGGGGCCACCCTGTTGATCATTTCGCTGGGGACCGGAACACCCTGGGCATCGGCGCGTCCCAGGCGCTGCAACACAGGATAACCGGACAGGAACCTATCTTGCAGTGAAGGCATTATTCCTCCTCAAGGGTGCTTATGTGCGAAATTCCCAGTGGTTGGCCCAGTCTAGAATTGGCGTTGAAGGACTGTCAATTCTTGGAGGCGGTACCAATATTTACTGTATTTCTCTGAAAGAGCGGGACTCACTTGCCGGTAAGTCGGTAGAATATTGTCCGGTGGAATAGCGTTCAAGAGGCCACTTTTCTTTCCATTTGCGCCAGTGTTAGCGCAGGTTGATTTGGTAGCTGACACCCTTTGGGCGGAGTGCTATAATGCCACCCGAAAGGAGGTGGGCAGTTGGAAGCAATTGAATATACCACACCGAAAACTATAGCTGAGGCAGTCCAGGCAATGGCGTCCGCGGGAGACCGCGCCCGCGCGTTGGCCGGCGGCACCGATTTGCTGGTACAACTTCGCGGCGGTCGCCGCAGCGCAGACCTGGTGGTTGATGTCAAGGACATCCCTGAACTTAACGAAGTTTCTTACAATCCCCAGAGCGGCCTGACCATTGGCGCCGCGGCCCCTTGCTACCAGATCTACGCCAATGCGGACGTGGCGGCGAACTATCCCGGTCTGGTGGACTCCGCTTCGCTTATCGGCAGCATCCAGATTCAGGGGCGAGCCAGCCTGGGTGGAAACCTCTGCAATTCGGCTCCCAGCGCCGACGCCATTCCCCCGATGATTGCCATGGGCGGCGTAGCAAACATTGCTGGCCCCAACGGCACCCGCCAGGTTGCTGTTGAGGATTTCTGCACCGGCCCGGGCCGAAACGTGCTGGAGTCCGGCGAACTCCTGGTCTCCATCAACATCCCGGCGCCTGCGCCCAACTCTGGCGCCAACTACTTGCGGTTTATCCCCCGTAACGAAATGGACATCGCCGTGGCCGGTGTAGGCAGCGCGGTGGTGCTGGACAGTTCGGGCCAGAACTTTGTATCCGCCCGCATTGCCCTCGCTTCCGTAGCCCCCACACCCGTGTTTGCCAGGGAAGCAGGCGACAGCCTGGCGGGCAAGGCCGTATCCGATGAATCCATCGAGGAAGCGGCCCGGCTGGCCATGGAAGCCGCTGTGCCCATTACCGATATGCGTGGCACCGTCCGCCAGCGCATTCACCTGGTCGGCGTACTGACCCGCCGGACCTTGAATAACGCCATCAGGCGAGCTAGGGGAGAGGAGTAAACATGCCTGGACTTGTACATGTCAGTACCACAATTAACGGCAATCCCACCGACTTTCTCTGCGAACCCCGCCAGAGCCTGCTTGAGGTGCTGCGGGACGTGCTGGGCATGACCGGTACCAAGGAGGGCTGCAACGACGGCAACTGTGGCGCCTGTACCGTGGTGCTGGACGGCCGCATAGTTACCTCCTGCCTGGTTTTGGGTGTTGAAGCCCAGGGCAAGGAAGTCAGCACCATTGAGGGCGTGGCCTCCCCCGAAGGGTTGCATCCTGTACAACTGGCCTTCCTGGAGAATGCTGCCCTGCAGTGCGGCATCTGCACCCCCGGTTTCATCGTTGCTTCCAAGGCCCTGCTGGACCGGGAACCCGACGCCGACGAGGGACGCATCCGCCATTGGCTCGCCGGCAACCTGTGCCGGTGCACCGGATATGACAAGATAGTTCGGGCCGTGCTGGACGCTGAAGATAAGATGAAGGCTTAAGGGAGGTACTCCTTTGACCTCCAACATAGTACTGTCTGAGGTTGAATACAACGTCGTCGGGAAGCGCCACGTGCGTCCCGACGGCGTTGACAAGGTTACCGGCCGCGCCCAATACGGGGCCGACGTCCAACTGGCCGGATTGCTCCAGGCCAAGGTTCTGCGCAGCCCCCACGCCCACGCGCGAATTAAGTCCCTGGACACTTCAGCCGCGGAGAGGCACCCCGGTGTTTATGCCGTGGTGACGGCCGCCGACCTGCCCTTTGCTTCTTTGACGCGGGAGGAACTGGGCGGCGACTACCAGCGACTCAAGTTCGCCAGCAACCACGTCCTGGCAACGGACAAGACGCTCTTCAAGGGCCACCCCGTAGCAGCCGTGGCCGCGGATAGCCTGCATGTTGCCGAAGAGGCGCTGAACCTTATAAAGGTTGAGTACGAGGTCCTGCCGCCAGCCATGACCGTTAAGCAGGCGATGAAACCCAACGCGTCCCTGCTTCATGACGACCTGTTCACTTCCGAACTGGGCGAAATGTCCGACAAGCCCAGCAACGTCGCGTCGCACATGGCCTTTGAGGCCGGCGACGTGGAACAGGGGTTTCAGCAGGCTGACGTGGTCCTGGAACGTGAGTACGAGACCGCGTCGGTGCACCAGGGTTACATCGAACCCCATAACTCAACTGCTTTCTGGAATGCCGACGGCCAGCTGAACATCTGGTGCAGCACGCAGGGGCCCTTTGTCGTGCGAACCAACGTGGCCGACATTCTCCGCCACCCCGTTTCCAAGGTTAAGGTGACGCCCATGGAAATCGGCGGTGGCTTCGGTGGTAAAATCACCGCTTACCTGGAACCCATCGCTGCCTTGCTGTCCAGGAAATCCGGCAGGCCGGTCAAGCTGTTGATGACCCGCACTGAGGTGTTTGAGGCTTCCGGCCCCGCTCCCGGTACGTGGATGAAGGTGAAGCTTGGGGCCAGCAGGGATGGGCGAATTACCGCGGCGGACATTTTCCTGGCCTTTGAGGCTGGAGCCTATCCCGGTTCTCCGGTGATGCAGGGCGCCGCCTGCGCGCTTGCCTGCTACGACGTGCCCAATGCCCGAATCAATGGCTACGACGTGGTGGTCAACAAGCCAAAGACGGCGGCCTACCGCGCCCCGGGGTCTCCCCAGGCTGCTTTCGCCGTGGAGTCGGTTATCGATGAAATCTGCGAGCAACTGAACGTGGACCCCCTGGAATTCCGCCTGCGGAACGCCTCCCGCGAAGGCGTGAGGCGGGTTGAGGGGCCGGTGTTTCGGCGCATTGGGCTGGTGGAGTGCCTTGAGGCCGCCCGCAACCACGACCATTACTCCGCTCCATTGGAGGGGCCGTATCGGGGCCGTGGCGTGGCCGCCGGTTTCTGGTTCAATCGTGGATTCCAGTCCGCCGTCAATATCAGCGTCAATCCCGATGGCACAGTTAACTTGATTGAAGGATCGGTGGATATCGGCGGCAGCCGGGCGTCCATCGCCCAGCAGGCGGCCGAAACCCTGGGCATCGCTTACGAGGACGTAAAGCCCACAGTGGTTGATACCGACTCCATTGGGTACACCATGGTGACGGGCGGTAGCCGCACCACCTTTGCCACAGGCTGGGCGGCCATTGAGGCTGCGGAAGACGTCAAGACCCAGATGGTGGAACGGGCCGCTCAAATATGGGATGCTTCCGTTGATGACGTGGAATACGTGGACGGCGTCCTGTCCCACAAGTCAGACCCGGAACTGCGGATGACCTTCCGCGAGTTGGCCCGCCAATTGCTGGGAACCGGCGGCGGGATCACCGGCGCCTCCAACGTCGACCCCGCTGGCGAAGGCAACGGCTTCGGCGTCCACGTGGTGGACGTGGAAGTTGACCCGGACACCGGCAAAGTTACCATCCTCAGATACACCGCGGTCCAGGATGCCGGTAAGGCCATCCACCCCAGTTACGTGGAAGGCCAGATGCAGGGGGGTGTTGTCCAGGGTATCGGCTGGGCCCTGAACGAGGAGTACTTTTTCAGCGACCAGGGCCAGATGATGAATTCCAGCTTCCTAGACTACCGCATGCCCACTGCCCTAGACCTGCCCATGATCGATACGGTAATCGTCGAGGTGGCCAATCCGGGCCACCCTTACGGAGTCCGGGGTGTCGGGGAAGTTCCCATAGTGCCACCTTTGCCAGCCATCGCCAGCGCCATTTCTCACGCCATTGGCGCCCGAATTAACCGGCTGCCGGCGAACCCTGGCGCGGTATTGGAGGCCATGTCGTAGCTTAAGCCTCCGCTAATCCAGGTAATTTTCCGGGGCGGGTTGCATACCCGCCCTTTCTTGTCAAGGTCAATTATGCTGATTCCCATTGGCGACTGGCAGATCAGAAGCTGGCATCCGGAGGATGAGGCCAGCCTGGTCAAGTATGCCGATAACCGTAATGTCTCCATCAACTTACGGAATGCCTTTCCCCATCCATACACCCGGGAGCATGCCCGAGCCTGGATTGAATTCGCGTCTTCTCAAGTGCCCGAGGCAAACTTTGCTATTGCCAGCCTTGACGAGGCTATTGGTGGCATAGGGTTGCGCTTGGGCGAGGATGTTTTCCGTGGCACGGCGGAAATTGGTTACTGGCTAGGAGAACCCTTCTGGGGAAGGGGAATAGCAACCCTGGCTGTCGTGGCGTTGACCGACTTTGCCTTTTCCGAATTTGATCTGGATCGTGTTGAGGCCCACGTCTTCGAGCGCAATCCGGCTTCGGCCCGGGTGTTGGAAAAAGCCGGCTATTGTCTTGAAGGCCGTTTGCGCAGGAGTATTACCAAGGAAGGCATCACCATTGACCGCTTCCTTTATGCGAAAATAAGGGAACAATAGGTGAGTGTAAGGAGTGTCAACCGTGGCAACCGTATATATACCCACCATGCTGCTGCCCGTAACCGGCGGAGTGAAGCAGACGCAGGTGGAAGCTCGCAACGTCAGGCAGCTGATCAACGCCCTGGAGGACCAATTTCCGGGAATCCGGGACAGGCTGCTTGAAGAGAACCAGGTCCGCTCCAACCTCGCCGTCTCCATCGACGGGGAAGTGGCCCGCATGGGTCTCCTGGAAAGGGTAGGCGAGAACAGCGAAGTCCACTTCGTCCCCGCCATAAGCGGCGGTTAGACTATTACCCAGTGACTGGCGATTTCAGGCTAACCTGAAGCGCTTTATCCTGGCTCTCGTGGCAGCCGCTACAGCCTGTAGAACGGGCTGGATGAGCCCTTCTGCAAGGGTGCCTTCGGGTCGCCGTCGCATTGACTACCTCCGGTATCGACCCTAAAATGAGTACAATTCGAAACCAACAGTTAGGTGGGTCCACGTCGTATGTGAGCTCACATAACTTAAGGGGAATAAATGGCTAGGAAAAATTCCCCCGGAGGTGGTAAGCCCCGGGTGAAAGAGCCTGTTTCATCCGGGGGGGTAGTTTACCGCTGGGTCGATGGGCAGCTTGAGGTAGTGCTTTGCGGAAGAGACGAACCGGTGCGGTGGAGCCTCCCCAAGGGCACCCCCGACGCGGGCGAGACCCTTGAAGAGACGGCGTTACGGGAAGTCCAGGAAGAGACCGGTCTGGAGCCCGTAATTGAGCACCGAATCCGCAGCATTGACTACTGGTTCTCCGACAAGGACAACGAGGTCCGGTATCACAAAACGGTCCATTTTTACCTGATGACAAGTGTAGGGGGTGACGTTAGTCTGCACGACCCGGAGTTCGATGTTGTCCAGTGGTTCCCCTATGAATCCGGTGTGGACAGCCTGGCCTACCCCAACGAAGCCGAAGTTCTCCGAGAGGCATTTAACCTGATTTCCCACAAGGAAAGAGCCGTCTGATATGCCTGAACTGCTAGGTGCAAGGGTCACTTTGCGGGACAAGCGGCTGGAAGACGCCGAACAGGACTACATCTGGCGATGTGACCCCGAACTGGCCCAGCTGGATGCCACATATCCGCTGACCATGAACTATGACCGCTATCTGAAGATGTTTCAGGATCAGTTGCGGTATCCCACGCCCGGATCCCACCATTTCGGGATTGATGTGGAAGAGGGAAAGCTGATCGGCAACTGCATGTACTACGACCTGGACACTATCAACCTCGAAGCGGAACTGGGCATTGTCATTGGCGACCGCGACTACTGGAACAATTCCTACGGCTACGATGCAGTGGTCACCCTGCTGGACTTCATGTTCACCGAGCGGAACCTGAAGCGGGTGTACCTTCACACCCTGGAATGGAACCATCGCGCCCAGCGAAGCTTCGGTAAATGCGGCTTCAACCCGGTGCGTCCGGTGAGACGCATGGGCCGCGACTTCATTCTTATGGAAGTGCTCCGGGCCGACTGGCTCGATAAGGCGGAAGAGAGATTGGCCAACCGCTGGCCCGCCCAGGCAGCCTCTTCCGACTGACTGAACCTATCAACGCCCTCAGCTCATCCCTTCGCAGCCTTGATGGCGTCCTCCAACGAGATGGCCCCCCGGTAGAGGGCCGTGCCGATAATCACTCCCTCTGCTCCCGTTTCGGTCAATTGCCGGATGTCATCCAGGGTGGATACGCCCCCCGACGCCTGCACCTTCATCCCCGTCTCCCGCACTAACTCGGCGTTGGCAGCAAAATTGGGTGAAGTCAAGGTACCGTCCCTGGAAACGTCGGTGTACAACAGTCGGGGTACGCCCAGGTCTCTCACCTGCCTGGCCAGCTCCAGGGCCGAAACCTGGCTTCCGGCAGTCCAACCCCGGATGGTAACCATTCCGGCCCGAGCGTCCACCGCGACTACCACCCTTTCGCCGCCGTAGTCCTGGCACAGACCCTTCAACAGTTCAGGGTTCTCCACTGCGGCGGTCCCGATGACGACCCGGGCTACACCCGCCAAGAGCAAGGAGTCGGCAGTCGTCCTTTCCCGGATGCCGCCTCCGACCTGCACCGGTATATCCAGAGCATGAACTATTGAAGTGATAATCGACAGGTTGGCGGGAACCCCGCCGGCGGCCCCATCCAGGTCCACCAGGTGAAGGAGGTTGCCACCCTGTTCCTGCCATCCCAGTGCCACCGCAACGGGGTTTTCCGAAAAGACGGTCTGCCGGTCGAAATCACCCTGGTAGAGGCGGACGCACCGCCCATTTTTCAAGTCTATGGAGGGGATAATTTGCATTGGTGGGATGGGGCCGCAACCCTGGGCTAGGCTGCCGCCCGGCTGGCGAAGTGCAGGAAGTTACGGTAGACCTGCAGGCCGATGTCCCCGCTCTTTTCCGGGTGGAACTGGGTGGCCACGAGGTTATTCCTGGCGTAGGCGCTGCAAAAGGGAAGGCCATAAGTAGTGGTACCCGCCACGCCGGACCCTTCATCAGGGGAGGCGTAGTAGCTGTGGACAAAATAGAAGTGGCTCGAAGGTGGAATTCCCTGAAACACGGGGTGGTCAAAGCTAAACTCAACGCTGTTCCACCCCATGTGGGGGACCTTCAGACCCGCTGGCAACCGCTTGACTCGCCCGGGGACGATGCCGAGGCAAGGGGCATCACCTTCTTCGGTGCGGTCCAGCAACAGTTGCAAGCCCAAGCAGACGCCGAGAAATGGCCCGCCGTCGGTTATAAACTTCTTGATAGGAGCGACCAAGTCCCGTGACTCCAGCGCCTGCATTGCGGCGGGCCCTGACCCGACTCCAGGCAATATGACTGCATCAGCCGTGTCCAGTTCGGAGGGGTTCTCGGAAACCAGCGGGTGAGCGCCCACCGCTTCGAGAGCCTTAGCCACGCTGCGCAAATTACCTGACTGGTAGTCTATGACGACAATTCTGAGGTCTGCTGCCGAGTTGCAGGCGTCGCCATTTCCTCCGGGCATTGTTAGCTCCGTTCTCCGGTAGCCCGTTCTATGGGAAGTTCCCGGTCCTGGTACCTTGCCAATACGAACAGCAGGTCTCCAAGGCGGTTCAGATAGTGAATAATCAACTCGTTGGTAAGGCGCCCTCCCTCGGCTAGAGCCACCACCCTCCGCTCGGCGGTCCGTATTGACGTACGGGACATGTCTATGGCCGACGACGCCGGCGAGCCACCGGGCAAAACAAAGACGGTCGGCATCTGGAACTCTTCCTCCAGCGAGTCAATAGTGTTTTCCAGGTTTTCCACCATCTCTGCCGTCACCGGCGCGAAATGCTGTTGGAAGAGTTCGTACTTGTCGGGTTCGGTGGCCAGCTCTGCGGCAATGGTAAACAGCTCCCGTTGCAGGTCCCGCAGAATGTCCTTGACCTTCTGGTCTTCGGAGAGGGACCTGGCTAATCCCATCACCGACACTGCCTCGTCGGTAATGCCGTAGGCTTCGGTGTGGGGGTCGTTCTTGGAGACCCGCCCCCCATAAAGCAGGCTGGTCTCGCCCTTGTCTCCAAACTTGGTATAAACCCTTTTCCGGTAGGAAGACGATGAAGAAGTCACGTCGCAATCCCTCGCCAGGAATGATTGTGTGAATAAGCCAACGGGGCGCAGGGGTGGGCTACAAACCAGCCCAATGCCCAATTTAACTGCTATTTGACAGCGAAAACACCGAAACGGAACGCCGCCAAGCCTTTCGGCATTGTAGCATAGGGCCATAGACCCGGCTATACTGGTGGCGCTGTCACCGGTGTTGCAGCGCCCGTCAATAGAATTGCCGCCAAGGAGTCACACCCCATGCCACCGCAACTGAGTGTCATCGGCTTAGAAGGCATGCCCGAAGTCAGGCCCGGAGATGACCTGGCCGGCCAGATAGTTGAGGCCGCCCAGGCCCAGGGCACTCCCGTGGCTGGCGGCGACGTCCTGGTGGTAACTCAGAAGATAGTATCCAAAGCGGAGGGAAGGGTAATCTCCATTGAGGGCATCGAAGCTTCGCCCCTGGCCGTTTCCATCACGGAGGGCCACCGCCGAGACCCCCGGCACACCGAGCTAATCCTGCGTGAGAGCCGCCGTATCGTCCGCATGGACCGGGGGGTGATCATCAGCGAGACTTACCACGGCTTCAATTGCGCCAACGCGGGCATAGACGCTTCCAACATCCCCGGCGATGGAACCGTGGCTCTGTTGCCGATAGACCCGGACGCCTCTGCGCGCGGTATCCGCGAGGCCATCCGCAACAGGACGGGGGCAGACGTGGCAGTGATCATTTCGGATACCTTCGGTCGCCCGTGGCGCAGCGCGGCGGTCAACGTGGCCATTGGAGTGGCCGGAATAAACCCGCTGCTCAGTTACGTAGGGCAGGAAGACTCCCACGGTAACCTGATGTACACCACCGTGATTAACGTGGCGGACGAACTGGCCGCTACTGCGGAACTGGTTACCGGCAAGGTGCTGAACGTGCCCGTGGCCATTGTAAGGGGTTATGCCTACGAACCAATGGAAGACGCCAGCAATCAGGCTCTTATTCGCGATCCCGACAAGGACCTTTTCCGCTAACTGGGCGCATCTTCAACGTCCCATGGCAGGGACAGCTGCCATGGTCGTTCTACCTCCGATTCGAAACCGGACATACCCACACCCAGCAGCCGGAAGGCCTTCCCCGGGGCCAGTTCCGCGGACAGCAACGTCCACCCGGTTTGCTGAATGTCCTCCACCGCATAGGTGTAACGGGGAAGGGTAGTTTGCCTGGTTAGGGTAGTAAAGTCGGCGAGCCTCAGCTTTATCGTAACTGTCCTGCCCCTGATGCCCTTCCTTTCCAGACTACCGGCCACGCTGGTCGACAACCTATCCAGAGTTTCGCGTAATTCTTGGGGTTCGCTCAAGTCCTCGGCAAAGGTGGTTTCGGCGCTGATGGACTTGGGTGACCGTTCCGTCTTCACAGGATCGTCGTCCTGTCCCAGCGCCTTGGCGTGGATGGCGGCTGCCCGCTTCCCAAACCGCCTGGCGAACCAGTCATCCGGTTGTGCTGCCAGGTCGCCAATGGTTGCTACGCCGTCCTGGTGAAGCCTTTCGACGGTCTTGGGGCCTATTCCCCATAACTTGCCCACCGCGAGCGGTGCAAGAAAGTCCCGTTCTTCCCCCGGCGCCACAACAACCAGGCCATCGGGCTTTTCCAAATCCGACGCAATCTTGGCCACTGATTTGCAAGTGCCCAGCCCGATGGAAACGTTCAGACCCGTTTCGTTATTCACCCTCCGCTTCAGGTCGATGGCCACGCCCAGGGGAAGCTTGCCACCCTCAACGGCCTCCGTAACGTCCAGGTACGCCTCATCCAGCGACAGTGGCTCTACCAGGTCAGTAACGTCATGAAAGATATCCATCACCCGCCGGGACATTTCCCGGTAACGGTCAAAGCGGGGCCTGACCACGATGCCGTGGGGGCACTGGCGCACCGCGGTGGCCATGGGCATGGCCGAGTGGACGCCGAATACCCTGGCTTCGTAGGATGCAGTGGCCACCACGCCGCGGCTTTGCGGACTCCCGCCCACCAATACCGGTTTCCCCCGCAGCTCCGGGTTGTCCAGTTGCTCCACGGCAGCGTAAAAGGCGTCTAGGTCGGCATGAATTATATGGCGCATGTCCGGCATCGCTTTGGACGGGCGGCTATCCTGCCCGGCCCTAGTGAAATACGGGTGCCCTGTTCCAATTTTACCCCTGTGTCCCCACGTCTCCAACCAGCAACTGTCAGTAGTGTGAGGCCGGCCCAGATTTAACTATTCACAATCTTCAAAAAAGATCGAGACTCCTCCTACCGTTCAGCACATAGTCTCCGCTCTCTCGTCACCGGCAATCGGAACGCTCCGGCCGCTAGGCTCATTCTTGGTGAGATTGTCGCAGGGACATTGAGGCATGAGGTGATGCGCTCACTGCTTACCCGTTGCCCTTATCCGCTTCTGACGCTAAACTAACCCACGTATCCCAAATAATTCCCCGCAGACTTTATCTACTAATTGGTGGAAACCTCCCTGCGGCCTGCCTTCCGGGGCGGGTCTCTTTTTTGGCAGCGGTTTCCGGCCAGCAAGGGCAGCCAGCCTTGGAGCAAGCACAGCAGCAGACCAATCGTCCCCGTATTTACTACGGCTGGTGGATGGTGGTCATCACCTCCTGGATGGCGTTCTTCGCCAGTGGCATTTTCTTCCGGGGATTCACCGTCTTTGTTCCTGCCATTCGCGATTCCCTCAATATCAGCCAGGCGCAGACCAACCTGATATTCTCGCTGGCCCGCGCCGAAGGGGGGCTGGAGGGTCCCTTTGCCGGCTGGTTGATCGACAAATTTGGCAACCGGAACCTGCTGATTCCGTCGGTCCTGCTGGCCGTGATCGGTTATTTCGCCCTGTCCCAGTTTGTTAGCGGCTTCTGGAGTTTCGCCCTCGTTTACCTGGGACTGGTTTCCCTCGGCAATAGCATAGCCTTCCAGCACGCCATGTTTGCCGGTATCAACCAGTGGTTCCGCCGGCGCCGCTCCCTTGCCATTTCCATCCTGGCCGCAGTGTCTTCCCTGGGCGGCCTGTTCATCGTACCGTCCATGAATGGGGTAATCGAAAAGTGGGGCTGGGAAATGGGGTCGCTGCTGGCCGGGGCAGCCTATCTGGTGTTCCTGCTGCCCCTGTGCTTTGTATTTCGGAACAAGCCCGAAGACATGGGCCTGCTGCCCGACGGCGACACCGCGCCACCCTCGACTGCCGGGCGCGGCGCAGCGGCCCGTCGTCGGGTCCTGCGAGACTACACCGTCCCTGAAGCGTTGCGTACGCAAGCCTATTGGCTCCTGATGCTGGGCGCGGGCCTGCGCATGATTGCCACACTGGGCATCCTGGTCAGCATCATCCCAATTTTGGAAGACAAGGGAGTCAGCCGCCAGATGGCTGCGAACCTCACCGGGGCCATGTTCGGCATCAACTTTCTGGCCAGGCTGGTCCTGGGGTACTTTGGGGACAAATGGTCCAAGTCTCTGCTCCTTGCCGGCACTCTCGCCGCCGAGGCGGTAGCCCTGGTATTCCTTTACTTCGGAAGCTGGGACGCGGGGGCAGTCGGTATTATCCTGATTACCGCCTTCATCGTCCTGGAGGGCTTTGGCGATGGCGCTGGCATAATTGTCTGGGCGGCCCTGGGCGACTATTACGGCCGTGACCGCTTTGCGACCCTGCGGGGCTACATAACCTTCTCGCACAGCTGGGCCCTGGTGGCTTCTCCCGTCTACGTGGGTTGGGTTTTCGACCACTTTGGCAACTACGATTGGGCCATCTTACCGGCAGCCGTAGCCGCCGGCCTGGCCAGTCTTTGCTTCCTGGTCGTCCGTCGTCCTCCGCAGTTGACCACCGCGGATGAGGCGCCACCCGCCATTATACAATAGCGTTTCCGCTGCGGTCAGGCCATCACCATTCCTGTCGGGCAATTTCCTGAACTCCGGCAAGCGCCTCGGTGAGAGGGGATGTTTGCGGGCCCCTCTTTCCCAAGGAACCGGCCTGTCTGCGGAGGTCTGCCGAAATTCCACCAATAGCCTTGAACTTTCCGATGGTATATCATAGGGGCACTCAGGCTTGTCGCTGACGAGGAGGCTATATGGCTACCATTCTCGAAGAATATATTGCCCGACACCCCGGGTCGGCGGAACGCTATTCCGAAGCCACCCGAATCTTCCCTGGCGGTGTTACCCACGACAACCGCTACGCCCAGCCCTTTCCCCTTTACATAACCCATGGTACCGGCCCTTATAAGTGGGATGTGGATGGCCAGGAGTACATTGACTATGTTTCCGGCCACGGCGCTCTCATATTGGGACACTCCCACCCGGACATTGCCGCCGCCGTCTCCGAGCAGATTAGCCGGGGCACCCACCTAGGAGCCTGCACAGAAGAGGAACTGCGGTGGGCGAAGGCCATCATGGCGCTTATGCCGTCCGTCGAACGGGTCCGGTTCCACAGTTCCGGCACCGAGGCCACCCTCATGGCCATGCGCCTGGCCAGGGCCTATACGGGCAAGAACAAGGTCATCAAGCTGCAAGACCACTTCCACGGCTGGCACGACTACGCCATGGCCGGCTCCGATCGGCCTGCTCCCGGCATCCCGCAGGAAAGCTGGGGAAGCATGGTTATCGTCCCGTCGGGAGACCTGGGGGCTGTGGAAGATGCGTTGGATCGGGACAGCGATATTGCCGCCATCATCCTCGAACCCACGGGCGCACACTACGGCCAGCTTCCTTTCGACACACCCAACTACCTAAGGGGCCTGCGCGACCTGACTAATCAGCATGGCGTGGTTCTGATCTTCGACGAAGTGGTTACCGGCTTCCGGGCATCTCCCGGCGGCGCCCAGGTTCTTTATGACGTGTCTCCCGATCTGACCACCATGGCCAAGATTGTGGCCGGCGCTTTGCCCGGCGGCGCCGTTGGTGGAAAGGCCGACATCGTGGACATGATCGCGCACCGGAACGATCCCGAATGGGACAACCAGCGCCGCGTCTATCATCCGGGCACTTTTAACGGCAATCCCCTGTCTGCCGTAGCCGGGGCTGTTTGCCTGGAGATGATTGCCAGCCAGCCCATCAACCAGCAGGCCGATGCCATGGGTCTAAGGCTCAAGGAGGGTCTGAACGAGGTGCTGGGTAAAATGGAGGTTGCCGGCCACGCCCATGGCGTTGCATCCATGATCCACCTGGTGCTGGCCGACTGCAATTGCGACCGCGGCA
Source organism: Chloroflexota bacterium (assembly GCA_028874075.1). Taxonomy (GTDB): domain Bacteria; phylum Chloroflexota; class Dehalococcoidia; order Lucifugimonadales; family UBA3495; genus Bin22. Next base: position 62,445 of record JAPPLU010000076.1, read on the forward strand.
TCTGCACTATGTCTCACCGGGAGATCAAGGAGGCCACCGCTTCTCCTGCCGTCACCGCCCTCAAGCGCAGCATGCAGAACAACGGCGTGGATATTATGGGCCGCGATGCCTTCCTGGTATCGTCGACACACACCGAAGCGGAAATCGACAAGACCCTGGCCGCTGTCGAAAAGTCTCTGGCCGAAGTCCGTGCCGAAGGACTGTTGTAGAAGCCATTCAGGTTTCCCTCTCCGGATGGGGACGGATCAGGAAGGGAGTGAAACTCTCATAGATTTACCGCCATCCGAGAAAGGCGCTTTAAACTCTGGAGCATAATTCGCAATAACATACCAGGAGGTACCGCAATGCCATCCTTTTGGGAGAATATCCAGGTTGATGGTCAGGATATGGACATGTATGCCAGTGTCCCGTCCGGGTCCGGCCCCTTCAGCGCCATAGTGGTTAGCCAGCATGGCGGTGGGGTCGACCGTTTCATCCAGACCATCTGCGACCGTTTTGCTGAAGCAGGCTATGCCGCCGTGGCCCCCAACCTGTACCACCGGGTGCCTGACGATGTGCTGAACGGCGATCCCCGGCCCCGGCCCTGGGACGTGCTTAGCGATCCCGACATAGTTGCCGACATAAATGCCACCGTGGACTTCCTGCGCAACCATCCGGCCATCAACGGCGACAAGATTGGCATTACCGGCTTCTGCATGGGCGGCCGCGTTGCCTGGCTGGGCGCTGCCAGCAATCCTCACATCAATGCTCTGGCCCCCTACTACGGTGGCAACATACTGGTCACCTGGGGCGCCGGCGAAATCCCGCCCTTCGAGCTGGCCAATGACATTAACTGTCCCATCCTGTTCCACTTCGGGGAGGTGGACGAAAACCCGTCCCAGGATGACATGCGCAAATTCGACGCCGAACTCACCCGGTTGGGCAAGGCCCACCAGTTCTATACCTACCCCGGCGCCGACCACGCGTTTATGGACTTTACGGGCCCGCGGCACCACCAGGAGGCCGCCGACGCTTCCTGGCCCCGCACCCTGGAGTTCTTTGCCGCCCACATCGGCTAGCAGCTTTTGTATCCTCTCCACGTCAGGAGAGAATTCAGGTAGGGGTTAAAGGCGTTAAGCAGCGACTTGCCCCCAACCAACTCAACCAGGATCCCAGGCAAATGTGTCCTTTACGGCGGGCCCTCCTGGCCCCACTTAATCTTGGAGGAAAACAATGGCTAGAGTTTCTCTCGATTTGGACGACAAGTCAGATCTGCAGGTAGTGGGCGCTTCCGGTTGGCGGCGCGCCATGGGCATGGTTCCTGGCGAACCCAACCAGGGGCTGGTGGCCGAAATGCGCGGCGTCCCTGCCCGCCTTCCCGACTTCGACGATTCCGGCTGGGAGCAGCCCGAGACTATCCAGGAACGCCTGTCGATAGGCTTTACCTTTGCCTGGTACCGCCTCGCCTTCACCATGCCAGAGTCGGTCAAGGGCCAGTCAGCTGCCGGCAATCGGGTCTTCTTTGAATGCAATGTGGACAACTACGGTGAGGTCTACATTGACGGGGCCATTGACCGCAACATCGGTGTGATTACCGGCAACAACACACCCAAGCGGGTAGCGCTGACCGATTCCGCCGTGCCCGGAACGCAGCATGTGGTAGCCGTGCTGGTGGGCAATGCTCCGCTGGGCGACCCCGTGGGAGCAATCTTCTTCCGCCACGCAACCCTGGCTTTTGAAGAAGCCCCCCGTTAACGCCTGGCTCACCACTCCCCTCCTCAACTGTAGGGAGAGTGTCACAAAGGGAGTGACAAGTAGCCACTTGCCACTCCCGTTGCTTTCCACTTCCCTGGAATAACCCCAGCACTTTCCGTTATTGCTCACCGGGGAAGTCAGCCAAATCTTCCGTATCGCTGGAGAGACTGTCATGACGAACAGGTCCTATGCCGGACAGGTCAACGCCCCCGAGTTCCCGCCGGGCGTGGAATGGGTAAACACGGACCGGCCCCTGACTATGGCAGAACTAAAGGGCCGGATCGTCCTGCTGGACTTCTGGACCTATTGTTGAATCAACTGCATGCACATCTTTCCGCAGTTGCGGAAACTGGAACGCAAGTACGCCAGCGAACTTACGGTTATCGGTGTCCATTCCGCCAAATTCCCCAACGAAAAGGAAAAGGAGAATCTCTATAACGCCGTTAAGCGATACGAGCTTGAGCACCCGGTAGTTAACGACGCTGAGTTCCAGGTATGGCAGCAATACGCCTGCCGTGCCTGGCCCACAATGATGTTCATCGACCCCCAGGGCAAGGTCATCGGCAAGCACGAAGGAGAATTGAACTACGAGGACATGGACCGCCTTCTGGGCGAAATGGTCGCGGAATTTGATAACGCCGGACTGCTGGAACGGCGAGAGTTGGAGCATTCTGCGGAAGCAGAGTCGGATACCCCGCTTTCCTTCCCCGGCAAGGTGTTGGCCGATGAGGCTGGCAAACGCCTCTTTATCGCCGATAGCAACCATAACCGTATCGTCGTTGCCACTTTGGGCGGGACCGTTACCCACGTCATAGGCTCGGGGCAGGAGGGTCTGGTTGATGGCGACTTCGGTTCCGCACAGTTCAACCACCCGCAGGGAATGGCCCTGGCTGGCGAGGTACTCTACGTCGCCGACACCGAAAACCATGCCCTGAGAAGAGTGGCCCTGGCTGCTGGAAACGTCGCTACTATCGCCGGCAACGGCAACCAGGGCAGGCGCCGCTCCGGTAAGGAGCCGGGAGAGTCCACCGAGCTCATTTCTCCATGGGACCTGGTCTTCCACGACAACAGCGTCTATATTGCTATGGCCGGCTGTCACCAGCTGTGGGTAATGGACATGCAGACCGGAATGATTGGCCCTTATGCCGGCACCGGAGCCGAATCCATTTCTGACGGGGCCCTGGCGGAAGTAACACTTGCCCAGCCCAGTGGTATTACCACCGACGGCCATCGCCTCTACTTCGCTGACAGCGAAACCAGCGCTATCCGGTCCGCCGAGCTTGACCCCAAGGGGCGAGTTCGGACGATAGTGGGCCTGGGCTTGTTCGAATTTGGCGACCGGGACGGCGAGGGACATCACGTCCGGTTGCAGCATCCCCTGGGCATAACAATGAAAGACGGAGCCCTTTACATCACCGACAGCTACAACCACAAGATCAAGCTAATAATGCCGGTCCCCCGCAGTTCAACAACCCTTCTGGGTACCGGTTCGGCCGGCTATGTTGACGGCGGTCCCGAAATGGCGGCGTTCTCCGAGCCGGCCGGCCTTAGCATCGCTGGCGGTAAGCTGTTTATTGCAGACACCAATAACCATGCCATTCGTGTAGCCGACATGGATACGTGGGAGGTAACGACGCTGGACATCGAGTGGCCGGCCTAGCCAACCTGTAGCTATCTGGATGTGGCCCATACAACTTGGGGGCGGGTCTTGTACCCGCCCCCAGAACGTTGTAGCTAATTCACGCTGGTGTTTACGGCATGCACTTAAACGTCTAACAGTACTCCATGCCCCGATTTATCACGAATATCCGGTCTTTCTGGGCCAGGTCTTTCTCCACCGACAGTTCCGCGCCGGGGAACAACTCTTTGGCCAGAGACTCTACCGCCGGCACCTGCTCCGGGTCCAGTTCCAGCAGGACTATTCCGTGATCTTTCAGTTTGCCAGGGGCCTGCTGAAGCAAGCGTCGGATCAGGTCCAGCCCGTCCGGGCCACCATCCAGGGCAAGTTGAGGTTCCTGTCGGACCTCGGGCTGCAGGTTTGGAATCCGCTCCGAAGGAATGTAGGGCAGGTTCGCCAGGACCAGATCAACGGGTTCAGGCACCGGCTCCAGCAGGTCGCCCTTGCCCAGTGAAACCCGGTCCATCACGTTGTGAGCCCGAACATTGTAGGCCGCCACGTCCAGCACATCATCGGCGCAGTCAACGGCAAAGATTCGGGCCGCCGGCAGGTGAAGAGCCAGGTTTATGGCAATGGCCCCGGTTCCTGTGCCCACGTCGGCAATCACCAATTCAGGCGTTTCCATTCCCATGAGCGCCATAAACAGGGCATGCTCCACCAGGCACTCAGTTTCCGGCCGGGGAATGAGGACATTGGGGTTCACCAGCAGGTTGACGCCGTAAAATTCCTTGTACTGCAGAATGTAGGCCAAGGGTTCCCGCAAAAGGCGCCGCTCCATTATCTCGGCCAGCGCCTGTTCCTGCTGGGATGTAAGTTCCGTTTCCTGCTGGGAGAAGAGGTCGTGACGCTGCATGCGCATCACATTCATCAGCATCACCTCGGCTTCGAGGCGTGCGTCGGGAATGTGGCTGGCTTCAAGGGTGCGGTGGGTCTGCTGAACGGCTTCGCGGAGAAGGGGCATAACGGCTAATCTACGGCTCTAGGCCGTCACCTCTTCCAGCAAACGGCTCTGTTCCCATGCAATTAACGCGCCGATAATGTCCTCCAGCCCTGCTCCGTCCATAATGTTCGGAATCTCGTGGAAGCTCGAAGAGATCCGGTGGTCGGTTATCCTGTCCTGCGGATAATTGTAGGTGCGAATCTTCTCTGATCGGTCGGCGTGTCCCACCTGGGATCGGCGGTTTTCGGAGATTTCGGCGTCGTGTCGTTCCTGCTCCGCTTCGAACAGCCTGGCGCGGAGCATGGCCATAGCCTTCTGCTTGTTCTTGTGCTGGGATCGCTCGTCCTGGCACACCACTACCAATCCAGTGGGTTCGTGGACGATGCGAACGGCGGTGGCCACCTTATTGACGTTCTGCCCTCCGTGGCCGCCGGCATGGAAAATGTCGATGCGCAACTCGTCCTGATTGACATTTACCTCCACCTCATCGGCCTGGGGCAGAACAGCCACGGTGGCAGTCGATGTGTGGATGCGGCCCTGGGCTTCAGTTTCGGGGACCCGTTGGACCCGGTGAACGCCTCGCTCGTACTTCAGCCGGCTGAAGGCGCCCCTGCCTTGAATTTCCAGCACTACTTTGTTATAGCCCCCCAGGTCGGAGGGGTTGGAGTCCATTACCTCCACCTTCCAGTGCTGCAGCTGGGCGTAACGCGTGTACAGGCGGGCCAGGTCGCCGGCAAACAGCCCCGCTTCCTGCCCTCCGGTACCGGCCCGTATCTCCACGATAACGTCTCGCTCGTCGTTCGGGTCTCTGGGCAACAGGGCGATCTTCAATTCCTCGGCCAAGGCTGCAAGACTCTGCTCAACGGCTTCCAATTCTTCCCGGGCCATCTGGTCGATTTCCGGGTCGCCGCCTTCAGATACCAGCGCCTGCAGGTCAGCCTCTTCGGTCTGGAGCGAAATGTGCCGCTGGGCTATTTCGACAAGATTCTCAAGGCCGGCCCGTTCCCTGGCCAGCTTCTGGATTTGCTCGAAGTTAGCGGCCACTTCAGGGCGGGCCATTTCAGTTTCGATTTCCTGGTTGCGCCTGACAATGGCGTCCAGCTTGTCAAATATGGAACTCATCGTAATTCTCGATGAAAAATGCCAAGAATAATCCGAAACCTGGGGCATTAATATTTCACTAGTTTATACCACTGTGTAACTGGCAACAAGGGCATTATACATAAGCAGCCTGATTTTCGCCTAATGCCCGGCACAACTCACAGGGATATCGCAGAGTCTAACTTGCCATGCGTTTTGTAATACTGTCACTGCGCAGGCTTGGTGCCGTAATGTATGGCAACCGTTCCGAATCCGAGCATGCGATAGCCCACTTCCACCAGTCCCACTTGCGAGAACAGGGCCGCCAGGCGGTCCGCTTGCAGGAAGTAGTCCACTGACTTAGGCAGGTATGTATAGGCTCCACGGTCGCCGGCAACCACCTGGCCAACCAGGGGCACCAACCCGTGAAAGTAAAGGCGGAACAGGCGGGCCTTGATTCCCGGGCCCATCGGCGTCAGTTCCAGCGTGGTTACCCTCCCTCCCGGACTGACTACCCGGGCCATTTCCGCTATGGCCTGGGGCAGGTCGGGCATGTTTCGGAGACTGAAGCCCGCCGTCGCACAGGCAAAGGCGCCATCGGGAAAGGGCAAACGCAGCGCGTCACCCTGCACAAAGACTGTATTTCGGTCTTCGGCCTTCCGGCTCTTCTTGTGTTGGGCGATTGTTAGCATCTCGGGCAGCAAATCCACGCCAACTGCCTTGTCAATACCAGGCTGTTGAGCCAGGGAAAAGGCCAGGTCGCCGGTACCTGTGGCAATATCCAGGGCAGGCCCGTACAACCCTTCCGCTGTTATTCCGGCGGTAACCCGCTTCCAGTGATGGTGCATTCCCCCCGTCATCAGGGAATTCATAAGGTCGTAACGGCCGGCGATGCGGGCGAATAAGTCGGCCACATAGGTCTGTCTGGCTTCCCCGCTAAGGTGCGCCATAAGTCAGGTTGCCTTACCAAATATCATTCCGGCAACGTTCCTTCCCGGTATTGCAGTTCTTCCGGAAACTCCTGCTCTACGTCCAAAGCTACCAGCACCCGCTGCGCCACAAAACTGGCAATGTCTTCAACACCCTTGGGCTTCAGGTAAAAGGCAGGCTCCGGCGGGAGGATAATCGCGCCGTTGCGGGTGAGGGCCAGCATGTTTTCCAGATGGGTGGCGTGAAGGGGAGTTTCCCTTGGAACCAGCACCAGTTTGCGCCGCTCCTTCAAGCAGACGTCGGCAGCCCGCAGGAGCAGATTGTTGGCCAGGCCATGAGCAATGGCCGCCATACTATTCATGCTGCACGGCACGATAGCCATGCCCCCGGTGGCAAAAGTGCCGCTGGCGATGGATGCCCGCATATCGCCCAGCGCGTAATGGGCGAATCGGGGATGCTCTTGCCACTCCGCCAGGGACTCGTTGAAGGGCGTGTCCAACTCTTCCTGCCAGACCAGGCGGGCGGCGTTAGTGCACACCAGGATTGTGGGAACGTCCCTCAGCAAAAGCGCGTCCACCGTGGCCCGGGCCAGAATCGAACCGCTGGCTCCGGAGATTCCCACGATGATCGGCTTCTGCGGCCGGCCGGACATTTGCTTCTCAGGCGTCAATGCCATTTTAAATCACCAGGGCTATTATGGTGAACAGCAGTAACTGCACTGAGATGTAGCCATTGACGCGGAAGAAGACCGCTCCGATTCTGGAAAGGTCGTCAGGACGTACCTGTCCATTCTCATATATCAGCAACAGAGCGGCGACCGCCCAGCCAATATAATAGGGCCAAGCCAGTTCCAGCAGGATTCCCAGGGCCAGCAGCGCGCAAACCGACAGAAAATGCATAATGCGCGCCAGCCATAGCGTCTCAGCGATTCCTATGCGGCTCGGCACGGACCGAACACCGTATTCCCGGTCAAAGTTGTAGTCGGGGCAGGAGTATATCAGGTCGAATCCCCCGGCCCACATGGCTACCGCAAAACTGATCAACAGCGGTTCCCAGGATAGCTGGCCCGTTACGGCGATCCAGGCGGCGGTAGGAGCAATGGCCAGGGCCCAGCCCAGGCAGAAATTGCACAGCCACGTAAAGTACTTGGCGTACGAATAGAAGACTACGTAGGCGGCGGCGAAGGGAGAGAGCAATAAGGCCAGCACATTTAGCTGCGATGCCGCTGCCAGCAGAATGACCAGCCCCAGAACCGCCATCGCCAGGACTTCCCACGACTTGAGCAAGCCGCTTGGCAAGTGCCGGTCTTTGGTGCGGGGGTTCGCCGCGTCCTCCTTGGCATGCACCAGGCGATTGGCCGCCATGCCAAGGGTGCGCGCGCCGAACATGGCTACATTTACCCAGATGAAGGCCCACCAACCCGGCCAGGGGTGCCCGTTAACGGCTTGCGACGCCAGCGCCATTCCGATAAAGGCGAACGGTAGCGCGAATAGAGACTCCCAAATGCGAATGGAGCTGAGGTAGAGGGAGATTCTGCTCAGCCTGGTTGCGGGTTCGTTGCCTTTGATTCCGGCGTCTTGCATGATGACCGGGAAATTATAGCAGTTGGCAGGTCTATCCACCGTCCTGCCCATTGGAACGCCAGAACAAAGGGCCCGACCTAACTGAACCCGTATTCCTTCCACCGGGAGTCTACCAGCGCTGTGATTTCGGGCGACATCTCAATGTCCGGAGGCCAACCCCGGGTATAGCCTTCCTCCGGCCCCTTTTTGGTCGCGTCAATGCCTACCTTGCCGCCAAACCTGGGTGTGGGTGAGCCAACCTCCAGGTCGTCCAGGGGCCCTTCCACGATTACGATGTCCTTGCTGGGATTGATGTTGTTGGCAACCCGCCAGGTTACCTCCGAGGGATTCTGCACATCGACGAATTCATCAACGACGATGATCGTCTTGGTCAGGTTCATCAATCCCAGGCCCCACAGTCCGTACATGACCTTTCGGGCCTGCCCCGGATATTCTTTCTTGATAGAAACCAGTACCAGGTTGTGGAATATCCCTTCGGCCGGCATGTTCATATCCACGATTTCCGGCATGATCATCTTGATGATAGGCATGAAGATGCGCTCGGTCACCTTGCCCATCCAGTAGTCTTCCATGGGTGGGCGGCCTACAACCGTGGCGGGGTAAATGGGGTTGCGCCGGTGGGTGATGGTCGTAACGTGAAAAACGGGATACTCCTCGGGCATGGAGTAATAGCCCGTGTGGTCGCCAAAAGGGCCCTCCATCCGCTGCTCGTCGGTGAAGACGTGGCCTTCCAGTACTATTTCAGCCTGGGCCGGCACCATCAGGTCCACCGTCCTGGCCTTGACCAGGTCAACTCCATCTTCGCGTATGAAGCCGGCCATGGCCATTTCGTCCATGTCCGGCGGCAGCGGGGCAGAACCCGTCCACATTGTGGTAGGGTCGGCTCCGATGGCCACCGCCACTTCAAGCCGGTTATCCTCTCTCTCCTGGCTGATCCGGTAATGGTGGGCGCCCACCTTGTGCGTCTGCCAGTGCATGCCCGTGGTGCGGTTGTCATAGACCTGCATCCGGTAGGTGCCGTAATTCTGTGCTCCGGTATTCGGGTTCTTGGTGATCACCAGCGGCAATGTAATATACCGCCCCCCATCCATGGGCCAGCACTTCAGAATGGGAAATTTATGAAGGTCAACTTCGTCGCCCTGGAGTACTATTTCCTGGCATGGTGCTCGATTTACGGTCTTGGGCTGAAAACGGCCAATGCGGATAATCTGCCCCAGGGTGCGCAGCTTGTCCAAAAAGCCATCCGGCGCTCCCTGGGCCAACTGGAGCATTCCCTCAATGCGCTCCACCAGTTCGTCTACCTTGTTCACACCCAGCGCCCAAGCCATGCGCTGGTCAGAGCAGAAGATGTTCATGAGTACCGGCATGTCATAGCCGACCACGTTTTCGAACAATAGGGCCGGCCCGCCACTCTTCACCATCCTGTCGGCGATTTCCGTCATTTCCAGTTCACAACTCACCGGTGTCTTTATCCGGTGCAATTGGCCCCGCTTTTCGAGGAAGGCGGAGAATTCGCGCAAGTCTCTAAAGTTCATTGAGGTGTCCTTGTGAAACGAGAATGGCAGGCATCAAGATAAGTGCAGCATTCCCAGTCATGGGGATGCGCCCGGGCGCCAGTTCATTCTATAGAGGGGTCGAATGAGCCGCAACCAAGTTGATCGCCTGCGCGGCGCCGCCGACCGACGAGCCACGACCTGGCAATTGGGGGCTGACAGCCGAGGGCCGGAGTAAAGACACAGGTTGTTGAAATCGGGCGACCTTGGAGAGGCAGGATCGCCCCTTGCTGATCTCTGCAAAAACAATAGACCCCGCTGTTATGGCGGGGAACATTGATTAACGGCGAACCGTACTCTAACCGCGGTGCGATTTCAGCCGGAACCGGCGCCCTGACAACGCACTAGCCAGTGGGAGGGTATGTAAGGGCGGAGGAGCCAAGGCGCCCTATGCGCCTCCTCCTCCTTTTGAAGCACTCTGAAGTCTAGAACTGGGACATTGTATTGCGGTTTCTGCTGAAGCAGTCGCTGCAGTAAACGGGACGATCTCCGCGCGGCCGGAAGGGCACCGTGGCCTCTACGCCGCACTCCGCACATTCTATCTGGAACATCTCGCGGGGACCTGTCGAAAATCCTCCCCGCATTTCCGATCGGCGGGAAGACCTGCAAGACTGGCATCGCTTGGGGTCATTAACAAACCCCCTGGAATTAAAGAATTCCTGCTCCCCAACAGTAAAAATAAACTCTGCGCCGCAGTCGACGCATACCAGGGTCCTATCCGAAAGTGCCACCAGCGGGCCTCCTTAGCTTAACGGATCTTGAGAGGTCTCTCAGGTAAGCCGGCACTGGAACTTCAGCTACCGTGCCAGGCATCTGAGCCAACCCGGGCCTACCTGACCTCCACCAATTGGCACCAATATATACCTGTCATTTCCCAAAATGCAACCAATAGGGGAAAATCTGAGAAAATTAGATGCAAAGACTCATGTTTTTGTAAATTGATTACGAAATAGCTCTATGATCCACATTCATTGGGATGCAACAGGTCTAACACATAACAAGCTCAGGGGTACCCGGAAAGCCCAGTTCGGTGTCCGTGGTTGCAGTCTGCCTGACAAGCGACGGGGACATTAACCCATTCCTCAATGGTGAACCGGCGTTGAAACAGCCTTGGCGGATCCCGGAGTCAACGAGCCAAATTAGCCAGCCAAGAGGCGAAAAATGCTGGATTGACGCTTTTCTCGCAAATTGCGTTATGGGTTGATTGGTCTTGGGATGGGTTATCATTGACAGACCATGTGCAGTTGAAGTGTGGCGAGGGGAGGTGGCGGGACCTTGAGGCTGGGACCTCGGCGCGATGCGCCCGTCTTTTCCGTTCTCCGTGATCCGCAGTTCCGGGCGATTTGGTACGTGGGTACCCTCCGGGAACTGTCCCGCCGCATGGAACTGCTGGTCCTGAGCTGGCTGATTCTCCAGGCAACTCAGTCGCCCTTTCAGCTTGGCCTGGTGCTGGTCTTCAACAATTTGCCGCGACCGGCCCTGTCCTTCTTCACCGGCTTCATTGCCGACCGCTTCAACCGCTGGCGCATCTTGATGGCCTCCCAGGTCATCAACACCCTGGTTGCAGCGGCTCTGCTGGCGCTGATTGCAGCGGACGCCATTCAAGCCTGGCATGTATATGCCGCCGTTTTTCTGCAGGGAGCAACCAAGTCTTTGGAAGATCCATCGCGCCGTACCGGTATCCTGGATATCGTGGGTGAGCGTCGGTTGGTCAACGCCCTTTCCCTGGACACCATCAGCAACACTGCCGGCAAGATGGTTGGCCCCCTGCTCGGGGGAATCATGATCGATACCTCCGGCCCACTGGTTGCCGGCTGGCTGGAGGGGGTATCGGTGGAAACCGGGGCTTTTGTAGGCGCCACCAGCCTCATACTGTTGATTCACCTGGCCGACCTGGTCTTGATGACCCGGGTACGCATTCCCAACAAGGCCCGGAACGCGACCTTTGAACCAGTGTGGCGCAGCCTCGGAAACGGAGTCCGTTATGCCCTGGCTACGCCGCTGCTATGGGGAATGCTCTACGTCACAATAATCATGAACGCCCTTGCCTTCCCCTTGCAGCAGTTTATACCTGATATTGGGGCGAACAATTTGGGCGTAGGCGCCACCCTAAACTAAAGCCAAGGTGGGATGTGCATATACCTGGGGTTTTGGGTCAGGCCGG
>JAPPLU010000074.1:0-6589 GCA_028874075.1 Chloroflexota bacterium
AGACTGGGCACTTTCGGTGATCGACTCTGGGCACTTTCGATGATCGCCGTCACCGCGGACAAGCCTTCGCGGACCGTTCCATGTCGTGTACCGCCACCACACCGGCTGGGGAAGGAGAGAAATCTTCTGCGGCCCGGTAAATTGCACACCGAAACACACCAATGCGAGTAACCCCCTATCCATCCTCCGGATGATTCTCCGCTACTGGCGGCGACAACTCCCTGAACCTCTCATCTTTTACCTACAGATCGCCCAGTACCGGCTCTATGGCTGAACGCAGGCGACCGAGGGTGGACACCGCCCAGCCCCGGAATTGAGGCCACTGGTGCTCCTCCTCTATCCCGATCGATCGTGGAAAGTAGCTGCTGATGCGAGAAGCACGGCGGTTTTGGAGTTCTGACCACTCGAGTGGTGCGTCGAAGGCTTCCTCGATCTCGTTGCTTCTGAACTTGAGTTGTTTCCACAGTTCGTCTGTGCCCTCTTTGTCGCCTGTGTCGACATATGCCTCGCAGCGAAGGCTCCGGACACCACCGGGTCTGCAGAATGCCACGACGAACTGAACACCTTTTTGCGATTTGAAAGTCATCCAGGGATCTTTTGAGGGCTTTCCCCTTCCCGCCCAGGCTCTATTGTCCCCGCGAAAGTCCGACTGCATCTCCGTCCAGAAACGTCTGTAGAGCGCTTCACGAGGGCTCTCCGGTATTCTGACGCACTTAGTCCAGTCATCGGGCTGAACATCAATCCGAAGCCGCGGTGCTGGATTCGAGTCGGCGATTCGCCAAGTCTCAAGACCGAGTCCGAAAAATCCACAGTCCCTCTTTGAGATTGAGTTCAGCCAATTGAGGGCGGAACGGTGCTCGGGGCGAAAGTTCTCAGCCAACAGGACAGCGTAACTGGCGCCCAGCCCCGCGGCGTAGGTGATGAGCTTTCCTATGTGGTCATGGTCTGTCTGGCCGTACATGTTCTCGACCACCACCACAGCTCCCGAGGAAACCTCCTTCAGCACCAGATCAGCGATGTAGCTCCCCACCTTGATCTCTTGGCCTTCGAGCTGAAGATCCATCCCCAGTGCTTCGCTAAGGAGTTCCACGTTCTTTGCGAGCCAAGGCGTAAAGTCTCCAGCCTCCATCGGCCACACCTCTCGGACAGCGACCCGATCAAGAGTGCCGATTTCAACAGCCTTCATCTAGAGAAATAGTCTGGTCACGGACCTGGTTCTCGTGAGGGGTTGGGGGTGGCTATCTCGGCGGCGGTTTCCCGATCCTCTCGGCGGTGGTCCGCGCATGGGAAATCTATGGCTCCCCCTGGCCAATCCCATGTCGCATCCTCGCCGGGCGGGAAATTGCGGAGGTCGGTGACGATGCGGAGCGTCAGCGCGGCGGCGAGGTCCTCGTGCCAGAGGGTCACTCGGTCGTAAAGATCCCAATCTCCGGCCTGGGCGGCGGCGTCGGCTATGTGCTCCCGGCATCGTCGGCATGGGATTAGCGGCCGGTCGGCTGGGCGGGGTCTCTTCCGGCGGAGTGATGGTCCGGGCGGTTGTGGCGTGGTCACGGTTGCTCCTCTTCCTTCGGGTCGGGTCCGGTCTGGCCACCCGGTACCACCGTCGCGGATAAGATTCTCCGCACCGTTCAGACTCTCGTGGGTTGGCTGTAGCGGTTGTCGTCTAGCCAGTGGCGGACGGTGGCTTCTGCTATGACTGCGACATCGGCGATGCCGGGCAAAGTGGCACCTGCTTCTCGTGCTGATCGGATGGTTCCTCGGAAATGCTCATCGCCTTCTAGGCGGGCTTGAGCGGCTGCTTCGACCACGGTCAGGTACTTGGTGATTCTCCAATGATAGGATGCTCTGTTGTCGCTGGGGTGGGGCCGCCGCCCGCATTTGGCGTTCGGGATGGTCAGCCATGGCGACATACAACTCCCAAGCAGCATGAGTGTCTTGGCCTCTGCTAAGAAGAGGCTGTTCAGGTCGTTGAAGTCCCCAGCGGCCAACTGAGTTTGTCAGCTATGACCGACACAAATCGGAAGCCAAAAATCGGCAGAGCGGAAGGTATATCAGGACGATTGAGGAGGATCGGCCAGCGGCGGAAAGGCAGGTCGTGAGAGGACACAAACGCTGCCTCGGTTTTCATTCTCTCCCCGGCGCTGTCGCCTCGTCACAGGATGCTTGGGTTCGGACCACGGCCAGCGGTAGTCGGGAAGACCGCAGACTCGAAAGCATGGTTCCTCCCTTGAACACCAACCGAGGGTCGTCCCTGTACGCCACCGCCGCGACGATGTGATGTTGGACCCGATCCCGCTCCTCTTCAAAAGTGAGCGACCGGTTTAATAGAGCAGGTCTTCGACCAGAGCATGAGGGTGGAGCCAACACCACACCACCCGATACCGTTCGTCCCGGAACCACGCCAACCCAGCGGGTTCGGTATGAGGCCCAGGAGTGACACAAATCCAATCCGCATCGGCAGGCACACCAGGAACATCCAGCAAAGCCCGTTGGCTGGCAGCCAAGAACCCGTCGGCCCCCATGATCGGGAACACCCCCCGGCAGCTGTCCATGCGGGCAGCGATCGACGCCACCCTCCGCAAAGGCTCATCCCACCCCAAACGATCCGCCAACCCCACCAAAGCCTTAGGGGAAACAGCATCACCATCGAACAGCACCCGAGCAGCGATACCCTCACCCGACGGCATGGACCTGAGGCACTCCAACAACGCCCGTTCCGGTCGCGAGACCCAAGTGGCGCCCACCCAATGGGCAGCACCCACCAACAGAGTGTCCCCCTCCTCCTCGAACACCCGCACCCCCAACCGAGCGGCCACTTCTGGTTCCACCGGCGGGCCCGACACGCTAATCGCACCCCCCGCCTTGACAGCAACCGGCGCCATGGCCATGGCAGTGCGGTGGCTTATGCGATGCGGCACAGAACCATACAGGGACCGCAACCGCTCACCGTAAGGAACGAAGAAAACAGAGTCGAAAACGTGAATCCCACCTCCCAGCCAGGGTCATACGGTTATAAACCGAGCGCGCCCCCAAAGTCTACTCCCACCGCCCGGACCGAACGTGAAAGGTATCCGCAAAGCTGACGCTTCCTCCATCCAACAGCCACCACAACCCGCCGCCCCGGCCCCCGGCAGACCACACCCGACCACACCTCCCCCCACAACGCCACCCCCAAACCTCGACTGCGTCCACGCCAAAAACGACCCCGGCGCCCGGTATCCCATCCCCCCTGCTGACAACCACCAACAAACCCTCCCACCCCCACAAACCACCGACCGAAGAGAACAAATAAGGAACCAGTTTGCCAACGGATCCTCACAGTAGGAGACACCAGTGCCAGGGAACCGAAGGTGGGAAGAAACAGAGGGCTAAAACCCGAGAGATAAGAAATCCAACCGAGACGAGCTCCCAGATACCTCAACAGTACCCACCCGGGAGAAGAAGACCGGCCCTGCAAGATACCGACCGGAAAACGTTTTCGAGGTGGGCGAACTCAACCACACGCTTGCACTAAAGCCTGCCCACACCCAAAACCGCGTGGGCAACCACCAGCCGTTCGGGGCAGAGGCCGTCTCGTTAGGGCTTGGTTTGGATGTTCTCTGCCTGATCGCTCGTTGCTGACTTCATCCGGTTGCTCACGGGTGAGGCTCCGCACGAACGCTTTGCGAACTTTTGCTGTTTCGAGTGGGTGTTTCCCCAGGTCAGACCCCAAACGAACGCTTTGCGAACGTTCAAACGAACGCTGCGAACGTTTAAACGAACGGTTTGCGAACGCTTTTGGACCAATGGTCCCTCTCGTAGAATGGGCAAACCATGGGGGAGATCCATGCGCTGGAGTCGGCTAGGCTACCTGCGATGAGAGGTCTAGCGGTGGTGGGCGTCCTTGTTCTGTGGATGGGGTTGGCGGCTGACGTGGAGTTCCTGGGGTTGGTTGGGTTGGCGATACTGTCCGGCGTTTTGATTGTCTGGGTGCTTAGGTGGGTTGATCGGTACGTGGATAGGCGGGAACGGGAGCGGGCTGTGTTGCGGTGGAAACGGGATGCGTGGGATGCGTTTGTGTGGGAGTTGGAAGCCTATGGGTTTACCGAGCCGGAGATAAGGGAACTTGCTCCGTATGTGGAGCCGTCGGCTCCGTTGGATCATCAGGTCGGCTATGCGTTGCGGCTTCTACGGGGCGACGCTCGGCGGGAGGAGCGGTCCTGGTTATTCTTCTGGTAGCCGCCCTCCGCGCGATGTGTGGCCTGTCAAGGGTCGTGAGGTTGGCGTGAGGTTGCGGGGGTTGGTTGTCTTAGCTGGGTTGGTGATGGCTGTTTTGCCTGCTCCTGCAGGTGCTTTGTCGCTGACCGACCGGGTGGTTTTGCAGTCGGTTGATCCCGATCCCTACGTGGCTGATCCGCTGGGGCTGGTGGCCCACTATGGACTTACGTCGTCTCGGGGAAACGGGCCTGACCGGTTCGAGGTGTGGGTGTGCGATGGGGTTCATGGTTCCCTGGATCTGGCACCTGAGAACGTAACGGGACTGCTGAATGCTGAGCTGCCTCCGTTTTTTTCGTGGCTTTCGGAGGGGCGATATACCGTGTCGTTCGTTCCCGGTGGGTCTGTTCGAGCCAACAGCCAAGAGGGCTGTTTGGATTCGGTCGGCAATCGGTCAACGGGTGGGAACCATGCAGCTATTGTCGTCTCGACTTTGCACATTGCTGATGCTTCCGGTGGCTGGTCTCAGGGTGGGCCTGGTTCTTTTTGTTGGGATGATGTTGTGTCCTATTGGTTGTGGTGCGAGTTTTTTCCCGAGAACGAGCGGTGGGTTTGGATGGGATGGTTCACTAACGTAGGGGTTCGGTGGTCGCCCGTTGCTCTGTCTTCTATCGAGAGTGGTGTAGGTTCACTTGATGACCTTCATGCTCTAGATCTGATCAGCACCGTAGCTCATGAGATCGGGCATACGCTTAGTTGGCCGCATTCTTTTACTGGCGTGACGATACGTGACGATGGCACCGTGGACGAATACGATGATCCCATGGATCTGATGAGCCGTGGACCAACCGCAACGTATCAAGATAACCGAGGAACTGTCAGTAGAAGATCGCTGGCGGGGACTCACGCGTTGAATCGTTACGCAGCTGGCTGGATCCAATCTAATCAAGTGGAGTTTTATCCTTGGGATTACCTGTCGCTGCATGCAATCAGCCCGGTTGGTTCACCCGGTACTCAGATGGTGGTCATGGAATGGTCCACAGGCCTTTTTGAATCCATGGGGGTTCGGGTACAGAAGTCATATGATTCCCTTATCCCGAAAGAAGGTGTCGAGATTTATTTGATCGACCAATCCGCCTCTGAGTGCGACAACCCCTGGGAAGATGCTTGTTGGGGTTCACAGAGACGAACAAA
This sequence comes from Chloroflexota bacterium, assembly GCA_028874075.1. Classification (GTDB taxonomy): domain Bacteria; phylum Chloroflexota; class Dehalococcoidia; order Lucifugimonadales; family UBA3495; genus Bin22. Next base: position 5,389 of record JAPPLU010000074.1, read on the forward strand.
ACCGTCCCTTTCGGAAGAAGATGACCCAGTGCTTCATGTTCTAGGTCTAGATGAAGGTGTTTACTGGGGAGACAGCGAAACGGATCCGAACAGGCATGAACTCAATGTGATCGAACGGTACGGAGACACGTTCATAATCGAAATAGGCCCAGGCGATAACTACCCGACTTTCACCGACGTACCCAACGACAGCTTCTTTTATGTTCCGGTAAGGTGGGCTCAATCATGGGAGATCACCACCGGCATCGGCGAAGGACGGTTCGGGATTCAGTCAGGTTTGAAACGAGAAGAAATGATAACCTTCCTGTGCCGTTCCTACGCAGCCGATGAGTGCACAAGGACCCAGTACGACGGTAGCGCCTACTTTACCGACGTCCCAGGCGATCACTGGGCAAACACCACGATCGGCTGGGCTTTCGAGAACGGCATCACCAGCGGAGTCGGGAACGGCCTATTCGGGATGGGCCAGACTCTCACCAGAGAACAAACCATGGCATTCCTCCACCGGGCGGAAGGAGCACCAGACACCGGAACTCTGGGCAAAGACCACTATGACGACGTTCCCGACAACGCGGACGCCTGGTACCAGACACCAATAGGTTGGTCCTACGACCAAGGAATAAGCGGCGGGACGGCAGACGCGACATTCGGTTTCCGATCCACGCCATCTAGGGAAGAAACCATCTTATTCATGTGCCGCACTCTTGACCCGGCGATCTGCCCACCATCCAAAGAACCCGTAACGCCAACCACGAGGAAAAGATAAGGCGCCGCGTCTCTCCGAAGAAAGGGGAGTGGGCAACTCGGTCTGAGTTCTGATGACCGGCGATGACCTGACCGCCGGGTACCTAGGTACCGGGTACCGGCAACCGAAAAGAGCCGGTCTGCTGTTGATCCATGCTTCGCTGTCGCTTCTAAGCCACCCAACAACCCGGGATGTGCTCCCCCGCCCAAACGGACAGGGTTCGGGAACTCACCAGTCTGGCGGAGGCGTCCCAAAGTCATAGGACACACCTGTAGCAGCCACGACGGCCCGCATCCTCAACACCTGAACCAACCCACCCCCAGGGGCCGGTTCACCTCCGACAGGGACAGGCCAACACCCCCCCCCCCCCCCCCCGGGGGGGGGGGCGCCGGCGGCCCCGCCCGGGGGGGGGCGCGCCGGCGCGGGCGCTCAAAAAAAAAAAACAACCCCCCAAAA
>JAPPLU010000074.1:6599-9789 GCA_028874075.1 Chloroflexota bacterium
TTTCTCCCCCCCCCGCCCCGCACCCCCCACACCCCAACCACCCCCCCCCCCGGGGCGGCCTCCCCCCCCCCCCCCCCCCGCCAAAACCCCCCCCCCCCCCCCCCCGAGGAGAGCGGCCAGAAAGCGACATACCGCTCTTCGTGCCCTCCACTGATCGTTATCACCACCATGCAACAACACCCCGAAAGAGCGTTCGCAAACCGTTCGCCGAGGCCATCCCTTCACGAGAAGTCGCCAGAGCATACAAACGAACGTTTTGTTGGCGTTGTTGCATGGCGGTGGGCATGAAACACCGTACATTTCGTTATGTCCGCTCCCTCATGGGGTGGGATGTCCCCTGTTTACGGGGAGAAGGTGGGTCTGATGTCCGTTGGCTCCCGTGGCTGGTGAGGGCGTTGCGTCCTTGCTTGGAGGGCTGTTCGGACGGACGACCGTATCTTTGACCACTTCACGCGGGTTGTGAGGCTGTCCAGGGTTGATGCTCCCAGGCTTTTCTGGTCCCCGAGTTCGTCGTCGAGTTTCCGTGTCGGGACTACCCAGAAGGCCCAGCAGTCCGGATCCTTTACGTTTTCGTTAGTCGCCGGCACGGCTTTGTGGAGGCAGAATACATACACGTCAGCAGGGCGACCGGGGCGGGTTTAAGGGTTCCCACGTGTCCATCCCTGGGACCCACAGCCATTTACGGGGAGCGATGTCGAACCTCGGGGTTGACCTGCTGTTGGGATTCCAAGACTGGCTGAGACCGGAGGTCTTAACCTCGACATTCACATCCCCGTAACGCAGGTCGAACCCATCCCACTCAACCCGGGCGTCGCCGTCTTTGATGACGCCAAGGGCCTCTCCGACCAGCCACTCGGCGAACAGCCCCCTGTTGCGGTTCTCGGTTAGGTTGCCCAACGCCCAATCCTGGAACTCACTCATCCTGGCTCCTCAACGTCATCACTGGAAATGCCCATATTGGCCATCACCCGGTCCAGATACGGTTGTACCACCTCCCTCAACTTGAGGAGATTCTCGGTGATCCACTGTCCAACCGTGTCAGGGATGGACATCGGGTCATCGATTGCTTTTTCCGCCTGGAGCCACACCCAGTATTGGTCCCCTTCCTCGACCCATTCGGTCTCACCGTTGAGGCGGTCGTCAATCTCTGCTCGGTGTTGGGTGAAGGCATCAAAGATGTCCTGTTTGTCGGTCCCGTAGAATCCCAAGCTAGCGGTCGCCCGTCCCTGGGAAAACCCCGACGAGTAGTAGACACCCCGATATCCGCTCTGGAAGGACCGATACTTACCCCGGAATCCGCCCCGGCCCACGGGCTGTAATCCCCGTCGACGAAGGTTCTCCACCACAGGGCGATAGAACTCGGCATAGTAGGTACTTGCCGTCCTGGCGCGACGAGCGGATGTTGTTCCCGCTTGTGGCGGTTCGACGACCAGCTTGAAGTCGGCAACCTTGCGGCCATCGACCAGGAAGGCCCGCACCTCCACCGCGTAGACCGCGATGTTGTCGCTCTCGTTCAGCCATGAAAGGATGCTCCGGTGGTAGTCGCTGAAATCCCGCGCCACCCACACGAGAATGTTGGCTTCAGCGTTTGCTGCATATCCCAGCAGACGCAGGCAGTGAGAATCGTCAGATGACCCCAACTGGTTTTCGATCACCACCCTGGCATCGGTAGTGGCCTGCCTAGCCAGGATGTCGACCTTCCCGGCACCGGGCAGAGTCACCTCCTCTCCCTCCCGCTCCAGAACCAAGTTCAATTCTGATCCCAACAGAGCCAGGTTTTTGGCGAGCCACGGCGTGAAGTCATAAGCCTCATGAGGCCAAAGGTCCCGCAAGCCGACCGGTTCCAGCGTATGGATTTCTGCCACGGTCCAATTTTACCTCCTAATCCACCTCGGTTAGGGAATAACGCGGTGAACGGTTGAGCCCCAGCTCCAGGGCATTGCTTTAGTGCAAGCGTGTGGTCGAGATCACCCACAACCAAGAACGCCTAGAGGCAAGGATCTCGCAGAATTACTTTTGCCCCACAGTGCAGCGGTTGAGGATAGGGCAGCATCGAAGGTCTTGAAAGCCACTTTGTTATTGGGTTGAGGCTCACCGGGAGAGGCCAACGTTGCCTAGGAGAGTGGCCATCTGAGGTAGGCTACGAAAGGCTACTGGCGTTACTGGATAGTCGCATAGAAGCGGAGCGCCACCCCATTGCCAACACCATTAGCCTTGGAGGGCCTGGAGGAAACTGAGGAAAGGAGTTGCTTCCGTTGGAACTAGAGCCGGGCTTCTGCTGTTAGGGATATGCTCACAGAGGCCATCAAGGGTGGCTGACCCGTTTCCGTTTATTCAGACGGCAGGTTTCCACCCTTCCTGCAGAGACGCTGTCGGAAAGTTCCGAAACTTCCCACCTCGCCTTCAATGCGCATGCTTCCTCTCCAGGCCAAACCTGCATTGCTTGGGAGTGTGACACGATCGCAGTTAAAGTGTGACACGCCTCCGGGACCCCCTGTCACAGTCCAGGTCAGAGGTGGTGGCAAACTGCCCATCATGTGGCCGCGGGTCGTGGGGGGTCTTACCCTTTGTTCGGATGACCTCGACTACCGAGACCTTGCGAACAACCTTGGCCGAGGCCGGATTGTGGCATAGAAATCCACGGCCTGGTTCCCGCGTATCCAGCAGGCTCTACGGGATCCAGGACTCTTTGAGTGCATCATTGATTTGCCTAGGAGGGTCATGATGTTGGACGATTGGGCCGGACCGGACGGAGCTTTGGGCAGATACATTGCTGAGGAGTCTGCTGGGACTCTTGACGCTTATGCCGCGCAGCCGCATCTGGTGGCGGAGCACGTAAGCATTGAGCAGGACCTAGCAGCCGGTGGTTACCAGCACCGGCAGCTCTTCGAGTTGGTTCAGAATGGCGCTGATGCGCTCTGGCCCGTTGGTAACGCCGCAATTTGGAGTGACAGACCTAATCCGGAGGGTGGGCGCATCGAGATTCGGCTGACATCAACCAGTCTGTATTGCGCTGATAACGGAGATCCGATTGACCGGGAGGGCGTGACGTCACTTATGTTTTCGCGTTTGTCGCCTAAACGGGGGACTGGTCAGATCGGCACCTTCGGCCTCGGTTTCAAGTCTGTTCTCGGTGTGTGATGGCGATCATCGAAATTCCCCAGAGTCGATCACCGAAATTCCCCACCCT
>JAPPLU010000034.1 GCA_028874075.1 Chloroflexota bacterium
CTCCTTACTTCATTCCCTCACCTTACCAGCATAACTCGTCGTTGTAGTACTAGAATCGCGCTATGGATACCAACCAAACCAGGTACTGGGTGGCATTGAACCAGGTTAAGAGACTGGGTGCCGTCCGATTCAAAAAACTTGAGAATCACTTCGATGATTTGGGCCGTGCCTGGGTGGCAGGCCCCAGGGAACTCCGAAACGCCGGCCTTGAAGATGGCGTAGTCTCTGCCTTGGTGGAGGCCCGCGGCCGCATATCGCCCGATGATGAAATGGACAGGTTGGAAAAGGCCGGTGTCCAGGCGCTTACCTGGCGTGACCCGGCCTACCCGCCGCGCCTGAAGCACATTGACGACCCGCCCCCCGTGTTATACGTTAAGGGGACGCTTGTACCTGAAGACGAAAGGGCAGTTGCCATTGTCGGCACTCGCAGCCCCACATCATACGGCCGGGAGGCTGCCGCCGCCCTTTCTGGCGACCTGGCCCGCTGCGGCATAACCATAGTCAGCGGGCTGGCCCTGGGGGTGGACACCGTGTCCCACCGGGCTGCCCTTACCCAGGAAGGCCGCACCGTGGCCGTGGTGGCCAATGGCCTGGACCTGGTCTATCCCAGGGACAATACCAGCCTTTGCCGGCAAATAGAAGAACAGGGTGCGGTGGTCAGCGAATACCCCCTGGGCACGCGGCCGGATCCCAGAGGTTTTCCCCGGCGTAACCGCCTTATCAGTGGCATGAGCCTGGGCACCCTGGTGGTGGAGGCAGGAGAAAAGAGCGGGGCCCGCTGGACGGTTTACCACGCTCTGGAGCAGAATAGAGAAGTATTCTGCGTGCCGGGCAGCATATTCTCTCCGGCAAGCAGGCTGACCAACCGCCTGATCCAGGACGGCGCCAAGCTGGTTTCTAGCCATAAGGACATCCTGGCAGAACTTAACCTGACGGTGGTAACACGACAAATAGAGATGCGGTTGGCGGAAAGCCTGCCGCCCAGCCCGGACGCTGAAGGCGAGGTGGACCTGCTCCGCTGCCTGGACCACGAACCCACTCATATCGACGAAATAGGACGCAGCGCAAGCCTGCCCATCGCCACGGTGGGCAGCCTGCTGACCATGCTGGAACTGAAAGGCCTGGTGAAGCAGGTGGGCGCTATGCACTACGTCCGCATCGGGGAGGCAACCCCTACCTATGGCAACTAAGGAAACAACATCCACGCGGGCCAAGTCCGGCAGCCGGAAGAAGCCCGACAGCATGACCTCCAAGACGGTCAAAGCCAAGGCTTCCCGCAGTAAGACAGCGGGCAAGTCGACTGGCAAGGCCTCGGCCAAGTCATCCACCAAGGCCGCCGCGGGCCGCAAGTCCGCCGGTGCAACCGCTACCCGCTCCCGCGCCACTTCCCGTGCGTCAGGGGGCCTGGGCAAAACAGCCGGCAAGCGGCTGGTAATTGTGGAGTCTCCGGCCAAAGCCCGCACCGTAGGCCAGATTCTGGGCAACCGGTACGTGGTCACCGCGTCCCAGGGTCACGTTCGCGATTTGCCCAAGAGCAAGATGGGTGTCGACCTGGACAATGAATTTCAGCCCACCTATGTAACCATGCGGGACAAGATGCCCCTGGTCAAGGAAATCAAGCGGGCTGGGGACGAGGCGGCCGACATCTTCCTGGCTACCGACCCGGACCGGGAGGGCGAGGCCATATCCTGGCACCTGCAGACCGCCGCCGGCTGGGACAAGCCCAACGCCAAGGCCCCCAAGCGGGTGGTGTTCCACGAGATAACCAGGGACGCCGTGGAGGAGGCTTTCCAGCACCCACGGGAAATCGACATGAAGCTGGTCAACGCCCAGCAGGCCCGCCGCATCCTGGACCGCCTGGTGGGCTACCAGATAAGTCCCCTGCTGGCCAAGCGGGTCCAGCGAGGCCTTTCTGCCGGACGGGTCCAGTCTGTAGCCCTGAAGCTGGTTACCGACCGTGAAAAGGAAATCGTGGCCTTCGTGCCCGAGGAGTCATGGACGCTGGACGCGCAGCTTCACAAGTCTGTCGACCCGGCCACGAAAGCCCACCTGTTCCCGGCGTCGCTTCATTCCATAAAGGGCAGCCGCCGTCGCTTGACCATTGGTGTCGAGGAGGAAGCCCGGGCTTACGAGGCCGAACTGAAGGACGCCGCCTACACCGTGGCCGAGGTTCGCAAGCGCGAAGTGCGCCAGCGTCCCGCCGCCCCCTTCACCACCAGTACCATGCAGCAGGAGGCCGGCCGTAAGCTTCGTTTTACCGCCCAGCGTACTATGTCTGTGGCCCAGCAGCTTTACGAGGGCCTGTCCGTGGGCAGTGAGGGTTCCGTGGGTCTGATCACCTATATGCGCACCGACTCCACGCAGGTGGCGGAAACGGCGGTCCAGGAGGCCCGCCAGTACATCCGTGGCAAGTATGGCAAGGAATACCTGCCCGACAAGCCCCGCAGCTACCGCACCCGCACCAAGGCAGCTCAGGAGGCCCACGAAGCCATCCGACCCACGTCCATTGCCCGTACCCCGGAATCGCTGAAAGACCATCTGTCCGCGGAGCAGTTCCGGCTTTATGGGCTCATCTGGGCGCGCATGCTGGCCAGCCAGATGGCCGACGCCCGCTCCGATGCCACCACGGTCAACATTGACGCCGACTGCAAAGCCCAGGCCAACGGCGAAGCGGGCCGGGTCTTTAACTTCCGCGCCACCGGATCGGTGCTCAAGTTCCCTGGTTTCCGCGCACTGTACCTGGAGGGGAGAGATGAAGGAGACGCCGAGGAGAACTCCAACTCCCTTCCGGAACTGGCCCAGGGCGACACGCTGAATTGCAACCAACTGGAGGCCAACCAGCACTTCACCCAGCCGCCCCCGCGCTTCACCGAGGCCACCCTGGTCAAGGCCATGGAGGAACGGGGCATCGGCCGGCCCAGCACCTATGCCCCCACCATCGGTGTGCTGCTGGCCCGAAACTACGTCAACAAGGAAAACAACAGCCTGCACCCCACCGACCTGGGTACCACTGTGTCCGACCTGCTGGCCCAGTTCTTTACCGACATTATGAACCCGGACTTCACGGCACAGATGGAGGAGAAGCTGGATGAGGTCTCCCAGGGTGAGCGGGACTGGATTCCCATGCTCCAGGACTTTTATGGGCCCTTCGCCCAGGAACTGCTCAACGCCAACGAGAATATGCCCCGGGTAAAGCCCGACGATGAGGCTACCGACGAGGTCTGCCAGAACTGCGGCCTGCCAATGGTCATCAAGACGGGCCGGTTCGGCCGCTTTATGGCCTGCACCGGATACCCCCAGTGCCGCACCACTCGCCAGCTCAAAGAAGAGGGTGCCGAAGCCGCCGCCGATGTTGAAACCGACGAGGTCTGCGAACAGTGCGGCAAGCCCATGGTGCTGAAAACGGGCCGGTACGGCAAGTTCATCGCCTGCAGCAACTACCCCACCTGCAAGAATACCCATCCCATGAAGACGGGCGCTGCCTGCCCCGACTGCGGTGGCGACCTGGTGGAACGGGGCAGCCGGCGCGGTGTCTTCTTTGGCTGTTCCAACTATCCCGAGTGCAAGTACACCAGCAACCGGCGGCCTCTGCCAGACTCCTGCCCCGAATGCCAGGGCCTGATGGTGGTCAACCGCGACGGCAGCCACGCCTGCACCGTCTGCGCCTGGAAGGTGGAGGCGTCGGAGTCTAGCACCTCCGGCAGTGCGGATGGTGGCCGGGAGCAGGAACTGGCGGCGGTTGGGGACTGAACTGTTGACTGCCTGATGTCATGAATCAGTCAATTCTCGCCGGAAATGGGGCCAGGCAGAAGTGCCTGGCCCCAAAACTTATCCACTGATCCAAAAGCCTGACGCTGAATGGGCGGCGAATAGGTGGGGGTCCCTGTCTAACCGACGGAACTCGTCCAAACGGGGTGCTCCGCAACAACGCAATTCCCCGCTTTCAACTATAAGCTGGACTCATACCAATCCTTCGGGAGTCCGGCATGGCCACCCTTACCCACGACGTTGATGTCTCCCCCGAAATCCGGGAACTGCTGGAAAAGTATGAGAACTATCTGCGGGGACAGCGAAGTCTCTCCGATAACACGGTCCGGGTCTACCTGACCGACCTGGCTTCCTTTGACCGCTACATCAACGAATCGGGCCAGGACCTGACGGATATGAACCGGCGCATGGCCCGCAGCTACCTGGCCTGGCTGGCCACCGAAGCTCGGGAAACCCGGCACCCCTATTCCGGCCGTAAGCAAAAGGAGGGGTACGCCCGGGTCAGCATCGTCCGCAAGCTTACCGCCCTTCGTTCCTTCTACCGGTTCCTGGTCCAGCAGGGAATGTTCAAGCACTGTCCCGTACCGTCGGGACGCAGCCTGCAGGTAAAGGTGGAAAAGCCCCTGCCCTCTTTTATCGGCAAGCAGGAGACGGTCCGCCTGCTGGAGGCCCCGGACGAGGATGACCTGTACGGCATGCGGGACCGGGCCATCCTTGAGGTGCTGTATTCCTGCGGGGTGCGTCTGGCCGAAATCGAAGGCATGGACCTGCCTGACGTGAATTTCGACCAGCGCCAGATACTGGTGGAAGGCAAGGGTTCCAAGGAACGCTGGGTGCTCTTTGGTCAGCCCACCGCCAACGTGCTTCTGAAGTACCTGGAAGAGACCAGGCCCCAACTGCTGGACGGCCCCACCGAGGCCCTGTTCCTGAACCGCTACGGCCAGCGGCTGTCCCGCCGCAGCATCGAGAAGCTGGTCAAGGGTTATGCCGCCCGGGCAGGCTTGCGGGACGGCGTCCACACCCACACCCTGCGGCATACCTTCGCCAGCCACATGCTGGAGGGCGATGCCGACCTGCGCGTCATTCAGGAACTGCTGGGCCATTCCAGTCCCACAACCACGCAGATTTACACCCACATCACCAAGCAGGAAGCAAGAGCCGCCTACCTGAACTTCCACCCCCGGGCCCAAAGTGACTAGCACAGGGAGCAGCGGCTAACACCAGACCGAGCCGCCGAAAAGTCCGGTAGGCTCCACGAAAGACAGGATTAACAACCCGGGAATTTTGCCTCGAAATTAGAGACAAGTCAGCCCGAACTTCGGGAACAAAACCGGAACAACATACGTCTTGTGGGATGTAACGAAAAAACCCTCAGGAGGTTTGCTCGAAATGTTCCATGTACGACGCACCATAGTAATCCTTGGTCTGTCCCTCTTTACCATCGCTGCGGTGGCCTGTGGTAGCCAGGCAGCTTCCCCCAGCGAACCCTCAGAGGCGACAAGTTCAATGGAGGCGGAACGTCAGCAGCCCTCAGCCGCCGCCCAGTCCCAAACCTCGAGGCCAGCCCAACCCGCCTCCGAGCCGTCCCGCCAGCAGCCCAGCGACGCTTATTCTAGAGGCGGGCCCGCTTACCCTACCGCTGTGCCCGAAGCTATGAGCCATGAAGCTCCGGAGGTGCTGGTGGAGTTCGAGCGCCAGGTTGAGGTAGGATCCTACGCCAGCGCTCCGTCTGCCGCCTCCACTGGCCCTTCCGGCCCGGTCGGCCCCGCTGGCGCGCAGGGCCCCGCCGGCCCTGCCGGGACAGATGGAGCGCAGGGGCCTGCTGTTCCCCAGGCGGCACCCGCTTCCGCCCCGACCCAGGCTCCCCAGGCCCAGGCAAGTTCCCAGTCCGGCGGGCCCGCTCCCACCGCCGTTCCGGCCACCGTTGCCAGGAGAGGCCCAACCGGCCAGTCTCAGCCCGGGGCCACCACCTTTCAGGACAACTGGCGCATTCCCGCCGTATCTACCTGGGAAGATGCGGTTTCCACCTTCAGCCTGGACACTGACCGCACTTCGTACCGCCTGGCCTTGAACTGGGCCAACCAGGGCTACGACGTGGAACCCGACTCGGTGCGTGCGGAGGAGTGGGTCAACTCCTTCAACTACAACTACGGGCAGCCCAACCGGGACGATGAGTTTGCCATTTACACCGACGTCTACCGGCACCCTCTGGACGGCCGCAAGCACCTGGCCCGGGTGGCTTTCCAGGCTCCCAACCTGCGGGATGATTCCAGGCCACTCAACGTTACCCTGGTGCTGGACGCCTCCGGTTCCATGGCCGACGGCAACCGCATCGCTATTGCTCGCGCCGCCGCCGACACCATCCGTGACAGCCTTGGAGACCAGGACCGCATCGCCGTAGTCCAGTTCACCGATACAGTCATCAATCGCTTGACGGTGGAGCACACCCGACCCGATGATCGCGACGTGCGCCGGTCGATAGACCGACTGGAACCCAACGGAGCCACCAACGTGCAGGCGGGCTTGGACTTGGGCGTGGAACTGGCCGATCAGGCACGCCGCCAGCGCCCCGACGCCTACAACTATGTCATTCTAATGTCCGACGGCGTGGCCAATGTGGATGCCACCAATCCCTTCGCCATCCTGGAAACGGCCGGCGACAACCAGCGCCGGAATCCCATCCGACTCGTTACCATCGGCGTGGGCATAGCCAACTACAACGATTACCTGCTGGAACAATTGGCCCAGCACGGCAACGGCTGGTATCGCTACCTGGACGACGTTCACCAGGCCCAGCAGACTTTCAGCCGCGATAACTGGCTGAATCTGGCAGTCCCCTTCGCCGACCAGACCCGTGCCCAGGTTACCTGGAACCCCGAGTACGTGCAGTCGTGGCGCATTGTGGGCTACGAGAACCGGGTAACTCCCGACGAGTTTTTCACCCAGAACCGAAAAGAGTTTGCGGAGATACCTTCCGGCGCGGCTACCACCGTATTCTATGAACTGGAACTGACCGACCAGCTTGATCGGCGGTCGGCCAGCACTGCCAAGCTGGGAGACATTGAACTGCGCTGGGTGGAACCCGATACCGGCGCCTCCCGTGAACAGTACTCCACCCTTTCCGGTCACTGGCGTCAGGACTTTGACGCTGTCAACGACCCCTACTTGAAGCTGGGTTCCATTGTCGCCCTGGCGGCCGACCGGTACAGTGCTCTGCCCTACCCCGGCCACCTGGACTACGGTTCGCTCAACTGGGAACTGTCGGAATTGAACCGGCAGCTCTGGACCCTTCAGCATGACCTTGGCAACCTCACGGCCTTCAACGACTTTGGCTACCTGCTGGACCACATGACCAGCTACATTCCGCCGGAACCGCCCCGCCCCGCCGATTCGGGGTACAGCCCGTAGCCAAAGCTGGCGCATGCGTCACCTCTTCTTGTTCAGGGCCTGGAGAGAATTCTCCGGGCCCTTGATTTGCGTTCGACCTAACCGAGAAGGAATGTTGTGTGGTCTGGATAACAGTCTGACCGGCGAGGTCTGGCTTCCAAGTAGACGGCGGTATTGTGCCCGGCTCAATCTGCCGCGTAGTTTCTCTTCCAGATCAGTTGAGTAGTTGGTATATACTTGAACCGAACTACGTCATTGCCTGGTAATAAGCGAATGACTATTGGTTGCCCCAGATCCTTGGGGGATTACAGAGATTCCTGACAGCTCATTTCAGAAAGGAAACGCGCCAACTATGCCACGCATACTCGTTCTCAACGGCCCCAACATCAACGTTTTGGGACGTCGCAACCCCACCATCTACGGGACTTTGACCCTGGATGAAATAAACCGGCTCATCTCTGAACAGGCCGAGGCTCTCGGGATGGACGTCGTCTTCTACCAATCCAACCACGAAGGCGCTCTCATCGACCGTATCCAGGAAAGCTGGGGCAACATTGACGGCATCGTCATCAACCCCGGGGCCCTTACCCATTACGGCTACTCTCTCAAGGACGCCCTCATCGACGCTGTGGTGCCGGTCATCGAGGTCCACCTGGGCAACATCCATGCCCGCGAGGAGTGGCGCCGCCACTCCGTTGTGGCCGACATCGCCCGCGGTCAAATTGCAGGCTTTGGCTGGAGAAGCTATACTTCAGCTATAGAAATCATGGCAGGAATCATCGAAGAAGAGAGCGCCCCGTGAAGGAACGCGTAACCCGACTGGCTGCCCAGCTGCCGGAGAAGGAACTGGACGCCATCCTTATTTCCTCCCCCGAAAACCGCCACTACCTGTCGGGCTTCACCGGTTCCGCCGGGTACCTGTTTATCACCCCCCGGCGGCAGGTACTCTTCACCGACTCCCGTTACACCGAGCAGGCGGGCAACCAGTCTCTCCACTTTGAAGTAATCCAGATTAAGCCCGGCCTGGACTGGCTGGTGGACGCCCTGAAGGAGACCGGCGTGAAGCGGGTCGGACTCGAGAGCGACAACATGACCGTCGCTTCATACAACCGGGTGCTGGACGCCATCAAGGAAAATGAAGAACTGGGCGGGACTTCCCTCATCGCCACCTCCGGCATCACCGATGAGTTGCGCGTCTTCAAGGACAAGGACGAACTGGCCCAGCTTCAGAAGGCCATTGACGCCTCCGACCGTGCAATGGAGGCCGTCTGTCCGACCATCCAGGCTGGTATGACCGAGAAGGAAGTGGCCTGGCGTATGGAAGTGGCCATGCGCGAGTTCGGTTCCGACAGCATCAGTTTCAACACCATAGTGGCCTCCGGACTCAACGGTGCCATGCCCCACCACCGTGCCGACGACACGGTAATCCGGGACGGCGAACCTATCGTCATTGACATGGGCGCCCAGGTTAACGGCTACTGCAGCGACATCACCCGGACCGTCGTGGTGGGCGAACCCGACGAGATGTTCCACAAGATTTATAACATCGTGCTGGGAGCCCAGCTTACCGCCATCAACACGGTGCGCCCCGGCCTGACCGGCGAGGAATGCGACGCCTTGTCTCGCGTCATCATCGCCGAGGCCGGCTACGGCGATAACTTCGGCCACAGCCTGGGCCACGGCGTCGGCCTGGCCGTCCACGAAATCCCCCGGGTCGGCCCCAACGCCGAAAACGAGCTAAAGGCCAACATGGTCTTCACCATCGAACCCGGCATCTACCTCTCCGGCTGGGGCGGCGTCCGCATCGAGGACATAGTAGTCCTGGGCGAGGACGGGGCCGCGCCAATGAGCAAGGCGGGGAAGTAGGGAGACAAGTGGCAAAAGTGGGTGCCCGGGGCCTGAACCAATTATTGAGAGGTCAGGTCACCTCAAATGAAATTCGTGAGGAATAGACAGGTATGAGCATTAACTTCAGCGACCTCAGCCGCAACATGGTAATAGAGCTGGACGGCCAGCCCTGGCAGGTCATGGACTACGAGCGGCACAAGATGCAGCAGCGGGCCCCCGTTACCCGCATCAAGATGAAAAACCTGCTGTCCGGCGCGGTGGTGGAGCGCACCTTCCAGCGTTACGACACCGACTTCACCGTTGCCGAGATCGACAATCGGGAGACCCAGTACCTCTACACCGACGGTACCTACTTCTACTTCCTGGACCAGGAGACCTTCGACCAGTACGAACTGACCAAAGAGCAACTGGGCGATACCCTCAATTACCTGAAAGAAAACATGATCGCCGAAATGGTCTTCTACAAGGGTTCTCCCATCAACATGAACCTGCCAACCCACGTTGAACTGGCGGTTACCGACACCCCCCCGGCCTTCCGCGGCGACACCGCCCAGGGGGGCAACAAGCCGGCCACCCTGGAAACCGGCCTTCGCATCAATGTTCCCATGTTCATCACCCCCGGCACCATCGTGAAGGTGGATACCCGCACCGGCCAGTACACGGAGCGGGTTAGCTAGCGTTTTGACTCTCCCGCAGCAGGCAGTTCTCACCGTCAGCCAGGTGGCTGTCCACCTGCGGGAGTTGCTGGAAAGCAACCCCTTCCTGTCCGACCTGTGGATCGTCGGCGAGGTCTCCAATCTCCGCGCCTCATCCTCGGGCCATTCCTATTTCACCCTCAAGGACAGCTCGGCCTCCCTGAACTGCGTCCTGTTCCGGGGCCACGGCGGGGCCGGTATGCTGGAAAACGGCAAATCGGTACGCGCCCACGGCCGAATGAGCTTTTACGAACCCCGCGGCTCCACCGATTTCATGGTCGATCGGGTGCTGCCTGAAGGCGAGGGAGCCCTGGCCCAGGAACTGGAGCGGCTTAAGGACCGCCTGGGTCAGGAAGGGCTGTTTGAAGAATCCCGTAAGCGGCCACTGCCCCAGTTCCCCGAAGTTATCGGCGTGGTTACTTCCCCCAGCGGCGCCGCCTGGCAGGACATCCAGAACGTCGTCCGTCGCCGCTACCCCCTGGCCCGCCTGCTGCTCTCCCCCACCCAGGTGCAGGGCCTGGAGGCCGCCCCCCAGATCTCCGACGCCCTGGACCGGCTGGATTCCGATGGCAGCAGCGATGTGATCATCGTGGCCCGGGGCGGCGGTTCCCTGGAAGACCTGTGGCCCTTCAACGAGGAAATCGTGGCCCGGGCCATCTTCCGCAACCGCATTCCCGTAGTCAGCGGCGTGGGCCATGAGACTGACTTCACCATCGCCGACTACGTTGCCGACCGCCGCGCCCCCACGCCTTCGGCCGCTGCCGAGTTGGTCGTCCCTGATGGTTCCATCCTGCGCCAGACGGTGCAGGCCTGGACCGAACGTGCCTGGCGGGGTGCTTTGCGCAGCGTCGAGTCCAGCAGGGGAGACGTTGCGAACCTTGCCCGCAGGCTGGAATCCGGTCTGCCCGATGTGGACCATCTGAAGCGGCAGGTTGACGACCTGGCCGAATCCCTGGGCGGAAGCTTCCGGGGCCGCCTCAGGTTGGCTCGCTTGGAGGTGGATGGCCTGGAAGGCCGCCTGCGCACCCTCGACCCGGCCGCCACCCTCCGCCGAGGCTTTGCCATGGTACAGCGCGGCGACACGGGGCAGGTAGTTTCCACCATGGCCCAGGTGAGTGACGGTGAACCCCTTACCATAACCGTGGCCGATGGCTCCTTCCCCGCCACCGTGGGCGACGGAACCATATCCCCGCCTGCGACGGCCCCAACTGCATCACCCGCCGATCCAGTAACCGACGGCAAAACTGCCGCACCATCGCCCACCCCGGCTCCGCCCGGGACCGGCCGCCGTAACCGGCGCCGTCCTCCCGAACCGCCGCCCATGGAGAGACTGATCTAATCGCAGGCTTGGGCCCGCCGAGAAATATACCTGGTGGGTCGAAGAATCGACAGATTTCAGCAGGCTTTCCTCAAAGACCACAAGGCCTTCGCCATCAATGTCCTCTGGCTGTTAGGAACCATATCTGACCTTGGCCCCAAAACTCTTTCCACCGGCCCACTGTCGCGTTACACTGTCCTCTGCCACGCCATTTACCTCGCTACGGACTATGGACTGAAATGACCGAACCTCAAGACAGCAACTCCCTTACTCATCCCGCTTCCCTCACCTTCGAAGAAGCCTTTACTCGCCTGGGCGCCATGGTTGAAACCCTGGAGACGGGCAACCTGCCTTTGGACCAGGCTGCCCAGATGTTTGAGCAGGGCATGGCGCTGGTCCGCCGCTGTACCCAACTCCTGGACGAGACCGAGTTGCGTATCGCCGAAATTCGGGAAAACGGCGGTGCCACTGCAGGGGCACAGCAGGATAGCCTTGCCTGGGGAGACCTGGAGATGCCCCCACCTGATGATGAATGGGAGCCGGAGGAAGAACTCCCCGATGGCAACTAGCCTATGTTGAACATCGGCTGGTTCTCCACCGGCAGAGGAGAGGGTTCGCGTGGTCTGCTGCGGTTCGTACAAGACCGAATTGAGGGCGGTCTCCTCGACGCTCGTATTCAGTTCGTATTCAGCAACCGCGACCGCGGCCAGGCCCAGGGCTCCGACGAGTTTTTCCAACTGGCTGACAGTTACGGCCTCCCCCTGGTAACCCGCTCCTCAGCCCGCTTCCGCCGGTCCCGCAGTTCATCCGGTCTCTCCTGGACGGAATTGCGCCCCGAGTTCGACCGCCTGGTCATCAAAGACCTTGAGGAATTTCAACCCGACGTTTGTGTGCTGGCCGGCTACATGCTTATCGTCAGCGGAGAGATGTGCCGCCGGTACTCTCTGCTGAACTTGCATCCCGCATTGCCCGACGGCCCCATCGGCACCTGGCAGGAAGTTACCTGGGAACTGATTCGCCAACGGGCCACCCGCACCGGCGCCATGATTCACCTGGCCACCGAAGAGCTGGACCGGGGTCCGGTGGTCTCCTACTGCACCGCGCCGATAACTGGCCACGACTTTGCCCGGGGCTGGCGGGAGTTGGAAGGCGTGGATCTGGAGGATGTGCGGGCCGCCAGGGGCGAGGAACTACCCCTGTTTCAGCAAATACGCCAGGCCCAATACCGCAGAGAGCCCTACCTGATTCTCGAGACTCTGCGGGCCGTGGCCGATGGCAGGGTAGAAATTCGAGACGGCATGGTCCTGGACCAACAGGGCAACTTCGTATCTGCCTCCACACCACCTGGCCTTTGCCTCGACAAGGAGATTGACCGGGCCATGGCGGATGATCAGTTGGGCTAACTGGCTGTGCACGCGCACCGGGGCGCCGGCAAGCTTATGCAGTAAACCGCAGCCGCATTCCCAGGGCACGGGTAATCTGCATGACTGTGGTGAAGGAAGGGTTGCCGTTTTTCGAAAGGGCCTTGTAAAGACCCTCGCGGGTCATCCCGATTTCACGGGCCAGTTGGCTCATATTCTGGGCCCTTGCGATGTCATTCAGGGCGGCGCGAATCAAGCTGCCGTCGCCCGGGTCTTCTTCGGCACAGGCTTCCAGGTACAGGCGCACATCCTCCTCGTCGGTCAAATAGTCTGCTGCATCCCACCGGACGAAGGCTTCAGTCATATACTAGCTCCAATCCAATGCCAATCGCCTGGCCCGCTCAATGTCCCGCCCCTGGCTTCCCTTGTCTCCCCCGCAGAGCAGTACAACGAGAGTAGCCCCTTCACGCAGGTAATATAGCCGGTAACCCGGGCCGTAATGGATGCGCATCTCAAATATGCCGTCACCCACATAGCTGGAGTCTCCGAAGTTTCCCAGCGACAAACTTCTCAAACGAGCGTTTATCCGAGCTTTCGCCCGTCGGTCTCGCAGACTACCTACCCACCTCTTGAAAGTGGCGCTTTCGACAATGTCGATTCCAAGCATATTGTGAACTACAGTTGACAATTAATCAACTGCTTTTCCGCTTTGTGTGGCACTTAGGGGATACGGTGAAGGGGAGTATCAGGCAGACTGCTGCAGCAGTTCGGGGTACAGTGGCACGATTTCGCCGTTCTTGCCTGCCAGCGTTGGGTTGCCCCTGCCTTCAATGGCGTCCCGGTCAACGATGCAGCGGCTGACATTCTTCAGCGAAGGCAGTTCGTACATTACATCCAGCAGGGTTTCCTCGACGATATAGCGCAGGCAGCGCGCTCCCGTGTAATGGTTGAGGGCCCGCTCCGCCGCCGCCTCCAGCGCCCCCTCGGTAAATTCCAGGTCCACCCCGTCAATGCTGAACAGGTACTGGTACTGCTTGACGATGGCGTTCTTCGGTTCGGTCAACACCCGCACTAGGGTGGCTTTGTCCAGGTGGTCCAGGCTGGTTACCACCGGTAGCCGTCCCACCATTTCGGGAATAAAACCAAAGGCCAGCAGGTCCTCCGGCGTAACCTGGGACAGAACGCTGTCCTCCACTTCCGCCCGGTTTCGGGTGCCGCCCAGGAACCCAAGCTGCGAACCGTGGCTGGCGATGCGGCGGGATACTATGTCGCTCAGGCCTTCGAAGGCGCCGCCGCAGATGAAGAGGATATTCCGGGTGTTGATTTGCAGGAACTCCTGCTGGGGGTGCTTGCGCCCACCCTGGGGCGGTACGTTGGCGATGCAGCCCTCGATGATCTTCAGTAATTCCTGTTGGACCCCCTCGCCCGACACGTCCCGCGTGATGGACCGGTTCACCCCTTCCTTGCGGGCGATCTTGTCCATCTCGTCGATATAGATGATCCCCTGCTCGGCCCGGGATATGTCCCAGTCCGCCGCCTGGATCAACCGTAGCAGGATGTTCTCCACGTCCTCGCCCACGTACCCCGACTCGGTGAGGGAAGTTGCGTCGCACACGGCAAAGGGCACCGCCAGAGTCCTCGCCAGGGTCTCAGCCAGCAGCGTCTTGCCGCTGCCCGTGGGGCCCATCAGCAGGATGTTGGCCTTCTGCAGTTCCACCTCTGACCCGGCCGCACCCGACCAGACGCGCTTGAAGTGGTTGTAGACCGCAACGCTCAGGGTCTTTTTGGCCCGTTCCTGGCCGATTACGTAGTCGTCCAGGTTGGTGTAGATTTCCCGGGGCACCAGCGGGCCCTCTGTCTTGGCGTGGTATGCCGGGGCCTGGGGAGTCTGGGGCTGAATGAGTTCACCCATGGCCCGTAGGCAGTCATAACATATGGAAGCGCGGCCCTGACCGGCAAGGAACAACTCGCTGCGTGCCCTGCCCTTCCCGCAGAAGGAACACTGCAAGGGCCGGGTTCCACTCCTTCCTCTATTCTCCCTGCCGTCCGGACTTGCCATAGGTGATCCCTGCCAGACTGTGATTGGCCTGGGCTAAGGTTATGCCCGGCCCGTAGATTTGTGCCTTCGCTTTGGAAAAGGACCGACGCCTGCCCGGGGAAACGTTACTCGCTGGCTTCCGAATCCGAATCCGAACCCGAATCCGTGCCCGAATCCGTACTTTCCTGGTTCATGCCAAGAATTTCGTCCACCAGGCCGTACTCCATGGCTTGCTCGGGCGTCAGGTAGTTGTCCCGATCGCTGTCGCGAACGATGTTCTCCATCGGCTGCCCCGTGTTGTCGCGGAGGATGCCCCGAAGAAGGTCCTGGAGGCGGGTAATTTCCCGCGCCGCGATCTGGATGTCGGACGCAGCGCCCTGGGTACCGCTCTGGGCCTGGTGCATGTGTACGGTGGAGTTGGGCAGACAGTAACGCTTGCCCTTGGTGCCGCCCGACAGCAGGACCGTCGCCATGCTTGCCGCAATTCCCACGCACACGGTGGAAACCTCGGGCGAAATCATTTGCATGGTGTCGTAGATGGCCAGCCCGGCAGTTATGGAGCCCCCGGGGCTGTTGATATACACGTTGATGCCCCGGTCCGGGTCTTCCCGTTCCAGGTAAAGCAGTTGGGCGATTATGGTGTTTGCCACCTGGTCCATAATGGGCGTGCCCAGGAAAATTATGCGCTCCCTCAGCAGCAGGGAGTAGATGTCAAAGGCCCGCTCCCCCCGTGGACTGGTCTCAATCACCATGGGGATTATTCCTTGGGGAACCGCCAGCGTTGATTCCACGGAGCCACCCAAGCTCAATTGCCCGTTCTGCCACATTGCTGCGCTCATCGGGCGATATTCCGGGTTGGAGGTATGCGAGGGGTTATAAAGCATTGGGTTAAGCTCCTTCATTACTCTCTTCCGATTCCGATGGTCCTTCCTGGTTGCTGGGGTTCTCCGCGGCTGCTTCCGGGGCGTCTGCCTCCAGGGAAGCTTCAGCCGCAGTAGTCGCGTCTTCGCTTTCGGGTTGGTCGCTGTCAGGCTCTGCCTCGCCGCCTTCCCCCGGTTCCTGGCCCTGCACTATCTCTACCAGGCGGGCCATGACCTTCTGGTTCAGGAGGGATGAACGAATCGACTCCCTGGTGCTCTCCGTATTGAAGGCCCTACGCATGGCGCTCAGGTTCTCTTCAGAAGATCCCGAAAGGATGGACTCAATCTCCGCCTCGATCTCCTCAGGCGCAACGTCCAGCTCCTCTTCCTGGGCCAGCTTGCGGACCACCAGCATCCGGTTCAGCCTGTCTTCGGCTACGGGGCGAAGTTCCTCCTGGAACTCCTCTTCAGTCTTCCCTACATAGCTCAAATAAGTATCCAGGTCCAGGCGCTGGTTGCGCAGCATCCGCTCCCGTTCTTCCTGCATATTCTGGATTTCCCGCTCCAGCAGCAAGTCCGAGGCGGTGATGGTAGAGCTCTCCAGCAGGGAATTCAGGCTCTGTTCCTGGAAAGCCTGGTCGGCCTGGGACTCGGCCTCGCTGGTTATCCGTTCCAGGATGTGGGCGCGCAGGGCGACCATATCGTCGAAGCCTTCACCCACCCCCTTGGCAAACTCGTCGTCCAGGTCGGCCAGCGCCTTTTCCTTAATGGAAAGGACGTCGACCTTGAAGGCCACGTCCTTGCCTGCGTACTCGGTTCGGGGATAATCCTCGGGCACCGTAACGACAAATTCCTTGTGCTCTCCTTCTTCCGTTCCCTCTAGGTGCTCGGCAAAGCCGGGGAAGGGCAAGACGTTGGTGAGTTCGGGAATATAGTCCACCTCCTGGTCGTTGACCAGTACCTCACCGTCCATCTCCCCCTCGACGTTCAGGTTCAGCAGGTCGCCAAACGCCACGGGGCGGGAGACCGGTTCCCAGGGGGCCATCTCGCGCCGTATCCGCTCCAGGACTTGGTCAACCTCTTCTTCCGAAATATCCACCGGTTCCTTTTCCAGCCGCACGCTGTAAAAGTCGCCCAGATCTACGGTAGGCTCCAGGGGCACGGTGGCCGTGAAACACACGGGTTCCAGTTCCGTAACTTCCACCCGCGGCTCAACAAAGGCTTGGATTTCCTCGTTCTGCAGCGCCTGGTTGAGGGTTTCGGGAATCATGAAGTCCAGGGCGTCCTGGACCAGGGCTACGCGGCCAACGTAGCTTTCAACAATGGAACGGGGGGCTTTGCCTTTGCGGAATCCAGGGATATTCAGGCGGCCTACGGTGCGGCGGTAGGATCGGTCAATGTACGGGTCTTCGTCCGCGGTGTCCATTTCAACGTTCAGGATTACTTCGACGGGGGTGGACGATTCCTTCGTAACTTTCACCGATCTTCACTCCGTAACTTGGTGCTCCGGGCGGGGCACAACTAGGGTTACCCACTACTAGCGGAAAGCTAAATTATAGCATAAACCACCGGGAGGCAAAAGTTTGCCAGCAGCTTGAGCAACGTTACGAATTGGATGGTCTCGTACGTAACCTGGCAGGGGCAGGCACACAGGCCTGCCCTGTTCCGATGGCTGTGCCACCTGGGTCGCTCTTACCTGACATTTCTCCGGATTACCAGATGCCCAACGCTTGCGCCTGCGAAAGCAGGTAGTATAATCAAACCAAGCAGCTTAAACGGATGCATAAAGTCTGTATCTCAACGAAAGAGGGAGGTATTGAGCCATGACACAAGAGGTAATGCACGCTCAGATGGGAGGCGCCACCAGCGGGTCCGAGGAACTGGTCCAGGCCGGCGCCGTTACCTTTGGCCTTGAGTATCGCACTGAAGTGGGAGCCATGAACGACGAAGGCATCTGCATCCACGTCTATGGCAACGAGATCGAGGGCAACGACAAGGAACTGCTGCGTTTCGATTGCTTCCGCATCAACCCCCACTACCACTATCGCAACAAGCCCATGGACCAGAATGTTCGACTGGAGCTGGACTTCACCGCCGAAGGTGATCCCCTGTCCTGGACCCTGGACAAGATCCAAAACCGGCTGCCCATTATGCTAATCCGCTGCCAGGCCGACGACATTGCCCGCTCTGTGGACCAGAGGGACGTCAACGCCGCCATGCCCAAGATAGTGGCCTGGGCCGAAACCAAGACCCATAACCGGGGCTAAGCAAGCAGCCGGTTTCGGCTGCACGCCGGTTCTGGTATCAATTTCACTTACTGCCTTACCAGCAGGCGGGGTGGGACACTGGTGCCCACCCCGTTTGCCTATTGTGACCATCGGCATTGCTCCGACGTCCGGGGAAGACTGGCGGCAGGTAATGCCCATCGTTCCCTTGCGATATGGCACCTTCTACTTAGCCACCAGGTGGGAAGATGAACAAGTCCACAGCCTTGACGGTGTGCTTTCTTTTACTCATGGCAATGGCGATTTCCTGCGCCAACCCCCCGCCCGTGCGCATTGGCTCGGAAGGCGCATATCCTCCCTTTGGTTACCTGAACGAAGTCGGCGAGTTGGAGGGTTTCGAAATCGACCTCGGCAACGAACTGTGCCAACGCGCAAGTCTGGAATGCCAGTGGGTAACCAACGACTGGGAATCCATGATTACCAATCTCAGGGCCGGCCGGTACGACACTATCATGGCCGGCATGAGTATCACCGAGGAACGGGACGAGCTAATCGACTTCACCCAACCCTACTTCCCTCCCGAGCAGTCGTTGTTTGCCGCCCTGGCGGGTGCCGATGAAGGCGTCACCCGGGGACGTGTGGCGGTGCAGACTGCCACAATCCAGGCGGATTACCTGGAAGGAAGAGTAGCCGAGTTAATGGACTACGGACTGGCCGAAGAGACCATCGAAGCCGTGCTTAATGGACAAGCGGACTCCACCTTTGCCAGCCACTCCTACCTCAAGGACATCGTTTCCGATAGCCAGGGCCGGCTGGAATTCGTGGGCTCACCCGTATTGCTCGACTCTGGCGTCGGCATAGGCGTTCGTGAGGAAGACAAGGAACTCCGCAAGAAGCTGGACGAAGCCATCGGTTCCATGAAGGAAGACGGTTCCCTCAATGCCCTGATCATCCGTTGGTTTGGAGAAGGCGAACCTACCTTCTAAGCTAGACCCAGGGTGGGACAAGGTGGCATCGGTATTCTTCAGGCTAAGAATGCACTCCCCATCGTGGCTTTGGTTTAGAATGAAAGGTCCGGGCCTGGGGTCCCCAAAACTGGACAAGCGGTTGGCGGTAGGCTCCCCTGCTCACAATGGCCCCCTGTGTTAAACTGGGCGCTGTTCCCGAAGGACATAAGGAGGAATCATGCCCCCCAAGCAATACGCCAGCGCCCCGTCCCTGATACTGGACCCCACCAAGCTCTACTTCGCCAACATCAGCACCAATCACGGCGATATGGTGGCACAGCTTTTCGCCGATGAGGCCCCCCGAACCGTTAACAACTTCGTCTTCCTGGCCCGCGAGGGCTTCTACGAAGACGGTTCATTCCACCGTGTAATCAAGGACTTCATGATCCAGGGCGGCTGCCCCGAGGGTACCGGCCGCGGCGGCCCCGGCTACCGCTTCCAGGACGAGACCGTAACCCGTCCCTACGTTAAAGGCACCCTCGCCATGGCCAACGCCGGCCCCAACACCAACGGCAGCCAGTTCTTTATCGTCCACGGCGCCAACGTGGGCCTGCCCCCCAACTACACCATCTTTGGCATGCTGGTTGAGGGCGATGAGACCCTCGACACGCTGGCAAACTCGGCCGTGGGTTCCGGCGCCGGCGGCGAACGCTCCGCCCCTACCGAGCGGCTGCAAATCCACAACATCGAAATCCACGAACGGGAAGTAACCCCCGCCGGTTAATTCCCTCCATGAATAATGGATAAATGAAAAAATGGGGCGGATCGATGGATTCGCCCCTTCTCTGTTTGCTGGCCCTGTCCCACCCCTGGACCGGATCAGTTTCGGCGTGGAACCCTGGGCTTCCGCGCAAATAGAAAAAGCACCCCGCCCAGGAAATTGAAACCGGCCAGCAGGAGGAATGCGGGGTCGTAGGAGCCCTGTACATCCCTCATATACCCGGCCAGGGGCGAACCTATCAGCAGTAAAACATTCATTGGCACCGTGGACAGGCCCAGGATGCGACCGAATGATGTCCGGCCAAAGTATTCGCCGCGAATGGCGGTAGTCAACGGGTTGCGGCCCCCGAAGCCAATTCCAAACAACACGGCAAAAAGATAAAACATCAGGATGTTGGTGGCCAGCGTCAATTCCACCACTGCCGCTGCCTGGATTGTGGTGAATATGAACAGGGTTATGTTCTTGGGCCAGCGGTCTCCCATGTAACCGCCGACTAGCTGAAATACCATGGCGGTCGCCGTGTACACCACAACAATCCAGCCGGTGGTCTGAACGTCGAACCCCTTATCCTTCAGCAGCAGTCCCAGGTGGGTCATAATCGCCAGGATTATCATCGAGGTAAAGCCGTGGCCAAAGGATATCAGCCAGAAAGCAGGCGTCCTCAGGGCCTGCCCCGCGGTCAGGTCCCCGTCATCCTGAGCGGCCTGGCGGCGGGGAGCAGTGGCCGCTGGCCTGGCGCCCGTTGCCCGATTGGTGGTGGATTCCGCTTCCCCTTCGGCGTTTGCAGGGGCGACCGGGGCCGGGGTATCGCCGTCGGGAAGTTGTCCGTAGTCCTGGGGGCGGTTTCTAATAAGGCGTGTCAGGGGAAAAGCCAGGATCAGGGTGAACACCCCCAGGATCAGCGCCGTCATCTGCCAGCCTAGTCGCGTATGATCCGGGTCGATGGCCCAGGCGATTGCCGGGACCAGCAATAATGCGCCGAGCCGTCCCCCTACATTAGACCAGCCCATGGCCGTCGCCCGCCTACGGGAAAACCAGTTGTTGATGGTGGTCATCAGAGGGAGCCAGCTACCCAACCCCTGACCCAGGGCCATGACAATGAATGCTGCATAGAACATCCACAGGTTCTGGACGGAGGCAAAAATCAGGAACCCGACGCCAAGAATTAGCAAGCCCATCAGGATCATGCGCCGCGCGCCCAGGCGATCGGTCAGATAACCTTCAAGCGGGCCCATGAAGCCGCCCTCGATACGGGTGAATGTGAGGGCCAGGCCTATTTGGCCGCGACTCCACCCAAACTGACTTTCCAGGGCCACCGACCAGACCGCCATGGCGTGGTAAAGGGGCACCGTGGCGATAGTCATGGTGAATCCGCTGATGACCACCAGCCACCAGCCGTAAAAAACGCCCCGCGCCCGTTGCGGAGCGCCAATTATTTGGCTTGCCAGACCCAAGTTGTTGCTCGCGTAAGTGGGGAGAATCGCCGGTGGACGAGGCAGCGCCATCAGAGATGTGGGCCGCCTGCTCTACGACGGGTTAGTTTATCACAGGGGGCATAGCCGTTCGCCGCTTGCCGACCGACTTTTCGGACAATCGCATTCTAACGGCGTAGTAACCTGTGCAAAGCCAGAATGCAACAGGGGTATGCCCCCTCTGGCCTGCCAAAGGACTTGGAATCCTTATTTGCAGCCGTCTCTCACGGACGAACCCCTTTCTGATTGGTTGGAGTTAAGATGGGCTGCGGAGTCTATTCTGAGTCAAGGCGAAAAGCTCAGCGCAACGTCTCTCCGCACTGCGATTACCCTGGAGCAGCCCGCCATGAGAAACGGTGTGGCGCTACACCGTAAGCCCGGCTGGGATCAACTCCTCCCCGTCTCCACCCACATTCGGTAAACCTCGCTGCGAGGCAGCCCCGTGGCCGCCACCACTTCTGCCACCGCTTCCCGGGCCCGGGCGCCGGACTCTCGCTGGGCGGCCAGCAGTTCCCGCGCTTGTTCCTGACTGTCGTGTGCCTCTATCTGCTTCACCGCGCCAGCTCCCGCAACCACCAGTACGAACTCCCCCCGGGCTTCGGTGAAATGTTCAACAGCCTCGGATAAAGACCCTCGCCACACCTCTTCGTGCAGCTTGGTCAATTCTCTGCACACTGCCATTTGCCGATCTCCCAGCGCTCCCAGCAAGTCGGCCAGCGTGGCCCGCAGGCGGTGTGGCGCCTCAAAGACAACCAGGGTGTCCGGTAGAGCTGACGCCCATGCCAGCCTTTCCCGCCGTTCCCTCCCCCGGCGGGGCAGGAATCCCAGGAAGGTGAAGGAGTCAGCGGCAAATCCCGACACAGCCAGTGCCGTAGTAACTGCCGACGGGCCAGGAATAACCTGCACGTCAAACCCCTCGGCGGCTATCGCAGTTACGATGGCTGCCCCGGGGTCGCTGACCCCTGGCATTCCCGCGTCCGTTACCAGGGCCACGTCCCCCGTCTCCAATACCCGCACCAGTTCCGGCACCCGCTGACGCCAGTTATGCTCGTTACAGCTGACGCAAGAGACCCGGATTCCCAGGTGGTTAAGCAGCCTTCTGGACACCCGCGTATCCTCGGCGGCCACCATCGAAACCTCGCCCAGCGCCCGCGCCGCCCGCAGCGTCAGGTCCTCCAGGTTCCCGATGGGTGTCCCCACAACGTAAAGCGTGCCCATACAGGCAATATACGCCCCGAGGCGGAAGGCTTCAAATCCCGTATCTCCACCTACCTGTCCCCACTCAATCGGTTGGCCTTCCCTTGCCGAAATTGGGCGGTCAAGTTAAGCTCTTAACAGTCCCGGCCGTGCCAGGCCGGCTTGAAAAGGAGTTGTTTATGCCCAACCTGAACGGAGGACACCTGTTCATCCGCTGCCTGAAACAGGAAGGCGTGAAGCGGGTGTTTACCATCGTCGGCGATACCGTTCTGCCCTTGGTGGACGCCGCGGCCGACGAGGGAATCGAATTCATCGACACTCGCCACGAGGGCGCCGCCATGCACATGGCCGACGGCTACGCACGCATCACCGGCGAGCCGGCCGTGGCCCTGTTCACCGGCGGCCCGGGCTTTTCCAACGCCATCTCCGGCCTTCCCGCCATCTACACCTCGGAAAGTCCCGTGATCTTCGTTGCCGGTTGCGCTGAACTGCCCGAAAAGGGCATGACCACCTTTCAGGAAGTGGACCAGATCGGCATGACCGCTCCCGTCACTAAGGGCTCGTGGCTGATTCACGATCGCCGCCGCATTCCCGAATTTGTGGCCACCGCCTTCCGCACCGCCATGTCGGGCCGCCCGGGGCCGGTTCACCTGACTCTTCCCATCGACATCCAGGACGAACCAATCTCGGAGGAGGAACTGCCTCCCTACCTGCCCAGCGAGTATCGCAACATGGGCCGCCCCCAGGGTGATCCGGCGTTGATTCAACAGGCGGCCGATCTCCTCCGTAATGCCCAGCGTCCGGTCATCATCGTCGGCAACCCCGCCCGCTACACCGCCACCCAGGAGCAGTTGACCGCCCTGGTGGAAGCCACCGGTATTCCTGCCTTCACGGTGGAACAGGCCCGGGGCATGATTGACGACGACCATCCCCTTTGTTTCGGATATGCCGACGGTGCCCTCAACACCGCTGCCCGCCGCTTCCGCGAGGCCGATGTGGTCCTCCTCCTCGGCAAGCGCCTCGACCACCGCTACCGCTACGGTCAGGTCTTCGGCCCCGACGCAAAGCTCATCCAGGCCGACCCCTCCGCCGCCGAGATCGGCCGCAACCGGGGCGTGGCCGTTGGCCTGCTGGGCGACCTGGGCGCCATCACTGAGCAGTTGACGACTGCCGCCGGTCAGGGTAGCCGCGCCGACATTAGCGACTGGGTCAACCTGCTGGCCCAGGACCGCCAGGCCTGGTTGGACGAA
Source organism: Chloroflexota bacterium (assembly GCA_028874075.1). Taxonomy (GTDB): domain Bacteria; phylum Chloroflexota; class Dehalococcoidia; order Lucifugimonadales; family UBA3495; genus Bin22. The sequence goes on from JAPPLU010000034.1 coordinate 23,148, forward strand.
CTCCGTTCCAACGCCACCGGCGAAGAACCCATGCACCCCCTGGACGTCTACACCGGCATAGAGCACCTGATCGACGAGGACTCTTTCATCGTTATGGACGGCGGAGACTACGTGCAGTGGGGCCGCTCCTACTTCAGCGCCCGCAAGCCCGGCCGCTTCCTGCGCCTGGGCCCCCTCAGCCATCTGGGGGCCGGCATTCCCTACGGCATGGCGGCCAAGCTGGCCCATCCGGAAAGCAAGGTCTTCGTCTTCTGCGGCGATGGGTCCTTCGGTTTCTACCCCATGGAGTACGACACCTGCATTCGCCACAACCTGCCCATCACCACCGTGCTGGGCAACGACTCCAACTGGGGCATCGACAAGACTTTCCAGCTGGCCTACTACGGCCGCGCCGTGGGCACCGACCTGCGCACCGTGCGATACGACCAGGTGGTGGAAGCCATCGGCGGCTACTCCGAGTACGTGGAAAAGCCTTCCGAAGTAGGGGCTGCCGTCGAGCGGGCCATCAACTCCGGCCTCCCGTCCCTGGTAAACATAGCCGTCCGCCCCGGCGCCAGCCCCCTGGCCCAGGCCATGATCGCCCGCAGAACGGGAGGCTAGCGAAGAATCGAGTCCGCGCCATGCAAATCAACAAGGAGGGGCAGGCACGGAGCCTGCCCCTTAGTGGTACTGTAGCCGGTTGGTTGGCTGGTGGTTGAGACCTGGAAACCATTTCAAAATCCCTTCCCCCTCGACGGGGGAAGGTCAGGATGGGGGTGACGCCCTTCCCGAAGTCTTCTCCGCATTCAACTAGCGGGCTGCGGAATGACTATTGAAACAGCTTCTAGTAGTGCCGCAACTCTACCACGTTGTCATCCGGGTCGTAGACGTACAGCGAGATGCCGTCGCCGTGGGAGCCCCACCGCTTGCCTGGGCCGGCCTGGATTTCCACGCCGATGGCCTCGAACTGGGCCTTCAGCGCCTCCATGTCCGTTGGTTCAATGACCATGCAGTAGTGGTCCTGGTTCTTCGCCCCATCCTTGCCGATGGGTTCCTGGTCACTGGCAAACAGGTCGATGATGGTGTCGGCGTTCAGCCGGACCGACGGAAAGCGTACTTCGCCGGCCCTCCATTGCTCTACCCGTTCCACTGCCAGTCCCAGCACCTCCGAGTAGAACCGCAGCGATTCCTCAACGTCACTGACCCGCAGGACGATGTGGTCCATTTCCGTAATGGTTACCAGGGGTTGGGACACCCGGGAACCGGTTTCAACTTGTGTAGCCATGCTTCCTCCTCCACTCAGGGTTTTCTAGTCGGCTGTTACGGGTACGGAATTGTACTGGGGATGCCGCCGCCACTGCGGGCTCTCGTCGAAGTGCTGGATATTCACAGTGTTGCCTGCTGAGTCCTCGATACCCATGGGGTGCTGCACCAGTTCAATCATGTTCCCGTCGGGATCGTGGATGTAGGTGTAGCAGCCGCTGCTATACTCCCGCCGCCCCCACGAGTTTTCCGTCTCGTTGCGGCGGCCTGGGGTGGTGGTGTAGGGAATGCCCAAACGTTCCAGGTTCTCGATCAGTTCGTCCCAGTCGTTAATTTCCACTGCGAAATGCACCGACGGAACGGGGGTAGGATTGCGGGAGTCGGTGGTGTGAATCTCCCCGTTGCCGATGCGTAGCTGAAGCTGGCGCGCGTTCATTTCCGGCCCGCGGTCCAGGAACTCGGCGCCCAGTACATCTTCGTAGAACTTGCGGGTCTTCTCCCGGTCGCTGACCTGGATGTTTATGTGCTGAATAAGGGTTACTCTGGACATATACAGCCCTCCCCTAGCCAGGATTTGGGTGAATCTTTCCTATTATTCTTGACTTTACTACCGAAAACGGTGATGGGCAAGGGGTGAGTGTCCCATAGATAGGATGTATACCCCGTTATTGCCGCATATTCTCGTCGACACCTGAAGCCGGCCGCTTTAGCCTCCAAAATTCCGCTCTCCGCCGTTCACGTGGATCGTCTGCCCGGAAATGTAGTCTCCGGCATCGGTGCAAAGGAACAGGCAAAGGTTGGCGATATCGTCGGTGCTGCCCATTCGTCCCGCCGGTATATCGGCCAGTCGGTTGCCGGTGCGCGGGGCGTTTCCTCCGTCCCTGGTGGTGTCGATCATACCGGGCACCACGCAATTTACCCGTATGCCGTGGGGGCCCAGCTCCGTGGCCAGTGCCCGTGTAAATCCCACCAGGCCTACCTTGGCGGCGGAAATGTGCGCGCCGCCGTGTCTTCCCTGGTGCGCCTGCAGGCCGCCCAGGTTGATGATCCGGCCCCAGCCCCGTTCCAGCATCCCCGGAACCGCCGCGCTGGAGGTGATGAAGGCCGAGTCCAGATCAACTGCCAGCACCCCTCGCCAGTCGTCGTAGCTCATCTCGGCGAAAGGCTTGTGCGGACGCACCGAAGCGTTGTTGATCACTATGTCCAGGTGTCCGAACTCCCCCAGGGCAGTATCCATCAATGCTTCCAGGTCCTCCCGGTTCCCAACGTCGGCCAGCAGGGGCAGCGCGTTGCGCCCCAGTTCTTTGACCTCCGCCGCCACCGATTCCACGTCCGCTTGGTTCGATCGGGCGTTCACCACCACGTCTGCTCCCTCCCTGGCCAGGGCCAGGGCGATTGAGCGGCCAATATTACGCCCCGAGCCGGTTACCAGGGCCGTCTTCCCTTCCAGTTGCATACATCCTCCCGCGTCCGCCCCGCCGGGGCAGAAATGGATTCTCGGGCATTATGAACAGGCCCGTTGCATCTGGCAACTTTATGCTCCTCACCGGCGGCGCTGCGGTTCAGCTGCTCCGAAGGGACAGGGATAGGGGCAAACACGGTGGTCGTCCCGCCCAGACCAAATCAACGCTGTCGGACGCCCAACTCTCCCTTTCTCCCATTGGGACAGCGCCTGGGGGAGAGAGCGTAAGGACAGGTACACAGGTCGCCCCTGATCTCCCTTACGAAGCTAACCCATGGAGCCCCGCTCCCTTCTGGCTATGTCCCCACAATGCTGACATTCACTGCTTGCCACCCTGCATTACCCTACTCCACCATTAGAAATACAAACTACCTCCGTAAGGGCTGCCCTTGTGCTCGCCATGCTAAAGATAATGCGACGTTACCGGCATACTTGCGAAACAGTGGCCGCTCATACTGAGCCCCGTCGAAGCATCCCCTCGTTCTCTGGGCGAGGAGCGGAGGTTGTGGGCAACCCATCGTCCTATGGTCAAGGGGCGGAAGTGGCGGCCCAAAACGGCCCAAAACGGCCCAAAGTGGCCCGGGAAAATCGAGAACACAGATTGCATGTCCAGCGGTTCCGGCCCAAATTTTGGCCCGTTTCGCCGCTGCCAGACCCCGCTCCCAGATACAAAACGGCCCAAAGTGGCCCAAAATGGCACCGAAATCAAAAAATTTCCTTTTTTGGGCAATGGAGGAACGCCTGGCCCCGGCGCTTTCGGACAACCAATTTGTAGTAGATTACTGGCCCGAAACCCACACTCGGCTTATAATGGCGCCATCTTCCGAAAGGAGCGTTGACTATGTACCTGGTACGCAGAGGTTGTAAGACCAAGCCCGGCCAGTCTTGGGCCGTGGCCGGTTACCTGGCCAAGATTTGCGAGGCCTATGAAGAGAACGGCCGCGACAAGGCTCGCATCTACATCGAGGGTCAGGGCCTCCCCGGCACGCCCAACCGCGTCTATGCCGAGTGGACCCAGGACACCATCGAGCCCAACTGGTTCTCCAAGGTGCCGCAGACCGTCCGCGAGTTCAACCCCAAACTGCAGGAACTGCTGGACGAATACCTGCTGGAGATCTACGAAGTTGCCACCCCCGAAAAATTGGTGGAACGGGGCGTCGCCCAATAGCTCATTAGCCCGTCAGTATCCACGGGCCAGGTTTTCCACAGGGAGAAACGGAGAAGCAGAAGTGTCCCGGAGGTCTCCGTGTCTCTGTTTCTCCTTGTGAATTTCCCGCAACAAAAACATTGATTCGAAAAGGAATGATCTATGCTGATAGTTGATGCCCAGGTGCATATCTGGGGTGCGAATCTACCCACCAACCCGGCTCACCGTCAGATAACTTCTTACTCCAGGGACGATCTGCTCCAGGAGATGGACGAAGCCGACGTGGACGCTGCAGTTATCCATCCCCCCGGCTGGGACCCCAATTCCGGTCAACTGGCCCTGGAGGCCGCCGCCGAACATCCCAACCGCCTCTCTATCCTCGGCAACTTCCCCCTGGACCAGGAGTCTAGCCGCGGTCTGGTGGATGGGTGGAAGCAGCAGCCTGGCATGCTGGGTCTGCGTTTCACCTTCCAGCAGCCCCACATGCTTTCCTGGCCCTCCGACGGTACCATGGAGTGGCTTTGGCCCGCCGCTGCCTCCGCTGGCATTCCGGTGGCCCTGGCCTGCTCCGGCTTCCTGAATGACGTGGGCCCCATCGCCGAACGCCACCCCGATGTCAAACTGATAGTCGACCACTTCGGACGGGGTGGCGGCGCCACGGACGAGGCTGCCTGGGCCAACCTGCCCGACCTGCTGGCTCTGGCCAAATATCCCAACGTGGCGGTTAAGGCCACCGGCGGCCCCAGCTATTCCAGCGCCGATTATCCCTTTGCCAACATTCACGACTTCATCCACCAGGTTTACGACGCCTTTGGGCCCGCGCGGATGTTCTGGGGGACTGACATAACCCGCATGCCCTGTTCCTGGAAGCAGTGCATAACCATGTTCACCGAGGAGTTGTCCTGGCTCAACGACAACGACAAGGAACTTATCATGGGCCGCGCCCTTTGCAATTGGCTGGGGTGGGACCTTCCGGGCTAGTCGGCAAGCCGGAATCGTCGGAGTTTGTCCAGGTTCATTATCGGAGTTGCCGATTGGGTAAATCCGATACTATCCTGTGATTGTTATTTGACCTGTTAATAAAAAGGGACTAGACTGTAGCTAATTGCGACGGCATCAGCCCCTGCCGTAAGTTATCGCAGGGCAATCCAGGTTTCCAATGGGGCCCCATACCTCAACCAAGCAAGTCAGGAGGTAAACCCTAATGGACTTTGGAATCTTTCTGGACTTTCCCACGGGCGGCGGACCCCACGAAGCGGCTTTCCGCGACACCTTTGAACTGGTGGACCTGGCCGATGAATGGGGCCTGAACACCGTGTGGCTGGGCGAAACCCACTTTACCCCCGAGCGGGCGGTGCATTCGGCCCAGATGGTGATTCTCAGCGCCATCGCGTCCCGTACCAAGCAGCTGCGGGTTGGTTCGGCAGTCCACGTGCTGCCCCTGATTCATCCCCTGCGCATCGCTGAAGAGGCGGCCACCGTGGACCAGGTCAGCGAGGGCCGGTTCGAGTTCGGCGTGGGCCGCAGCGGCAACATCCGCGCCTACGACACCATGGGCATCGACTACATGGAGAGCAAGGACCGTTTCCAGGAGGCCCTGGAGATCATCATGCAGGCCTTCAGCGGGGAGACCTTCTCCTACGAGGGCAAATACAATCACATTACCAACGCCCGTCTCACCCCGCGGCCCTACACCAAGCCCCACCCCAAAATCCGCATCGCTTCCAGCGGCGAGGACAGCTTCGAGCGGGTGGGCCGCTTGGGTTTCCCCATCTTCCTGTCCATGCGCGGTATGGACGTGAACGAACTGGAGAACAACATGGTCAACTACCACGCGGCGTGGAAGAAGGCCGGGCACGAAGGCGAGAGCGGCGACATTTCGGTGCGCTTCCCTATGTACATCGCCCCCACCGAAGAGGACGCCGTGGAAGAGCCCCGGGAGACCATTGAAAGCTACTTCCGGCGGATGCGCGAGCGTTTCCAGCAGGGTCGTTTCGAGGAAGCCCTGGCCGACGTCACCGGCGGCGGCGACCTGATCGAAGCCCGCCGCGCCCGCCTGGCCCGGCTGGAGGCCATGACCTACGAGGAAATCCTGGATACCAAGGTCATTGTCGGCAGCCCCGACCAGGTAATCGACAAGCTGCACCAGTACCGGGAAAAGCTGGGCATCACCGGTTTCACCGCCGAACTTAACCCTGGCAACCAACTGCCCAAGGAAGCGGTCCAGCGCAGCCTCAAGCTTCTCACCCAGGAAGTAATGCCCGCCTTCCGGTAGGGCTTGGCGCACAGGTCAAACCAATAAGAAAAGGGGGCGGGATTCAATCCCGCCCCCCAGTTCTTCTTGCTGCCGGTTCCGTCCGGAAAGTCTGCCTACACGTTGCGCAGCTTGGGGTCCAGCTTGTCCCGGAGCCAGTCCCCCAGCAGGTTCATGGACAGCACCGTCAGCAGAATGGCCAGGCCGGGGAAGAGGGATATCCACCAGCCATTGCCGGCGGCAATCAGGTTCCGTCCGTCGGCCACCATCAACCCCCACGCTGGCGTAGGCCGGGGAATGCCCACCCCCAGGAAGCTCAGTCCCGCCTCCAGCAGGATGACCTGCCCCACCTCCAGGGTGGCCAGAACAATTATGGTATTCACCACATTGGGAAACAGGTGACGGCTCATAATCCGGAAGTTGGAGGCCCCGGCAACCCTGGCCTTGGCCACAAAGTCCTGGTTCTTAAGCGCCAGGACTTCCCCGCGGACCAGGCGGGCGTAGCGGACCCACAAGACCAGGGCAATCACGATGATCACCGTGTGGAAGCCCGGACCCATGACCGACACCAGTACCAGGGCCAGCAATACCGATTGGATGGAGAGTTTAATGTCCACCAACCGCATGATGATATGGTCCCACCAGCCGCCGAAGTAACCCGCCACCAGCCCCAGTGCGGTGCCCACGAACCCCCCGCTGAGGATGGAGAGCCCGGCGACAATGAGGGAGACCCTGGCTCCGTGGATTATCCGGCTGGCGATGTCATACCCCACCTTGTCCGTACCTAGGGGGTGGTCCCAGGTGCCTCCTTCCTGCCAGACGGGCGGGGTAAGTCGCTCGGTCAATCTTCCTTCCAGCGGGTCCTGGAGCCAGGCGTCAGTAATCTGGGTTGCGAAAGTTCCGGGGAGGGCCAGTACAAATATAAGTATTGCCAGAGGGACCAGGGGATAACGCCGTGCAGTTCCCCAGGCTCGGGTCAATCTACCACCCACGTAAGTTGGAGCAGAGAGTTCTACGATGGCCATTGGGCAATCTCCTTACCTGAAAACAACGACAATTGCCGTGGCTAACTCAGCCGGATTCGGGGGTCCAGGTAGGCATAGAGAATATCCACCAGCAGGCTGACAAATACATAGATGAATGCGAAGACGACCACCACGCTCTGCACCACCTGGAAGTCCCGGGCCCGTATGGCCTCAATGGCCAGCAGACCCACCCCAGGGTAGGCAAACACGGTTTCGGTAATGACCGACCCGGTGATGAGGCCGGCGAACTGGATGCCGAAGTAGGTAATAGGAACCAGCGCGGCATTCCGGAGGCAATGCTTCCAGATGATCTTCCATTCGGGAACGCCCTTGATCCGGGCCAGCTTTACGTACTCGCTGTCCAGCACGTCCAGCATAGCGGAGCGGCTCAGCCGCATCCCGGCGGCCAGGCCAAAGGCCCCCAGGGCGATGGCCGGCAGAATCAGGTGGTGGATGCCGTCCCATGTTCCCTCGCCTTTCCCCGATGTGGGGAACAGGTCCCAATCCACCGCCAGTATCCAGATCATCATGATCGCGAGCCAGAAGTTGGGTACAGCCTGCCCGAGCAAAGCAAATGCCTTGCCGCCTGCGTCCCAGATAGAGTCCTTCTTGACTGCGGACAGAATGCCAAGGGGCAAAGCCAGCATTATGCTGACGGTAAAGGCCACGATGGTCAGTTTGGCCGTAGCCGGCAGTCGCTGCAGAATCAATTCTCCGGCGGACTTGCCGGGCCATTTTATGGACTCGCCGAGGTTTCCTGTCATGACGTTGCCAATGTAGACGGCGTATTGCACGTGAAGCGGCTCATCCAACCCCCAGTAGGCCCGGAGCCGCTCGTAGTCCTCCATGGTTGCTTCTTCGGGCAATAGCACACCGGCCGGGTCGCCGCTGGCCCGGGTGAGGGCAAATATGATAAGGCTTATCGCAAAGAGAGTAATGAACGCGTGAAAGCCGCGGATGATGATGTAACGTTGCATCCTCTTATCCTCTGAGCTATTCCACGTCGGGTCCGAGTTGTAATTCTATATGCTAATCTCCCCTCCCCACACGCGTGTGGGGAGGGGAATCTTGCCTTGGGTAGACCGGGCAAAGCCCCCGCTTTGTTCCAGTGTTAGTTGGTTGCCGGGACCTGGTTGTGCCAGTAGTAACCCCTGTTGAGGTACACCCAGTCTTCCAGGACCTCCGGATTGACCGTGAAGTTGAACCGGAACCAGAAGATGGGAATGGTCCAATATATGTCGTACCAGAAGTTGGCTACATCCCGCCCAATTACGTCGATTTCTTCCTGGGTATACACATTTAGCGTTTCCTGGTATTTCTCCTCCATGTACGGGTGAGAGAAGGTGTGCGACGAGGTATTGGAGGGAGCGTTAGTCCGGATACGGTCCTGGATCTTCCGGAAGCTGAAGACGTTGGCAAACATCATATGCTGAATTTGCTTGGCTCGCCGCATCTGGGAGTAGGCTCCGGAGTCAATGTCAGTAATGGTCACCTCAATGCCCACCGGCCCCCAGTACTGGGGCAGGGCCTCCACCGCCAGGGGAGATTCGGGCTCACCGGAGGTGCGGTAGTTGAGCATCTCCACCTTCACCGGGTTGTCGGGGCCGTAGCCGGCTTCCAGCAGCAGTTGCTTCGCCGCCTCGGGGTCATAGCCGTAAGCCTCTTCCCAGCGGGTCTCCCATTCCGGATTGTAGATTTCGGAATCCAACACCGGGTGGCAGCAGGCGGTAACGTGCATCCGCTCGCCCTCTCCCCGGAATATGTAATCGTTCAGCTCGTCCCGGTTAATTGCCTTATTCATTGCCTTGCGCACCCGAACATCTGCCCATGGCGTGGTGGGGTCGAAGTCCGGGTCGCCTGGCATGAAGTACATCCCGCCGAAGAAGAGGCTCAACTGGCTGAAGGCCTGCTGCGCCGGTATGACCTTCATTCCTTGCTCCGTGGCCGACGGCTGCAGGTCACGAGACAATGCAATGGCGTGAATTTCGCCTGCCAGCAACCCGGCCAGCCGGGTAGTTTCCTCACCGATCCAGCGAATCTCCATTTCTTCAAAGGGGGACTGGAAGCGCCAGTGTTCGTAGGGAACCCTTTCGTAGACGACACCCTCGCCCAGTTTGCGTTCCTTGAACTGGTAATAGCTGGTGCTGGCGGGCTTCACGTCGTCGAAGTTCTCATAGCCCACTTCATCCAACTGGTCCTTGCTGAAGGAAATCAACTCCAGGCCAGTGGGCAGGTTGGACACCACGCTAGGCATAGGGAGGGAGGGGTTGTTCATGTGGAAGATGATAGTGTGGTCGTCAACCACTTCCGCCCGGGCCATTTCCTTCCAGAAGCTGGTGGTGCTGGAAGCGCACGACTCGTCGCCCTTGGCTACAGCCATGTTGGCGATATCTTGGGCCGTGAATTCTCCGTAACCATGATGGAATTGGACGTCCTCCCGCAGTTTGAATGTCCAGGACTTGGCATCAGGAGTAGATTCCCACGACTCTGCCAACCAGGGGTTGAACTCTGCAGTTACCGGGTCCGCTTCGACCAGGAACTCCACGTACGGCAGGAACTGGGAAATGATGGGGCGGTTACCGCCGCAGTGCTGGTTGGTCTCCACCTGGATTTCACCTTGGGATTCGACGTATCTCACTACCGTAGGTTCGGCCATTTCAGCTTCCATGGCCGGTTCCGGCTCTGCAGTGGGGGCCGGTTCCTGGGCGGCTGCAGGTTCCTGCTGAGCCGGTTCTGGCGCGGCTTGCTGTGCTGCCTGTGGTTCTGCCGCAGGCTCCTGGGCCGGCGCTTCGGGTGCTGAAGCGCCGCATGCTACAAGCACGGTCAGGATGAAGAGTAGCGAGACGAAAAGTAACGCTCTAGAGGTGAGTAGCCATCGGTTCCGCATAGATATTCCTCCTTTTGTGTAGAGGTAATGGGTACCATTTGAGGCATACCAAGCGGAATATACATCTGCATATGAATGCTGTCAATGTACTTGATGATTATATTAGTGAACAGTATTAGAATTGTAAATATCTTACGTATTAATTGTAAAATTGCGGATATTAATGTGGTAAAACGACAAAACACAAAGACAAGGACGTCGCAGGCCATTGCGGACTATCAAAATGTAGGGTGGGCTCCGAACTATTGTTGCCTGGCTTCCCGGATAGGTTTAACATTGGCGCACATTTAAGGGGGTGTCCGTGACACCTGCTGGTTATCCGGTTCCATGGCCAGCCAATTGAGAGGGAGCATTATGCCAGAAATACTTGATGCTAAAGCGGCGGGAGCCCGGCGGTTCGAGGGCCAGGTGGCTGTCGTCACCGGCGCGGGTCAAGGCATTGGCGCCGCCACGGCGCGGCGGCTGGCCCAGGAAGGCGCCGCCGTGGTGATCGGCGATATGGTGGAGGCGTCGTCCCAGCGGGTGTGCGACGAGCTGAGGGAGTTCGGTGGGGAGGCCGCCTATTGCCTGGGCGAGCTGTCCAAGTGGGAAAATGCCCAGCGGCTGATGGCCTTTGCCCAGGAGCAGTTCGGCCAAATTGATGTGCTGGCCAACGTGGCCGGAGGCACCATCTGGTTCCAATCCTTCCAGTACTACACTCCCGAACAGATCCAGGCGGAGATCGATAAGAGCTTCTGGACCGCTGTGTGGTGCTGCCGCGCCGTTCTGCCCTATATGATTGAGCAAAAGTCTGGGGCTATTGTCAACGTGGCCACCCACGCAGTAACGGGGGCCTTCCGGGTGCCCTACGCCGCTGCCAAGGCCGGCCAAATAGGACTCACCACTTCCCTGTCCCGGGAGGTAGCCCCCCTTGGCATACGGGTCAACTGCATGGCCCCCAGCGGTACGCTGGCGGAAGACCGGGTGACGCCCCGCAACTACGGGATATCGGCCGATCCACCCGAGTTGCCCCAGGAGGAACTGGACCTGCAGGAAACCTACCGGCAGCAGACCCGTCTGTCGGAGATTCCCATGGGCCGCCGGGGTGAGGCCGACGAGCAGGCGGCGGCCATCGCCTTCCTGGCATCCCACGACGCTTCGTATATAACAGGACAGGTGCTGGCCGTGGGCGGCGGGCAGCCGTACCCTTTCTAATCGGATATGGCGTCTTGGCTGTCTTGCCGTTCGGGTCGTTGTAGTCCTGGCTAGTCAGGGTTCAAACCAAGGCTCCGGCTTTGCCCAACTATGATCCAATGACCACCATGATGAACGCAGATATGGAAGGGAAAATCTGCCTGATAACCGGCGGCAGTGACGGCATCGGCTACGCCGCCGCGCTGGAACTGGCCCGGATGGGTGCGACGGTGGTAATTGCGGGCCGGAATGCAGAAAAGACTGAAGCCGCTGCGGCGAGCATCAGGAGAGAGGCGGGCAACCCGTCAGTGTCTTCCCTGCTTGCTGACCTGTCTTCGCAAAGAGAAGTGCGCCGCCTGGCGTTGGATGTCAGGGAGCAATTGCCTCGGTTAGATGTGCTGCTGAACAACGCAGGGGCCATATTCCTTTCCCGCCAGACCAGTGTTGACGGCATCGAAATGACCTTTGCCCTTAACCACCTGGGTTATTTCCTGTTGACCACCCTGTTGCTTGATCTGCTGGAGGCGTCAGCTCCGGCCCGTATTATCAACGTTTCCTCCAGTTCCCATTACTCCGCAGGCAACTTCCGGCTGGATGATCTACCCAGGCCAGGAAACGGGCGCTCCTACCAAGCCTACGGGCGTTCCAAGCTTTGCAACGTCCTGTTCACTTACGAACTGGCTCGACGACTGGAAGGAAGCGGGGTTACGGTCAACGCCCTGCACCCCGGCCTGGTGCGAACCAGAATCGCGCGCAATAACGGAATCCTTGGGCGGGTGGCCAACTTATTCATCGGCGTTCGCGGAGTAAACGCAACCAAGGGGGCAGAAACCCTGGTGTACCTGGCGTCGTCTCCAGGTGTTGAAACAGTGACCGGCAAGTTTTTTATCGACCGCCGGGCCGTGCCTTCCTCGCAGTTGAGCTATGATGCTGATCTGGCTGCTGATTTATGGGACCTGAGCGAACGCCTGACTGCGGACAGTGCCACTGAAGACTGACGACCGCTCTCGTTACCGCTAAACTCCCACAACCCTTACCCGGTGGTTGTTGCTGTCGGCGATATAGATATTGCCGGCGGCGTCCAGGTCCAGGCCGTGGGGACGATCCAGTCCGGCCAGGGAAGCCGGGCCGCCGTCTCCTTCGCCGCCGCGCCTACCCCCGGCTATGGTGGTTACCAGGCCAGACCCCGCATCAATCCTCCTGATGGCGTGGTTCTCAGTGTCCACCACCAGCAGGTTGCCGGCATGGTCACAGCGGATAGCCTTGGGGGCGCCCCAGGTAGCGGCCAGGGCCGGCCCGCCGTCACCGTCGTAGCCGAACTCGCCGGTACCGGCCAGGGTGTGCATTATGCCATCCCCGTCCACTATGCGAATGCCGTTGCCTTCCCGCTCGGCGATATAGGTATTACCCGCTCCGTCCATACAAATCGCCCTTGCTCCCAGGATGCTGGCCTCGGTGGCGGGTAGGCCATCCCCCGTCCTTTCCTTTGCGCCGTTGCCTGCTAAAGTGGTGATGACTCCGGTAGTAAAGTCCAGGCGGCGAATCCGCTGGTCCTGGATATCGGCGATGAGCAGGCCGCCCTTGCCGTCCAGGAAGCAGTCGTTGGGCTCGCGGAACTGGGCTTCGGTGCCGGGGCCGCTGTCTCCTCCATAACCGGCCTCCCCCGTACCGGCTACGGTGGTAATAACCCCGGTGGCGCCATCGATCTTCCTGATTACGAAGTTAAGGCGGTCAACGACGTAGATGTCTCCGTTGACGTCCACCTGAAGGGAGTAGGGCTGGTTAAAGGTGGCGCCGGTGGCCGGGCCGCCATCTCCGGAATATCCCCCCTCGCCTGTCCCCGCAATAGTGGTGATGACGCTGCTTGCCACGTCAACGCGACGGATGCAATGGTTGGTAGCCTCGGCTACGTACAAGTTGCCGGTGGAGTCGAAGGCGCACATAAAGGGTTCGCTGAGGTGAGCCAGCTGGGCTGGGCCGCCGTCTCCCCTGTAGCTCTTCTCACCGGTGCCGGCAACAGTGGTTATGATGCCAGGTTGATAGGTCATGGCTAACGCTCCCGTGTGGTATGGAATGTACCAGCATATTGGGACAAGGTCTGGATTGTCTACATGAAGCAAGGCTCCGTAACTGCTCAGAGTGGGTGAGTTGCTGCGACCCTCCGATTCTGAACAGTTAACATGGCAGTAGCATTTTGATTCCGGCAAAGGGCGCGTGATTGTCGCCTGGGGAAGCCCGCTGTCTCCAGGTTAGAGGGTCCCGCCAGCAACAGGTCATCCTATGAGGACTCCCTCCGCGGGGTAACGACGGGCTTTCCCGAACCATGGGCGATTTCCCTGGAGACTATCCGCCACAAGCTCCCCGGGGAAGGGAAGTCCAACCACCGTTTCAAGGGCCAGAACCATCGGACAGCCAATGGTTTCCCGCCCGCCTTCGGGGCTTCCCCAAAGGACGATTTTTATATTTCCGTGCCATTCTGGTCCATTTTGGGCCGTTTCATATCTGAAGTGGGGGTCAGCTGATGCCCCTGTGGCCCGAAAATGGGCCGCTGGTCAGATAGGAAAGGGGTAGACCAAGTGGGCCATTCCGGGCCGTTTTGGGCCGTTGTCCTGACCTGAGCCAGGGGGACTCTCTCACCCCGGCCCCTAAGCCTGAAGGAGGGACGCGATCTGAGCTTGCCAAGGCCAAGGCTGGACAGGTCATGGAAGTATGGTAGGGAAGGGTAACCGTGGGAATCAAGAGGCAAGTGTCACAACTGATCAGAGTCGAGGCTATTTCCCTATTGGCTCAACTGGCCATATTGTCGAAAGCCGATATCCGGAGGTCCGAGTTACTATCGTCCTGCATTCCCTTTAACCAGTATGGAGTTCGGCCTGGGCGGAATGCCTGGTTGGTGGGTACGATGACTCACTAACTATGAACTGTTACAAGGCTCCACGAATATCCGCGTGAGCGGCCGGACTAACGGTTTCTTACAGCATTTCGGTTACGTTAACAGTCCTTCTGATCTATCCACTGGCCTGATCATCGGGGGCCAGTTCCACCAGGCGCGTTCCCCGCTCAACCTGTTGGCCGGTCCGTACGTTTACCTGCCGGACAATTGCGTTGCCCGGGGCGGTTATGGCCAGTTCCATCTTCATGGACTCCATCAACAACACGGTCTGGTTGCGTTCCACCCTGTCTCCCTCGGCAACCAGTACCTCCAGCACCGCACCAGGCATGGGCGCGAGGATATCGCCAGAGATCTCGGTTCCCGTGGAGTTGCCTCGTCGGCGAATTTCCTCGCGCTGAAAAATGAACAGGTCGCCGCCCAGCCACAGGTGCAGTTGGAGGCTGACCCAGGCCCAGGCAAAGGAATGAGTGTGGCCCGACTGGGTACGGCATAGTCCTTCCCCGGTTTGAGCTGCCTCGATTTGGAGGGCAAGAGTCTGTGGGGGGCCGTCATACTGCCCTTCGTCCAGGTAGAAAATCAAGTGGCCGTCGTCTTCCGCCATCCGGCAGGTTAGGGCCTCTGCTGCCGGGGGATAAATCAGATGCAACCGGCCGGTGCTCCGGTTCATGGCAACCTCTGGCCGCCGGCGGACTGCCAGGGGCTGGAGTGGGCTGATCCCTCTTCCGCAGGTTGTGAAGAGCTGGGGACGGACGGTTGGGCGGCGGCCCAGGCCGCAAGGGCGCGGGCCACCATCAGGGTTTCCTGGGGTGTTGATGGGGTGGTTACTGCCGGGTTCCATTCCAGGAAACCGGTATCATAGTCGCCGCTCCGGAACTGGGGGTGGGCCAGTGCCGACCGCAGCAGGGGGATGTTGGTGACCACGCCCAACACCTGGAACTGGGACAGTGCTACCTCCAGGCGGCGCAGGCTTGAGTTGCGGTCCGGCCCCCATGCAACCAGCTTGGCGAGCATGGGGTCGTAGTAGATGGAAACTTCATGGCCCTGGGCGGTGCCGCTGTCCAGGCGCAGGCCAGGGCCGCCTGGGGGCTGCCAGCGCAGCAGTTTGCCTGTGGATGGGACGAAGTTGTCGTAAGGGTCCTCGGCGTAGATGCGGGCCTCGATAGCGTGGCCCCGGGGCTGGATGTCGGCCTGCCTCAATGCAAGCGGTTCGCCGGCAGCGATGCGCACCTGACACTCCACCATGTCTATACCCACCACTTCCTCGGTGACGGGGTGCTCCACCTGGAGCCGTGCGTTCATTTCCAGGAAGTAGAACTCGCCGCCCCGGGGATCCAGCAGAAATTCAACAGTTCCGGCGTTAACGTACCCTGCTCCTCGCGCCACTGCCACGGCAGCCTCGCCCATTCGGCGGCGCAAGTCAGGCGTCAAGGCCGGTGATGGAGTCTCCTCGATAATCTTTTGGTGGCGTCGCTGTATGCTGCATTCCCGTTCGCCCAGGTGGATGGTATGGCCGTCTGCGTCGGACAGCACCTGCACTTCCACGTGGCGGGGGTTGGCAACGTAACGTTCCAGGAAAACCCGGCCGTCGCCGAAGGCGGCCTGTGCCTCCCGTCCGGCAGATTCCAACGCAGTGTCCAGGCCGTTCCGGTCGTGGACCAGGCGCATTCCCCTTCCACCACCGCCGGCGGCTGCCTTTACCATCACAGGAAGACCCCATTTATCCACAAATTCACGGGTCTCTTCATCCCCCGGCATACAGACACGAGAGCTGGGAACCACGGGAACGCCGGCGGCCTGGGCTATGGTCTTGGAACGTAGCTTGTCGCCCAAAGCCTCCATGCTCTCGGGTGATGGGCCGATGAAGGTAATGCCGGCGTCCTGGCAGGCCCGGGCGAAATTGGGATTCTCGGACAGGAAACCGTAGCCTGGATGGATGGCCTCGGCTTCAGTGTCCAGGGCAGCCTGGATGATTCTGGCGATGTCCAGGTAGGTGTCCTCGGCAGTGTTGCCGGGCAAGGCGACGGAATATTCCGCCGTTGCCGCGTGGGGAGCTCCGCTATCCGGAGTCGAATAGATGGCCACCGGGGCAATGCCCATGGCACACAGAGTCCGGTTAATGCGGACAGCTATTTCGCCTCGGTTGGCTACCAGGACTTTGGTGAACATGGGTGGGTGTCCGGCCTCGTTTGATGGTTTGCTGTTGCCACTATCGTCGGGGGTGTCCGATGCCATCGAAGTTCCCACCTGCGCGGGAACGACGGGCTGTGTGGTGGTCTCTTTACATTCTGAACACGCCCTGCTGCCTTGAGGGAAACGGGGCATTCAAGGATGCGGCGAGGCCCAGGCCCACCATATCCCGCGTGTCCACGGGGTCGATGATGCCGTCGTCCCACAGGCGGGCGGTGCTGTAGTAGGGGTCACTTTCTGTCTCGTACTTCTCCAGGATGGGACTCCGTAGCGCTTCCCGTTCCTTCTCTTCCATGGTTCGGCCCTGCCGTTCCAGTTGCTGCAGCCTGACGGTGAGCAGCACCTCCGCAGCTTGCTGGCCACCCATTACCGATATCCGGGAGTTGGGCCAGGTCCACAGGAAGCGGGGCTGGTAGGCCCGGCCGCACATTCCATAGTTGCCCGCCCCAAAGGAACTGCCGATGATGACGGTGAACTTGGGGACTGCGGCGTTGGTCACGGCCATAACCATCTTGGCGCCATCCTTGGCTATGCCCCCCGCTTCGTACTGGCGGCCCACCATGAAGCCGGTGATGTTCTGCAGAAAGATCAGGGGAATACCACGCTGGCTGCAAAGTTCGATGAAGTGGGTGCCCTTCAGGGCGCTTTCGGAGAAGAGCACGCCGTTGTTGGCCACCACGCCCACCGGGTACCCCCAGATGCGGGCAAAGCCGCAGACCAGGGTTTCGCCGTAGGCGGCCTTGAACTCATGGAATCGGCTGCCGTCCACAATCCGGGCGATCACCTCCCGCACGTCGTACTGGCGGCGGTTGTCCGGGGAGACGATGCCATAGAGTTCCGCCGGATCGTGGGCCGGCGGCTCCGGGGTTGTCACCTGGAAGGGAAGCTCGCGGCGCCCGACGAAATTCTCAACGATGTCGCGGGTGATGGCCAGGGCGTCGGTATCGTCGGAGGCCAGATGGTCGGCCACGCCGGAGATGCGGGTGTGGACGTCGGCGCCGCCCAGGGTTTCCGGGTCCACCTCCTCGCCGGTAGCGGCCCGGACCAGCGGGGGGCCGCCAAGAAAAATGGTCCCCTGCTGGCGGACCATGACCACCTCGTCGCTCATGGCGGGGATGTAGGCGCCGCCGGCGGTACAGGAACCCATGACCACCGCCACCTGGGGAATGCCCAGGGCAGACATCTGGGCCTGGTTGTAGAAGATACGGCCGAAGTGGTCGCGGTCAGGGAAGACCTCCGCCTGCAGGGGAAGGAAGGCGCCCCCCGAGTCCACCAGGTAGATGCAGGGCAGGTGGTTTTCCAGGGCGATTTCCTGGGCCCGCAGGTGCTTCTTGACGGTGAGTGGATAGTAGGTTCCGCCCCTGACCGTGGCGTCGTTGGCAACGATCACCACTTCTTTGCCGTGGATAACGCCTATGCCGGTTACGATTCCGGCGGATGCAACCTCGCCATCGTACATATCCCAGGCGGCCAGGGGGCTGAGTTCCAGGAAGGGCGTGTTGGGGTCCAGCAAGGCGTCGATCCGCTCCCGGGCCAGGAGTTTGCCCCGGCTGCGGTGCAGGTTCACCGCTGCCTGGCCGCCCCCCTGGCGCGCCTGGGCCAGCCGTTCCTTCAATTCCCGTACCAGGGCCTCCATGCGGTCCTGGTTGTCGGAGAAACTGGGGTCTGCGCCGGGCAGGTTGGAACCTATTACGTCCATGCGTTCTCCGGGCGGTGGGTTCTAATATCTATAGTATTATTATCCACGAACGGGCACGAAGTTACACGGAGGAGGTCAGCATTATGCCGTCATTCTGGGAAAAGGTAACAGTAGAGGGGTTGGAAATGGACCTGTACGCCAGCGTACCCTCCGGGGCGGGACCCTTCCCGGCCGTGGTGGTGGCCCACCCGGCCAGTGGCGTTGGCGAGTTCACCCAGAGCGTTGCCGACCGTTTGGCGGAAGCGGGTTACGCCGCTGTGGCGCCCAACCGGTTCCACCGGGTGCCGGCGGAGGCCGTGGCTGAAGGACAGCCCGCCGGCCAGTTCCTCAACGACGTGGAGACCATCGCCGACATGAACGCCACCGTGGATTTCCTGCGCAACCACCCGGCCATTATCGGTGACCGGATTGGGATTATCGGCTTCTGTTCCGGTGGCAGGATTGCCTGGTTGTCGGCGGCTACCAACTCCCATTATCGAGCAGTGGTGCCCTACTACGGGGGCAACATAATGGCCACTGTGGGCAATGCCACGGGAACGCCCTTTGACCTGGCCGACGGCATCGGCTGCCCCATGCTTTTCCACTTCGGAGCGGTGGACGCCAATCCTTCCCAAGAGGACATGGGCAAGCTGGACGCCGAACTGACCAGGCTGGGCAAGGAGCACGACTTCCGCACATACGCGGGGGCCGGCCACGCCTTCCTGGACCAGACCCAGCCGGCCAGGTACCAGGAAGAGGCGGCTACCGCGTCATGGCCGGTTACGCTGGAGTTCTTCGCCCGGCACCTGAAGGGTTAGAGGTTCTGGACGATGTTGTCCGGCGCCCGGCAGAGGATGGCCACCATCTCTTCCTCGTAGGGGTTCTCCTCGATGTGGGGAGTATGGGAGGGCACGAAGAGGAAGTCGCCGGGGCCGGCCTCAATCCATTCTTCCAGGTTGTCGCCGAACCATACCCGCACCCGGCCCTGAATCACGTAGGCTGCGGTTTCGGCCTCCAGATGAGTGTGGGGCGGACCCTTTTCCATGGGCGCGGCGGTAACCTTGCCCATCCAGATCTTCGTGGTGTCGCCCTTGCCCGGGTTCACGGCCGGCTGCCTAACCATGCCCGGGGTCTGGATGGTTTCCGAGGCGTCGCCCACGGCGTGGACTACGTAGGGCTTGAGGGTGCCTTGCTGTTCCGTGGTAGTCATCGCGTTTCCTCCTCGTTGCGTTTTGCCCTGTCCGGCTCGACGTGGAGGAAGCTATCCTCCACCGACGGATTCCGGTGTGGGTTTATCAAATCAGCTTGTCCATGATACAGCCTCGTAAGGCTTAGCACACTATCCTTATATCGTGGGGCAGCGTGCCGGCTCAGGTGGCCTGGAAGAGAGGACGGCAGGGGCAGTCCTGCCTGTCTGCCCTGGTTTCACCCACGAAACCACCTGAATTGAACCCTGCCGGATAGTGGCAAAACCTATACAGCCCCACCCGAAAAACTCTGCCCTGGCGCCGCAAGCCGGGGCTCTCAAGTGGTATGGAAAGCCAGATAGCACAGGAACAACAGCCACAACAGCGCAGGAGCGGAGCCCAACAGCACGATTACTCCGCCCAGCGCTTTAATTGCGGTCTGACGCTGCCCCAACACAAGCCACAGGCCCGCACCAAAGGTGGGAATGCACACGAACAGCAAAATCGCCGTTAGGACAACCAACAAGTATCAGCCTTCCCACCGGGCAGGACGAACCGTAACGGGCCGGTCTGCGAGGCTAGAGCTTCGCACCTCAGTTCACCACCAGGTCTGTCCCCATCTTCGTCAGCGTCTCGGAACCGTCTGCGGTAATTACCACCGTGTCCCCCACCGACATGGCCAGCCTTCGGTCCCAGTCCAGCAGGATCATGTGCATGAAGATGACCATGTTGGGCTCTACCACCGTTGGATTGTCCCGGAAAATCATGGGCCAGTCCATCCAGGTGGGCGGGTACAGGGCGCCCAGGCTGTAGCCGCAGGCGTTCAGGCGGTGTTCGCCGAAACCGGCGCGGTCCAGGGCGTCAGCATGGGCGTTGAATATATCGCCGAAGGTGGAACCGGGTTGGGCCGCCTCCTTGCAGGCCTGCAGTGCCTCGCAGCAGGCTGAGTGCATGGCCCGGTGCTGCGCGCCGGCTTCACCGGTAAGAATTGTCCGCATCAGGCAGGAATGGTAGTGGCGGTAGGCCCCGCCGAACTCCAGCTGCAGTTGGTCCTTGTCCTCCAGGTTGCGGTAGCCGGTAAAGTTCCGCACCATCAAGGCGTTGTCGCCGGACCCGATGATGTAGCGGGAAGCCGCATAGTCGCCCCCACCCTGGAAGACCGCTGAGTGCATTCCCGCCAGCACCTCCTGCTCGGGTGTGCCAGCCTTGGCCAGCCGGTGAGCCGCCGCCAGGGCATCGTCGGCCAGGGACGCGGCCCGGCGGACATACTCCAGTTCTGCGCCGCTCTTGATCAGCCGGAACTGGCTCACCAGTTCCGAACAGTCCTCCAACTCGCAGTGGCCGTCAATTGCGGCCTTCACCTGCTCCCACCGGGCGGCGGTCAGGCACCAGGCTTCCATTTCCACGCCCACCCGCTGGCCCCGGCATTCCTGCTCATCCAGGATGTCCCACAGGTTCTGCCCGGGGTTGCTGTCGGCGCTATCCACCCAGATGCGTATGTCCTCGATAACCGACGTCAGTCTGGCTTGCCGCAGGTCGGCGGACCGGGTCAGCAGCACCATACGGCCGTCGGCTCCCAGGTAAAGGCATTGGAACTGGGAATAGCCTGTCGTGTCGTATCCGGTCAGGTAGTACATGCTTTCCTGCCGGAAGATCAGTAGGGCCGCTAGTCTCCTGCTTTGCAATTCCGTCGTAACCTTCTTTCTGCGTTCGGCCAGTTCCTGCTCAGTGAAGTGGAGCGGCATTTTGTTCCTCCCGGGCCTTTAGGCCAGGTCATATCTTCTAGCGTGGGGTGATTCGTCGATTCTATCACCGCAAAGAATGTTTCACGCCTGTATAATCCGTTTAATTCACGAACTCTGCCAGATTGAGGTACCTGAAACATAGCTTTTCCATAGGGAGGTTTCGCATGGCAACCATAAACTCGGTGCTGGGGCCCCTGAATACGGCCGACTTGGGCTTTACCCTGCCCCACGAACACCTGATAGATTCCTCCGCCGGCATACGGCAGACCTACTATGAGCTGGAGCAGCGGGACGAATGCCTGCATATGGCCGTGGAGTCCTTTAGTGAGGCCAAGCAAGGGGGAGTGGATACGGTGGTGGAGGTGTCGCCGCTGGACCTGGGGCGTGACGTTGTGTTGATGAAGGAGGTCTCGGAGCGGACCGGCGTGCAGTTCATCTGCTGCACCGGCTGCTGGCTCGACGTGCCCCGCAGCTTCTGGGGTCGGGATAAGGACTTCATTGCCGACCTGTGGGTGCGGGAAATCGAGCAGGGAATTGAAGGCACGGGAATCCGGGCCGGCATTATCAAGGTTGCCACCAGCGACCCAATTACCGAACAGGAAGAGTTGATGCTGCGGGCCTCGGCCCGGACCCACCTGCGCACCGGTGTTCCGGTCACAACCCACACGCCGGCCGAGTCCCGGATAGGCGAGGAGCAGGTGCGTATCCTAAAGGAAGAGGGAGTGGAACCCCACAACATCTACGTGGGCCACCTCAACAACACCCTGGACCCGGACTACCACCACGAACTGGCCCGCCTGGGCGTGTGGCTGGGCTGGGACATCAACAACCCCTTCGGCCGCCCCAACCTTCCATCATGGCAGGAACGCACCGACTACCTGAAGGAGCGGTTGGACGAGGGGCTGGACGCCAACATGATGCTCTCCCACGACTGGAACATCGTCCTGTCCCGTATCGGCTCCCCGGGCATGCCCAGCCGGGAGCAGAACCCCGACGGCTACCTGTGGCTCAGCCGGGCCGTCATCCCCCGGCTGATGGAAGCGGGCGTGCCCCAAAGCGTGGTTGACCGGATGATGATTGAAAATCCTAGGCGGTATTTCGAGGGGACGCGCCCCACGGACTAGGCTAACCCCTTCACCACCTGGGCCAATTGGTCAACTTCGTCCTCGGTGTTGAAGAAGTGGAGGGAGGCGCGAATGCCGGGGGGATAGCCCACCTGGCGCACCACTATGCGGTGGTCGTCCCACAGGCGCGCCACCGCTGCCGGCGGCTCCCAGCCGGCCAGAGCGAATGCCACCAGGCCCGACGATAGACCCGGCTCCATGGGAGAATAGATGTGGACGCCGGGGATGTTCGCCAGTTGTTCCTTGAGCCTGGAGGCCAGTTGGCGGTTGCGGTCTTCAATCTCGTTTAAGCCCACTTCCCCGATAAAGTTCACGGCCTCCACAAAGGCGGCTTGCAGGGGTACGCTGGAGGAACCGCCGTGGAACTTCTCCATGTCGGCTCCGTTCAGCTGGACGTTGTCGTAGTCAACAGGCTGCACAATAGCGTGGCCGCCCGAGTGGGCGGGATGGACCCGCTCAATCAGGTCGCGGCGGATGTACAGCGACCCCACGCCCTCGAAGCCCAGCACCCACTTCTGTCCGGGAATGGAGTAAAAGTCGAACCCTTCTGAGGTCACGTCCAGGTGCAGGTGTCCCCCCGTCTGGGCGCCGTCCAGCATGATGTGGGCGCCCCGGTCGTGGGCCAGGCGGGTCAACTCGGGGGCAGGCATGCGGAGGCCGGTGGAGTACTCAACGTGGCTGACGAAGACCATGCGAGTACGTGGGGTGAAGGACGCCTCGAACTTGCCCAGGATGGTCTCCCGGGAGTCGTGGGGGTCCAGGTCCACCACCCGCACATTAAGGTCGTAACGCTTGGCGGTGGCCAGGCTGGTCAACAGGACCGAGCCGTGCTCCAGGTTGCAGGTGATAATCTCGTCGCCGGGCTGCCAGTCCAGGCCACTCAGAACTATGTTCAGGCCCTCGGTGGTGTTGCGGGTTACCAGCACGTCCTCCGGGTCTGCGTTGAACAGCCGGGCGGCGGCCAGCCGGGCCTGAGCCTGGGTCTCGCGGCCCTGCTCCTGAACAGGACGCGACGTGGGGCCCTCATAAAGCTCCAGGTCGATGCGGTCCTTCAACGCTTGCGCTACTCTAAGGGGCGGTGGCCCCGACCAGCCGGTGTTCAGGTAGGTTACGTTGGCCAGTACCGGAATCTCGTCACGCAGTTTTTGCACGTCCACGGCGGCACCCCCGAGGTTTTGGGGGCCATTATACGCCGTTCGGGTTGTCTCCCGGCTGTTTTGATAAATGTCTCACTGGTAGTGGCCTTGGAGTGGTCTCCGTCGGAGTCCTGGCCGGTTTTTGGGTGGAAGAGGGATGTATACTTACATCGTAATGCAACCTACTCCTGCTCGCTGGGAGATCAGGACATCCCGGATTTGCTTCCTGTTCTGCCAACGGCTTTGCTTGACCAGGTTACCAATTTGGAGGTTTCGCTGTGACCACGATTAATGCCCTGGATGATATGTTCGAAGATGCTGAAAGAGGGCTGGAATGGCTGGAAAAGCTGGAGGCCCTGCAGGCCCGTTCCGCCTCGGACCATGCGGCTTTCGAGGTAGCGGAGTACGTAATGCGGTTGAGGGAGGCAGTTACGGCCCTGGCCGGCGACCGCACCGTTACCGAGTTGGGTCAGGCCCTGGGAGAGGACACGGCGCAACTGGTGGAAGAACTGCGCCAGGCGGGGGCCGATGACTACTGGAATACGAAAATTAAACCAATCTTGCTGAAACTGGAGTCGTGATGAGATAGGAGCTTCGTCTCCAAAGAGTTCCAAGGCAAAGCGGGCTGATCCCAGGAACGGATCAGCCCGCTATCAATTCGCCGGGTGTATCTCTGATTCGAGAAGAAGGAATCTCGACTGCCCTGGGCTACAGTTGTGGCCTGATTCCTGAGCTTGGTGACACCCCTTCATAGCCCGCCGCCACCTGGAAGAGCAGGCCTTCTTCGAAGGGGCGGCCGATGAACTGGACGCCGATGGGCAGGCCGCTGCTGCTGAACCCGCAGGGCAAGGTGATGGCCGGCAGGCCGTTGCCGTTCATGGGGCTGGTGTTGCGGGATATGAACCCGGAGCCGGGACCCCTAACCCGGTGGGTCTCCCCGCCCAGTTCAAGGTCCACCGCGTCAATACGCGGAGCGGGCACCGGTGTGGTGGGAGTTACTATGAAGTCCACTCCCTGCAGAACACGGGCATACTCTTCCTTGATGAGCCGCTGCACCTTCATGGCCCTGGAGTAGTCCCTGCCCAGGACGAACTGGCCGGCCAGAGTACGGTAGATAACGTTTGGGCCGTACTTGTCCCGGTCGCTGGCCAGGTAGGGCTCGTGGGTCACCACCCCATCAGACAGGCTGGCGGCCCGTAGCGCGCCCACGTACTCCATGCTGGGCAGGCTCACGTCCACAACCTTCACGCCCAGTTCCTGCAGGGCGGCAATAGCGTTCCTGACCGAGGTCTCAACCTCCGAGTCAATTTCGTCAAAGAAGTAATTGGAAGGGATTCCGGCGGTCAGTCCGGACAGGTCGCCACCCAGCCCTTCTGAGTAGTCTGGGACCGGCACTGGTACGGTGCTGGGGTCCAGCGGATCGTATCCTGCGATGGCCTGCAGTACCAGGGCGCTGTCGGCCACCGAGCGGGTCATGGGGCCGATGTGGTCGCCGTTGAAGCTGGTTACCATCAGGCCCCGCTGGCTGACGCGGCCAAAGGTCTGTTTCAGGCCCACCACGCCGCAGAAAGCGCCGGGCAGCCGCACCGATCCGCCCAGGTCGGTGCCCAGGGACGCGAAGGTTACGCCGGCGGCCACGTTAGCCCCGCCGCCGCCGCTGGAACCGCCAGGGATGTGGTCCAGGTCCCAGGGGTTGTGCACGGCCCCGTAGTGGGGGTTGTTGGAAGTGGCGCCGGCGGCGAACTCTTCCAGGTTTTCCTTGCCCAGGATGATGACCCCGGCCTCTTCGCAAAGAGTTACCACTCGGGCGTCCTCGTCGGGAACGTTGTCGGCCAGAACCAGGGAACCCACGGTGGAGCGGATGCCCCTTGTTTCGATGTTGTCCTTGATGCCGATCGGGATGCCGTGCAGGGGTCCTCGATACTTGCCATCGGCCAGTTCCGTCTCCAATGCCCGAGCCCGTTCCAGGGCCTGCTCGTGGAGCAGCGTGATAAAAGAGTTGAGCTTGGGCTGCAGGCGATCGGCCCGGGCCAAAGCGGCCTCGGTGAGTTCCACGGGCGATACTTCCCGCGCCTCTATGCGCGGGGCAAGTTCCGATATGGTCAGGTCCAGGAGCGCGTCGTTAGGCATCTTCGGTCCCTCCTTCGGCGGCGCGGAGCAGGCGGCTGGACATAATGTCGGCCAGGTCCAAGTCGGCAACCCCGGCCATGGCCTCCAGGTAGCCGTCCACTTCGGGCTGCACCAGGTCCAGTTCCTCATCGGAAAGCTCAAAGCCCCCGTATTCCCGGATGATGGCTTGCATGGTCTCCTTGGAAATACCCATTTGGCCTCCTTGCGGGGTTGCAGAGTTTGGAATAGCGACCAAGAAAGTCCCTTCCCCCTTGACGGGGGAAGGCTAGGATGGGGGTGAAGTGCCCGCAACGGCGTTATATATTGATTCCCGCACTGCCTCCATCTCATTCAGCACCTGGCTGTTCCAGAAACGAATGACTCTAAAACCTTGCGATTCCAACCATTTAGTCCGTTTAGCATCCGTGGACTGTTGCTCCAGATGATGACCGCCGTCTACTTCGATAATTAACCGCTTCTCAAAACATACGAAATCAACTATGTAAGGTCCAATGGGAGCCTGCCGTCGAAATCTATGCGCCAACACTTGACGGTTCCGAAGCGCGTTCCACAATTTTCGTTCGGCGTCAGTGGGGCTTTTTCTGAGCCGCCTTGCTTTGGCTACATTGCTGTCTGATTGAATACTATCACCCCCATCCTAACCTTCCCCCGTCAAGGGGGAAGGGACTGTTCTTCCCATCCTGGCAATTCCTTTCAGGGGCAAGGGACTATCTCACCGCCTTCCAAACCTCCCCCTACCGATCAATCAAAATCCCCGGGTTCAGCACCCAGTTGGGGTCTACGGCGGACTTGGCGGCGCGCAGGGCGGCGGCGAAGGGGTCGGGGCGCTGTTGGTCGTACCAGGGGCGGTGGACCCGGCCCACTGCGTGGTGGTGGGTAATAGTCCCGCCGGTGGCAATGATGGCATCGGAGGCAATCTGTTTGATTTCCGAGTGCATTGCAATCTCGGCTCCAGGCCGGCCCATGCCCTCAAAGGTGAAGTAGGGGGCCGGCCCGTCGGGATAAACGTGGGTGAAGCGGCAGGTAACCCGCCCGCCGCCGCACACCCGGTCCAGGGCATCCTGCAGGGCGTTGCGCACCGCGCCGTCCATTTCATGCCACCGGTCCCAGGTGATGGCCGTTTCCAGGGTTTCGGCGACCAGGCCCATGCCCATGGAGGCGTTGCGCTGGTAGGGGGCGTTGATGAAAGAATTGCGCCAGGCCCCCACCGCCTCGGGCCGGCGGGCCTCCTCGCTGCTGCCGTCAATGATTCTTATCTGGTCTTCGTTCACCATGCCGCCGCAGTCCCGGGCGATGGCGATTACCTGGCGCATCTGCTCGCCCTGGGGCAGTTCCGCGGACTCGAAGCCCAGCACCAGGATGGCGTTGGCGCCGTCGGACCCCAAGGCGTCCTGCGCCTCGCCGGGGTCCAGCAGACGGCAGTTGGCCGGCCATAATTTGGTCTGGACAATCTGCCGCACCGCCTCGCCGCCAGCCTCGAAGGACGGGAAAGTGACGGCGGCAGAGGCCCGGAAGCGAGGCCTGGCCTGGATGCGCATCCACGCCTCGGTGATGATGCCCAGCGCTCCCTCGCTGCCCAGTACCAGGCGGTCGGGGCTGGGGCCGGCGCCGCTGCCAGGTAGGCGGCGGGACTCCCAGAGTCCCTGGGGAGTGACCATCCGGACGGACTCGACGAAATCGTCAATGTGGGTCTGATTGGTGGCGTAGTGGCCGCCGGAGCGGGTGGCGATCCAGCCGCCCAGGGTTGAAAACTCGAAGCTCTGCGGGAAGTGGCGCAGGGTGAAGCCGTGGGGGCGAAGCTGCTCTTCCAGCGCGGGACCGTAAACCCCGGCCTGCATGCGGGCGGCGCGGGAAACTTCGTCAATTTCCAGCACCTGGTCCAGCCCGGCCAGGTCGATGGAGACGATGCCGTCATACCCCTCGGGTGGCTCCACGCCGCCTACTACCGAACTGCCGCCGCCGTAGGGGATGGCGGCGTAGCCCCGTCCGGAACACCAGTCCAGCAGGGCCACCACGTCATCTTCATTGCCGGGGAATGCCACCACGTCAGGCGGGTTGGGGAACTGCAGGTTGAAGGCCCGGATACGGTCTTCGTAGTTGCGGCCATAGGTGTGGACCGCCCGGTCGTGGGTATCGGTGGAGCAGATGGATGCCAGGGAGTCGGGGAAGGTGATGCGGGGCGGGCGCAGGTCCAGGTCGTCGCTCGTGGGCACCGGCGGCACGTCTATGGAAACGCCATACTTGGCGGACAGGGTGGCGGCCAGTTCCCGGCGCTGGGCCTCAGTGGGTTCGTCGGCCTCCATTCCCCAGGCCCAGAAACTTCTCCGTGGCATCGCATACCCCCGCAGCACGACGCCGACATCGCAAATGGTCCTGGCGATGGGGGCGCCTTCAAGATGGTGGGTATGATACCCCGGTGGTTGTGGTGGGACAAGGCAGGAGGCTAGAGCAGGTTCTTCAGGTAGGGCCTCAGGAGCAGGTGGATGACCGACAGGATTACCGACCCCAGAACAACGAACAGGACGGCGGACGGAGTCCAGCCGGTAATCACTAGACCGAGAGCGGTGCCGGCCGCCGGCGGATGCTCGGAGTCGGTCACGGCCATTAACAACATGCTTAGGCCAACGGACAGCACGGCGAACAGGTCACGGACAGATTGGGATGTGGAGACCAGGTCGCCCAGTTCCGGCGCCAGGAAAGTCATGGAAAAGAAGGTCCCAACGATCACAGAGACCATGTGACCGCCGACCACCCGGCGGGGACTGGCGGCGTTGCTGTGGGGGGCCACGAAGACGATGAAGGCAGTGGACGCGATGGCCACGACAATGGCCGCCTGGAGCACCACGTCGATTACCAGCAGGATTATCAGCAGGGCCAGCATGGTCAGCGCACTCTGGAACAGGTAGCTCCGCCAGTTTTGCCGGAACTTCCGGTCTATCAACCGGCGTCTTTGCGTCAGGCCCAGCGCCGGCCGCCGTATGCCGAACTTGCGCACCATGAGTTGGCGCCTATCTTGACAGCCGGGAAGGACATTTGCATTGGGGTGGCAGGGCGGGTTTTGCCCTTTTGGGTGTCTGGAGGCGGGCGAGGTTCACGCCCACTGCCCTTTAGGGCCGGGCCGAAAGGCCGGCGTAAACGCCGAAATGGTCGGAGAGCTGGCGGCCATTGAGCACATTGCTGATTACGCCCCGGGACTCCGCCGCCAGGTCTTCGCTGATAGCGATGTGGTCGATGGACTTGCGCTGGCCAAAGTCAAGCTCAGACGTAACAATTTTCAGCCCCGGTGGAAGAGCCGCCTGGAGCGCCGCCTGGAGGGCTTTGGGGGCGTGGCTGCCTGTTCCAATGACCTGGTTAAAGTCGCCCAGAACCACCAGGCGGCGAGTGTGCCGATGAATCAAGAGTTCGGTTAGGCACTTCAGGTACTGGCGGTGGTCTTCCCAGCGCCTTTTGCGCTCAGGGCCGCGCCGGGCCTCCGTCCTGCAACCTGACCAAGGGATGCAGATGCCCATGACGGCAAGCTCACCCAGGGATGTTTGGGTGGAGCCGGAAATGAACCTCCCCGGCGGCATGGATTCATGCCCCATGTGGTCAATGTCTTCCCAGGGACTTCTTGACCAGAGCAGAACCTTCCGTCGGGTAGTCTGGCAGCCGTAGCCGTAGTCATGCTGTGCGGAGATGGCGAGACCTTCACCGTCCATCAGTCGCAGGTCGGTCTCGGTCAGGCAAACGACATCGGCTCCCAGATCTGCCAGACGGTGCAGAATTTCAGGGGTACGCCGTGAGCGGGGCGTGGCCCACTCGACGTTCCAGGTGGCGATTTTCAATGGCATCTTTCTACCATTATGCATCTTCCCGCAACCAGCGCGGCAATTACCTCAAAAGACCTATCCAAGGTCCAATGTAGTCCAAGATATCAACGGGCGTCATTATTCGAACCCCTAATGGAGTTGCGGCTTCTCTATGACTCCATATAGACCTATAGTCCATTGTTAGGAATATGTCGCAGCCACGCTCTAACGCGTCAATCACTAGCTGCCTATCCCCTTCGTGCGGCATCGCCTCCAACATCTGGCAAATACGACCACGTTGAATAAACGTGAAATGACGCAAGTTACTGTAACTGGATTCTGCTGCTGAACCCTGCGTCACATCAAAATGCTCTACAAAGTGCTCCTCCAGCGATTTGCCCCAAGACAATAGCGCTGCACGCACATTCGCACGTGAATTGGCCTCCAGTTCTGTCAATGTGTTGGGAGACACTGCCATTGGCCAGCCGTAGCGCTGCCCCAAGGCCATGAAGTGACGTAAAGCATGAATGTCATCTACGAATCGTTGTCCTTTGGAAGCCATCTTGGATTCCAATTGGGGAGTTAGGGAGTTATCAAGGATGAACTCCCAAAATATATGAAGGTTCTGGACAATGTTTGTATCCAAGAAGATTAGCTTGGGGAATGGTGGCATTTTTGTATCTAGCATTCTCAACTCTCTACAGCCCCTGTCACCCGTAGCACGCGCCGTTGTGATGTGTGCTGGGCGGCACGTCCAGCACCGGGTTGGTGTCGAAGAACCCCACCGGCTTCAGGCTGAACCCACAGTAGGAGACCGGCGAAATGGGCCAGTCCTCCGGCCGGGGGACGTGGTGGTAGCCCAGCGTGTACCACAGGACCAGGTCGGTGTTTTCCACGCTGCGGTCGTGCTTCGTGTACTCGGGCAGGCCGGCGCCGCCGGGGTGCTGGTTGGGATAGGGGCCGGTGGCGGATGTTTCGTCGGGCGCGTAGGGGGTAACCCACAGGTGCTTCGCCATAAACCCGGCGCGCTGCATTATGCTGGCCGTGGGGTCGGCGAAGGGAAGGACGTTTTCCCCCGGCATCAGCTTGTAGGCCACCGGCCGGCCCAGGGCGTTCTTAACCGACGGGTTGGATACTACCCAATAGCGTCCCTTCATCGGGTTCACCACCCGCTGGGCTGCCAGTTCGGTTTTCAGGGGTGTGGCCTCGGCGTAGAAGGCGTTGGCGTGGGGATTGTCCGGGCCCGGCGGTTCGGCCACCGTGTTGACTTCGTAAACGGTGTTGCCCTCGCCGTCCACGTCCAGGTCCAGGCGGAAGTTGAAGAAGTGCTGGTGGATGTGGGCGTTAAGCCCAGGAGCGACCAGGGTGCCGTACCTGGGTGTCTCGCCATCCTCAATGCCGGCGGTGTTGATGATGCCGGTGAGCTTGATTTCCATTTGGATGGTGCCGTCCTGGTAGAAGTACCAGAAGAAGCCGTACTCGTAGTTGCCCACCGTGGCCACGCTGGACACCACCAGCCTCCGGGAACGGCGCACCTCCACGTGGCCCGTGCGCCAGTCGGTGTGCTTCCACAGGATGCCGTAATCCTCCTCGTGCATGCAGACGGCGTTGGGGATGGTGAATGCCTCGCCGCCGCCGGTGTTCAGGTGGGCGTCGAAGTAATAAATCTCGCCCAGGCAGTCGCAGCCCAGCATCAGGGAATTGGTCAGGGAGCCGATGCCGTACTCCCCCGCGTCGAAGGCGTTCTTGCGGTAGTGGTCCTTGCCGGGTTCGCCGTAGGGTACCACCATGTCCGACAGGGCGGCCCGGTACAGGACGGGGCGGATGCGGCCCTGGTCCTCGTAGCCGATGTCGTACAGCACCAGCCCCTCCCGAGGCGTGAACCCGACGCGCAGGTGCCACTTCTGCCAGGCGACGGAGTGGCCGTCCACGGAAAAACTGGGTCCCTCGGGCTGGGTGATTTCCAGGGGTTTCAGGTCCTGCCGGAAATCCTTGACGAACTCGGCGGCGTAGTTGCCCGGGTTGGGAGGCAATGGGATAATACCGTAGTCGTCAATCCTCAGCACCTCCATCTTGTTAAGGTCCACCACCACGCTGAGTCCCTCAACAGGGCGGGCGTAGCCATTGTCGTTGGGGCCGGTTCGCAGGAAACAGCGGGCTATGGCCAGGCGGCGTCCCTCCTCGTCCGGAAACCCGTAATAGCCCGCCGACCAGGAATCCACCATGATCAGGTCGGGGTCGTTTATGCCCCTTTGCTCCAGGGCGGCCCGGAATTCGGGGTTGGACTGGACGGCGGCCTCGCACTCCACGAATTCTTCGAACATTATGCGGGGCTGCACTCCGGGGACGGGCTTCCAGGACGTTACTCTCCCTTCCTCCAAGGAGACGGTGGCCTCGTAGGTGGCCTCGGCCTCATTGTCCAGGATGACCACGAAAGCCTCCCGGGGAATCGGGTCGCCGGCAGAAAAGCCGCGGACCTGCGCCTTCTCAGGTTCCTTCAGGACGATGGTCTCAAACCTCACCCTGGCCCCCAGTTGGCGCTGGGAACGGAGCAGACTGGCGGCCTCGATAATTTCCGCGGAAGTAAGCGGGTCCAGGGGGTGGGCGACGTTCGCCTTGGCTGCGATAGTGTCCTTTTCTGCGGGTATGGCCATGGTTGCCTCCTTAAGGCTGCGCCGGAGATACAGGCGCGAGGGACGTCCCGTTCAGGTTGAAATTAGCATCGGTGGTGACGGGGGTCAATGATGTTGGGCGACGCCTTCCGGTGGTTACTCATGCATATCCTCTCCCCGGTGCAGGCGCAGGGCGATCTGGTAGGTTTGGCCCTCAGAGCGGGGAGTAGGGGAATGGGCCGCCAGGAACCGGGCCAGCCCAATCATCACGTGCCGGCCGGACTCGGTCCCCTGTCGGTCCTGGAACTGCCTGAAGGCCGCATCCACAATCTGGAAAGAGTGAAAGTCCGAGTCCTCCCGCAGCATCATGCTGCCCATAGTGGCCATCAGGTCGTCCGATGAACCGCTGCCGGCCAGGTACCCGGAAACGGCGTGGGCGCACTCCTCCACCTGCTGCCGGCTGTCCACCAGGTCCAGCAGACGGTCCAGTTGGTCTATAGGCGGCAGCGGGCTGGGCGACGGTTCGGGCATTCGCTGGGACGGCATGTTCAGGAACCGGTCCAGGTAGATGCTGATGGCCACATCGAACACGCCCCGCAGCAACTCCGGGGTGGGCGTCCGCTTTAGGGCCTGGTGCAGGGCATTGGCCGCGGTCAGGGTGTTGTGTACCGTGTCCCAGTCCCGGAACTCGTTGGATGTATGGAAGCGGGCCATGCGCAGGAAGGCGGAGTGGGCCACGACGGCGCCAAGCTGCCGGGGAGTTGCGCCGCCAATGACTGCCTGTTTCAGTGCGCCGATAATTTCGTCGGGTGAGTCCTTCAGGATTTCGCCAGCCAGGGCTTCTTCCCCGTCCCAACCCCCTGCGTTTGTGCGACCCCGCTCCAGCAGGTCGGGCAGTTCCTCCCGTGCCTGCCACACCATGGACGCCAGGTCTATGGGGTCGCGCCACTGGCTGAGTTCCTGGCTGCGGCGGGCCCGGGCCATGCCGCGCACCAGGCTGGGCAGCACCTGGCTCGCCATTTTCCAGCCCAGGTGGTCGAGCAACTCAAAGGCCTTGTTGGCGTAGTCAACCACGTGGCCGCCGTCCATGTAGATGTGGTCGGTAGCGGCGGCGAAAATCATGGCGGCTATGTCGTCCCGGGGAACGCCGCATTCGATGGCGGTAACCAGGCACCGCTCCGCACCCTCGTCGTCCCGCACGTTGATGAAGTTTCGGAACCAGCCTGCGAAAACCTCCGGGCGGGTTTCGGAAGTGGGAAGCGGGTCCACGGTGAAGCGGGGAGCCCTTCCGGCGCACTCCCTGGCGACGTGCAGCAATCCCTGGTACAGGGCCCTGGGCCGGTCATCCTCGTGGAGATGGGGCAGCATGTTGGCGGTGCAGGTGAGCATGCTCAGGGCAGCGCCCCAGCCGGCGGCGGAGTAGGTAGTGCCAAACCGGGCGCCGATTTCCAGGGGGACTCGGTAGTCCGTGCCGGCTGTCTTCAGTCCCAGCGCCGCCTTGGCTATGACCAGCCGCAGGTTGTGCTCCATACCGTCTTCCAGCCGGCGTCGCCAGTGCCCCGCTTCGTCTCGGGGCGGCGGAACGGGATCAATCCAGACCTGCCCGTCCACCAGCTTTACCGGAAAGGTGCGCACGTCGTCTGCGAAGGGGTTGAAGGTGCCGCCACTGGAAAGCTCGAACCTGGCGTGGTGCCAGTGGCAGGTGAGAATGCCGTCCTTCACACTGCCCCGGTCCAGGGGAAAGCCCATGTGGGGACAGCGGTTGTCCACCGCGTATACCTGCTCGCCGTAGCTGAAAAGGGCGATGGCGTGGCCGCCACCGGTAACCACAGTGCAGCCCCGTTCCCGGACTTCTTCCAGTGTACCGGCATTGATATACCCGTTGGCCGGTGTACTCATGGCTCATCCTCCTTTGCCGGATCGGATGTGAGTCAGGTTTGCAGGTCAGGGATGGCGGTCCACGGACGGGAGCGGACCAGGTCGCGCACCTCTGCAGAGGTTGCAACGGGGGCCAGGCACCGTTCGCCCATGCAGACGTACAGGGCCGGCTCGGCTCTGGAAGGAAAGCCCTGTTGCCGGATATGGCGGGCGTTGCGCTGCCAGTCCAGGGGCAAGATAACCCGGTGGGGCGCATAGACCCTGGCCGCTGCCCGGTGAAGCTGGCGGTAGGCGTCGGTGGACGAATCGCCCACCAGGGCCAGGCGCACCGGGCCGTTATCCTGCATATCCCTGGCCCGCGCCCAGGCGGAGCCGGCGGGCAGGAACAGGGCCTCCTCGTCCTCCTCCATTCGGCGGGACTGTCGGTCGCCCAGGTAGCTTTTGCCGGGGATGACGGACTCGAAGATTTGCAGTGTCGCCGCTGCCTGCCGCTGGTATGCGTCGTCGTCCGACAGGTGAGACAGGACCATCAGGGCTTCGGCCCAGTGGGCGTTGTCCAGCGCCGGCTGTTCCCGGGGGAGCAGGGCCGCCTCGAAGTAACGGGGCGCGGCGGTGTCAAAGCAGCCACCGCCGGGCGCTCCCAAAAGCCGCTGGGTGGTGGCGGCGACTTCCATGGAGCGGGTGAGACAGTAGGGGTTGCCTGTGGACTGGTACAGGGCCAGCCAGGCCCGAAGAAAACTGACCTGGTCGGTCAGGATAGGGGTGGAATGACCGGATTCTCCGGCAACCCGGCACAGGCCGTCTTCGGCGGTCCAGCTTTCCCGCCACAGCTTCTCCAGGATGGCAGTGGCTATGCGGCGATAAGGCGCCCGCCCCAGGGCCTCGGTGGCGTGGATCAGGGCCAGGGCAGTCAGGGCGTTCCACCCGGCGTACAAGGTGTGGTCCACGGGCGGAGCGGTGGCAGCGTCACGGTCCTTCCAGGCACCCTGGTAGAAGGGTTCGTCGGCGTCCTGGCTGGCAAAAAAGAGGCCGTCGACTGGGCTGAAAAGGGTGTTAAGCAAGTAGTCCAGGATGCCGGAAGCGGCGGTACGGTAGTCTGGCTTGCGGGTTAGCAGGTAGGCGTCCAGGTAGACCATCGCCAGGCTGGTGTTGGTGACCAGCATCTTTTCGTAATGGGGAACCTTCCAATCCCGGCTCACGGAATAACGAAAGAAGCCCTGGTCTTTGTTGTCGTAAATGCCTTGCCACATTCCCTGCAGGGTAGTCTCCACCATTGCCAGCAGGGCCCGGTCTCCGGTCAGGGAACTGCGGGCCATTAGAAGACGCAGGGACTCCCACGGGGGCTGCTTGGGCTCAAGGCCGAAGCCGCCGAATCGCTCGTCGTAAAGCTCGGCCAGGCGGGCCAGCACTCTTTCAACGGGGGCGTCGCCGGTTGTGGTGGCGGCCGCCTCGCTGGACTCCGCCCTTGCCGGCGTGGCGGAGACGTCCTCGCCTTGGGAGACCCGTTCAAGCAGGGCGACCATTTCGTCCGGCGGGGTGTAGGGCCGGCCAGCAAGAAACTCGCCGGCGCCGGTCAGGAAGGCCACCGACGGGTAGCCGCCCTGGTTGTAGCGCAGGGAGATATCGGGACGCTGGTCCACATCCACCCGTACCGGAATGAAGCGGGAGTTGACCAGTTCGATTACTCGCGGGTCGGCATAGGCCATCTGGTCCATAACGTGGCACCAGTGGCACCAGGTGGCCCCCAGGGTAAGAAGCACCGGCTTGTCCTCGTTCCTGGCGGCCACGAAGGCCTCCTCGTTCCATTCCCGCCATTGGATGGCGGAAGCCATATCGTTTTCCTGCATAACGACGACTCTTGGTTTCGGACTGCGTTGCGTTGGCTCCCGGATAATTCTACTCCTGATTCAAGCGCGGTGCCCGGAATGGCCCGGTTGATGTTCATGCGACCATTTCATAATCTCCAGGGCCGGCGCCGGATATAATGATTCAGAAGGTCAATTACTCCGATTCAGGTGGTCGCACCGTGTCCAGCAACTTTCTCATAATGGCGGTCTGTACTTTGTTGTTTGCCCTGCGTGTCCTGGGGCAGGTGGTGGTGGTAACCCGTGCCCCGCGCTGGCTTCCTGCCAACGAACACTGGTATTCCGGCCTGATGCCCTACCGGTATTTGCTGCCGGCCCAGTTGGTGCTGCTGGCAGTGATGTTGGTGATTTGCGCCGACGTATATCGGGGATCAGGACTGTTTGCGGCGGACTGGTGGAGCCGGGCGGCGCTGCCCCTGACGGTACTGTCCTGGATTTACTTCGGTTCCATGGTGGTGCGGTACGTGCTGACGATGGTCCTGCGCCCGGAGTTGAGGTGGTTCCGGCATACCATTCCCATCTGGTTTCACATGGTGCTGGCCCTGGCCCTATGGGCTTTCGCCGACTTTCATCTTGCGTAGGTTTCTGGCGACCTGGCGCGCGATGCGTTTGGCGTCGATGCGGATGTTGTAGAGACCGCCCCTGCCGTCGTAATTGTGGCCCACAAAGTACAAGCCGTCGTGGTGTGCGCTCCGGACCCGGTCTTTTCGCAGGGCAAAGCCGCACCCATCCCTGGCGCCATACTCCCCCATCCATTCAATGGCCGACCGATAGCCGGTGGCCAGCACAACCGTATCTCCCTGCCATGCGCTCCTGTCGTTGAAGCGTACGGTGTCCTCGGGGAAGTCGGCGATTCCGGGGCGCAATTTGATCCGTCCTGCGGTGATGTGGTTGACGATGGTGTGGCCCACAACCGGCACGTCCTGGCACGGGCCAGCGTCCCCCTTTCGGGGCAGAGTGGCCTGGCGACGATGCAGGAGACCACCCAGCCGGGCGGTGGATTGCACGACTTGGCGCTGTACACTACCGGGCAGCCACGAAATGCCCCAGCCGAAATACTGGGAAGGTATGCCGGCGATGGTCCGGGGTATGACGGCGGCCCCTGACCGCACCGAGACTGTTACCTCCCGCCCGGAAGCGGCCAGTTCGGATGCAATCTCCGCCGCCGAGTTGCCGATGCCGATTACCAGGATGGACTGCCCCGGGCATGTCTCAGGCCGCCGGTACTCCGTGCTGTGGAACAGTTGGCCGCCGTAGACTTCCATGCCGGTGAAGGCCGGCAGGAAGGGGGAAGACATTATGCCAGTAGCGACGACGACGATTCTTGCCCGGTAGTGCGTCCCGCTCGTTTCGACAAACCAGCTTTCCTTCTCCCGCCGGAGACCTGTAGCCTCAATGCCGGTATGTACAGGCAGCTTGGACTTCTCTGCGTAATAATGCAGATAGGCAGTAAATTCGGAACGGGTTGGAAACAGCGAAGTGTTTGATGGGAAGGACATTCCGGGCAGCGAACTGAGGTGTTTGCCTGTGTGGAGCCTCAGGCTGTCATATACATGGTCCCACATCCATGCCGGGTGGTCTCCTCGTTCCAGCACAACATGGGGGATGTTGCAGGCGGTCAATTGCTGGGAAACGGCCAGCCCGCCCGGCCCCCCGCCCACTACGACGACATCGGTCGTCTTCATTGGGAAACTGCGCATTGTGCCTGCCGCCCCTCCCTGACCTCGTATCACTGCTAGCAGCGCAATTTGTGTGGGGCCGCTCTAAGCGGCCCCACGTTTACCTTCAAGGCACGGAACCCAGTGGCCTCTATCCGTGGTGATGGTGGCCCTGTTCTCGGTGCTGGCGGAGCAGGTCCTTGCCGTAATCGTTGCCGTTTGGCGTCCGCATCACGGTGTGGATGTGGTTCCTGGACGCCTCGTCGTTGTCCAGGAAGATGCCGCCCTGGTGGTCGAACTCAATGAGCACCACCGGGCTGTGGACACGATAGTAAAAGACGCTGTCCTCTTCCGTCCCGCCCATCCAGGCAAAGTGAGTCTCATTCAGGTGCTGCCTGATCTCGTCCATTCTCAGCTGGGCGTGGCCGGAGCGCATGCGGTTCACGAAGGTCCCGATCAACTCGAACATCAAGGCCTGCTGGTGGCTGGTAAGGCTGTCAAACTTGACGCCTTCGTAGGACATTTCAAAGTTATCCCGAAAGGCGCCGGTGAAGACGCCCGGGGGTACGTCCTCGCCGATGATCGCCTTGCTGCGCTGCTCGGCGGACAGGGTGCGGGCCAGGGCCAGGCCCGTGCTTTCCTCGGCCCGGAAGGCCCGGATGCCAGCGTGCTTGCCGATGTCAACGGCCACCGGTTCGGAGCCCATGAACATGGGGGTCATAACCACCTGGTCGCCCAGCACGAAGCAGTTGACGTTCAGGTGGTGGCCGTCCATCTGCCAGCCCCAGGGCTGGTCCAGGGAAGGCTCGCCCATGATGCTGAGCCAGTAGAGCCACTCGCCCAGTTCCTCGTTGCTGCCGGTGATCTCTCGGATGGACTCGTTGAGCTTCATGATGTTGCGGGCAAGCTGGAAGCCTTCGGGACTGAACCCTTCCTGCAGCACGCCGAAGGCCAGGTTCCGCTGTTCCTGGGACATGGGCTCCAGCATGGCCCCGTGGCGCATCAGGAACACGTGGATATTGCTCCAGCGGCGCCAGGTGTCGCTGTCCAAGTCGAACTGGGCGGCCTCCCGCTGTCCGGAGTCCAGGGAAGCCAGCCAGGCATCGGCGGCCTGTTTCATGCTGGCGGTGGACAGGCCCGTCTGCCGCAGTGAGAACAGGCCCGGGACCACCTGGCCGTCGGTGGTCAAGCCCTTGAAGGGTTGGGCAATCTGCTCCTCGGCGTTGCTGAGATTGGCCCGCATCTGCTCGGACATGTCCGGGTCCAGCCTGCGACCGGATACTACCGGCCGGTTCCGTGTGCGGAAGTCCTTTAGCTGGAGTGTCATTTGGTAGCGTTCTCCTCGTTGAATATAGTCCTATTGTACTACAGGCTGGAAATGTGCCCTGCGGAACTTCAGGCGGTTTCGATGCTGGCGGCGGTTTCCAGTTCCAGTTCCTGGATGGAAACTTCCCGCATTACGTACTTCTGGATCTTGCCGGTAACGGTCATGGGGAACTCGGACACGAACTTGACGTATCGAGGCACCTTGTAGTGGGCAATGCGGCCCCGGCAGAATTCGCGAATCTCCTCCTCGGTGGCTTCCTGGCCGGCCCGCAGCAGCACCCAGGCCATGATCTCCTCCCCGAACCGCCGGTCTGGGACGCCGATGACCTGCACGTCGGCCACCTTGGCGTTGGTGTAAAGGAACTCCTCGATTTCCCGGGGATAGACGTTCTCCCCGCCCCGGATGATCATGTCCTTGGAGCGGCCGGTAATCTTGTAGTAGCCGTCGGCGTCCACCGTGGCCAGGTCGCCGGTGTGGAGCCACCCTTCCGTGTCGATGGCCGCCTTGGTGGCCTCAGGCATCTTGTAGTAGCCCCTCATGTTCATAAAGCTACGGGAACAAAGCTCGCCCTGGTCGCCTACGGGCACATCCTCTCCCGTTTCCGGGTCAACAATCTTCACCTCGACGTAGGGAATGGCCGTGCCCACGGTGGACACCCGCCGTTCTATGTTGTCATCGGCCCGGGTCAGGGTGATTATAGGGGCGGCTTCGGTCAGGCCGTAGCCCACGGTCATCTCGCTGCAGCCCATGCGGTCAATGACCTGCCGCATCACCTCGATGGGGCAGGGGGAGCCGGCCATGATGCCGGTGCGGAGAGAGTCCAGCCTGAATCCGTTGAAGTCGGGGTGCTCCAATTCGGCGATAAACATGGTAGGAACGCCGTGAATGGCGGTACACCCTTCTTTTTCCACGGCTACCAGGGCCTTGCCTGGGTCGAAGTACTCCGACGGTATCACCATGGCTGCTCCGGCGGCGGCGCAGGCCAATGTGCCCAGCACGGAACCGAAGCAGTGGTAGAAGGGTACGGGAATGCAGAGACGGTCTTCCTCGGTGAACCGCAGGCCCTCCGCCGTATAGGTGGCGTTGGCCACCAGGTTGTGGTGGGTTAGCATGACGCCCTTGGGGTTGCCCGTGGTGCCGGACGTGTACATGATGCAAATAACGTCGTCCGGGTGGCAGTCGGCCTTGCGGCGGGCCAGGGCTTGCGGCGCAACTTCCTCGCCCAGTGCCTTCACGTCGTTCCACGAAAACATGCCTGGGGGAGTCGCGCCATCCGTCCCGTCGTAGGGCGGGATGTAAATGACATGGCGCAGCGCGGGCAGCTTTTCGGATTGCAACTGACCTGGTGATGCCCCGGTCAGTTCTGGCGCCACCTCCTGCAGCATCCCCACGTAGTCGGAAGTGCGGAAGTTGCCGATGAGCATGACGGCCACGGCATCGGACTGGTTCAGCAGGTACTCCAGTTCGTGGGTGCGGTAGGCCGGGTTGACGGTCACCAGGACGGCGCCAATGCGGGCGGTGGCGAACTGGGCGATAACCCACTCAGGGTAGTTGGTGGCCCACAGGGCAACGTGGTCGCCCTTCTCTATGCCCAGGGCCACCAGGCCGCGGGCAACCTGGTCGCATTCTTCCTGGAACTCTCGCCAGGTGTAGCGCAGGTCCCAGTCCACGTGGACCAGGGCGTCCCGGTCGCCGAACCGGTCGGCCTGTCGGTCCAGCAAATCTCCGATGGTCATTTTCAGGTCGGCGGGGCTGGTCATGGTCGCCCTCCGTATCTGGATTACAATTCAATATAGCCCAACCGTTCGAAAGGGGTCAATTGGGCGATGGATTTCGTCCTGAGTAAGTGCATTTTGATTGGGAGTTCCTGTCCGCTCGTTTCTATGCCAGCCCTTTTCTTACCGCAGAGTCGCAGAGGACGCAGAGTCTCGCAGCAATACTCTGCGCTCCTCTCTGGACTCTGCGTTTCTGCGGTTAAGAGAACCCTCGAAGTGCGATTGCTGTGCTTCCCTTGACCACCGGTTAACCTTGGGTTAGATTCGACAGCAACACGCGAAGCAATAGGCTTTACGCAATTCATAAATGGAGGAAAGCAGATATGCCATTTTACGAAAGAGGCGATACCAGGATCTATTACGAAGAGGTTGGCTCCGGATTCCCGCTAATAGTTATTCCTGGTGGCGGCCTGAATTCCACCATCCAGGGGCTCGAGTCCCATCCCTTCAATCCCCTGGAGACCTACAAGGACGACTTCCGCGTTATCGCTGCCGATCTGCGCAACGCTCCGCCGGGCCAGTCTACCGGGCCCCTGGAGATCGACCGGCCCTGGGACGCATACTCCGATGACCAGCTTGGACTGATGGACCACCTGGGCATCGACAAGTTCCTGGTGCTGGGGTTCTGCATCGCCGGGCCCATGATCCATAATCTGCTAAGCCGGGCGTCGGACCGCATCGTCGCCGCGGCAATGATGCAGCCCAGCGGGTTCCGGCCGGAGATACCCGACCTGTTCTACCAGAACAACATCACCGGATGGGGGCCGCCCCTGTGCGAAAAGCGTCCCGAGGTCACCATGGAGATAGTGCATGACTTCCTGACCAGTATGTACACCAACCGCGGCGACTTCGTCTTCACCGTTACCCGGGACTTTGTGCGGAACTTGCAGACTCCCCTGCTGATCGCGCCCGACGATGTTCCGGCCCACCCCTACGCGGTGGCCATGGAAGTGGCCAACCTCGCCCCCAACTCCGAGGTGACCATCTATCCCTGGAAGGACACCCAGGAACACATCGATCAGGCCGTGGCCCACGCCCGCCGCTTCCTCAAGACCCACGAACCGGTGGCTGCCAAGGCGTAGGGATTTCAGTTCTTCGCAATCTTGCGAGAGCCCCGCTGTTGTCCCCTTGCCATTGGGCGATGAAGGGAATATGGCGGGGCTTTTTCGCCTGAACCATGGCTGATTACTGGGGCATGGCCTGAGGGCTTCGCCAAGAAACGTAAATCGTGTGGAAGAAACCATGTTGCCTGAGACTGAACCTCCATCAGTGGAATCCCTGTTCTTGCATTTGGACAAATGGCGAAATTTTGCCGGGTACCCCTTGAAGCCCGCGTGGATGCTCTCTTGGGGTTGTTCTTGCCGACAATTATTGAAGAAAGTCGTAAAGGAACAAAGATGTGCCGGGATGTTATCCCTCAATTTCCATTAAAGAAGACGGCCGACACGAACCATGCTTACAGAGTCGATTTCCTTGCGCTATCGAAGGACCTGAAAACGGCATTTCTAGTGGAACTTAAGACAGACATGGGTTCCAAGAGTAAGGATCAGGAGAAATACTTGGAGGAGGCTAGAAATAAGGGGTTGGCTTATATTTTATCGGAGTTGATTGGTATCGCATCGAACAGTGACAGTCGCAAGAAGTATGTACATCTGCTGGTGGCTCTATCGAATTTGGGTATCCTGATATTGCCATGTCAACTCATAACGGCGATGTCCAAAAGAAAGCCCAGGTATTCAGAGAATCTCGTCAACAAGGTCAAGGTCAGCCTTTCCACCTGCACGAAGATAGAAGTAGTCGTTATTCAACCGAAACCAGAGGAAAAAACGGAACGAAAAGACTTTCGTTACATCTATTTCGATCAGGTTGCCGACATCATTGAAGAGGAAGGTGAACTAGGCGAACTATTTGCATGCTATTTAAGAAAATGGACGACAGACCCTGGGAATCGTCCAGCCAACAAACCACAGTGCTTCAATTCGACCGAGTAGGGTTCAGGCGGACCGTCAATTGATTTAACTGGCATCGGCCTCCCAAGTGCGGGTACTTCTCCTCACCCCACTGGCAGTTCCCGCCCCGTATCCGAGGCCTCCTGGATGGTGTCTATGAAGCGGTGCAGGTCCACCGCCGTGTCGAAGGTGGGCAGGCGGTTTTCGCCGGTGCGCACGGCTACGGCGAACAGGGAATACATCTGCCCCACGTTATATGGATCACCCTGCGGAAAGTCCTTGGGCACAAATGCGAACCGGTCCGGTATCTCCAGGTCCTCCAGTTGGTGGCTGCGCTGGGCGCCCTGCACCCTGAGCATTTCGCCCCGCTGGGAGGAGACGCTGCCCGTGGCGACCAAGGTGCCCTCCCGCCCGTAAATCTCCATGCGGTAACCGCTGCCAGCCCAGGGCGCCGCCCCCACGTGGACCGCCGCCGCCGCCCCGCTCTTCAGCTGGCCGCTGACCCGCACGTTGTCCGGCGACGTAACCTCCACGAACTGTTCCGTGTCTGTCTCGTACCATTCCTTTGCCTGGGTGCTGACCATGCAGGACACCCTCGCAAAGTCGCCGGCCACGAAGCGCAGGGCGTCAATGACGTGGCCGTTGGCGATGGTCAGGGTGTTGGCGCCCAGGCTGGCGTCTCGCTGCCAGGTGCGGCCCGTGGGACGGGCCAGCGCCCCGTCCCTCATGGTGGTCAGGCTGCAGGACAGCACCTCACCCACATAATCCGCCTCGATCAGTTCCTTGATGTACATCAGGGCGGGACTGACCCGGGACTGGAGACCCACGACGGTCTGCACTCCCTTTTCCCTGGCCAGGTCGGCCAGTTCCACGGCCTCGGCGGTATTGCGGCCCAGGGGCCACTCGGTGTAGACGTGCTTGCCGCCCTCGATAGCTGCCTTTGTTGGTTCGTAGTGAGAGGGCACCCGCACCACCACGGCGATGGCGTCAATGTCGGGCGAGGCTGCCATCTCCCGGAAGTCGTGGAAGGCCAGCTTTGCGCCAAAGGCCTGGCGCGCCTCCTCCGCGCTTTCGGGGCGGGTGGTGCATACGGCGGTAAATTCCACGTCCGGGCTGGCCAGCAGCGCCGGGAAGTGGGACTGGGAGGCCCAGGTAGAGTTTA
Source organism: Chloroflexota bacterium (assembly GCA_028874075.1). Classification (GTDB taxonomy): domain Bacteria; phylum Chloroflexota; class Dehalococcoidia; order Lucifugimonadales; family UBA3495; genus Bin22. The sequence goes on from JAPPLU010000034.1 coordinate 66,432, forward strand.
CGTTGGCGCCCACAAATCCCAGGCGAAGTTTATCTGACATAGTAAATGCTCCTTGGGAAGAGTTTCTGTGGTAATTGGTCGCTGCATTCTACTATATGCGGAAGTATGGGGTGTGATGGAAGAACGCCTGACCAGGACATTGCTAAGTTCCTTCAGCTTCCCTCGTTGGCAAAGGCCTCTAACCCATACCGGATTCCGACTGCGGATCCCGAGAGACCTGGTGGCCGTCGGGGTCCCCGATTGACACCCCTTTCACAGCACGGCGATAATTCCCCAAATTCACCGGAGGGGGAGACTATGGCGAATAGTACCGACGTAGTTGTGGTTGGCGCCGGCGTGGTGGGTTGCTCGGTGGCTTATTACCTTGCCAGGGAGGGCGCTGCCGTTACCCTGCTGGAGCGGGAAGCCATGGGCAGTGGGGCCTCTGCCCACGCTACCGGTTCCCTGAGTCTGCTTGGCGCTGAATTTACTCCCGGGGCGTCTTTCCAGATGGCCCGTGCCGCCTACTCCGAATTCAGGGAGATAGTTCCCGAACTGGAATCCGCCACCGGTATGGACCTGCTTTACTAGCGGCGACCCTCCCTGCGCCTGGCCCTCGACGACGACGAAGCTGAGCTTATCAAGGGCATGATGGAGTGGCAGCAAGCCCACGTCAGCATGCGCTGGATTGACGCTCAGGAAGTTCACACTATTGAGCCCCGACTTTCACCTTCCATAGTGGGCGCCGCGTATGAGGATGAGTCCGCCCAGCTTGACAGTTACCTCCTGAACCTGGCCTTGGGTCGGGCGGCTGAATTGAAGGGCGTCAACATGCTTCAACGGGAGGTAACCGGCGTGATTACCGACGGCGCCGCGATAACCGGTGTAAGAACGATAGCCGGGGACATACCGTGCGGCGCTGTGGTAGTAGCGGCAGGCACCTGGAGCAAGGCTTTCACTCCCTGGCTGGACTTTCCGGTTCCCGTGAGGCCAATGAAAGGGGAACGGCTCTTGCTCAACTACTCTGGCGAACCCCTGCCGGTGTTGATCAGTTCCCCCAGGCGCGGGCATATGATCAGCCGCCTGGACGGACTCACCAGTGTGGGCAGCACAGGGGGACGGGACTATGACCAGAGGGAGCTGTTCTGGGGAGAGGAATTTGACCGCCAGCCCACCGAGACCGCCCGTCTGGAACTGCTGCAACGCGCTGTGGATGTGCTGCCTGATCTGGAGAGCGCTGAACTGGTGCAGCAGCTTGCCGGGTCCCGCCCCCTTAGTCCCGATGGTAAACCCCTCATCGGCCCGGTTCCCGGTTGGGAGGGTATTTTCCTGGCTACCGGGCACGCCACCAAGGGCATTCACTTAGGTCCAATTACCGGGCGCATAATTGCCGATTACATCTGTCGCGGCGGCACTGAGGTCGTGCCAGACATGAATGAGTTCCTGCCTGACCGCTTTGCCAGCTTCACCGACGCCGACTTTCTGCCCGCCGCTCGAGCCGTGGAGGAATAAGCCTGCTCGCAAGGCCCGCGGGCCCGTCGCCCGATTCGGAGACAAGCGGCTCTGTTGAAAGCTTCATCAAACGGCCGCCTGGCGCCCGCTATTCTTCACTTACTTCCCCACCGAGAACATTATTTCTATTGGACAGGTGAGACTCGTCGTCAGTCTCCTGTGGAACCGGTGTCTTAGTCTCCCCTTCACTAACAGCAACGCCGGAAGCCATCGATGTGCTTCCGGCGTCGGGCTCAATAACGCGCCAGCGTCTCCTCAGTAAACGCCGGGGAGAATCCGGTACTTGACCCGCTGCCGGTACTCCGTCCACTTCTCAACCCCGTATTTCTCCGCGCAATTGGTTTCGTCCACCCGCTGCCGCCAGGTGAAGAGCGAGACGATGAAGACGAAATAGGTCCAGGCCCAGGGGTTGGCGAAGTAGCCGAACACCAGACCGATGGAGAAGGACAGGAACCCCTCGCCCAGGTAGTTGAAGTGACGGGCAAAACCCCACAGGCCGCTGCACAGGATCTTCCGCTCGCCGGCCTCAATGTACCTGGGCTCGATAACTCCCAGGAACTTGCGCTCCGGCCACCGCTTGAAGGTGTACTTCTGCATGTTGGCGCCCCGGGAAATCCCCCAGCCCAGGAGGAAAAGCGCGACGGTTACGATCAGCCAGACATAGGTCCAGACCGGAGAGAAACCCGGGTTGGGGAGGGCCGCCAGGGCCCACAACGGGAGAATGTAAAGCCACCCGTAGATCACCAGGCCCCCCCAGATCAGCTTGAAGCCCAGGTGCTCGTGAATCAGGTCATAGGTATATAGCTGGACCCGCTCAAAGACAAAGTAGTCCAGCACGTAGAAGGTCAGAAAACCGGCATACAAAAGGACACCGGGGTTGAAGTCTGAACCGAACCTGTCGAGGTGCCACGCCGCACCGGACAGGGCGTTCAGGGACAGCATGGTCCCGCCGACGACGTACAGGTACATCTTGAGGTCGAAGCGCTCGTTGAAAAAGGGCAGCTCCAGGGAGCGGCCTTCCCAGAAGGCGACGAAGGAATTCTCTATGTGGCCCTTTAGCCGGCTGAACACCGCCCACAGGGAAAATACAATGCAGAAGACGGTGCCTCCGGCCACCGCGTAGATGGTGGACCGGTAGAACCAGTCCCGGGGCAGGCCGCCAACTTCGAAGGCCCACACAGCAACGGCAATGGCAAAGACAAGAACGCCGTTGAGCTTGTAGTTGCGTGGTTCCCCCGTTTCCGGGTTTATGACGTATCCGGTAACTCGCCGTCCCGGAAGAAGGAGCTGCACCACGAAAAAGGCGGCGAAAATGGCCAGCGGCGTCAAAAACCCTGCAATGGCTTCTGTCGTGGACAGTTGAAAAAGGTGACTGATACCTAGCCATTCAGTCATGGTCTCACCCTCCCATTGCAAGATTGCACATCCATTGTGGGGTTTGGTGCTGAAGAAGGTCAACAACCCAAAGGACGGGAAACAGTAAGATCACATAATCCTCATTGGCCCGTCTTGAACAGGAGTTGCAGACTCGTTGCCACGTCAGTCGTTTCTTCAGGGGCTATTGCTGCCCGCCATACAGCCGCCCGCCGTACAATCGATTGAGGTTGGCGAACCCTTCAGGGTCCAGTTGGCGTCCCCGCAAGGCAGGGTGGTCTGGCCCGTAGCGGTGGGCTCGGAACACGCCATTGGCCACCCCGTGCTGGGAAGGGACAAAGAAGGGGCTGACGAACTCCCAAACTATCTCGCCGGCGGTGGTTACCTCGAACATGCGTCCGGCCATCCCCTCAGTGATCAGCGTGTTCCCATTGGGTAGTCGCTGCGCCCCGCCCGTGAAGTGGGTGAAGAAGGAAGCCATGGGCCGCCCCTGGTACTGCCATACAATTTCACTGCTGGACGGGTCCACTTCCAGCACCCGGGAATAACTGAGACCCCGACGGTGAGCGCCGTTATCCAGCAACAGTACGTTGCCGTTAGCCAGGTAGGTGGGATGGTGTTGGTGGGAAATTATGCCCGCTCCCCACTTCCACGTAATCTCCCCCGACGCCCGGTCCACCATGGCCAGGGTATCGAGGATTCGGAAGCTGATCAGGAAAGTGCTGCCGTCGGGCGACGAAGTAAGGTCGTTGGCCCCGCCCCACGCCGCGCGGCTCTCCAGGGGGCAGATCACGTCGGTCTCCGGGTCCAGGTGGTCGCCGGAGTGCCAGGCGTTAACCTCACTGCCGTCCGGGGTCACCTCCACTACCTGGTCGCCAAACATTTGCTCCGGGTCGTTGGCCGTGGCGAAACCGCCCTGTACCCGGCGGGTCAGTTCCGGGGAGATTCGGTCCCGCTGCAAGAGCATTAAATTGTTGCCGTCGGGCAGACGATTGTGGCGGCGCAGGCTGGGGTCGCAATGTTCCCAGACCAGGTTGCTGTCCCAATCCAGTTCGCGGATATGGTCTGCGCCCGGCGGGTTGGCCCCCTGGTCGCGAAAAAGCAGGTTGCCGTTGTCCAGGAGATAGCCGTAGGCGATGCCGCCGGGGTAATGCCAGCGGTGGACGAAGTTGCCTGACATGTCTACAAGGTAGGCATCATCGCCGACGTTGGGTGAAAAAAGAGTGTAGCCCCGGTACGCGCTGGCAGGGTTGCATCGGGTCAAACCGGTGGGGCGATAGGATGTAGTCATGCCGGTGGCCTCCTGGTTGACTGAATTGGGGCCGCTCGCGCCTCTTTGGCGTAGTTGTACATCCGTGGAGGGTGTCTTGCCGGACTTGACGACTATACCGCAGAGAATAATGGATGTGTGGCCGGTGGTAAACTTGTACTGCACCTTTGTCGCAATCCCGTAGGCACAGGGGGGACTTATATGCGCCTGGCGGTTCCAGACTTGGTATCTAACTCCTACTTTCCTGCGCTTGCTGCTGTGGAACTGGGGTTTTTCCGGGAATGGGGGATGGACGTGGACCTGGAACTGGTCTCCCCGGCGGGCAGGGCCATGCAGGCGCTTCGGGATGGCGCGGTGGACTTTGTGGCGGGCCCCGCCCATGCCACCCTGCTGGCCTTTCCCGAATGGCGGGGCGCCCATCTGCTCGCCGCCCTGTCCCAGCATACCTATTGGCTGTTGGTGCTGCGGTCCGGTCTGGGCGTACAGCCCGGCGACGTGGCATCGGTGAAGGGACTGCGCATTGGCGCCGCGCCGGGCCCCGATGCCGCCCTTCGTTGCCTGCTTGCCGATTCGGGCATTGATCCGCTGCGCGACGGAGTTGACCTGGCCCCGGTGCCCGGCAGTACCGAACCTGGCGTGTCCTTCGGCGTCCACGCCGCCCGAGCCTTGGACGAAGGTGTTATAGATGGCTTCTGGGCTAACGCTATGGGCGCCGAGGTGGCGGTGCGCAGCGGCATTGGCAGCATTGTGTTAGACCCGCGGCAGGGCCTTGGCCCACCGGCGGCCAGGGACTACACTTTCCCCTCGCTTGTTGCCGCTGATCGGTTGGTTGAAGAGTCTCCGGGGGCGGCCGAGGGAGCGGTACGAGCATTGGTGGCAACCCTGGCGGCTCTGCGGACCGACCCTTCCCGCGCCGTGGAGGTTGGGCAAAGACTGTTCCCGCCGGATGAAGCGGAGTTGATTGAAGACCTGATCAGGAAAGACGCTCCCTTTTATTCGGCGACGATTTCTCCCGAATCTGTGGCTGGCCTGAACTCCTTTGCCCGGAGTACGGGCCTGCTGTCGGGCGACGTGGCCTACGAGCAGGTGGTGGCCCATCAGTTCGCCCACCTGTGGTCTGAAGAGTAGGTGAAGAGAATGAACGTGGATATCAGGGTTCCGGTGGGGCTCCCCGTGCGGGAAATTGCCGACTTCATAGCGGACTGCGAGGCCGCCGGCTTTTCCGGCGTTGGTGTCCACGACCACCAGCATAGCGGTCGGGACGTATTTCTCACCCTGGCACTGGCGGCAGAGCGCACTTCCCATCTGACTCTATATCCCGCCACCAGCAACCCCGTAACTCGTCATCCCATGGTTCTGGCGTCGCTGGCCCACTCCCTGGAGGAGATTGCGCCGGGGCGGGCGCGCCTGACCATTGCGCCTGGCTACCTGGCGGTGGGCAACATCGGCCGGCCCCGGGCCACGGTGGCCGCCATGCGGCAGGCGGTCCTGACCCTTCGCCGCCTGCTGCGGGGGGAACAGGTGCAGTTTAACGGCGTGGAGACTCGGCTGCGCAACGTGACCGACCCGCCCACGCCCGTGTTCATGACTGCCGCCGGGCCGCGCATGGTGGAACTGGCCGGGGAGGTTGCCGACGGCGCCCTGCTGTTGGTGGGCCTGCATCCCAGGGCGGTGGTGGCGGCCCGGCGCCGGCTGGAGACGGGCGCGGCCCGGGCGGGACGCAGTCTGGACGATTTCCAGACCATCTTTATCACTCCGACAACCATATCCGAAGATGGCCCCGCCGCCCGGCGTTTTCCCCAGCAGTGGTTCCGGCCGGACCAGCCCTATCTCAAGTATCCCAGCGGCTCCAACCTCTTCTGGCTGCGGGAGGCCGGTATCGACCTGGCAGACGACTTTGTTCCCGAGAACATCTGTGATGCTCTGGCGGAAGAAATTTGCGACGCCTTTGGTCTGTTTGGTACCCCCGAAGAATGTCTGGCACGGCTGAAGCGGGCGGAGGCCGAGTCGGGCATCGATCACGTCTTCATTTTTCCCACCCACACCCAGGAGGGCGGCTACGACATGCCCCGGGCCGAGGTGGCCGCGTTCCGAGAAAAGATTTTCCCGGGACTGAACCTTTCCTGACGGCCTGCCGCCTATTGCCCTCGCACTCGGAAAGTTCCCATACCTTTCCATCACTCCCATTCCCCGGTAGTGTCTCAGTTTGAAATTCTGCGGACCGAAAAAGCCTTGACGGGGGGTT
>JAPPLU010000018.1 GCA_028874075.1 Chloroflexota bacterium
CTCGCCTGTGCCGCCTGCACCGGGGTCACCGCGCCGCCAGGCCGCCGGCCTGGCGGTCGTAGAGTCCGTCATGTCATCGCTTTGGCATTGCCGCAGGTGGTGTACGTCGCTGAGTTCACCGTCGTCGGCCCCGGCATTAGCACCGGCATCGGGCTCGCCGGCCCGGGCGCAGCGTCGCCGCCGGAGCCCAGGCTCCCCGTGTCCAGCCGCCCCTGGGCCGGCTCTCCCCGGGCCCCCGGCTCTCCGCCCGTCAGGGCCCCGTCTTCTCGCTCAACCATACGCTCCCTCGCCTCCAGTTCTCCGGCCCAAAGGCCCCACTTTTCCGGTCCGGTCCCACCCAGGTCTCCCTCCGGTTTTCCCGACGCCAGACCACCGACGCAAGGCCCCGCCGTTACCCCACTCTACACCATCGCCAGCCCCGTCTCTTGTGGGCTCTCCAGCACCGCCGGCCAGCCCCTTTTCCACCGCGGTTTTCCGCCCACCAGGGCCGGTGGTCCTGGGGACGGCCGGGCCAGAGCCGGGTTGGCCATCGGCGGCCTCGCCCCTTATTGATACTCCTCGGGGCCCTTTTCGGGCCTTGACCAGAATGACCCCGGTTTTCCCTACATTTAAGTAGCATTCTCTATATCAAGACCCCCCACGGGGTATCGGGGAAAAAGCGTTGAGCAAAGTGACCCCGGCAGTCGTATCTGACCAGATTGCACAGACACCGGAAAATGCCCAACCAGTATGACCCCGGAATCCTATCTGTGTCAGAGCTACACATACGAAGGTGCGCGGAATGAAACCCCGGAGTTCGTATCTGTGTCACAAGCCTCAGATACGGGAAAAGAGAGAGGCTGAAAAGTGCGAGGAATGAAACCCCGGAATTCGTATCTGTGTCACAAGACTCAGATAGGGCGAAAAGAGCGTCGCCAGTCTCAATAAGCCTCTGACCGAAATGACCCCGGCTCAAACGGGGCTGAAGCCAAAAATAGATACGGGGACCCCCCCAACAAACAGAAGTGCGACGAATGAAACCCCGGAATTCGTATCTGTGTCACAAGACTCAGCCGGCAGCTCAGATACGAAGAACCGGAGGAGAAACAGCGGCAAAGCGCCAGAAGCTCCAGAACAACCAGGCTGGAAGCGACCTGCGCCGAACGAAACCCCGGAATTCGTATCTGTGTCACAGACCTCAACCCGTCCAGAGGGACCAGAAAAAGAGAGAAAAGGGGAGAAAAGAGAACCAACCACCCTGCACCCTAAATCGGCCCAGAACCTGCACCCTAAACGGGCTCGCACCCTGCACCCTAAATCGGCCCAAAGCCTGCACCCTAAACGGCCTCGCAGGCTGCACCCTAAATCGGCCCAGAACCTGCACCCTAAACGGCCTCGCAGGCTGCACCCTAAATCGGCCTAAAGCCTGCACCCTAAACGGCCTCGCAGCCTGCACCCTAAATCGGCCTAAAGCCTGCACCCTAAACGGGCTCGCAGCCTGCACCCTAAATCGGCCTAAAAGATGGCCGACACGGCAGGGCCTCCTGCCCCCTAAATCAACTGATGCGAAGCTCCTCAAAGAGCAGCCGATCCCGTCAACAGGCCAGGGACCTGACCCCCAAAAACAGCGAAAGGAGAGGCGGGACGCCACAAAAGAAAAACCCCAGACCGATGCACCAAAGTTGCCCCGGCACAGATACGATGTCAGCGACCTCACTGCAAAGTGCCAACAAAACAAGAGAAATCCGGATTTTCTGTGCGACAATGGCAGGTGCCGGCATCGGCAATCGCAAAGAAGGAGGGTGACCATGGTCAGAGACAGAGGGTCCGAGTTCACCTCCAGATACGGAGATGACGACCAGACCGGTTTTGCCCTGGAGCACAAGGACGAAAGGGTGGACTACCTGGTGGAAGACGTGATGAAGCGCCTCGAGATCGAGGGGCCCGGTAGCGCGCTGGACCACCGCATGCGCTTCCTGGACAGGATGGAAGAGGGCATCGATGACGCCAACGCAGTCCACGGAAACACCGCGGCCAGGTTCGGCGCCAGCGCCATGGAGCACGTGAGCAGCCTGGAAATGAGCTACGCCGTTATCGACCGGGGCGACGACCTGGCCAAGTACGAGGAACGGGACCGGGCGGCCTGCGCCGACTCGGTGCAGAAGACCTTTACCAAATAGACGGCTGATAACCAGAGTAACCAGAGAGTGAAATAACCAGGATTCATTCACCCCACTCCCGCCAACGACTGGAGCAACGCCATGCACAGCCTGAAGACGACAGAAAGGAATGACATGCTCGGAGCCCTGGGTCACAGGGGCGAGGTCCTCAAGGAACTGCGACGGAGCGCATACGTCAACACGGGGCTGGCGCTGGACTACCGGCGAGCGGCTGATGCCTAAATCAGGGGCTTCGCCAAGGGAGCCGCGGTAGCACAAGCAGAAGCCAAGGCAAAAAAGATTGCAGAAGCAACCCGCGATAAGTACGAGCACGTTTACCAAAGGGTCCACGCGGAGAGCCACGGATCAGTCTACACCAGGCCCTGGCCTGCTGCGGTCAGAAGGTCCAGAATGACCCCGCATCATAAAGAGGCCTCCTTTGGAAGGAAGAGTCCGACAAGAAAGAGTCCGACAAGAAAAAGGGAGCCAACGGAAATAATCCGGTATGACCAGGAAGCCGAGCATGTCTACCCCTCCACCAAACAGGCAATCGCCTGGACGGGCTTGTCGGCGGGTCGACCAATGCCGCATCCCGCCGAAGGACATCGGAGTATTGTCACGCCGAGGGAACCCTTCAGGAATATCATTAGCCAAATCACTCACAAATATTTTCGCTAGGCGGACGGATTGACCGGGACTGCGGACGGTCTCCCGCTTGCAGTCGTTCTCGTGACCATTGGCTTCCGAAAGACGCAGGGTTAACACTGAGTCCACGCCGCGGCAAGGCAGAGGCAATGTCAAGAAGCGACTAGGGAGTCCGGGGCAGCATGATTCGTGGCTGCTGCATTCGGGCAAAGCAATGTGTCCCATAATTGGCGCAATCCTCCATCCTGAGGGTCCGAGAGTCATACTCGGTAACCGGCAGCCGCAGAATAAACCCAGGCGCACAATTAGTGATCATCACCGGCCAGACCCGCGGCGAAGCTGATAAGCGATTCACCCGGAGCGACCTGACTAATGACCTTGAGAATCATCGCTTTTAAGGGCAGCGAGATTACGACCCTGGAACAATGGAGCAAGACCGTAAGACGCTCTCACTGGAAGCCGGGACGTACTGCCCATTCCCTGGCTGATTTCATCATGAACCGGAGCGGCGCGGTCCGGCTGGCGGCCCGGATATCTTCGGTCCTGTCCCGGCAGGTTGTCCTGGAGCAGGGCACTCCGGAATATGCGGCCAGGTTTGGCCGGTACGAAGGGCCAGCCCGTCTTGACCTGGGCATCTCCGGACGGACCGGCCGTGACGAGAGCCTGTTTGTGGGTGTGGAGGCCAAGGCCGATGAGCCCTTCGGCTCGGACACCGTGTGCGAGAGATGGCAGAAGGCCAGGGAGACCCTGAAGAGCAACCCGAGGTCAAAGGCGGCCGCCAGGGTGAGAGAGCTGCTGTCAAGATATGTCGGCGATGACGGCGAGCCGTGTGAATCCAGGTTCGCGCAAGTTGGTTACCAGTTGCTGACGGCTGCCGCCGGAGCAGTTGCGGTGGAGGCGGACGTATCGGTATTGTATGTCGCGGTCTTCAGGACCCTGGGTTATGCGGAAGAAAGCGGACGGAGAAATCGGCTCGACTACGACAACTTCATGAGGCTCAGCGGCGGGGAGAGCCTGATTCAGGAAGATAGCGGGTTTCTGGCCCACGGGCTGACTCTGGATGAGAAACGCCTGGTGTGCATTTACGAACACTTGGGCCCGGAAGGCTGACTACGGACGGCACAGGGTTCCTCAAGATGGGCCTCAGAGTCGGCAGGAGTACAGGGAGTAGCACAAGGCACAGGACGAAGACAACCAAGACCGCGGTACAGGCAATAGCCGCTTTGGCAGGGGGCTTCTCCAGAATGTCAGGGACAGGGTGGACTCTGTGAATCAGGAGCTTCAGTCCAGCGAGACACTCTCTCAAGCAAGGGAAACGGTCCGCCAGGGCCTCGGCAACGCCGCCGGGGCCGCTTCTGAACGAGCTCCCGGGTTGGTGGAAGGGGTCCAACGCACCAGCGAAGTTCTCACCGGGGCCGACCTCCGGAAGTTCGACGAGTTTACCGAGGCGGTGACCCGCGTCTGCGTTGGCCTCCATCGGGAGAACGCCGAATTGAGGAGCCGGCTTGCTTGACTGGGGCAGCAGTTGGAAGAGTCGGACCAGGTACAGAAGGACCTGGCTACACGGCCGGAGGCCCTGGAAGGAAACGGGCAGTGACCTGAGGACAGTTGTCTGCCGAAAGGAGGTCCGCTCACGTGGGCTATGAAGGATTAACCGACCTTGCTGAAAATTACCCGGCAGCGTCGCGGGAAGCTCTGATGGCCCTGTCCACTGGCTACCAGCGTCGCAACGAGGGGGAAGTCCTTGAGTTGGCGGCGCTGGCCGCCGACCTGTCCGGCCGCCATATCCTGAGCCTGTTCGGGGAACCGGAACCGGACCGGCAGGTGATGGAGGCCTTCCGGCTCCAGTACCCCCATGTAGAACTGGACTCACTGGCGGGTCGCAGTGAAGAGAGCATTGAAGGGTTGGTCAACGGGGTGAAGGGCAAGTATTTCGAGGTGCTGGTGCGCGACCGGCTGAATGCCGGCGAGACCGTGGGAGAGTTGCGGCTTGAGGCAGGTCAAGGGGCTCGGCTTGCCTTGAAGTCCAACGAACCGGGGTGGGACCTGGAATTGTGGGCCGCAATGGCGAGGTCCTGGAGCAGCTTCAGCTCAAGGCCCACCAGGACATGAGCGGCATCTACGAGGCTCTGAATGAGCACGACTTCCGGGTGGTGGTTCCGGACCACATCGACAGCGCTTCGGAAGAGATCATGGGCACCGACGTATCCCTGGAACAACTGACGGAGGACACCCACGAGCAGCTCTCTGAACTCTCCGAGGGCGCCATCAAGAACGCCGTGGATATCGCTGCCGAAGCGGTCGAGCCCGCCTGGGACCTCATCCCCCTGGGCTCCGCCCTGGTCATCGGTGTATCCGAAGGCAGACGATACCTGATGGGAAAGGCAACGCTGCAGGAAGCGATGAAGGTCGGGGGGCGAAGATCGGCCCGGGCCATCACCTACCACACCATAGGGGCAGCGCTGAGCGCCACCGGCCTGGGCATGGTGTCCATTCCCATGGTAATGGGCGCCCGGGTCGTTGAATCGCGGATTACCGGGGCAGTTGATCTGGCTGACATCCTGGTGACCCGTACCAATGACTTGAACATTCTGGATTTCGCTCCCTGACCGCCCAGGTACCGCGGCACCAGATCATCTCCTGCAGGTTGTCTCATAAGCCTGCCCACTCCGCCGAACCGGTTGGCAGACCCCAGCGCCAGGTTGCATGCGGTCCGCAAGCGGTCTTGCCTGGCTGACCTGCCGGAGAGCGTGACACGGGAGTCCTCGCCTTCCTCCCGGGCTGGTAAGGGTTCACTTGCCGGACTGACAATCGCTGGTTGCGGCCGCTGGCCAGCGGCCACGATAATGGACGCTATCCTGCATCCGCCATGGCCAGGTTGGCCTGGCGGGACCTGGGTTTTAGGCGCCGAAAGGGAGAATCATGCCGATCTTGAACTACACCACCAGGGTGTCGGCTGAACAGACCGTAATGGAAATTACCCGGCTGTTGGTGAGGTATGGGGCGACGGACATCATCACCTCGTATGGTGAGGATGGTGAGCCCCGCGGCTTGAAGTGGCGCCTGAACACTCCCCACGGGCCTTTGGCCTTTGCGCTGCCTTGCAACGTCCCCCAGGTATTTCACTTGCTTACCCAGGACAGGATTCAGGTCCGCGACGTGGAGGCGCGCCGGCGGCAGGCCACCCGCGTCGCCTGGCGCATCCTGAAGGATTGGATTGAGGCGCAGTTTGCGCTGCTGGAAACCGGCATGGTGGAGCTGGAGGAAATATTCCTGCCCTACATGCTGCAAGGCGACCAGACACTTTACCAGGCGCTGCAGGCGGGCAATTTCAGGGCCTTGCAGAGTGGGTAGGTTGGCTGGGTCGCACAACGGCTTCTTATGGAAAGGCATCGAGAGTCCCTAAGGCAATCACATTTTCGACTTCGTCGTACGATGAAGCCGATGTCGCTCTGCTCTCGGCCTCCAAAATGACCTGGAATGCTTCTCTCAACCTCGGTAAAGGGTCAAAAGCCAGTTTGTGGGGTAGAGTTTCTCTTCTTCGGCTCGCTAGGAACGACGACTCGTTAACGTGCGGTTGCGCTGAAGGGTGAACAGGCCTGGCCGAGGTTAGTGGTTCCCTCCTTCCCGGGCAAGCCGTGTATTCCCCGAAGGTTGATTTGCGTTGGCATTGAAGGTGGGTACAGGCCCTCCCGCTTCAATTCACCAGGAAGGCCAGGGTGCCATCATCCAGAACGTTCCACAACAGGGACCCCAGACCCTCGGAAGAGGCATCCGCTCCCAACTGGCAGGACACGGTCACCACAGCTCCCCCGGGTGCCCCCGTCGCCTCCGCCTTCCAGTGCTCCAGGCACCTATCCTGAAGAGATACCATGGGGTTGGGCTGCGGAGGGTTGAAGGACCTGAACCTGCGCTCCAATTCCCCGGCCGCCGCCTGGGCGCCCGGCAGCCCCTGGTACCACAGGGAGACGGTTATCTTCCTGGTCTCGGGTGAGGGACGGCTGAAGGCGGCTGACAGAACCTCCCAGTTTCCCACGTTGCCCCAGTCCGGGCGGGGCTCGTATTCTCTGAACGGCGGGTGTTCGGGCTCCACCACGGCTTTCCTGCTCAAGATGGAGACGAAAAAGGGGTCGGGCAGAATGGCAGCCAGGTCCCCAAAGGCCGGGTGCCGGCCCAGGGACAGGGCCTCCCCGGCCCGAACTGACAGCAACTCCTCAATTCTTGCCGTATCCGGGGCAGTCAACAGGATAGTTCCATCGGTGAAAACATTCCTGACGTTGGGGTTGACCAAGTGGCGCAAGGGGGAATCAAGGTTCGGTCTCCCTCCCTCGGGGACCGCCAGGTATTCCTCGCCCAGGTGGGCGCGCGTTTCGTACCCCAGGCTCAACAGTTTCTGCTTCACCTGCTCAGTGTTGAACTGGCCAGTCAGGACGTTTAACTCAAACCCTGCAAAGATTACTTCGCCCGTTTCGGCCATTGCGTCGGTGTACCAGGGTCCGAAACCGAAAGCATCTTCCCATTCGGCGTGGTGCTGCCTCATGGTATTTTGCAGGTAGGAGTTTGGCATACCTTCCTGGGCCCGTTGGTACTCTTCGTGCTGCTCGGGAGTCCTTTCCAGCCATTCCTCGGCGCTTCTGGCCGGTTCAAGTCCGGCAAACTCCAGCGCCCTGGCCGGACTCGCCGCCCAAACGCCTGTGGTTGCAGCGCTTATCGGCAGCTTGTCCATCATGGCAGTCAGCCAGGTCGGCTCCGGCCAGGTTCTCGGCGGCAGCGAAGCATCGGGATTGGGTGTGGGGGAGGCCGGAATAAGGGTAGCCTGGGAGTCCGGCGGACCTGAAACGCCCCACGCGGGGTCGGCCGATAGCTCCTGTAAGCCATATTTGGATTGGCTGGACAAAACCGGTGTTGGAGGCGGAGTAGGCAACGTAGCAGCGGGAACGCTGGTGGGGATCGCTTGGGTACCGGCGGGAGCCGATTCAGACGGCGACGCCGGACCACATCCGGCCAGCACGAGGCCGGCCACAAGAGTGATAGTCAGAACTTGGATGATTGCTAACCTTCCCAATCTTTACACCGCCCCTTATCAACGACGATTAGCTCTTCCTGATTGCCTCCTTCAAGTGCCGAGAGTTATTCTCGTCCTGCACAACGTCCCATGGTATGCCGGCTCAACGAAAACGCCACGGCACGAATTGGGGGGCACGGGTGGAGACCATCTGATGAAGTATGTACTTTTCTCTTACGACGGACGCATAAGCCGCAGCCAGTATTGGACCATGGGCATTTTGCCGCTCCTTGCATTGGCCTTCTTTTGGGGGCTCCTATTTATGCCTGTCTCCTATTTCTTTCCGTGGGGGAGCATGCTGGGCTCAATTGGAGCGATTCTGTTTCTCGTTTGGGGATTCACCGCGGTCAGTGTCAAGAGGTGTCACGACATAGGGCATTCCGGTTTCTGGATTCTATTCTATCTCATCCCCGGCGTCGCCCTGGTGGGATTAATGGCATTGGGGGCGTGGCGATCCTCCGGCCCCAACAAATACGGCCAAATCGAAGAGTCGCCCCCGTGGCTTCGCAGGGGGAAAATTGCGCTTGCCCCTCTTTTAGTACTATGTGCCTTATTTATCTATTACTGGCCCTTGTGGGAGCCAAGCTTCAACCCGGCTCCTGAGGTCGTTTATGAAGGGCCGAGGGGTTTCGATCCGACGCCAGAGGAAATGCAAGCCGGCGCGGAGATCCTGCGGGCATCGGGAATCGTGGAACGAATCAATGGCGGTCAGGACTGGGAGCCGGTGCATCGTGTCTCCGGGTATACGTGGCAGAGAGGCACTCGCAGGCTCACGGTCGAGGCCAAATGGGCTGAACCTGTGGAACATTCCGGGCCGTGGTCGTGGACGGCATGTGATGAACCCCGGAAGGTGGTGACCCGCCAGCGCTACAGCAACATAACCATCCTGGACGCATGGATCGACCTGGATGAGCGCCGCGTCCTGAAATACGACCCAAGCGTGTGGGGAGGGGATGATGAGCAACCGGTCTTTGGTGGCCTCAATCCCTTCGGGCTGGCGCGGGTGTATGATGCCAGAACGGGCCATCACCTGATCACGGGGCCGAAGCTAATCATCCTGCCCAGACCGATTCTCTGCACTCCCGGCGGATATTACCGGGATTGACCCGTCTGCCAGCTGTCGAAGGCAGGGAGAAAGTGCCCACCTTGCGGAGGAAAATATAACACCGGGTCAGTGCATGACGGTACTGGCCGAGGCGTTCAGCGGGACTTTTTGGTCTCCTGAGTCAAGTATCACTTGCCCGTTGCCGCCGCTGACCGGCATGCACGATAATTGGTCCTATCATGCCGAGCAAGGTGACCTACAATTACTGTTAAAGGACAGATCAGAGAGGCGAACCATGACACTGCAGAAGCCTCTTCGGCCATTCCCCGGCAGGAGCCTTCCATGACGACCCGGCAGCCCCGGCGGACCCTTTCACGCTGTGGTAGCTGCGACGCTGGCTAAAGCGATTGTTATAACCTCATTCGTGCCATTTTCTAACCTGCATCCGGATTTGAAGCTCGGTTTTCTGCTGGTGGTTGCTGCCGCCCTCCTGGCCGCCGGGGGTCCCAATTCCATCTGGTACATCGGAGCTTCCGCGCGCCTAGGTGTTGGGGCTACTGAATTCGGCTGGATAACAGCGGCCGGCGGCCTGGGGGGGCTGGCCATCGTGCCTGCAGTTATCTGGGTGGACTCCCGGCCACCCCACGGAGTTTTGTCGGCCGGAGCGCTCACACTCGTCGTCGGCCTCATCCTCTTGAGTCTATGGACTAACTCAAGGTGTCACGCCACCACCAGGTCTGACCGGTGAACCATCT
>JAPPLU010000045.1 GCA_028874075.1 Chloroflexota bacterium
GTCTTCGTTTGTTTACTCTATCCCTTCTCTGCCAAGATACAAGGGCGACATGACCTCTGGTTGGCGGGGTTTGGATGGGGCAGTCCTGGATTCCGGATCGAGTCCGGAATGACGGGGTTTCCCCAAATCTGATGTGCGATTGGCCTGCCCTATGCGACCCCGCCTTGCCACCTGGCCCTGGTTTACCCTATCATCGGCCCAGGACTTTCCAGGGTTTGTCAGCACTGGCACCACCCAACGCGGGGAGGCGTTACCTTGCAGCAGTCGCCGTTCATACAGGGGTTGATGGATATTGTGGGAGCGGAGTATGTGATCTGCCATCCCGAGGATTTGCTGGTGTACGAGTATGACGGGTCGGTGGACCGGTCGATGCCCCGGGCGGTGGCGCTGCCCGAGAACGCCGAGCAGGTGAGCCGCATCCTGGCGCTGGCCTATGAGGCGGGAGTGCCCGTGGCAGGCAGGGGTTCGGGGACGGGACTGAGCGGCGGGGCGCTGGCCGCGCCGGGGGGAATCCAGATTGCCTTCACCCGTATGAACCACATCCTGGAGGTGGACACCGAGAATCGCACGGCCACCATTGAGCCGGGGGTGATCAACCTGGACCTGGACACCCACGTCCGCAAGTTTGGGATGCGGTACGCGCCGGACCCCTCCAGCCAGAAGGCGTGCAGCCTGGGGGGCAACATCGCGGAGAACGCGGGAGGCCCACACTGCCTGGCCTACGGCGCCACCACCAACCACGTCCTGGAGATGGAGGTGGCGCTGGAGGACGGTACGCAGGTGTACCTGGGCAGCACGGCGAGGGAGGTTCCCGGGTACGACCTGCGGGGCGTGTTCGTGGGGTCGGAGGGCACCTTCGGCATCGCCACCAGGATCACGGTGCGGCTGCTGCCCCTGCCGGAAACGGTGAAGACCTTTATGGGGGTCTTCCCCGACATTGACTCGGCCTGCAGCGCAGTGTCGGCGGTCATCGGGCACGGCATAGTACCGGCGGCGCTGGAGATGATCGACGCCCTGAGCATCCGCGCCGTGCAGAACGTCACGGACGCCGGATACCCCGACGACGCGGGGGCGGTGCTGTTGATTGAGCTGGAGGGCCTGTGGGAAGAGGTGGACGAGGTGAGCCGGGAGGTGGAGTCGGCCCTGTGGGAGACGGGGGCCAGCGACGTGCGGGTGGCGGAGGAGGACAGCGAGCGCGAGCGGCTGTGGCTGGGACGGAAGACGGCCTTCGGGGCCTTCGGAACCATCGCCCCCAACTACTACCTGGTGGACGGGGTGGTGCCGCGGACCCGGCTGACGCAGGTGCTGCGGAAAGTGTCGGAGGTATCGGAGAAGTACGGCATCATCATCGCCAACGTATTCCATGCGGGGGACGGCAACCTGCATCCGTGCATGCTGTTCGACGAGCGGGAGCCGGGGGTGAAGGACAGGGCCATGGCGGGGGCCGCCGAGCTTATGGAGTACTGCGTGGAGATGGGGGGCAGCCTGAGCGGGGAGCACGGCATTGGCCTGGAGAAGAAGCAGTTCATGCCGCTGGTGTATACCGAGGAGGACCTGGCGCGGATGAAGCTGGCCCGGGACGCATTCGCGCCGGCCAATCGGTTGAACCCGGGGAAGATTTTTCCGGACGGGGAGGAGTACGAACCGGCTATGCAGCGGACGCCGGGGCAGGTGGACCCGGGGTGGTATGTTTAGGGGATGCCGTTTCTGCCTCGTGATGAGCCTGTGACATCCGACCTCAACCAGCAGCTAGTCACCCTCCTCGGCCCGGACGCTATGGTGGCGGCGGGGGGATATGCTGTGGATGGCGTTGCCCCTCGGGTCGTGGCGCGGCCCGCCGACCGGCAGGGAGTTGCCGAGTTGCTGCGGTGGGCTTCAGCCGAGGGGGTGAGGGTGTTTCCTACCGGCGGCGGGGTTTTTACAAGGCTGGGGAATGTGCCGTCGCGGGTGGACGTTGTCCTGGATTTGCGCCGCCTGGACCGGGTGGTGGAATACCAGCCGGCCGATTTGACGGTCAGCGCCGAGGCTGGGATTACCCTGGAGTCGCTGCGGCGGGAACTGGCGCAGGGGGAGAAGTACGTGCCCCTGGAGGCGCCCCTGGCCCACCGAGCTACCGTGGGCGGGATTCTGGCCACAGGGTACAGCGGCCCCATGCGATACTCGTACGGCCTGCCCCGCGACTGGGTTATCGGCATCAGCGTGGCGGGCACGGACGGGGTGGAAACCAAGGCCGGGGGCAGGGTGGTGAAGAACGTTACCGGCTACGATTTGAATAAGCTGTACACCGGCTCCCTGGGGACATTGGGCGTTATTGTTGAAGCTTCCTTCAAGCTGGCGCCGGTGCCGGAAACCTGGGCGGGGGTTACGGCTTTCTTTCCGTCGATGGCAACGGCAATCTCAGCAACTCGGTCCCTTGTTTCGCAAGTTTATGCGCCCCAGGGATTACAGGTGGCGACGCCGGATGTGGCTGGCAGGTTGGGGATTGATTTGCCGGTGGATGCAGGGGCCGTGGCGCTGGGGTTCGTGGCCGGGAGGCCTAGAGCCGTGGCCCGACGGCTGGAAGAGTCGGCACGATTGCTGGGGGAGTCGGGCGCGAGTCTTGTTGAGACCGGGGACGAACCCACTGCCAGTAGTTTGCTGGGTGGCCTGACCGACCTGCCATGGAGCGATGCAGACCCACCGGAACTTTCGCTGAAAGTAACGCTGCCGCCCAACAACGTGGACAAACTGCTGGGGGCCCTAGGCAGCGATGGGAACGGCGCGGGAGACTGGGGGGTGATAGCCGACCCGGGGTTTGGCGTTGTCCAATTGTTGAGGTGGGCGTCGGCCCCGGCGGGTGGAATGGATGCCTCGGATATAATGGCGGAGGTTGATGGGGTGCGCCGCGCCGCCGCAAGGCTGGGTGGGTCCACGGTGGTGGAAGCCTGCCCGCCCGACGTTAAGGCAGGGCTAGACGTTTGGGAGGGGGCGGCCGGAGAGGGGGAACTGGAAATTATGCGGCGGATTAAGGGGAACTTTGACCCGGCGGGGATTTTGAATACAGGGCGGTTTGTAGGGAGGCTGTGATAATCGCGTTCTCGTCCCCATACCAACCTTCCTCCATGGAGGGGGAAGGAACTTTGAGATAGCTTATTAGTGGAGAGACCCGTGGCACAGTCGGAAACATACACCCATGCCGCTGCCGCACACGCTCACGCAGGAGGAGTCCAGGAACCCCTCAATGCCGAGCCGGGCTTTCGGGGCGTGGACGTGCCTGCGGAGGCGGACCTTTACCGGTGCGTTCACTGCGGGCTGTGCCTAAGTTCATGTCCAACCTACACTACCCTGAAGGTAGAGACGGAGTCGCCTCGGGGTCGCATCGCCCTGATGCGGGCAGTGCATGAGGGACGGGTGGGAATCAGCGACCGCATCGTCTCCCACTGGGAGATGTGCCTGCAATGCCGGGCCTGCGAGGCCGTTTGTCCTTCAGGAGTGCCCTACGGCCGGATTATGGAGTACACCCGGGCGCAGACGCTGGACCAAGGCAAGCAGGGTACGGCGCTTAAACGAGTGGACCGGTTCTTCCTGCGAGCGGCACTACCCCATCCCGGGCGGCTGCGGCTGGGGTTTCACCTGTTAAAGATCTACCAGCGGACGGGATTGCGCAAGCTGGTACGGGGATCGGGGTTGCTGAAACTGCTGCCGGAGTCCCTGCGGCAGATAGAAGCCCAGCTTCCGGAGTTGAAGGAACCTTTCTTTGGGCCCACCAGCGAGGTCTATCCGGCTCGTCAAAGGCAAGCTGAAGGGGACGGGGCGGCAACGGCTACTGCGGTGGCACTGCTGTCGGGCTGCGTTATGCCGCTGATGCAGGGGGATACAATGCGGGCCGCGGTGCGGGTGCTGACCCGTAACGGGTGCGAGGTGGCGGTGCCCACGGGACAGGTCTGCTGCGGGGCGCTGAACCTGCACGCGGGAGACCTGGAAACGGCCCGGCGCCTGGCCCGGAAGAACATTGACGTGTTCCTGGCTTCCGGCGCAGACAAGGCAGGATACAGGATCATTACGGCCTCGGCAGGATGCGGGTCCAACATGAAGGAGTACGGGGAACTGCTGAAGGACGACCCTGAGTACGCCGAGCCTGCTCGGCACTTTGCCGAGTTGACGGTGGATATTACGGAGTTCCTGGCGGAGCTTCCGCTGGACCCGCCAATGGGTGCGGTCAATCGCCGGGTTACGTACCAGGACCCCTGCCACCTGGCCCATGCCCAGCGCATTACCCAGCAGCCGCGGGCAGTCCTTAGGGCGATACCGGGGCTGGAACTGGTAGAAATGGAGGCGTCAGCCATGTGCTGCGGGGGGGCGGGTTTCTATTCCATGGTGCAGCCGGAGGTTTCCGGGCGAATCCTGGACACCAAGGTTGGGAACGTGGCGGCCACGGGCGCCGAGCAGGTGGTTACCGCCAACCCCGGCTGTATGCTGCAGATTGAGCAGGGCCTGGCGTCAAGCGGCTGTGCCGCCGCAGGCCGGAGGGTAGCGCACGTGGTGGACTTGCTGGATGAGGCGTATGGGGGGAAGAGGGGTGAGCCGGTTCGGGGATTAGTGAGCCGTCGTTCCAAGCGGGCTGACCTTGCTCTAATCTGCCGGCGATTCTTCGGGTTCCGAGAGTGCGCCGGCCGGCGGAACTCGGAAGACAACGTTGCCATCGGTATCATGGGTATGGGAGACCATAGCGTCGAACAGGCGCCGGATGTCTGAGCGCAGTATTTCGTGATTCTGGTTCATGCGCTGTTCCAGAGTGCGCAATTCATGCCCAACCGCGTCTCTAAGAGCCTGCAACTCCAGGCTTTGCGCTTCCTTGTGGGCCCGCAACTCCAGGCTTTGCGCTTCCTTGTGGGCCTGCAACTCTAGGCTTTGCGCCTCTTTGTGGGCCTGCAACTCCAGGCTTTGCGCTTCCTTGTGAGCTTGCAATTCTATTCCCACAGTTTCCTTAAGGGACTGCACTTCCTGGGTCAGCTTTCCCATGGAATATATGGCCCTTACTGCCAGCCCAATAATCGCCAGCGCCGCAGCGGTCATTCCGGCGTATGCAGCTATTTCGGTTGCTTCCATTCTGCCCCACATCTTCGCTTCGTTCGCCGAGCGCAGTATTGGTAGCCAACCGTATTATATTGCTAAATTGCATAACCTGAAAGGGAAACAATGCCGAACCAAGGGCAAACGCATTTCCCGGCCACATGCAGCGTCCCCAGGCATTGAATGAGGCAAGAGGCTTGACGGGTTATACCCAAGGCTGAAAGATGGGACATCGCGTCAGCCTGGCTTGGAGGCCACGATGAAGATGTAGTCACCGTCGTCGTTGCGGTACTTTTCCGTTACCTGCCTGAATGACCCCGATTCAATGTCCCGTTGCAGCCGGTGGCAGCCTTCATCAAGCTCCACCGGGTCGGCCAGGGTGGAAAAGGTGGAGATACCCTGCCGTATCGCATCCGACAGGTAAATCTCGGGCCGATGCTTGCCGGCGTAGAGGAACAAGTCCTGCAGATCGGGGCGGACGTAGTAATGTTCGACGCGAGTAAGGGTAAAGCCTGCCTGGCTCAGCGCCCAGATTACGGAAGCCACAGGGGGCATTTGGTCTGCGGAACGCTCCATCGCTATGGGAAAGTACTCATTCAGCCAGTAGTTGGCCAACTGCTCGCAGGTGCTGGTAAAGATGACCAACCTGCCTTGTCGCAGCACGCGAAAGGCTTCGCAAAAGACGGGCAACAGGTCGGATATATGGTGAAGGGCCATGGTACAGACGGCGCCATCGAAGCTGAGGTCGGCGAAGGGAAGGGCCGACGCATCTCCCCTTGCCAGGTGAATGTCCCTGCCCTTGCGTCTCGCCGAGCGGAGCATCCCGGAGGACAGGTCCAGGCCGTGCCAGCAACCCCCTCGGGCCGCCAACGCGACGGTATAGTTGCCGGTGCCGCAGGCAATATCCAGATACCGCCGGCCGTTTTGCAGGCCCACATGGCGGACCAGTCGCTCGGTCAAGTACGGGTCTGCCCGCCGGGTGGCGTCGTAGTTGACACCAATGTTGTCGTAAAGGGGCGCAGCATTAGAAGAGGACATACAGGAGAGCTCCCTTTTGTTAGGCTAGGTATTCTTATTTGAAAGTTTATAAAGGCTAACTTATTATTTATGGCTTGTCAATAAGTTTGCCAAAATTGTCAGGGCAATCGCCCTTGGCGAATTTCAGGTCAACAACATATAACTTTCGGTAGAAGGTTCCCGTCTGCGGAGACCCTTGCTTGACTCGTCAAGTGAGCGGATTAAGGGCAATATTCGGCTTTCGCCGGAGTGCCGGTTATGCAAGCGGCTCCCTGCGGAGAAACGACCAGCTTGCTCCGAAACGGAAAGGCCATTGGCCTGGGGAGTTGGATTTCGTTCCGGTTTGGGTGGTTTCGCCGGTGGAAGGAGGGCATCTACCAAGGGTGGACCTACCGGATTGCCTTTCCTTGCCAAACTACCTAATGTGAAACGCTGCCATGGGAGTCGGCGGTCAGGTTTCCGCAAGTGCTACACTGGGTAGTGTTCCAGTTCAAGGAAGGCTTCCTGGATGGAAAGCCACCAATTGCAGGATTCTTCAAAGCCGGAACCCCTGGATACCAGCTTACGCGAGTATGACGTCTTTGCGGGCCACCTGATTTGGAACCAACTGGCTACACTGGCTGCGGCATTCCACTCTGTCCCGGTGGTGGCATGTACAAGAAGAAGAGTCCTTGCATCCTCGCCATTGTGGCGGCGACCTTTTTGCTGCTGGCAGTCTTCGCGCCTACTGCCCATGCCCACGGGTTCGGGGAAAGGTACGACCTGCCGCTGCCCCTGACCTACTTTGTGTTTGCCGGAGCGGCGGCGGTGGTCCTTTCCTTCGTGGTGGTGGGAATGTTTGTCAGGGGACAGCACGACGGTTCGGGCTACCCCCGGCTTAACCTGTTTCGGGCGCCTGTCCTGCAGTTGATACTCACCGGCCCCGTGACCTGGCTGCTGCGGGCAGCGTCCCTGTTCCTGTTTTTCCTGGTGATAGCCACCGGGCTGTTTGGGTCTGAGCGGCCGGTGAATAACCTTACGCCCACCTTTGTGTGGATTATCTGGTGGGTGGGCATGGGCTTCGTGGCGTCGCTGCTGGGCAACCTGTGGGCGGTGGTGAACCCGTGGAAGATTCTGTTCGGGCTGGCGGAGTCGGTGTTCCACCGATTCAATCCGGAATGGGAATTGACCCTGGGCATGGACTACGCGGAACGGGTGGGGGTGTGGCCTTCGGTGGCCCTCTTCTTCGCCTTCGTGTGGGTGGAGAACGCGCTGCCGGAAGCGGCTTCACCGGCGCTGCTGGCCTGGCTGATCGCAGCCTACAGCGTCGTTACATTGGGGGGCATGTACCTGTTCGGGAAGCACCAGTGGCTGCGACACGGGGAAGTCTTCACGGTCATCTACGGGTTCCTGAGCCGCTTCTCCATTACCGAAGTGCGGGCCAATGATTCGGAAGTCTGCGGCGAGTGCGCCGGGCCTTCATGCGGCCCTTCGATGAACTCAGGGCGATCCTCCGACGGGCTCAGGGTGAGCGGAGAGAGTATGGACGGCGGTGGCTGCGTGGACTGCTACGAGTGTTTTGAGTACGCGGGCGACCGGGAACTTAACCTGAGGCCCCCGGCCATTGGCCTCCACTCCCGGGGAGCAATGCCGGCAGGACTGACGGCCCTGGTGCTGCTAGTGCTGTCCACCGTTACCTTTGATGGCTTCAGCGACACGCCGGAATGGGCGGCGGTCTTGGGCTGGGCGTTGACCCAGACGCCGCAACTGACCTCGCCCTACTTCAATGGCCTGGTCATCGCCAACACCCTGGGGCTGGCCCTGTTCCCCCTGGCCTTTGCGGGGGTTTACTGGGTGTTTTCCGCCCTGATGCTGTGGGTGGTGGAGCGCAGCGGCGGAGAGAGTCCCGTGGCCACGGAGTTGATGACGGCCTTCGTCTTCTCGCTGGTGCCCATCGCGCTGGCCTACCACTTCGCCCACTACCTGGGGTTCCTGCTGATCCAGGGTCAGTTGATCATCCCCCTGGCCTCTGACCCCTTCGGGGCAGGCGCGAACCTGTTTGGGACGGCGGGGTACGTGGTGAACCTTACTGTCACCAACGCGCGGTTCATCTGGATCTTCGCGGTGATTTCCATTGTGGCGGGGCACATCATCGCGGTGTACCTGGCGCACCTGCGGGCCAATACCATTTACGGCGGCGGGTCGGTGGCCCTAAAAAGCCAGCTGCCGATGCTGGCGCTGATGGTGATTTACACGGTGGCGAGCCTGTGGATAATTTCGCGGCCGATAACGGAGTGACGGGGGTTGTCCAAGAAAGACACTAAGAATCACGAAGGGGTTAGTTTAGGCTGTGTGAGTAATCTCTCACCCTGTGCCATAAAATGACATGAAGCCGGGCTGTTTGGCCCGGCTTCTTCTATCTTCGTGAACCTTCGCGCCCTTCGTGGACTGTTGAGCTAGCTTTCCAGCTTTACGGGGTTGCGGAGGATGCCGATGCCGTCTATGTCGATTTCGCAGATGGCGCCGTCGTCCATGTTGCTGGTGGTGCCGGGGGTGCCGGTGTAGATGCAGTCGCCGGCGTCCAGGGTAACGTAGCGGGAAATGAACTCAATCATCGTCGGCACGTCGAAGATCAGGTGGGCGGTGGACTCGTTCTGTTCCTCGCTGCCGTTGACCCGGGTGCGCAGGTGCTGGGCGTGGGGGTCCAGGTCGGTCTCAATCCAGGGGCCCATGGGGGAGAAGGTGTCGGCGGACTTGGCGCGCCACCAGTCGGAGTTGTTCTCGTTGCGGTCGCGGCGCTGCCAGTCGCGGGCGCTGACGTCGTTGCCGCAGGTGTAGCCCAGGACGTGGTTCAGGGCGTCTTCCTTGCTGACGTTTTTGCAGGTGTCCTTGATGATCAGGACCAGTTCGCCCTCGGCGTCCAGGCGTTCCACTTCCTTGGGACGGATGATGGTGTCCTCAGGCCCGATGACGCTGGTGGGAGTCTTGTGGAAGACCATGGGATAGGGCGGGGCCGGGCGGTCGCCGATGTGGCTGGTGTAGTTCAGGCCCATGGCCAGGATTTTACCGGGGACTACGGGGGCCAGCAGCTTAACATCGCTGAGCTTGTGGACGTGGTCGGTGACGGTGAAGTCGCCGAAAAGGTCGCCGTCAATGGCGGCCACGTTGTCGCCATCGATGACGCCGTAGTGAATGCTGCCGTGAGCTTCGTACCGGGCTATTCTCATCTGTTGCTCCTTGAAATATTGAGAGAAATGGGCGCCGCCGCCGCTTCCATGGCCATTTGGGGCGGCAAGGCGCAACTATGTTAGCACCAAGTATGGGGGTTGGCTACCGGAGATGCCTGGAAGGTTAGGGCTATCGCATGAATAGAGGTGGAGAGCTAGAATAGGGAAAACCTGGGGA
>JAPPLU010000073.1:0-3251 GCA_028874075.1 Chloroflexota bacterium
TATGATCAAAACCCTTGACATTCAAGACAGTTGCTGAGCTTGCCGAAGGGCCTAATATCCTTCCAGCCAGCCTCTAGCGGGGTCCCAGGTCACACTACCCACTGACACTTGCCGCAAGACACCCTAATACTCCTTTGTTATACTCTCGCCCACAGTCTACAACTATACGGGACGGATATACGGGACGGAACATGACCACCCCCAAGCAAATGGAACCCAACGTGAACCTCGCCCTGGGAAATTTGCTCGAGGCAATGATGCCCACCTGCACCGTCCTTGCCGAACACACCAACACCTTCCCTGACCACCCGGGCAGCCACGCCGACGTTCTGGTAACCGCCACTGGACGCTCTCCCGTCACCGTCGAGGCCGAATTTGAACCCGCCTACGAAGCTGAGAAGGATGCCAGTGAAAGGCTGGGATTGAGGGTAAATGGGGAAGTTCGCACCGTTGAGGCCTCGGTTGCCGTTCACTATCCGCAAGACCTGGCAACGCCCGGCAACCCTCAGGGAAAACTGTCGCAAGCGACTCTCTCCTACTGCGTCCTCTATGAAGATGGCTCCCGTTTCCCCGAAGCCGGCTGGCTTCAGGGCTCCGTAACCGACCTGGCCGACCTGGTCCGCCTGGTTTCTGTCCCTCAAAAGGAAGTAGAGAAGGCTGCCGACATCCTTGAATCGGGAATTGAGGAAGCGGCCAAGGTCATGGACCAGATGGCCGAATCTCGCCCCGCTATTTCCCGGGAAATTGCTGGTTTGCTGGGCATGGCCGATGTACCCCAGACTCGCCGCATGGCCTGCGCCATCCTGGCCAACGCCCTCGTCTTTCACGAGCGCATCGCCGGTATGCATGAGGGCGTATCCACCCTCTTGAAGCTGAGCGATACGGACTCAGTCGAGCTTCAGGACGCCTTCCTTGACTCTTGGACCGTTGTCCTGGATATCGACTACTACCCTATCTTTTCCATCGCCAGGGACATTCTCAAGAACCTGCAGTCAGAAGACGCCTTCGCGATTCTGCAAGCCTTGCTGCCCACCGCCCGCCAGGTCAACGCCACCGGCGTGGACAACGCCCACGACCTTACCGGCCGCATCTTTCAGCGCCTCATCGCCGACCGCAAGTACCTGGCCACCTTCTACACTCGCCCCGCATCGGCGGCCCTGCTGGCTCGCCTGGCCGTGGCGAAATTGGAAGGTGTGGACTGGGGCGACGCCGAAGCTCTCGGCAAGCTGCGGGTAGGCGATTTCGCCTGCGGCACCGGCGCCCTTCTCTCAGCGGTTTACGAGCAGTTCGCCGCCCGCCACGAACGGGCCGGCGGCGACGTGGCGGCGCTCCATCCGGTAATGATGGAAGAAGTCCTCTACGGTTGCGACGTTATGCCCTCCGCCGTCCATATCACCGGATCCACCCTCTCCGGTCTCCACCCCAACGTCAAATACGGCAGCTCCCGCCTCTACACCATGCCCTACGGCCGCCAGGCCGACGGCACCGTCAAGATCGGCTCCCTGGAACTCTTGCAGGGTTCCCAGGTGCAGACCCTCTTCAATACCAGCGACCCCGCCCTCCAAACCGGAAGCGCCGGCGAACAAACCGCCGCCCACGTCAACGTGGATATTCCTGATGGTGGATTTGACCTGGTGATTATGAACCCCCCGTTTACGAGTGCCACTAATCATGAAGGATCCCATGCGGAAATAACAAACCCTGCATTTGCAGCCTTCAACGCTACGCACGAAGACCAAAAGGCAATGGGGCGGCGAGCAAATTTTCTTGCAAAGAATACCTGCTATAACGGCAATGCAGGAATAGCGTCTGCATTTGCAGCGTTGGCTGAGAAAAAACTAAAGCCCGGAGGTATCTTGGCTTTGGTACTGCCGCTTTCTGCGGCCTCGGGATTATCTTGGCAAGGCTTCCGGGAGATGTTAGTGACCCTTTACCGCGACCTGACTGTATTGAGCATAGCCGCCAATGGAAAGGAAATGTCCTTTTCTTCGGATACAGGAATGGCCGAGTGCTTGGTCATTGCAAAGAAAGGCGGTCCAGAACCTTCCTCGATATTGCCTGAGGGGCGATTCACTTCACTAATTGAGCGGCCTAGAGAGCATGCTCAATCCGCAGAAATTACAAAAGCTATAGGAGACGGACCGTTTAGAAACATTGCGGATGTTCCGCATGGTGGCACCCTAATTGCCATCGGCCAAGAACCTAGAGGGGAGACACTGACTACACAGTTAGGGGCTAACGGCGAAAACTGGGGAAGCGTACGTATTGCGGATTTTGCTTTGGCACAAGTCGCTTTTTCGCTAACTCATGGTTTCTTGTTTTTGCCAGGTTTTCTGGTTGCACTAGAACTGGGAACCTGTCAGTTGAATGAAGTGGGCAGGACCGGTTTTGTTCACAGAGACATCATCGGTCCCGCTCCACGCGGCCCCTTTGATAAAGTGGCTCCATCTCCAACTGCGACTTACCCTGCATTGTGGAATCACGATGCTAAGATGGAAGCACAACTAATTTGCCTGCCTGACTCATCGCTGCGAGTTCGCTTAGGCTTGGAGGCGAAGGCTGCAAACGTCTGGACTACCGCGAGCCGAACCCACCTCAATCTTGATTTCACATTTGGGTCCCAAGCCTTGTCAGTTGCGTTTACTGACCGGGAGTCTCTAGGAGGTCGCGTATGGCCCAATGTTCTCTTCAATGACGAAAAGTGGGACCATGTATTTTCGATATGGGGTAACAGCACACTTGGCCTCCTTTGTTGGTGGTGGCATTCAAACCGCCAACAATCTAGCAAAGCTGGACTAACTATCCGCTCCGCCGAAACCCTCCCTGTCCTCGACTTCCGCGCCCTCACAGACGAGCAACTAGCTAAAGCCGAAGAAATCTTCGAAGAGTTCCGCGACAAGGAACTAATGCCCGCCTACCTCGCCGACGCCGACCCCAACCGCGCCCTCCTCGACCGCCGTGTAATCTGCGACCTCCTTGGCTTCGACGAGTCCATCTACCAGGGCGTCCGCCGCCTGGCCCAGAAGTGGTGCGCCGAACCCTCCGTCCACGGCGGCAAGGCCCGCCCCAAGAACGCCCAATTCGTCATGTAGCCATCGGCCCTGGCAACCTGCAATTTTTAATTCTTAATCCTTAATTCCCTGACACCGGGGGGGGGGGCCCCCGCGGGAGCCCCCGCAACCATAAAACCAAAAAAAAAAAAAAAAACAGCATAAACGAAATGCAAGCCACAAGAGCGCGTGCCCGCCGAA
>JAPPLU010000073.1:3261-227827 GCA_028874075.1 Chloroflexota bacterium
TTCGCACCTCCTGATTCGTAACTCGTAACTTCCCTGACACCTCCCCCTTCCCACCCTGCATAACCCCCCGCTACCATAAATCCAGAATAAAAAAATAACCCGGCTTTCCCGTCTTCCCGGGCAGAAGCGCCGGTGGCGGCCTAACCGCCAAAACCCCGCCGCCAAGCTCGCCAGGCCAGCTACAAAACGCTCGGAAATGATAGGAAATGACCGGAAAAACTGATTTTTTCTCCCTGCCCTGTCAGATGCCAGGTTCGGGGAAACCCCGTCATCCCGGACTTGATCCGGAATCCAGGGAGCCAAGGAGGCAAACCATGTACACCCTGTCCCAGATCCGCCGTAGCGTCGACGCCCTGAAACGCAAGTACGCCGCCGAACTCACCGTCATTAAGCTCTACCCCCTGGCCGAGGACTTTTGCCTCCTCTGGACCTGCGCCGTCGCCGACGGCAACCCCGTCCCCGACACCCACGCCTTCATCCGTACCATCGCCCGCAATGGTGTCCGGCTCGACACCTTTACCCTCCTCGTCCACTACCTGGAGCGCTGCTCCAACGAGGAAAGGGAACCCGACTCCCTCAGCATCATCTCCATCCTCCTGCCCCAGGTGCCCTACGAGAAGCTCCGCGAAATGCTCCGCTGGCTGGCCCCCGTCCTCGACGAGCAGGCCGCCCAGCTCCTTCCGTCCGAATCTCCCGACACCGCCCCCCGTCGGCCCTTGCCCCCCGTCGGCGTCCTCCATTTCCGCAATGCCATCACCTGGCTGGTCGCTCGCTGGTATGCCCAGTGGTGCGCCCAACTATTTCCTCAGGACGATCCCACTGTAATTCGGGGACAACCCGTCGTTCCCCTCCGCCGCGGCGGAGCGGGAACCTCGAATCAGATACCTTCCCCCTTGATGGGTCGGAATCCGCCTCAGGCGGACCTCTGGCGGGGAACGTTAGGAAGGCGGTGATGGCATCAGGCCCCACAACCGGGCAGGTTACAATAGGACAGACAATCCCTTCATCCTGTCCATCCATGTTCAACCCCCCAAGCTAGGAGATCGCCCATGCCCAAAACCGTCTACCTCGCCAACCACTACGGCTTCTCCGCCCAGCAGCGCGAGCTTCTGCTCCCGCCCATAACCGCCGCCCTGGAGTCCCTGGGCCTGGAGGTCTGGGAGCCCTTTGCCCGCAATAACCAGGTCGACTTCTCCCGGGCCGGCTGGGCTTACCAGGTGGGCCAGGCCGACTTCCGCGATGTGGTCGACGCCGACGCCATCTTCGCTGTGGTCAACGGCGTGCCCCCCGACGAGGGCGTAATGGTGGAACTGGGCATGGCCATCGCCCTGGGCAAGCCCACCTTCCTCTTCCGCGACGACTTCCGCCGCGCCACCGACAGCGAGGAGTACCCCCTCAACCTGATGCTCTTCACCGGCATCCCCCAGCACGACTGGCAGGACTACTACTACACCTCCGTTGCCGAAATAACCACCCCCCAAAAGGCCCTCGCCCGCTGGGCAAAACAGCCGTGAGCATGCTGCCCGTCGTTCCCGCGCAGGCCGGAACCTCTCAAATAGTCCCTTCCCCCTCGATGGGGGAAGGTTAGGATGGGGGTTAAATCCCAACAGTAAATCCGGCCAGCACAACTTTGTACCTTACGGCCCGCCCCCTCATCTGCTAAAGTAGTGGGGCCGACAAACACTGGAGTCCCGCCCCTGCCGGCGCCCCAATCCGGACGCCGGCAAGCCTGTCTTGTGGCCCGCCGTCTCTCGGTGCGCAACCTGCCCGTGTTTGTCGCCAGTCCAACCATCGAGTTAGCCCTTGGACAGTCCCTCATCACCGCAGCGGTCCTTCCCGGCCTTCCCCCGGCTGTTCTACGGCTGGTGGATCGTGCTGGTCAGCCTCATCACCGACGGCGTGAAGCAGGGCAGCTTCAACCGGGGCTTCACCGTCTACATCATCCCCATTCAGAACAGCCTCGGCCTCAGCGCCGCCGCCATCGGCTGGGCCGACACCCTGGGACGGCTCATGGGCGGCATCCAGGGCCCCTTCATGGGCTACATGACCGACAAGCTGGGCCCCGGCTTCATGCTGGCCTTTGGCGGAATCACCTCCGGCCTGGGCTTCATCCTCCTGTCCTACACCGGCAACTACTTCTCCTTCCTGCTGGTCTTCGTCGGCCTCATGTCCGTGGGCTTCCGCTCCGGCTACAACAACGCCTCCATCGCCGCCATCAACAACTGGTTCCGCCGCCGCCGCGGCCTGGCCATGTCCCTGGTGTCCATGGGCCACGGCTTCGGCGGCGCCATCGCCCCCGTGGCCGGCTGGATGGTCCTCACCTTCGGCTGGGAGATAGCCGTCCGCATATCCGGCGTGTGCATCATCCTGCTGGTCGTCCCCCTGTCCTTCCTGGTCAAGCGTTCCCCCGAGACCATGGGCCTGCTTCCCGACGGCGACCTTCCCGCCGCCCCATCTCGTAGCCAAGTCCAGGCTGACGACCGACAGGCCAATGGCGCACCTTCCGGCCGGTCCCGTGTCCGGTGGGCCCTCCCCGAGAACGACTTCACCGCCCGGGAGGCCATGCGCACCCCCGCCTACTGGATGCTCGTGCTGGCGGCGGGACTGCGCAACACCGCCCACTCCGGCCTGTCCTTCCTGCTCGCCCCGGTAATGGTCTGGTTCCTGCAGCAGGGCGGCCGCGAACAGATAGAGAGCCTCCAGATCGCCGCCTTCTTCGTTGGACTGGTGGCCTTCGCTACCGTGTTCTTCAACCCCTTGATCGGCTGGCTGGGCGACCGCTTCCCCCGCCAGCGGCTCAGTGCCCTATGCATGAGCGCGGGCGCCCTTGCCCTGTGCCTGATGTTCAACACCAGCGGCAGCCTCTGGATACTGGCCGCCTTCGCCATCCTGCAGGCCCTGTCGGAAAGCGCCAACTCCCTCAACTGGGCCCTGATGGGCGAGTTCTTCGGACGGCGCAGCTTCGCCACCCTGCGCGGCTGGCAGCACCTGCCCGACCAGCTTATCTCCATGTGGACTGCCGTGTGGATGGGCATGATCTTCGATGCTACCGGCAGCTATTACCTGGCCCTCTTCCCCTTGATCGGCATCCTGTTCCTGTCCGCGTTGACCTTCCTGTTCCTGCCGCGCCCCCGCCTGCCCGAGCGCCTGCGGGCCCGCCAGGCGGTCGAGTCGGCATCTCCCGGAGATTAAGGGAGTCCATTTGCCGGGGAGAGGAACGGAACCTAGAATAGCCACCAACACCAGCCGGGGAGCAGGATCGTTCGTGAGCACTGGCACTGATAGCATTACAGACAGGCTAGACCGCCTGCTAAACCAGGACCTGTCCTTCACCGGCGGCGAACGGCCCCATCCGCTGCACTCCATACACGCCTTCGCCGCCAAGTTCCCGGCCCAGCTTCCCCGCTACTTCATTGAGGGACTGTCGGTGCCGGGTGAAACGGTGCTGGACCCCATGGCCGGATCCGGCTCCACCCTGCTGGAGGGCTGGCTGGGCGGGCGCAAGGTGGTAGGCGTAGACCTGGACCCGCTGGCCGCCCGCCAGTGCCGCGCCAAGACCACGTGGGTCGCGCCCCAGGTAGTCGAAGAAGCAGGACGAAGGGTGCTGGCCAATGCCCGTCGCAGGGTTGAGGTTGACCACCCGCTGGACACCTTTCGAAGAGAACCGGACGACGCCACCAACGCCTTCCTGGACTACTGGTTCCTGCCCGAAACCCAGGTGGAACTGGCCGCCCTGGCCCTGGAGATCAGGGAAGAGAACGACCCTACCCTGCGTAACCTGCTGGAAGTCCTGTTCTCCGCCACTATCGTCACCAAGTCCGGCGGCGTATCCCGGGCCCGCGACCTGGCCCACTCCCGCCCCCACCGGGTGGCCAACAAGCAGCCCCGCAGTCCCCTCCGCATGTTCGAGAACCAGGTCCGACAGGCGGCAAGAGCCTTCGCCGAAATGCCGGATACGTGTGGAGCAGGAGGCAGCTTCATCTCAGCCGACTCCCGCCACCTGCCCCTGGCCGACAATTCCGTTGACCTGGTAGTTACGTCGCCCCCCTACGCCAATGCCCTGGACTACATGCGGGCCCACAAGTTCTCCCTGGTGTGGCTGGGCCAGCGGGTCGGGGAGCTTGGAAACCTGCGTGGCAAGTACATCGGCGCCGAACGCCAGTCCGCCCAGGAAGCCGAACCGCTGCCAGACTGTGCCCACAGGGCCATCGCCACCCTGTCGGAAATAGACCGGCCCAAGTCCCGCGTCCTGTCCCGCTACTTACGGGAAATGCGACAGGTAATAGTGGAGATGCACCGCGTAATCCGCCCCGGTCGGGCGGCAATCATAGTTGTCGGCCCGTCCACCATGCGCGGCCAGAGAATTGCCACCCAGGACTACCTGACGGCGATTGCAGAGCAGGCCGGGTTTACGGTGGTGGGAGTGCCGGAGAGGACATTGGATAGGGACCGGCGAATGATGCCGGCCCGGTGGACTAACGGACACGCCAACGGCAACTCTGGTATAGAATTACGGTTGCACGAAGAGCATGTAATCGGGCTGGCAAAAGACTAAAGTGCTGCCATAGGCAGAAAGCTGATCTTTTTCTTCCTGCAGAATTCGATAATCACAATCATTCAGGAGTAACCACCATGGTCCTAGAATCAGGCAGAATTACCCAGGAAGGCATTGACCGGCTACGGGCGCGGCTGGGCAGCTATAATCGGCCCCGGCAGTACGGCGTGGGGCTGTTCAACGAGGAGGCCTCCCGCAGCGCCATCCGCCACTTTTGCCAGGGCATTGGCGACAGCAATCCCCTGTATTGGGATGTCAGCTACGGGCAGCAGAGCAAATATGGCACCATCATCGCTCCGCCCTGTTTCCTATACAGCGTCTACTGGTGCTCGGGCCGCACCGGCGGCCTGCCCGGGGTCCACGGGTTCCACGCCGGCAACGACTGGGAGTGGTTCCGGCCCATCTACATGGACGACAAAATTTCCGTCCAGGAGCAATTCACCGGCCTGGAAGAGAAGGAAAGCAAGTTCGCCGGCCGCATCCTCATCCAGTCCAGCGTAACCCACTACTTCAACCAGCGGGGCGAGGTATTGGGTAAGACCCGGGGATGGCAGATACGCGCCGAACGCACCGCAGCCCGGGAACGTCAGAAGTACACCTTCGAACCTTACCAGTACTCCCGCGACGAAATCCTGGCCATCCAGGAGGCAGTGCTGGGCGAGGAGATCCGGGGCAGCAACCCCCGCTGGTGGGAGGATGTCCAGGTGGGCGAGGCCCTGAAGCCGGTGGTAAAGGGCCCGATGAGCCACGGCGACATCACCGCCTTTGTGGCCGGCTGCATCGGCGGCATTTCTCACGGCATCCAGTTGCGGGAGATGCAGCGCCACCCATCCTGGGGCTTCACAGATCCCAATACCGGGGCCCAGGAGGCCATCATCCGCGTTCACGACATACAAGAAGCAGCTGAGAGCGCCGGACTGCCCGGGGCCTATGATTACGGCTGCCAGCGCTGTTGCTGGATGGGCCACCTGCTGACCAACTGGGCGGGCGACGACGGCTTCGTCAAGAAGATGTACGTGGAACTGCGCCGCTTCAACGTGGTGGGCGACACCACCTGGTGCAAGGGCACCGTCACCGGCAAACGCGAAGAAAACGGCGAGAAGCTGGTGGACCTGGAAATCTGGGGTGAAAACCAGCGCCAACAGGTAACCACCAAGGGCACCGCCACCATCAGGCTGCCGTCCAGGGAAGCGGGGTGGTAGGGGCACCGCCAGAACATTCGGTTTGCCCTTGGGCAACAAAGTACGGGGTGCCAAGCGGAACTAACGACTTCTGGTAGTCGGGGTTGAGGATTCAGGAAAACAGTCGCTCCCGCTTCAGCGGGAGCGACGCGGCGAGTCCTTGCTTGCACAGCTTGAACTTCTTCACCTACAACCCAAACCGCTCCGCCGCCCGCGCAAACCCGTCGATGGCCCCTTCCAGCACCCAGTCGTCCAGGCAATAGGAAATGCGGAAGTGGCCCGGCGTTCCAAAGCCCCTTCCGGGCACCACCAGCACGTTCCACTCCTGCAGCGCGTCCACGAAGGCCGCATCATCCTCCAGGGGCGACTTGGGGAACAGGTAAAAGGCCCCCTGGGGCTTGACCATTGAGTAGCCCAGTTCCGTCAGGTGGGAATAGAGAAAGTCTCGCTTGCGCTGGTACTCGCCTACGTCAACGCTCACACCCTGCAGACCCCGCACAACGTGCTGCATCAATGCCGGTGCGTTGACGAACCCCAGGGTGCGCGTGCAGAAGACCATCCCGTCCACCAATTCCCCTTTATTGGGGTAGTCCGGATGCACCGCTATGTATCCGATGCGCTCCCCGGGCAGGCCCAGGTCCTTGGCGTGGGAGTTGACTACTATGGTGCGTTCGTACCGGTTGAACACCTGTGGGTAGGTGAGACCGTCGTAAATCAGGTGCCGGTAGGGCTCGTCGCTGATCACGTAGATTTCCGTCCCCAGTTCCCGCTCCTTCCGCTCCAGCAGTGACGCCAGTTCCTCTATCCGCTCTGATGAGTAGACTACTCCGGAGGGGTTATTGGGCGAGTTGATAATCATGCCCCGGGTGCGCGGTGTGATGGCCGACTCGATGGCCTCCAGGTCGAGGTCAAACTCCTCGGTGGTATGTACGATGACGGGCACGCCGTTGTGGTTGTCGATGTAATAGACGTACTCTCCGAAGAAGGGGGACAGGATGATAACCTCGTCCCCCGGGTTCAGGGTGGCCCGCAGTACCACGTTAATTGCCCCCGCCGCCCCGCAACTCATCACAATGTCCGCCGCCGAGAAGGGCAGCCCCGTTTCTGCGGCCAGGGTCTGCGCTACCGCCGACCGGGTTTCTGGATAGCCGGCATTGGGCATATAGCGGTGCATTCCCTTGGCAGGACTCTGGGCCAGTCGCCGCAGCTCCTCATTGAACTGCTCCGGCGGTTCCACTACCGGATTGCCCAGAGAGAGGTCGAACACCTTGTCGTCGCCGTACTGTGCCTTCAGGGCAATGCCCACCTCGAACATGCGGCGAATCCAGCCGCCTTCTTCCATGGAGCGACGTACGTTGTCGGAAATAGTCATGCCTTATCGTCCATAATCAAGTTTCGGCAAGCATACTCCCCGCAGGCAGGCTGGGTAAAGGGGAAGCGGGCGAATGGGCGTTGCCCCCTACTTGGGCGGCAGCGCACTTGCAAAGGCCACCGCCGTGTTCACCCAGTCCCTTAGCGCTATCTCCTCCGCCAGTCCCTCGCTCTCGACATATACAAAACCGCGCATAGGGCGACCGGTGAAATCGAAAACGCGGGCATGGGGACTGGTAAGGGCATCGTCGTAAGCGTCGGGGCCGGTCCTTATCACCAGGTTCTCCTTCTCCACGCAGCAGCACATGTTGCCGTTGAGCATAAATGCCAGGCCGCCGAACATCTTGCGTTCATAAATGTTGTCCACCGGGGCCAGCAAACGTCTTACCCGCTGGGCCAGGTTCTCGTCGTAAGCCATTTCAACCTCTTTCCGGGGAATGTTAAGTTGGAAGCAAGATTCTCCATACCAATAGTTCCGGCTGGCGACCTCAGAACGCTGGCCAAGAGATTCTACCATCTCCAGATATCTGTTGTTATGCCAAATTGCCACATATCGGGTTGCGAGGCAATTGTCTGTGGATACCCGTTTAATATATAATGATGTATATCAGTATGAATAGCGAGGCAGCCGCACCGGCTGTCTTGAGAGGAGGAGAAATTATGGCAGACAACGGGTTGGACAAGTTTGTTACCGGCATGGTTTTCGGCGCCGCACTGGGCGCCGCCATAGGGTTGTTGCTGGCTCCCAAGCCGGGCAGTGAGACCCGGCAGTTGGTGCGTGAGCGAGCCGGTGAGTACTTCGACGTTGCCCGGGAGCGCGCTGGGGAATATGCGGGTCCCGTGCGGGAACGCGCCGGGGAGGTTATTGGTTCCGCCAGGGAGCGGGTAACCAGCGTACGCCGCCGCGGCAACCGGAATGAGGTGGAAGAGCAGGACTCGGCACCGGTGCTGGAAGACGAATAGGAATTGCGATGCCGGTTTGGCATTCCGCGGGCCGGCGTCTGGCATTTACCGGTAATGTTGGGGAGGGATTCAGTCCCTCCCCCTTTTAATGGTCGTAGTACTTTGACAGCCGTCGGGATTAGTACACGACTAACGGACACCGCCCCAACTACAGTTCCAGCCGTCGCACCAGTTCCTCGGCGGTTACGATGGCCCCGCTCAGGCCCCTGGCATCCTGTCCCGCAAGAAATACCGCCGCCTTGACCATATCCTCCGGTGTGGCCCAGGTGGAGTAGTCGGCATCGGGACGCTGGGCCTGGAACCCCTCCGTCAGCACCGGCCTCAGGGGTCGCAGCACGTTGACGGCGATGTTATATCGGCCCAGTTCCGCGGACAGGCCCCAGCTGAACCGTTCCACCGCCGCTTTGGACACGCCGTAAGCTTGCCCCATCAGCGCAATGCCCTCGGCTGCGTCGGCGGATAGAGTCGAGGAGAAGATGTTGTGGGCGGCGTGGGAGGATATGTTGATGATGCTGCCACCACCCTGTTCCACCATCACCGGCGCCACTGCACGGCAGCCAATGTAGGCGGCCCGCAGGTTGATGTCCATCACCAAGTCCCACTCCCGCAGGGTGGATTCGAGGAAGGGGCGGTAGGTGCCGATGCCGGCGTTGTTTATCA
This sequence comes from Chloroflexota bacterium, assembly GCA_028874075.1. Taxonomy (GTDB): domain Bacteria; phylum Chloroflexota; class Dehalococcoidia; order Lucifugimonadales; family UBA3495; genus Bin22. The sequence continues at coordinate 11,992 of JAPPLU010000073.1, forward strand.
GCACGTCAACAGCGCCAAAAACGTCCAGCGTCCGGTCTACCATGGCGCGTATGCTCTCCTCTTCCCGCACGTTGCAGGGCACAGGTAGGGCCTTGCCGCCTAGGGCTTCTATTTCGCTTACGGTAGCGTGGATGGTCCCCGGGGCCAGGTCGCGTTCCGTCTCCGAACGGGCGGCCACCACCACGGCCGCCCCTTCCCGGGCCAGCCCCAGGGCCATGGCCTTGCCTATGCCCCGGCTGGAGCCGGTTACGATGGCTACCTTGCCGTCCAGCATCATTGTGGGCCGCCTTTTGCTATGGTAGCGGTCAATTTCCAAGCAGCCCTCGCGATCTCATCCGGTAATGGCGGTCCATCTCGGAAGCGTAGGCGGCCCCCAGTCTTGCGCCGTTGGCCTCCAGCCATTCGCTGAAATGGGTTGTGGCCCGGGGCGGCTCTGAGGAAACCAGCAGGCTTGCGGTCAGGCCCACCAGTTCATCGTGGGTGAGCACTACGTCCCGCACGAAGTAGCCCACGATGCGGGACAGGGATAGAGCCAATGACTGCGGCATGTGGGCCAGCTTCGCCCTGCTGCCAATGTGCTTTTCCATCAGAAGCACAAGCTCGTCGAAGGTATAGGTTTCCGGTCCCACGGCATCGAAAGCCATGTTCTCCCGTTCTGCTGCCGCCGATACCGCCAATTCTGCCAGGTCTTCCACGTAAACGGGTTGGGCCCGGTAGTGGCCGTCCCCGGCTACGGGGAAGAAGGGAAAACGCCGCAGCGCCCAGGCGACATTGTTAAGAAGTATATCGCCCTCTCCAAAGACCAGGGCCGGCCGGACTATGGCGTATGAGAGGCCGGATTCTCGAATAGCTCCTTCGACCTGGGCCTTGCCTCGGAAGTAAGGTAGGTGTGATTCGGTCGACGGGTTGGTGATGCTGATATGTACGAGACGTTGGACACCGGCCTCAGTAGCCGCTCGCACCAGGGCTTTTGAGTTCTCCACGGCCCGCTCAAAAGTAACTGGCCCGTTGGCGAAACGCACCCAGTAGGTGTTGTACAGGGTGTCGACGCCCCGCAGTACGTCCGCCAGCCTCTCAGGGCGGTCGAATTCAAGAGGAATGGCCTCTACCTGCCCGCCAAAGGGGTCGGCAGAAGTGCCCCATAATTGGGGACGGCCGGTAAGGGTCTTTACCGTCCTGCCGGTCTCAAGCAACCGCTGGGCTATGTGTCTACCGGTAAAACCGAAGGCTCCGGTAACAACGTCAGTACTTGGTGAAGCCATCCCCAGCTTGCCTCTCTTTCACTCCGCGTAGGACGTCCAAACAAAATTAACGGCACCGAAGATTGATATGCGCCCTTTCTTGTCTGATAGGGATTAACGTCGGCATTCCTGGCCAGCGTGTCGTTGAGTAGCAGACGGTGGGATCGGAGATTACCGGCCTGGCTTACTGTTGGCCTCTTCCACCCACTTCTCTGCGGTTCCCGGGCAGGTAATCCACATTGACCCCTGCTGCTTTGTTTACAAAAGCGTCTGACGCTCTTACCTCAGTTTACTGGCAAACTTCTGCCGGACCTTGGAAACCTTGGGGTCGATTACTATCTGGCAATACATGCTGCCCGGGTTTCTCTCGTAAAAGAGATGGTGCTCCCTTTCCGCTGGATAGAAAACGTCCAGCGGGGCGATCTCGGTTACTACTGGTCCGTTCTCCGTGCCGGAAGCGTCCAGGGCCTTGATGAAGTCTGCCGCCTGAGCCTTCTGATCCTCGGAATCGTAGAGAATCACTGAGCGGTATTGGGTGCCCACGTCGTGGCCCTGGCGGTTCAGTGTGGTGGGGTCGTGGCTGGCAAAGAAAACCTCCAGCACCTCGGGAAAAGTAACCCGATCGGGGTCAAACTCCACCCGCACCACCTCGGCGTGGCCGGTCTGGCCGCTGCACACCTCGTAGTAGGTCGGATTGTCCTTGTGGCCGCCGGCATACCCGGAGATGACCGACTCTACTCCCTCAATCATGTTGAAGACGGCCTCGATGCACCAGAAGCATCCGCCGCCCAGCACTGCTACTTCGTTATTGCTTTCAACCAACTTTTTCTCTCCAGCCAATTTGGCGTGTATGTAGGGGAACTAAGGTTCGCTCTTTCCGTTATTGTGCCATTGGCGAAAGGTGATGGCAAATGGTGGGCCTGACACCAGGTTCTGCTCTGTTTCACCGCATCCACAGTCCCCATAGCCACTCCCCTACCCCTGTTGTAAAATTGCCCCGTATCCTGGCCATTAAACGCAAAGGAGTTTCCCCATGATCAAGGTATCATTCCTGTACCCCAACGAAGAGGGCAAAAAGTTCGACATGGACTACTACACCGGCACCCACATGCCCCTGGTACACCAGCGACTGGACTCCATGGGCCTGTTGCGCAGCGAAATAGAGAACGGCGTCAGTTCCGCCGACCCCAACGCGCCAGCTCCCTTCGTCGCAGTGGGCAACCTGTACTTCAACACTACCGACGAGGTCCACGAAGGGTTCAAGACTCATGGCCGTGAACTGATGGGCGACACCGCCAACTACACCGACATACGCCCTCAAATCCAGATCAGCGAACTGGTCTAAAAGTTAATCGACGAATAGGCACGAATGTTCACCAACGGGCTATTTGGGACCGGGATTTGACTCCTTTATCGGGTTCTGCCCTATTAGGATTAAAGTCATCAAATAACATTCGTGCTTATTTCTGGATATAGAGAAAAACTATGAACGCCGCTTTTGATAACCTGGCCCGGCGTCTCGTGAAGGAACACTGGGACTTCTACCCCACCGCCGGTTCCCGCATTGGCCGCCACGAGTATGACGGGCAGCTTCCCGACCTTTCACCCCACCGCATAACACGCCGCATCGAGGAACTGCGCCGGGGCCTGGCCCAGCTTTCGGGCCTGGCCTACGGGAACGCCGGCAACGGTCAGGAACCGGAGGCGCGCCTGACCCGACGCCTGCTGGAATTATTCCTGCGCCGCGAGTTGTTCAACTTGGAGGATATGCGGCCCCTGGAGAACAACCCCATGCGGCAAGTGGGCTACCTGAACGTGGGCGGCTACGTGAAGCGGGACTACGCCCCCTTGGTGGACCGCCTGAGCGCCGCCACCCAGGTTTTGGAGCAGGTCCCCGACTTTCTCAACGTGCTGGACGCCGCCCTGGCGCAGGAACTCAGCCGTCCCGTGCTGGAAATGAGCATCGAAAGCTACCGGGGCATGGCCCGTTTCTACCGCGTGGACCTGGACCAGTCGGCCAGCGAAGTGAGCGACGCCGAAACCCTGTCCCGGTTCGACCAGGCGCGGGAGCGCGCGGCCCGGTCCCTGGAAGGGTTCGTGGTCAAGCTGGAAGCGAGGCTGGCCCTGCTGCCCGAGGGCGTGGAGGGCAGCTTTGCCATCGGCTCCCAGCTATATTCGGACATGCTGGCCTACGGGGAAGGGCTGACGGCGCCATTGAACGACGTCATATCCCTGGGTCAGGCCAACCTGGAGCGTAACCTTGACAGGCTGGCGGAGGCTGCGGCAACTGTTGGGCAGGGCCGCCCAATCCGGGAGATTGTGGCTGAAATCGGCCGCAACCACCCCAAAGCCGAGGCCCTGATACCCGAAACCCGCGCCATGCTGGAGGACATCCGCCAGTCCCTGCTGGACTTCGACATCATCTCCCTGCCCTCAGAGGACCGCTGTCAGGTTATAGAGACCCCCACCTTCATGCGCTACGCCTTCGCCGCCATGGACAGCCCAGGCTCCCTGGAAACCCGCGCCACCGAGTCCTACTACTACGTTACGCCGGTGGAGGAAAGCTGGACCGACGCCCAGGCCGAGGAGTGGTTGTCCAACTTCAATCACGACACCTTGCGCATCATCTCCATCCACGAGGTCTATCCCGGGCATTTCGTCCACCACCTGCACAACAGCTATGGGCGGGATCTGCCCCTGGTCAACCGCGTGGCGTCGTCCTACGCCTTCACCGAGGGCTGGGCCCACTACACCGAGGAAATGATGCTGGAGACGGAGTACGCCAAAGGCCAGTCTGCCCTGCAGGTAACTCAGCTTCTGGAGGCCCTGGTGCGCAACTGCCGCTACCTCTGCGCCCTGGGTATGCACACCCAGGGCATGACGGTGGATGAGGCCACCCGCTTCTTCATGGACAACGCCTATATGGAGGAACTGCCGGCCCGCCGTGAGGCCCTGCGCGGCACCTTCGACCCGGGCTACCTGAATTACACCCTGGGCAAGCTGATGATCCTGAAGCTGCGCGAGGACTACCGGCGAGAGCAGGGCTCTGCCTACTCTCTGAAGGGGTTCCACGACAGGCTGCTCTCCTACGGCGCCCCACCCCTGCCGCTCCTGCGGGAAGTTATACTGGCCGACCCAGGGGACGGGCCCTTGTAGGTCCGATCAGTCCACTGACAGGCACGAATGTTCACCAGTTTATGACTGGTCAAACTGAAGAAGTGGCTTGCAACTACAAGCCACTTCCTGATACCACTCCGTAAAGAACCCAATACTGAACATTCGTGGATAAACACCCCTATCCCGTGCGGAAATTGACGCGGCGGAAGGCCTCGGCGTATTCGCACCCCCCTTCAACTCCGGCGTCCCGGGCCCTCTGGTACACGTAGTCCACCACCTCCCGCTCCGGGTGGTCGGCCACCTGGCTCCGGTGGGCCTGCACTGCCGCCAGCTTCACCTCCATGGTCTCGCCAACGTCAATGAAGGTGTTGGCCTGCTCAGTGCCCCAGAAGAGAATGGCGCCAGTCTTATGGGGTTCCAGTCCCTCGTCGCTCCAAAGTTCGCCAAAGTGGAGATGGTCGCGGGCGTAAGGGAAGACAGCGTCCAGGGCTACCTGCCCTGCTATGCGGTAGTCTCGGTGCCATACCATGCTGCGCACGTAGGGTTCCGTGACCATCACCACCTCGGGCTGCACCCGCCGGATTTGCCGCACCAGGTGTTTTCGGAAGTCGGCCGAATCGTCCAGTTCCCCGTCGGGGTACCCCAGCTTGACGACTTCGCTGACCCCCAGTACTTCGGCGGCGGCTGCCTGCTCCCGGTCCCTGGTGGCGGCCAGTTCCTCGGCGGTGATCCCTGGCTTGTCCGTACCCTTGCTGCCGTCCGTGCAAACAACGTACACCACCTCCGCTCCCTCGCCAATCCACCGGGCCAGGGTGCCGCCACACCATATTTCCGCGTTGTGAGGATGGGGGGTAACTACCAGTACGCGCTGTGGGGTTTCTTCCATCTATCGACTCCCTGATTGCGGCTTTGTTCCCGTCAACCCTTCCCTGCAATTGGTCCGCAACCGGCGTACGGCTCTGCCGCCCCGCCGGATAGCCCTCCAAGTGGCCCAGCACCTTTTCCGGTTCTACTATCCCTACTCCGGGGCCATCAATTCCTTCATTGGTACTTTCGGGGTTTTGAGTATCAGTGTAGCCAGGCCCACACCCATCGCCAGTATCGCAACCATTACGCCTGTGAAACCTGGAAGGGTGGTGTCGACCGTATATTTCGCTATGTCCCCAACAGGGAGTTGAGGGGAAGGGGCCCCGGCTGACCTAATCATACCTGCCAAGGGTGGCAGGGACAAGCTGACAGGTTCACGGGAAGACGGTCAAATGGATTTATTCCCGGGATGTTCACTGCCGTAACGCCGTAGCGGCTGGCAGAAACGGCCGCGTATGACCATCCCCGGAGAGAAAGATCCCTGCCGGTCTTCGGCCACCGGCGCCTACCCCAACTGCGGTATTTCACCCGGCATGTACCAAGAACAGCGAAAGACCCGGTTGTCCTCATAACCGTCGGTTCCCGCGGGGAAGTAAGGATTGATGTATTCCCATACCACCTCACCCTCGGGAGTCACCTGGAACATGCGCCCGAACATACCTTCGGTAATCAGCGTATTGCCGTTGGGCATGCGCCGAGCCCCCGAGATGCGCGAGCTGTAGAAGTTAAAATACGGGTTGTCCCGGTATTCCCAGACAATTTCCTTGGTGGCGGGGTCGATCTCCACCACGCGCGAAAATATCCTCACGTCGTGCTTCCGCCGCTCTCCATTGTCGAATATGAGAATGTTGCCGTTGGGGAGCAGGCTGGGATCGTGCTGGCGGGAGATTATGTCCCAACCTATCTTCCAGATGATGTCTCCCGTTGGCTTGTCAATCATCAGCACCGTTGAAATGTTGCGGAAGCTGGCCAGCACCCGGTCGCCCTCCAGGGGGACAATGGTGTTGCCGTGGCTCCACTCGTGGCGCGGTTCGCCGGGGGTGATCATGTCTTCTTCCAGGTCCAGGTGCTGGTAGGCGTGCCAGTCCCACACCTGGTTGCCTGCCGCATCCACTTCGATTAGATGATCGGCCCACATATGTGTGGTCGCTTCCTGGCCGCCCTCGTGGTCCGCCTCCAGCCCGCTTCCCGGCTGGCCACCCTTAACCTGGTCGGCAATATCTGAAGGGATAGTCTCGAGAGTCAGGAAAATTGCCCCGCCATTCTCGGTTCGGCGGGCATCGTGGTGCTGGGCCGGGTTAACGTGCTCCCATACTATATTGCTGTCCCAGTCCACTTCCAAAAGCCAGCCTCCCACAAAGTTGGTGGCGGGCATAGAGTGAGAATCGGGCTGCACGGCCTTGGCCATGTAGAAGAGGTTGCCGCTGGGCAGCAGGTATCCCCAGGAACCCGGCGGTGTGGGCAGGTGCCACCGGTGTACCTCGTTGCCTTCCATGTCCATCAGAAAAGTTACCCCTTTGCCCGTTCCGTCCCCGTTGTAAGGGGAATAAACGAAATAGCCGGGGCAGGCCTTGTCAGGGTCCAGTCCGGTCAGTCCCGTTCGCCCGGTTCGACGCCAGGTCTGTTGGTCAACACTCATCGCGGCCTCCTGTGGTTAACTGAATGGGTCCGGCGGTGCGGCCATTATGGGCGAGCCTGCCGGTGGGGTAAACGATTTCCATCTTCCGCCACGGTAAGGCGGGGGGAGGGGGTGCATTTGGAGCTACCGGTGGCGGGCCCGTGTCACTTCCGGTCGAAGGTGGTCAATCGTGGTCGTGTTCGTCGAGTTCCGGGACGTGCAGGTCCGACTGGCCCATCAGCGATCCGGCCAGCAGGCCACCCGAGATGATTATCCTCATGGCGTCGTCCACGCTGATCTGCGTAAAGGTTACTTCGGCGTAGGGCACAACAATCAGGAACCCGGAGGATGGTACGGGCGTAGTCGGCACGTACACCGCCACCATGTCTTCGCCGTCGGTCTCTCCCAGGTACGAAGTAACCAGGCCGATGGACTTGGACCCCTGGCGGGGAAACTCCACCAGTACCACCCCGCGGTAAGGATGTTCTTCAGACCGGGACAGGGTCTGCATGGCCGTGCGCAGCGGGCTGTAGATGCTGCCGACGCCTGGGACGCGCTCCAGCAGCCAGTGCACACCGTTGATCATCCTTTGGCCCAGACCGTGAGTGGTGAACCATCCGGCGACGTAGAGCAGCACCAGCATTATGGCCACACCCATGCCGGGGTAGTGAGGACCTGGGAGGTACCTGATCAGTATGGCCTGGATAACCGGATCTACCAGGTCGAAGATGAACTTGAGAATCCAGATGGTTATGAAGAGAGGCAGGATGACCAGCAGACCTGCCGCCAGAGTGGTCTCGACGTGGACTATTATGTTCCCGGGGAATGAACGCCGCTGTCGATTGGGTTTGGCCATGACGGTATAACTTTCCTCTTGCACCAGGGGCGGGGCCGAAAGTGGGAGGGCCCGCCACCCGGGTTTACAGAACGCATCGACCGGAACTGTTGGCGAAGGAAACGCGCCGCCAAAGTGGGGTGTTGTCTCAATTGGGACGACCCCACGGGAAACAGACGAAATCGGCGCGGAAATTGGGGAAGCTAAAGCGCCAGGACTTGTTTAAGAGATTTATTCAGGTCGCGTTGGCCATGGCCCTTTCGTCGGCCAGGACGTCGTAGATTCCAGCGATCTGTTCGGCCACCTTGTCCCAGCTCATGTCCTCGGCACGCCGACGGGCGGCCAAACCCATACTGTGCTGAAGGCTCTTGCTTGATATTAGCATTTCTACCGAGTTGGCGAAAGCTTCCGGACAGCGCCAGGCCTTAAGGTAGCCCGTGCTCCCGTGCTGAACCACAGTGGAAAGTCCGCCCACCCTGGAAGCCACCACCGGAGTGCCGCAGGCCATGGACTCCAAAGCCGCCAGCCCGAAACTCTCATAAAAGGACGGTACGACGCAAACATCGGCGGCGCTGTAGTAAATGGGCAACTCATCCTGGGCCACCCGCCCCACGAAGTCGATGCTGTCACCCACTTCCAGCGTCTCCGCCAGTTCCCTCAAACGGTCCACTTCCCGGTCCTGTCCGTTGTCGTCGCCCACCACCAGTACCTTGACGGGTTCACACGTGTCCAAGTGGGCTGTCGTGCGCACCAGCAATTCCACGCCCTTCAGGGACTCGATGCGGCCCACGTACAGGAGCACCTTGTCGCCATTGAGGCCCAGTTGCTTGCGCGACTCCTCCCGGTCCAGGGGCCGGAACCTGCCCAGGTCCACTCCGCAGGGGGCCAACTGTATCCGGTCTGCGTCCCCTCCATACAGACGTGCCATGGCGTCCCGTTCGTGGGGACTGAATGCGACAATTCGGTCGGCCGATGCTATCAGCTCCTCCTCCACCTCCTGTCGCTGCAGGGATTCCCGCTCTCCGGGGCGGGACTGCATCTTGATGCGGGAGAGGGTGTGGAAGGTAATAACGTGGGGTATTTCCATACACCGGCTGAACGCCTGCCCCAGCCAGCCTGACAGCCAGTAGTGGGAGTGGACAGCCCGGTAGGTCAGCCCGTGGGCTAGGGTGAAGGCCTGCATTTCCGCCAGAAACCCGGGCAGCAGGCCGAAGAACTCGTCCATTGGGGCGTCCGGGTCGCCAGCCGGCAGGTGGATGACCCGGGCGTTGCCGGAGATGTTCTCAATCATGTCCTCCGGCGTTGCGCCGGGGCGGTACTCCCGGGTAAAGACGTCCACCGGTACGCCGACGTTGCCCAGGGACCGGGCCAGTTGACGGACATAAACATTCATTCCCCCCGCCTTGCCCTCGCCCGGCGCCGCCAGGGGACTGGCATGGAAGGATACAAAGGCTACTCTTGCTTCGTTCAACAGTGGTCCACCCTTTAGGGGAAACTCCGAATAGTTCATCACCTGCGTCCTGAAACCGTCATTCCGGCGAAAGCCGGAATCCATGTTCCACTCCTCCATATCCCGGATCGGGTTCGGAATGACGTCATTCGAGAGCTACTCAGGTTTGGTTACCACCATGTGGTAAATGGTCCGGTTAAGGCCGCCCAGGTGGTATTTATAAGGTTCCGGGCCCCTCAGGAAGTCAAAGTAGGTCTTGCCCTGCTCGATGGCTTCCCGCAGGCAAAGGGCGTTGAGCAGCAGGCCGACGCTGTAGTAAGCGTATTCGGGGTTATAGCCGCTGTTGTACAGGTAGCGGGCTCCGTTGTAGTCAAAGCACAGGGACGACGCCACGTCTTGTCCGCCCATTTCCAGGAAGTACAGCCGCAACAGGTCCAGTTCCGCCGTCCGCTGGGTAATGCGGCGGAAGAAGGCCTCCCGCTCGCCGGTCATGTAAGCCGCCTTGTCCGGCGCGCTCTGGCGCATCAGGTACAGGAAGTCATCCAGTCGGGCCGATACCTCTTGCGATCCCCGGACGCAGTACCACCGCCAGCCCTCCGTCGATTCCAACCGTCGCAGCTTGCGCCGCAGTTCGTGGCGGTTCTTCTTTGACAGTCCGGCCAGGTAGGCGTCCCAGTTGTCGGGCAGTTCCAGGCCCGGGGTTACGTCTTCCTCCGAGACTTCCACCGAGTAACCCCGCTGGCGGGCCAGGTCGGGCAGATACTCGAGGGTTGGGGAGTCCTCAATCAGGGAGGGCAGTTTCAGGGCTTTGAAATCTTCCTGGTCCAGCCAGTTCATCAGGGCGGCAAAGAAGTCATCCTCCCAGCCGGGCCGGATCATGAAGTCGTTATAGTCAAATGTCTCCGTGTTGCCCACGAAGGAAAGGTCCTCGCCCTGCCGGGCCAGGGAGGCAATGGCAGTAACTCCTTCAGGCCTCTGCAGGTAGAAACCGGCCATCTCCCGCCGTTCCCTGAATGCCTCCCACCAGATCTCCTGCCACTGGGGCATCAGGTAAAAAGTGTTGACGGGACACTCCTCCAGCAGGTCAAGCCATTCGCCGCGAATTTGATCGAAGGAGTTAAGGGGGGTCGTCGCAACGCCCTGGGTCATATCAGGCTTCCCCCCTCATCAGGTTCAGAAGGCTGTCCCGATCCCAGCGTCCATCGGCAAAGTCTCCCCTGACTGCGGTGGTTACCATGCGAATGCCGGGCTTCTGCACTCCCCTCATGGCCATGCACAGGTGTTCCGCCGACAGTTCCACCACCACACCCTGGGGTTCCAGGGCCGAAAAGATGGCGTCGGCCACCTGCCCCGTGAGCCGTTCCTGTACCTGTGGGCGCCGGCAAGCCAGGTCCAGGGCGCGGGACAGCTTACTGATGCCGGCAATTCTGCCGTTGGGGACATAGGCCAGGCTGGCTGAGCCAAAGAAGGGGAGCAGATGGTGCTCGCACATGGAGTAGAAGGGGACGTTGCGCAGGATCACCGGGTCAGCGCTTTCCTCGTCAAAAACGGCGTCGATGGCTTCCTGGGGGTCGACGCCCACTCCGGAAAAGAGCTCCTGGTACATGCGGGCCACCCGCTGAGGCGTTTCCCGCAGGCCCTGCCTCTGGGGATCTTCTCCTATGGCGATGAGAAGATCCGCTGCGATATGTTCGATACTGGACTGAATGGTAATACCCGCCCTCTGGGAGAATCTTGGCGCCCTACCCCGCGGGGGCCAGGGCTGCCGCCTCCACCGCTTCCATGGTCGGTTCTACCTCTATGGTCTGGGCCGTGACGCTGCTGACCGCCAGGTCAGGGTCCTTTAGGCCCGAGCCGGTTATGATACATACTACACGCTGGTCGGCCAGATTCAACCCCTGGTTCACCTGCTTGATCAGGCCCGCCACCGACGCCGCCGATGCCGGCTCGCCGAACAGCCCTTCCCGAGACGCCAGCAGCCGGTAGGCCTCCAGGATTTCGTCGTCGCTCACCATGTCAATGGTGCCTCCCGACTCGTCTCGGGCGTTCAGTGCCTGCTGCCAACTGGCCGGGTTGCCGATGCGGATGGCCGATGCGATGGTCTGGGGGTTGTTGATGGGGTGGCCGTGAACGATGGGTGCGGCGCCGGCCGCCTGGAAACCCATCATCTTGGGCAGGGTGCGGGTGCGTTCCAGCTTGTTGTATTCGACGAAGCCCTTCCAGTATGCGGTAATGTTGCCGGCGTTGCCCACCGGAATGAACAGGTAATCGGGGGCGTCGCCCAGGACGTCGGCTACTTCGAACGCGGCGGTTTTTTGACCTTCAATGCGGTGGGGGTTTACGGAGTTGACCAGGGTTATGGGGTGGTTGCGGGTGAACTCGCGGACAAGACTTAGGGCGGCATCGAAGTTGCCGTCTACCATTATTATCCTGGCCCCGTAGGCCATAGCCTGGGCGAGTTTGCCCAGCGCCACCTCCCCCTTGGGAATCAATACAAAGGCCTTCAGGCCGAGGTATGCGCTGTAGGCCGCCGCCGAGGCGCTGGTGTTGCCGGTGGAAGCGCACATAATGCCCACCGCGCCCTCCTCTACCGCCTTGGCGATGGCCACCACCATGCCCCGGTCCTTGAAGGAGCCGGTGGGGTTGCACCCCTCCAGCTTGAAGTAGAGCTCCTTGCACCCCAGTTCCTTCCCCAGCTGGTTGGACTTAACCAGGGGCGTGTCCCCCTCGCCCAGGGAAAAGATAGGCGTTTCCTCCGTCAGAGGCAGGAACTCTCCATATTTCTTCAGTACGCCGATTCCCATGCTCTTGCTACTGTGACATCCCTAATGTTCGGTCTTGGCGCTAACGCTGTACCTGCTATTGTGGATGTGCGACGTATCCTCCGGCCCGCTATTGTAGTTCCCGCGAAGGAGGGAACCTCGAACCGATTTTGTCTTCACCTGCGGAGGCCCGCCTAATCCTCAATTCGAAGCAAGCTGCTGATTTCCTGCACTACTTCCAGATTTGCGGCCAGTTCCAAAGCCTTCTGCACCCACAGTTCCCTGGCAGGGTGGGTGGTAATGACGATTTCCGCCGTTTGCGCCTCCGGGTCGGCGTCTTTCTGCAGAACCGAAGCGATGCTGATGTTCTGCTCACCCAGGATTCGGGCAATCTGGGCTAATACCCCGGGCCGGTCGGCGATGTTCAGCCGCAGGAAATACTGGCACTGCAGGTCGTCAATGGAACGGATACCGTCCGCGTCTTCCGGAGTAATCGAAGGCAGCGTCGTGGATCCGGCGCCCAGGTTGCGGGCAATCTCGATCAGGTCGCCCACCACGGCGCTGGTGGTGGGGCCGCGACCGGCTCCCCGCCCGTGGATCAGCACCCTGCCGCACAGGCTGCCCTCCACTTCCACCGCATTATACACCCCATCTACCTTGGCTAACATATTATCCTGGGGAACCAGGGCCGGATACACTCGGGCCTGGATGCCGCCCTCTTCCATGGTGGCAATGGCCAGGGATTTTATCGCGTAGCCCAGTTCGTGAGCGTAGCGGAAGTCCTGGGGCTGCAGGCGGGTGATTCCCTCCCGGTGGATGCTCTCCGGTGGGACGCGCCGGTGGAAGGCGAGGCCCGCCAGGATGGACAGCTTGTAGACGGCGTCGTAGCCCTCTATATCGTTGGTGGGGTCGGCCTCCGCGTAACCGCGCTCCTGGGCCTCGGCCAGTGCCAGGGCAAAGTCGGTGTGGTCGTTGGCCATGCGGGTAAGGATATAGTTGGTGGTGCCGTTGATGATACTGCGTACGGACCGGAACCGGTTGGCGGCCAGTTCCTTGACCAGGCAGCCAATTATAGGGATGCCGCCGCCCACGCTGGCTTCGTACATCAGGTTTACGTTGTGCTGCTGGGCCAGCGAAAGGAGTTCCGGCCCCCGCTTGGCCATCACCTCCTTGTTAGCGGTAACCACATGCTTCCCCGCCTTCAGGGCGTCTTGCAGGTACTGCGCTGCGGGACTCTCCCCTCCGATGACCTCCACCACCAGGGAGATATCGGGATCGGCCAGAACATCCTCGGGGTTGGTGGTGATAAGTCCGGTGGGGAGTTGAACGTCCCGCGGCCTGGAAGCGTCGCGGACCAGGACCTTTTTCAGGTTGACGGGGCGACCCGTCTGGGCGGAGATGACCTCGGGCTGTTCCAGCAGGGCGGCAGCCACACCGCCGCCAACCACGCCCAGGCCCAGCAGGCCAATATTGACTGGGGTATTATTTGATAAATCGCTCATAAATCGACTAGGGGAAGCCGGGGCCGCCCACCGGCGGGCCTTGGGGTATCCTTGGGGCCGACAGTTGCACCTGGTCGGCAACCCAGGCATATACTTCGCTGTTGAAGTTGATGGTCAGCCATTCTTCGTCGGAGCCGCGGGAAACCTGGTCTTCGAACCATTCTTCCGTTCTTTGCTGCGAAAGCTTGTTCCGGATGGTCAACTCTCGTCGCAGGTTCGCGCGCTCCTCAGCCGACATGCTGTTGAAGGTTTCCTCGTCAATATCTGCCAGGTGCTGGAAGCCTCGCAGCGGCCGCACCTCGGGCCCCGAAATCTTGTGGATGATGTACACCCCTTCTTGGGAGAAGTAGGGGTCGCTGATTTCCCCTACTGGCAGGGCTTCCCGGTTGCGGTCCGGATTGCCGAAAAGGATGTCGTCAAGTTCGGGGAAAGCGCCCTGGGGAACCCAGCCTACGTAGCCCTCGGGGTCGGTGAAGCCGTCGGGAGTGCTGACCTCCGCGGCAACCACCCCGAAGTCCTCGCGCACCAGGCGGTTACGCACCTCCTGGGGGTCGGCAGGGCCGTCCTGCTCCATTCGCATCCACGCCACTTCCACCTGTTCAATTTCCGCGGGAATGCCCGTGTCTATCAGCAGGGAAAGCTGCTGTCGAAGCAGTTCCTCCTCCACCAGGCGGCGGTATTCATCCTCGGAAAGTTTTGTAGAAGTAAGGAAGGTCGTCAGGGCGTTCTCGTACTCCTGGTCCAGCTGCCCTTCGTCCACCAGCTCGTTGGGGTTTTGGACCGGTCGGAATCGGCGGCGCAGTTCCTGGTCAATGTCCTCGTCGGTAACGCTGAATCCCAGGCCCGGGGCGGCCTGCCGGACAATTTCCGCCTGGATCATGTCCTGTAGGTATTCAAATGGGACGGTGCTCAGGTCAACCCGCCCTCCCTGGTAGCGGTTGATGCCTTGCAGCACCCGGATGCGGTCCACCAGGTCGCCCATGGTAAAGCGGACGTCCCGCACCTGTCCGGCCAGTTCCCTGGGTGGGCGGAAGAACTCCAGGTAGTAACCCACGCCCACTATGCCCATAACCACCAGGATCAGGGCCACTCCTATGCCAATGGCAATTTTCTGCCTGCGCCGGTCCCGTGCTCGGCGCTCCGACTGCCCTTGGGCTTCTTCCGCTGTTTGCCGGCGTCGCCTGCGGCGGCGGTCGCCAGGCGCCTGGGGTATAGACTCTTCGGGAGACCGGGGAAACACCATCCTTGACCTCTGGGGGATCCGGTGGATTTTGTCTGCTCTCCGGGCTATACGTACGGACCCGGGGAGCGGACTCTAGTATCTAACAAAAGCCGAGCTTTCCGGAGGGAAAGCTCAGCCGACTACAGGAAATAACCGGACAAGGTTCCGGGAGTTAGCGGCGGATGCCGCTACGCATGGTCTGCATGGGAACGAAGGGCAGCAGGGCCAGGTGCCGGGCCCGCTTGATGGCATTGCTCAGGGCTCGCTGGTGCTTGGCGCAGACACCACTCTTGCGGCGAGGCTCAATCTTGGCCCGGTCCGAAACGTATCGGCGCAGGCGCTCGTAGTCCTTGTAATCAATGTGCTTGACGTGCTCCACGCAGAAGGAGCAGACCCGCCGGCGCGGCGCATAACGCCCCCGGGGACGTCCACCCGGACGGGGCCCTCCCTGCGGACGGGGCCCTCGCTGCTGGTAGCCGCCAGGACCGCCTGGGCGGGGTCCCTGGCCCGGGCCTCCCGGGGCGGGCCTGTCCTGGGCGGGTTGCGCCGGGGCTGTAGGTGTTGCCGGTGCGGGTGTCGTCATTCTGCTAGTCTTCCTTCGCTATTGATCGGGCGCTATTGATCGGGACTGTCGCCGGGCCTGGGTTAAACGCCGGGCTAGAAGGGCAGATCGTCAATGTCATCGGGCTGGTTGCCGTAGCCTCCGCCCATACCTCTGCCTCCGCCCATGCCCCCGCCGTAACCGCCGGGGTTGTTGTAGTCTTCCATGCCGCCCCGGCCTGCATCCCCACCGTAGGGGGCGCGGTCCTCGTCCATGCCTCCCCCGCGGGACCCGAGCATCTGCATTTCCGTCATTCGCACGTCGTTAGAAACGCGGGGCTGACCATCGTTCCCAGTGAATATGCGGGTGGTCAGGGTGCCTTCAACATACACCTGGCTGCCTCGGGTCAGGTACTGGTTGCATATCTCTGCCTGACGGCCCCACGCGTTTATGTTGAACCACATGGTCTCTTCCCGCTGCTCCCCGTCGGCAGTACGGTAGCGGCGGTTGGAAGCTACGCTGAAGGACGTTACACCCTGTCCACTGGGGGTGTAACGCATTTCCGGGTCTCGACCCAGGTTGCCTATTATTACTATTTTGTGCAAGGTGACCTGCTTTAGGCCTCAGACTGTTCCTCTTCCGCAGGAGCTTCGCCTCCCTCGGCGGAAGCTTCCGCTTCGGCTGCGGTCTCCGTCTCCCCTTCGGCAACAGGAGTCTCAGTTGCGTTCTCTGCTTCCGCCACCGCTTCGGCGGTGGCTTCTGCCTCAGGCGCGGCGACCTCCGCAGGAGCTTCCGCTGTTTCTGTTTCTACGGCTGCCTCAGGGGCCGCTTCGGCAATTGATTCAGTAGTAGCTTCGGCGCTGGCCCCGGCCTCAGCGGCCGGAGTTGCGGCTGCCTCACCCTCGGTCGCGGCGGGAGCCTCGCCACCCTCGGCAGCAGGCGCGGCTGCAGCAGGCGCGGGCCTTGCCGCCACCGGATCGGGCAGAATCTCCCGGTTGGGTATGGAGATTACCAGGGAGCGCAGCACCCGCTCGTCCATGCGCAGGTAATTCTCCAGAGCCTGGTTGAAGGGAGTTTCCGTGGAGAACCGGATCAGGCGGTAGTTGCCTTCCAGAAAGTGGTACGAACCCTGGTGGATGGGATACGCCAACCGGCGGGTGCCCCAGGGCTGTTCCTGGAAAATGTCCCCGTTCCGGTTGGTTATGAAGTCGTTAATCTGCCCGTGTGCCTCGCTAGTCTGGTCCTGGCTAAGCATGGGGCTGAGGATGGTAACAAGCTCGTAATGACGCAAAAAACACTCCTGACTATGGACCCACTCTGAAACTGTTCGCCGATTATAACATTGGCGGGTGGGCCGCTCAACTAGGAATCAAGCCCCGGAACCGGGAATGTGGAGGTAAGCTCCTTGACCGCACCCTTGACCTGCTTCATCACCTGGTCGTCGCCCATATTGTTCAGGACCTGGGAAATGAGGCGGGAGACCTCCTTGGTCTCGCCCTCACCAAATCCCCGGCTGGTAATGGCCGGAGTGCCCAGGCGCATGCCGCTGGCCACCCGGGGCGGCCTGGGGTCGAAGGGAATGGCGTTCTTGTTGGTGATGATGCCCACCGACTCGAGGGCCGTCTCCGCCTGCTGGCCGGTAATGTCCATGGGCGTCAGGTCCACCAGGATCAGGTGATTCTCGGTACCGCCGGAAACCAGCCTTAGTCCCGCCTCCGAAACCTCCGTGGACATGGTGGCGGCGTTGGCCACCACCTGCTGGGCGTAGCGGGCAAACTCGGGCCGCAGGGCCTCTCCGAAGCAGACCGCCTTGGCGGCAATGATATGCATCAGCGGCCCTCCCTGCATATAAGGGAAGACGGCAAAGTCAATTTTGCGGGCCAGGTCGGCGGTGGACAGGATGAACCCGCCCCGGGGACCCCGCAGGCTCTTCTGGGTGGTGGAAGTTACCACGTGGGCGTGGGGGAAGGGCGACGGGTGCGCCCCACCGGCGATCAGTCCGGCGATGTGGGCCATGTCCACCATCAGGTACGCCCCCACCTCGTCGGCAATGGCCCGGAACCGGGGAAAGTCCAGTATCTTGGCGTAGGCGCTGCAACCCGCCACAATCAGCTTGGGCCGGTGTTCCCTGGCCAGCCTTTCAACCTCGTCGTAGTCGATCAGCTCGCTGTCCTTGTCCACCCCATAAGGTACGAAGTTGTAAAGCTTGCCGGAGAAATTGACGTTGGCGCCGTGGGTCAGGTGGCCCCCGTGGGACAGTTCCATGCCCATGACCGTGTCGCCCGGCTCCAGCAGCGCGAAGTAGACCGCCATGTTGGCCTGGGCGCCGCTGTGTGGCTGGACGTTGGCGTGTTCGGCCCCGAACAACTCCTTCGCCCGGTCAATGGCCAGCGACTCCACCACGTCCACGTGTTCGCAGCCGCCGTAGTAGCGGCGTCCGGGGTAGCCCTCGGCGTACTTGTTGTTCATCACGCTGGTCTGGGCTTCCAGCACCGCCTTGCTGGCGTAGTTTTCCGAGGCGATGAGGACGACGCAGTCGCGCTGGCGGGCGTCCTCCATCTCAATGGCGCGAAAGACATCGGGGTCTTGCTGGGCGAGCAGGGACATAGCAGAAGCCTACCTTTTTTCGAGCAAATAAAAAGCCGGGCCACCGGGGGAGATGGCTACCAGAACCACTCCACCCCGCCGCTGCCGCGCCGCGGCCAAGCCACAAATTTAGTATACCGTTAGGGCACTTGGGGTGTCAAAGTTGGGGGGCGGGGCGGCCAGGACCGATTACAAAGCTTTCCTTGAACCGTTCTTGATGATCTTGTCGGGCTATGCACCACTTGGGCGGATTTCCTTCAACAGGCTCAGGATGAGGGCAGAGAGCGGATATTGCTTAGACTTGTTGATCGTCTTGTAGGGCAGGCTATATCGACTATAAAATTATCGATTTATTCCTTCCCTATTTGTTGGTAGCGTTTCATTCCAGGTGGTTCAAAATGCCGGAAACGTAGGGGCAGACCTATGTGTCTGCCTTGGTGTCCCGAACGAAACCACCTAAATTGGAACGCTGCCTATTTGTTCCATGATTCTTGCTCCCAGCACTTCTATGGCTATAGTTGACTCTCTATCCAACTGAATCACTGCCGGTTCATCTTCATCGGGGTTGTATTGAACCAACCGAAGCCCAACGCGTAATGAAGTAAGAATGAGAACAGCCCAAATAGCCATCGACATCATCACATTTTTGTAATGATACTCCTCTCCCATGACGTCAATTCCATAAGGACTGCTATTGAGAAAAACTGATCCCGTACTGAAGTGAGAAAACATTCGGCTCATCTTGCTGTAAACAATGTTATCCAGGACGTTAGGTTGGTCTAACCCCTTAAGTTTGTTACGCACTTTGGATGCGCTGAACTTCGAGTCCCGCTGGTTATGATTGGAGGACAAGAAAGATTTCAGTTCTTTCTCGTCGCTGGTTAACAGCAGCATGAGATTGCATCCTTCCCCGATAGTTCTCAAAGTAGATAGAGCCTCCGCAACGTAACCCTTTTCTAGAAGCGTAAGCGCAGCGAAAGCATGGCTGACCATGCGCTCCAGCATGAATGTTAATTCAATCTCGACGTGGGAACGCTGTATGACGGCAGCGTCCCTTAGGACATAAAGGGAACGAATAGCCTTATCAAGTACATCAGATAATTCCGTATCTTTTTCCGAATGAATCCACGACCAAAACAGTGATTCCATTTGATTATCGAATTCCCTACGGGCGTGGTACAGAGAGTCTCCTGAAGGTATTTCCATACAAATCTCCTGAGGAATCCTAGTCGGAGGGTGCCAGCGTTCATAAGTTGGAAACTGAAGCGAACGTATGGAACTCACCATGAATATTGAAGCTAGACATAAGGCCGAATTCACAGAGGGGAAGGCCTCTTGGTCCTAGAGGATCCGTTGGAGGAAAGTACGAAATTCTGGCCCACCCTTATCGTCCTGTCACCTTAGGAGGATTGTACATTTTCGGCTCAAAATGAAGCTCCAACGCCTCCCTTAAATTGGAACGAGCCTCTTCCTTGCTTCTACTCTGGCTTGCCACATTCACTTCAACCGCTTGAGCAACCCACCAGTCACCTTCCTGCCATACCAGTGCGGTGAATCTTCGCTTGCCCATTTACCTTTCCTCCACAAGTAGCTCGAAAATCCATCTTACCATCCCACCCAAAACCAAAGGCCCGGCGTCCAATCCGCCGGGCCCTCTTCTTACCTGAAGCTAACCTGCCCCCTACGGCCCCTCAATCCCCAACTCCCCCTTCAAATCGTCAATAACCTGGGTGCGCGAGCGGGTCTGCCAGCGAACACGGGCGCCGATGGGCGTGTTCTCCACCTCCGGCTCCACCTTCAGGGCCACGAACACCGGCCCCGGCTGCCCCAGGATTTCCTCGATGCTGCTGGCGAAGTCCTCCAGGTTGTCGAAGGCGTAGGTAGCCGGGTAGCCCGACCCCTTGGCGATTACGTCGTAGGCAATGTTCTTGGCGTTGGGTACCGGCTGCCCGCCCGTGGTGGCGTAGCACTCGTTGTCCAGCATGAAGTGGTAGAAGTTGGCGGGGGCCTTCTCCGCGATGGTGGGCAGGGCGCCCATGTTCATCAGCACGTCCCCCTCCGAATCAAACAGGATCACCCGCTCCTCGGGCAGGGACAGGGCCACGCCCAGGCCAAAGGAGGCGTGGCCGCCCATGGCCGGATCGCCTACCGGCAGGTCCCGGTTGGGCTGGTCGCTGATCTCGGTCCAGTGCCGCCCGCCGCGGCCTGGAATGACGATGGAGTTGCCCCGGTGAGGAGCAAAGGCTCTTAGCATGTCTGCGGTGTCAATCATCTCGCCTCGCTAATTTGCTTGGTTGGACCGGATATAAAGGGTAGCAACCTTGTTCTCCAGGTTATGTACCGGAACATGCAGGAAAACCCCGTATATCCATGTTTGTATCTACCGATTAAACCCGTGGTACTCATCCCCTACCAGCACCGCCACCGGGCGGCGGGTGCGGGACGCCTCTTCGAAGGCCACGGAAATGCGGGGCGCGTCCTCGCCACTCTCCACCAGGTAGTATTGAATGCCGAAGGCGTTCAGGAACCGCTCGGTGTAGGTGGCGGCGGTATCGGTGTTCACGCCGTGGCGCGTCCAGCCCCGGTAACCCACCATCATCACCACCGGAATGTTCAGGCTCAGGCCCCAGCCCCGCAGCGAGTCGCCCGACTCCATCATCCCCGTGTTCTGGATGAGGATAACCGGCTTCTTGCCGCCCACGGTCAGGCCGGCGGCGGTGGAAAAGGCCTGCCCTTCCCGGCTTACGGGAATCAGGTCCAGGTCCGGGTCTGCCTCCATCAGCAGATACAGGAAGTTGGTCTCGCTGTCCGGCAGCCACACCACGTGGGTGACCCCGTTCTTCTTCATTTCAGCCATGACCACTTCAGGGCTGAGTTCGCCTTCCGCGTGCTGCGTCATTCGTCTACCTGCCTTTGCCGGGCTATGCCCGTCAGCTTTGGGTTGGCTTGATTATAGCCCCGGCAGGTGCCCTGTCAACTTGGGGTGAGGCCTGGCGGGGTTAGTGTTTCGAGGGGATTGGTTAGCGGATTGGTCAACGGGAGCCGCAGGTACGGACCTGCGTGTCTGCCCTGTTGCGTTTATGCTTACCCTGGAGAGAGCGGAGGCTGAGATGGTCGATGTGATGACTGTGGCTGGACCGGATGTGGTCGCCTCCCCGTTTGCCCCCAATCTTCTGGCAGACAGGACGGCCGACCACAGCCGGACCTTATGCTAGTGCGGTGAAAGAGACCCGAAAAGCGCCTTCCCTATGCGACAACCAGGATAATCGCGACCGCCAGGACCACGCAGGCCGCCACCGCCCAGAACCAGACCACGCCGGTTCCCCTGAACCTCTTCTCGGTCGTACGGCCTATATAGACTGAACTCGGGGGCATACCTTCCTCCTTGTATTTTTCAAGAGTCTACGGCATCCGGGCTATAGCACCGCTTGGGTCTTCTGTCCCTGCCTTGGCTCCCGCCTTCTGTCCCTTCATTTCGATGAAGCCTGGCGGCGATTCTTGACAGGACTTTGCGTAAGCCGTTCCAGATGGCCCGCCATCCAGTAGGACAGCAGCAGGGCCAGCGGGAACAACAATTGCAGCGTAAACATCCGTTCCACCCCTCCCTTCTCTGGGCTGCGCCAGGACGAATAGGCGCAGGAATTCCTGGCCGCGACTGTCCCAGACTTAAGCATCAACAGTTATGCTTTTTACCCAATTGATAATATCGGGCTAATGTATCGGGCACAACGGAAATTTATGCGTTAATCGTGAATATTGCGGGCTTGGGGAAAAGGCCAGCCGTCGGGCTGTTGGCGAGGGTATTTGCTTCAGCGGTCACTGGAAACGCTGGGCTTGACTTCACCACGTGCTCCTACTAACGTCATCGCTGGGAACGCCATCGCCCGCGCGGCCCTGAAGCCATCAACCCGGGGAAAACGCACCTTGGACCAGGTACCCTACATCACCTTCCCTCAACTGCTGGACCAATTCGACGCAATCCTCTTCGACTCCGACGGCGTCCTGGTCCGCTGGCCAGCGGCCATTCCCCACGCTCCTGAGGCCATAGCGGAGCTTAACGCCCTGGGCAAGCCCTACTTCGTCCTCACCAACGACGCCTCCCAGGTGGCCGAAACCCGCGCCGCACGCTACGCCCAACTGGGCCTGGCCATAGACCCGGACAAAATCATTAGTTCCGGCATGCTGCTGAAGACGTGGTTTGAAGACCATGGGCTGCAGGGCTCGCGGTGCGTGGTCCTGGGTACCGAGGACAGCGCCAAATACGTGCGGGACGCCGGCGGGACGGTGGTGCCCTTCCATGAGGACTTCGACGTGCTGGTGGTCGGCGACCAGGACGGCTTCCCCTTCCTCGACGCCACCCGCTCCGTCCTGACCACTCTCTTCCGCAAGCTGGACCGGAACGACACCCCTCGCATGGTGGTCCCCAACCCCGACCTCTTCTACCCGGAACAGGACGGTTTCGGCTTCGCCAGCGGCTCCGTAGCCGGCATGTTCGAGTCCGCCCTGGCCCTGCGCTACCCCCACCGTCCCGACCTCACCTTCGCCCGCCTGGGCAAGCCCCACCCGGCCATGTTCGAGGAAATCTTCCGCCGCACCCCCACCCGCAACCTGGCAATGATCGGCGACACCCCCAGCACGGATATTCGGGGGGCCAACAATGTGGGGATTACGTCGGTGCTGGTAGAAACAGGCGGGGGTTCCGTGGATTTGGGAAGCTTGCCGGAGGGGGATGTGCCGGATTATGTGTTGGAGTCTTTGGAGGATATAGGGAGTGGATGAGTTAAGTGTGCCTTAACCCGGCCTCTTCATTGCCGGTAGCCAGGGGCGGTGATACGATAAATTGAGCACGTTCAGCAGATTTAATGTGGCGCGCTGGAAAGGTTGCCACCCGGCAGCGCCAAAGCCCGTTGCCTTTCTATCCCCGGTAGTTGGTTATTCTATTGATTTGTTCAAGAATCGAGTGTGGGTTCGTAGGAAACCCGGTCCAGGCAACTGGCCGCAGGCGCGCCGGTACCGCCCTGCTGGGAGCATTGGTGGGGGGCTGCATGGCTCCTGCGGTCTGGATAGCGATGTTCGTCGTCGGCCTCGTGATTCTCCCGCTGGGATTATTGTCGCGCGATAGCTTCAACACGGCTTTCCTCTGGGTGATAGCCGGTTCTTTTCTCCTCATTCCCCTGGGCATCGTAATTGGCCTGTTAATGCTCTCACCCGAATGCCCCGCCTGCAGAAGTACGATGTACGACTTGGACTCACCGGAAGGGCGCCGTGCCCTCGCCGAGCGTGAGCGGTACCATAATTCCAGGCCGCCCTAGCTGGGAACAGTTTCTTTCCTCCTTTTGGCTCATGGCAAGTCAACAGCCCCACCGATTCATGTCACCCTGGGCGAAAGGACGTCACCCAAGGTCAAATTTAAGGGGGCCAACGTCTGATTACCTGCTCCTTGAGGCAGCGTTGGGTTTCCGAACCTAGTGATCTAGTGTACGATGCCACCATTCATAGACTTGAAGAGATGTTGATTGGCTGTAGCAGTATTTGGATGCATCCGGGTATCTCTCCTCTTAAGAAAATCGTGAGGTTCATATGGTTCAAGAAGCGCAACTGTATAGAGGACTAGACAATATACCGTTAGACCAGATAGATATTCCTGAGTTAAATGTTAGGCGAAGGGAAGTAACCGCTGACCTTGAAGAATTAGCTGTCAGCATTGAAAAATATGGCCTCCAGCAACCCATAGTAGTCATGCCAAAAGGAGACCGATTCAGCGTTGTAATTGGACAGCGGCGCTACCTGGCGTTTAGACACTTAGACAGGTCTCGCATTCCCGCACTAGTGCTCAACTCTACCTTAGATCCCTTGCGAGCCACATTGTTGTCGTTCAGCGAGAACATTCAGCGAAGAGATTTGTCTGCTCGAGACAAGGCTGCGACATGCTCTGCACTTATGAACAGTTTAGGGTCTGTAAAGCAAGTCGCTGAAGAACTTGGGATTTCTCAACAAACTGTACGAAAATGGTTAGGATATGCAGGGGTGCCTGATTCTATAAAGGAATACGTTACTAGGGGTGGTTTAACAGTTGACCAAGCACGTAGAATCTGGACATTTATTGAAGACGAAAGCACGGCGGTAGCGATCGCTCAAGAAATCGCCAAGGAACCGATTAAGGAAAACCGCGAAAGGATTCTTGACAGCGCAAAGGACCTTCCAGGCCGCTCGACAAGTGCGATTCTTAGGCTCGCAGCGGAGAGAAAAGAAATACGTCGCATCAACTTCGAACTCACTGACTCTGAAGCACGCGCCATGGACGAGGCCACACAGAATGCTAACGCTTCTGCAGACGATCTTGCGAAAACAGCCACTGTCGATTGGTTAGAGGAGAATAGGTACCTTCGGACATGACCGAGGAATTTGATAGGGCTAAGGCGTTACTTGTTTGTTTTCGCAACCTAAAGGGTGCTAAATCAAAGGAGTTACTATTAACCGCCAGGGCCCTACAGTATTTAAAGCAGTTGCCCGAATTTGGTTCAAACCAAAGCGTGGGAGAGGCGGTCGGCGTTAGTGGCGAAATCGTCAGGCAGTTTATAGGATTGCTTGAACTTCCCATGTCAACACGAGAACTGTTGGAAGCCGGCGTCTTGGGGTTGGAGCATGGCAGGCGGCTTGGTCAGATAGCTAGGTCACGGCCCGAGATAGTAGACCAAGCCGCAATGGCAATGACTAAGATGAAAACCATGGATGCTCGTGATTTAACAGAATATTTGGTTCGGAATCCTTCCTCGACTGTTGATGAAGGTATTCAAAGGCTTGAAGAAGCCAAACAGATCGTAAAGAACCAGTATCATGTTAGTGTTGTCCTGGACGAAGAAGCGTACGAGCTATTGACCTCTTATTCCCAAGAGCGCCAAATGCGACTTACAGACTTGGCAACGTCAATTATTATCGACTGGTTGGGGAAAAATGAAGATAACTGACTTTAACGAACTATCTGAGGAACGTGACGCAGACTTTGTTACAGGTTTGTACCTGAAGTTTAGGGATTTGCGTCGTGAATGCCGTGACTGGATAGTTACGGAGATTAAAGAGCAAAAGCTAGAATTAGACCGACGCCTACCTAGTTCAGGCGGTCTAAATAAGGTCCAACTGGAAAAGCTTTATGAACAAGTTCAGGACCTCGACAAAGGGAAGCATGGCATAGCCACAGAGGAAGTCACTCAGGTCATGGAAAATGCTGAGAAAGGTATCTGGGCCAGTGTAGACGAGCCTGCTTTTTCAATGCTCCAAGAATTCGAGGACCTGCTAAAGATAGTAAAGAAACTAGCGGATATGAGGCAATTAATGGAATCTATCTCTTGACATCACGGGCGTACGTCACGTCATGCAGTAACCTCCACACACCATTCCTTCAGGAATTTGAGGTGCATTGTTTCCTAAGGTGAGACGGTCACGATACTCCCGAAGAGTTACACGGTCTCTCTCGCGGAATACTTGGTCTGTAAGTCTTTGGTTAGGGAAGTGCTTTGAATTTTCCTCCAAGGCTATCGCCTTTTCGAAGAGATTTGGATGATTAGTCAGCAGTTGCAGCCAACGCTCGGTAGAATTAAAGGGGCAAAAGTAACACCCACTTTTTTCGGGCACAGGTAAACCAGCCCTCCCTATTACGTCTATGCAATCATCCCTGGTCATGCGCTTTTCTATTAGCGGATAAATGTTAGTGATATATTCCTCTCGGCTGTCTTTCATGCGGTGAACTTCATCGTAAGCGATCCCTATGTATTGATTGATGTGTTCACCCAACAGCGAGTAGTACTTGTGGATAGGGTTCACCTTGAAATCTCGAGTACACCAACGCCATTGTACCGAAGGAATGACCCTTCTCCGGGAAGCAGTTCCGTAGAGGTCGGTTTTCCGGGGTCTTGCTTTGACAATGGTAAAAGGTACGTTCTTGTTTTCCAAATATTTCTTAGCGATCTCTAGGGAATCGTAAGTAGCAGGTGTTTCACCACCAGTGTCGGCAAAAACTACGCCGTCAAGCGGCTCGCCTTCCTCCACTAGCAACACCATTAGAGCAACTGTATTCACACCAGCACCAAAACTCAGGATATGAGCCATACTCCCTGCCACCCCTTCCCAAACCCCGCGACCATCTATGGATTAAGGTGTTCCCTGCAACACTTACCTTGTTCCAAAGTCAAGGGTAGAACATTTAGCTGACAGATTCCTAACTGCTACGTTGCGGATTTACCCGAGATTGCTTGCCTAGTTGGAACCTTTATGCATTCACTCAATTGACACCACCCCACCCAATCCCCGATAATCCCCCCAACTATAATCATTCGCAGACAACAATGATTATTGAAGAAACCAACAAGGAGGATTGGCTATGGCGAACCAGGATATAGCCCTGATGGCTCACCTTATGCGCCGCGCCGGTTTTGGCGCTACCCGCGAAGAGCTGGAAGCCCTCTGCGAGAAGGGCTACGAGAACGTGGTGGAAGAACTGCTCAACCCCACCGAAGAGCCCCTGGACCGCTTTGAAATGATGCGCTACCAGCCCTGGACCTGGCGGCCCGGCACCCTGCCCGGCATGGGCGCCGCCGAATGGCTCTGGTGGATGCTCAACACCCGCCGGCCCCTCGAAGAGAAGATGACCCTCTTCTGGCACCACATCTTCGCCACCGGCGTTTCCAAGGTCGACCACTACGACGAAATCCAGAACATGATCACCATGTTCCGCGAAAAGGGCATGGGCAATTACCGGGAACTGCTGGTGGAAATTGCCAGGAACCCGGCCATGATCTACTGGCTGGACAACAACGAAAACCACGCCGATGCCGTCAACGAGAACTGGGGCCGCGAGCTCCTGGAACTCTTCAGCATGGGCGTCGGCAACTACACCGAGGTTGACGTCCGCGAGTGCTCCCGCGCCTTCACCGGCTGGACCTTCGAGGCCAAGCTGCCCCGCGGTCCCCTGGGCCGCCACGACTGGCATTTCGAGTACCGCCCCGAGGACCACGACAACGGTGAGAAGACCTTCCTGGGCGAGACCGGCAACTTCAACGGTGAGGACATCATCGACATCGTCTGCCAGCATCCCGCCACCGCCGGCTTCGTCGCCCGCCACCTGTACAACTTCTTCGTGGCCGATGAGGCCCAGGTACCGGCCTGGCAGGTTACTCCCCCGGTGGACGAGGACGCCATCGACGCCCTGACCGATGCCTTCATCGATTCCGGCTACGACATGAAGGAGACGCTGCGAGTCCTGTTCAACTCCGATTTCTTCAAGAACGCCCGCTTCGCCAAGCTCAAGAGCCCGGCCGAGGTTGTGGTGGGTACCCTGAAGCTGGTGGGCGGCGCCGAGTTCCCGGCCCCCGGCATTGGCGACCTTTCCCGCCAGCCCAACTACATGGGCCAGGACCTGCTCAATCCCCCCAGCGTGGAGGGCTGGCACACCGGCGCCGAGTGGATTAACAGCGGTTCCCTGATGCGCCGCATTAACTTCACCGCCGACATGGTGGGCGACGTTTCCCGCCCCGGCGTCCAGTCCATCGTCAGCCGCCTGCGCAGCCAGGGCGACGTCGGCCCCGAACAGTTCGTTGACACCTGCCTCGACCTCATGGGTCCCCTGGATGTCAGCGCCGATACCCGCCAGGAACTGCTGGACCACGCCGTCCCCGGCGGCAGCCTGACCTGGAGCAATGAGGCCGCCGCCACCGAGCGCGTCTCCGAACTGCTGCAGCTCATCGTCTCCCTGCGGGACTACCAGTACGCTTAACAACCCGATTTCCGCTGGGGCAACCGGTCCTGACAGTTGCCTCAGCGCAAGTCACTGACAATCCAGAATTTTCCAGGAGGAAAAGGCAATGGCTTCTACCAAGAAAGATCCCGTGCTGGTCGTACTGCAGCTTACCGGCGGCAATGACTACCTGAACACGGTGATTCCCTTTACCGACCCCCTCTACCGCGACAACCGCCCGGCGGTGGGCGTGGCCGATGAGCGCATCCTGAAGCTCAACGACAAGGTTGGCCTGCACCCCACCATGGGACCTATGAAGAACCTGTGGGACCAGGGCAACCTGGCCATCATCCACGGCGTGGGCTATGCCAACTCCCCCCGCTCCCATTTCCGCTCCATGGACATCTGGCACACCTGTGAGCCGGACAAGCTGGGTACCGAGGGCTGGCTGGGCCGCGCCACCAAGGAAATCGACCCCAACAAGGAAAACGTGGTAACCACCGTCAGCTTCGGCCCCAGCCTGCCCCGCGCCCTGGCCTTGCCCGGTGTGCCCGTGGCCTGCGTGGACGACCTGGACAACTTCGGCCTGCTGACCGGTATCAGCGAGGCCGAGCAGCGGGATAAAATTCTTGACCGCTTCACCCGTCTCTACTCCCCCACCATCGGCACCGGCGCCGTAATGGACTACTTGGGCCAGACTGGCCTGGACTCCATGAAGGCTGCCGATATTCTTAACGTGGCCCCGGGCATGTACTCTTCCAGCATCGAGTACCCGGACACCACCATAGCCTCCAAGCTGAAGGGCATCTCCCAGGTGCACCAGGCCAACCTGGGCACCCGCATCTTCTACTGCGACCACGGCAGCTTCGACAGCCACTCCAACCAGGTCGGCATGCACGACAAGCTGTGGGTCGACGTCTCCCAGGCCGTGGAGAGCTTCTTCGACGACCTGCGCGAGAATGATGCCGCCGACAACGTCATCATGCTCATGTTCACCGAGTTCGGCCGCCGGGTTCACGACAACGGTTCCGGCACCGACCACGGCGCTGGTGGCGTGGCCTTCCTGGCCGGTGATGCCATCAAGGGCGGCGAGTACGGCGAATATCCGTCCCTGCGCCCCGAGCACCTGGAACAGGGCGACCTGGTCCCCCACACCGACTTCCGCAGCATCTACACCTCCATCGTGGAAGACTGGATGGGCATGGACGCCCAGCCACTGGTGGGCGGCGTTTTTGAGAAGCCGGCTTATTTCTAAATATGGACGCCATGCGTCTTTAGGGAGAGTGCACAATGCTAACGCAAGTAGCAGCCGGGCGCACTTACGACTATAGCCACTCCGTGGGCCGCGGCGCCCAGTCGGGCATGGGCTTCAGCCAGCCCGTGGCCGCCGCCCAGGGTCCCAATGGCGTGGTGTACGTCGTTAACCGCGGCAGCGAGGGGATCAGCAATGTCTCCTGGAACCGCATCGGCTACGGCGCCCGCGTTTCACAGATTACCATCGGCCCCGAGTGGGGCCAGGAAGAATTCCTTGGCGAGTTCTCCAAGTACGGCGACGGCAACGGGGAGTTCATTTGGGGTTCCGGTGTTGCCGTGGACAGCCAGGGGCGGGTCTACGTGTCCGACGAATGGCTGAACCAGATCAACGTCTATGATGCCGAGGGTAACTTCCTCAACCGCTGGAGCGCGCTCGAATCGGACGACGGCGGCGAACACGGCACCGCCAATATCGCTATCGACGCCGACGACAACATCTACGTAACCGACGGTCGCAGTCATGAGGTCCGCAAGTTCGCCAGCGATGGCAAGTTCATCGCCTCATGGGGCGGTCGCGGCTCCGACAACGGCCAGTTCAACGCCCCCTGGGGCATCACCATCGATCAGGCCGGCAATGTCTACGTGGCCGACCACCGCAACCACCGGGTGCAGAAGTTCACCGCCGATGGCAAATGGCTTGCCTCCATCGGAAGCCCCGGCGCCGGCCGCGGCCAGCTTCACCTGCCCACTGCCGTAGCCGTGGACCCCCAGGGTGACGTATACGTCGCCGACTGGAGCGACAACGGCCAGCACCCCGGGCGGGTCCACATCTTCGACGCCGAGGGCGACTACATCATCACCCTGATCGGCGATGCCATGGAGCTTTCCTCGTGGGCCAAGCTGACGGTGGACGCCAACGCCGACTACCTGAAGCGCCGACGGGAAGTCAACCTGCAGAACATGGAGTCCGAGTGGAGGTTCGCCCTGCCCACCGGCCTGATGTACGATGCAGCTAACAACCGCCTGCTGGTAGTGGACAGCCAGCGCAGCCGCTTCCAGATATACAACAAGGTCAGTGGCTACATGGTTCCTCAAATGAATCTGTAATTCGGTGGCCCGATTCCCGCCAGCGGGAACTCTGGAGAACAATCAGGGGCGGGTTTTCAATCCGCCCCTTCTCTATGGCCGAATAGTTTGCGGCAGCCTGTTATTCATTGCGGCGGGCAGGGTAGAATGACTTACCCTGCACGTGGGCCAGCGCCGTCAGCCAGCCATTGTCAGGCGACAGAAGGAAAGGGACAAAGATAGATGGACAGGGAGCGGGAAGAATACTACATCGACTTTGCGGCTGAGAACCCGGAACTGCTCTGTTCCGAGGCCCCCGATGAAATATTGGAAGCCTGTGCCGCCGAGGCGGAGCCTACCGCCTTCATGGAGGAATTCCTGGGCACGGGCCACTCCCAGTGGATTCTCATGACCTACGGTCGCCGTCTGCCCCAGGGAATTATCAATAACAACGTCCTGCAACTGTGGATTCGGGCCTGCCGCCTCCACACCCGCAGGCTGATGGACGAACCCGACCCGGACTGGGGAAAGCCCTTCTTTTCTGTAGAAGACATGACTGTGGTGTAAAGTCTGCTGAGCGGTAACCTACCCTTCGTCGACCCCAAAAGCCGATTGCCAAAGACGAAACAATGCGTAGATCAGAGACTACTTGCTGACTTTCTCAGTCTCACCAGGCGGCGGTTCGGAGAATTCCCGGCCTTCCTGCAGCGCCTCCTCTCGACGCCGGTTCCAAGCTTGCCACTGCTTCTGTACTTCTTCCCGGCCTTCCTCCCTGCCCTCCTCCTTTCCCTTGGCATACCTCGACTTCAAGTATCTTTCTGCCAGCATTGAAACTCCCTCCACTAGGTAGAAGGTAAATATCATCAGCCACGGGGTCAGGCCCGACGCCTCCTTGAGCGCTGCCAGAACGGTATCCACCTCGTGAGCGCCGAAGGCGGCGGTCGCAATTCCCCGCCACTGGTATATTCCCGTTACCAGGGCAAACAGCACCGCAAAGGTAATGTAGTATCTGGTCAGTGAAAACTGCCGGACGCTCCAGATGCTCTCCCGCAGGTCATCATTGGTACTTCGCAACAACCGGGATGCCCCTCAATCTGCGGCTCAAGACTAACCTGGTCCGCCGCCGCCATATTGAGGGAATTCTACCCGGCACTGTTTGAATTCGTCCTGCCCTAACTGTCAGTAGTTATCCGAGGTATCCTCTAACCTCGTCTAGCCCCCCTGGCACCGCAGGCAAACGTACTCGGCCCGGTCCTCCGGCAGGGTATCTACAGGCACATTCCGCCGTCGCTGGCAGACCGAGCAGATTACCGACTCCAGCGCGGGTGGTGGCGGCGGCGGTGCTGCCACCGCGGTGTCGGCGCCCCTGAACCCCACGTAGTCGGGGTTCTGCTCCTTTATCCGCTGGTATCGTTCCCGGTCTTTGCGACGGCTCATGGCATCCTCCCTTACGGCGGGCCGGGCCGAGTTAAATTGTGTGGGATGTAACCGGACTGTGAGTCTCTGAGACTACTTCACCTCGGCGACGGCTCCCGCCTCTTCCAGCTTGGCCTTGATGCCTTCGGCCTCGTCCTTGGCCACGGCTTCCTTGACCCGGGCAGGGGCGGACTCTACCAGTTCCTTGGCTTCCCGCAGGCCCAGGGCGGTAACTTCGCGCACGGCCTTAATGACGTTGATCTTGTTGGGGCCAATGTCCTGCAGGGTTACGTCGAACTCGGTCTGCTCTTCGTCAGCGGCGTTGGCCGGAGCGGCTCCGCCATCACCGGCAGCGGGGGCGGCGGCAACGGCCATAGGCGCTGCGGCGGTAATACCGAACTCTTCCTCCAGGGCCTTAACTAGGTCGGCCAGTTCCAGTACGCTCATGCTCTTGATAGTTTCCAGCAGTTCTTCCTTAGTAGCCATTTGGCCTCCTTATGTCTTGTTCCGATATTGCGATTGTTGTCGATTTCAACCGGTCAGATTGTGAACCCGGGTACGAACTCTTATGGTCCCTCGCTACGCCGTTTCTCCACCCTCTTCCAGTTGGTTGATGCGGGCCTGTAGCAGGCCGCCCAGGTTCTGCACCGGCCCGTTTAGCACGCCCAGCAGACGGGAGATGGGGGACTGGATCTGGCCCAGCAGGTTGGCCACCATCTGGGGCTTGGGGGGCAGGCTTGCCAGCCGGTCAACTTCGTTGCGTGGCAGAGCGGGCCCGGTTCCAAGGATTGCCCCGTGGATGGCCAGCGGCGACCTGGTCGTGCGAATGTAGTCATTGACGGCCTTGGCAGTGTCCACCGGGTCGTCGTAACCGAAGGCTATGGCCGTGGGGCCCTCGACGATTTCGCTGAAGTGGGGCACGTTGGCTTCCTGGGCCGCCAGGTTCACCAGGGTGTTCTTGACCACGATAAATTCCACCCCGGCATCGCGCATCCGGCGCCGCAAGTCGGTCATATCGTTGACGGGAATACCGGAATAGCCGGCGGTAAGGGCGATGGAACAGCTCTCCATCTTCTCCTTCAGTTCGGCCACCCGGTCTATTTTGGCCTGTGTCGGCAAACGTTTACCTCCTGACAAAAAATTCCCTGCGGCTGCAGACCAGACGCAGGGAAAATCGGCAAATAATGTCGACAAACCCGGTTAGTGCGCCTCGGCAGGCGGCCCATTAAGTCGGGCCCTTGGCTCCTTGGGGAGACCGGCGGTCTACAGCGTTATTGGGTTGTTGCTGTCTTGAATACTTCTACTGTTACCGTGTTCAAACCTCTAAGGTTTAGTTGACCACTGCCAGATTACCACGAACCCGCCCGAAAAACTACTCTGGCCGTAGGGCCTGCAAAGCGTTCAGGTCCAGGGGAATGCTGGGCCCCATGGACGAAGTAATGTAGGCGGAGCGCAGGAATGAACCCTTAACCGCTGCCGGGCGTGCCCGGACTATGGAGTCTGTCAATACCGCCAGGTTCTCCAGCAGCCGGTCGGTGTCGAAGCTGGCCTTGCCGAAGGCGCAGTGGATAATCGCCGTCCGGTCGGTGCGGTATTCCACCCGGCCGGCCTTGGACTCTTCAATTACCCGTCCCAGGTCCCTGGGCTGCACCATGGTCCCCGTCCTGGGGTTGGGCATCAGGCCCCGGCGACCCAGGATGCGGCCCAGCTTGCCGATCTTGGGCATAATCTCAGGGGTAGCCAGCCCCACCTCGAACTCCAGCCAGCCGCCCTCAATCTGGGCGATCAGGTCGTCGTCGCCCACGTAGTCGGCCCCAGCCTGCCGGGCGATGTCCGCGCCCTCGCCGCTGGTGAATACCAAAACCCTTACCTGCTTGCCCAGCCCGTGGGGAAGTACCGTAACTTCCCTTACCATCTGGTCTGCATGCCGCGGGTCGGCGCTTGTGCGGACGTGGATTTCCATGGTTTCGTCAAACTTGGTGCTGGCCAACTCTTTCATGAGTTCTATGGCTTCCCCGGGTTGATATTGCTTGTCCGGTTCCACCCGTTCGGCCACTGCCGCGTATCTTCTGCTGTGCTTGGGCATATCTGTTAATCCCCTTCCACGCTGATGCCCATGCTGCGAGCGGTTCCTGCGATGATGGACATAGCCTGTTCTACCGAGTTGGCGTTCAGGTCCTTAAGCTTGGTTTCGGCGATTTCCCTCAAAGCCTCCTGGCTTATGGTGCCGGCCCTGCCCGAGCGGGAATCGGTGGCGCCTTTCTCCACGCCGGCCGCCCGTCGCAGCAGGTCCGAAGCCGGGGGAGTGCGGGTTACAAACGTAAAGGAGCGGTCCTCAAAGACCGTCAAATGCACGGGTACAATGGTTCCCGCCTGGGAGGAGGTCCGCTCGTTGTATTCCTTGACGAACCCCATGATGTTGACGCCGTGCTGACCCAGGGCCGGGCCCACGGGGGGAGCTGGCGTGGCCTTGCCCGCTTCCAGCTGCAACTTGATTACTGCTCTAACCTTTTTTGCCACCGGGGCCTCCTAAATCTATGCGCGTTCCACTTGCAGAAAGTCCAACTCCACCGGCGTTTCCCGGCCGAAGAAGGAAACCAGCACCCGCACTTTGCCCTTGCTTTCGTCCACATCGCCCACCGCGCCCACGAAATCCACGAAAGGACCCTCGGTAATGCGAACCGTATCGCCCGTCTGCAGGCCAATCTTGATGCGGGGCGGTCCGGACTCCGTCTGCTTGAGAATGGAATCCAGTTGGGAATCTTCCAGCGGCACCGGCTTGGGCCGCTTGTCGTAATCGTCTTCCGTGGAAATGAAGCCCGTTACCCCGGGCGTGTTCCGGACCACGTACCAGCTTTCGTCGTCCATGTTCATCTGCACCAGGATGTAGCCGGGGAAAAGCTTGCGCTGCTCCGACTTGCGTTTCCCGTCTTTGAAGATCACCTCTTCCTCGGTGGGAACCACCACTTGGAAAATGCGGTCCTGCATATCCAGACTCTGAATCCGCAGGTCCAGGTTCTTCTTTACCCGGTCTTCCTGGCCGGAATAGGTATGAACAATGTACCAGTGCTGGTCCAGCAACTGGTCTTCATCCGTCAGGCTTTCTCTTTCGGTGGTCATAAGCCGTCACACTCACTTCAGGCTTGGGGCTACCGGCTGACGCCATTGACTCTACAAGCCCGCTTGGTTGGCGGGCTTGCTCTGCAATGCTGGCAATTCTGCCGGGAGGGCGGAAAAGGGGCTTTCCTCGCTCCACCCTCCGGATTTAGAAATCTAAAACAGTCGGAACACGGCAAAGATACCCCGGTTGAACAACTCGGCAAACACCCGGTCCAACCCACCCAGGAAGAAGCCCACGACCACCGCCAGGGCAATCACAATGGCGGTCAGCCGCGCCGTCTCCTCCTTGGAGGGCCATACCGACTTCCGAAGTTCCGATATGACTTCCTGGAGAAAGAGTACCGGGCTTACCCGCCCGACACTGCGGGGCGAGATGGGCGACTGGTTCCGTTGCTGGGTTCCGACCCGCGCCATGACTGCCTACCGCACTTCGCGGTGAGTCTTGTGCCCCCGGCAGCGGGAGCAGTACTTGCGCAGTTCCATCCGCTGGGTATCGTTCCGGCGGTTCTTTACCGTGGCGTAGTTACGCTCACGGCATTCGCCGCACTGGAGGGTGATAACCCCGCGAATATCAGCAGACTTTCGAGCCATGATTCACCTTCTTCCGTTGGCCAGCCGGAGCGGGCCAAACGTCGCCTTTAGTCCAGCAGCCTGGTGATTACGCCGGAGCCAACGGTGCGACCACCCTCGCGAATGGCGAAGCGCTGCCGTTCTTCCAGCGCGATGGGCGTAATCAGGTTGAGGGTCATGGTGATGTTGTCGCCGGGCATAACCATTTCCACGCCCTCGGGTAGGGTAATCTCACCGGTAATATCGCTGGTCCGGATGTAGAACTGGGGCTTGTAACCCGAGAAGAAGGGCGTATGGCGGCCACCCTCCTCGCGACTCAGCACGTACACCTCAGCCTCGGCATGGCGGTGCGGCTGCATGGATCCGGGCTTCACCACCACCTGGCCGCGCTCCACCTCGTCCCGGTCCACACCGCGCAGCAGAATGCCCACGGCGTCGCCGGCTTCGGTGGTGTCCAGCAGCTTGTGGAACATTTCCAGGCCGGTGGCCACGGTCTTCCGCACGTCGCCGGACCGGATGATTTCGATCTCCTCGCCCTGCTTCAGCATGCCGCGTTCCACCCGTCCGGTAACCACGGTGCCGCGGCCCTTGATCCCGAAAACGTCCTCGATGGGCATTAGGAAGGGGCGGTCGGTCAGGCGCTCGGGTACGGGAATGTAGTCGTCCATGGCCTTCACCAGGTCAGCCACTCCCTCCATGGCTTCCGGGTCACCTTCCATGGCGTTGAGGGCGCTGACCCGGACGATGGGCGTGTCGTCACCGGGGAAGTCGTAGGTGCTCAACAGTTCCCGGACTTCCAACTCCACCAGCTCCAGCAACTCTTCGTCATCCATCATGTCAACCTTGTTCAGGGCGACCAGGATGCGGGGCACTTCCACCTGGCGGGCCAGGAGAATGTGCTCCCGGGTCTGGGGCATGGGGCCGTCCGGAGCGCTGACCACCAGGACCGCGCCATCCATCTGGGCGGCGCCGGTGATCATGTTCTTGATGTAGTCAGCGTGGCCAGGGCAGTCCACGTGAGCATAGTGCCGGGTGTCGCTCTCGTATTCCACGTGAGCAATGGCGATTGTCACGCCGCGCTCCCGCTCTTCCGGCGCGTTGTCGATGCTGCCGAAGTCCCGGAAGTTAGCCATTCCCTTCTCCGCCATCACCCGCGTGATCGCCGCGGTAAGGGTGGTCTTCCCGTGGTCAACGTGACCGATGGTGCCCACGTTTACGTGGGGCTTGGAACGATCGAACTGCTGCTTGGCCATTTCTTGTCCTACTCTCCTGTTTTTCCTTGGAGGTTATGGAGCCCAGAGGCGGGATTGAACCGCCGACCCCGTTCTTACCAAGAACGTGCTCTACCGCTGAGCTATCTGGGCTCGTTACCCCAAAATGTAAGTTAGATTTGGTTGTATTTTACCAAGTTGGGTGGTGGAGGGGGCAGGATTCGAACCTGCGAAGTCCTTCCGGACGCCAGATTTACAGTCTGGTGGCTTTAACCACTCACCCACCCCTCCCTGCCGGCGGCCGACCCCACTGGGGAGGTGGGCCTGCGCATAGCCGGTGCAACTGGGTAGGGATATTATTCCATGGAGCCCCAGAGGGGACTCGAACCCCTAACCTGCCGATTACAAGTCGGCTGCGCTTCCAATTGCGCCACAGGGGCACAAGCGTTCATTCAGACCAGAAAAAGGCCCCGTACGTCGGGGCCATTCAACCAGCCTGCTTGATACTGAACAGATTATATAGATGGGCGGGGTAAGTTGTCAATCAAATTCTAGCCCTGACCAGCGCAAAGGAATGTCAGATTTGGAACCCTCGGACTGGAACGCTATTGTATCTTCAGGGCTGTCCCTCCGGTGGGTCTGGGAATAACCAAAGTTCCTACCCTGGCGGGAACTTTCAACCCATGCCAAGTGCGTGTCGCCATCGGATGAATGAGGGGTTGCGCCAACCAATCCAAATACGATCGGCCTGTCCCTTCCAAACCTTGACGCTTGCCACTGGTTATTCTACACTGCACTCGGCCCTCTGCAACCGCTTCCCGAACCTGGTCTGCAAGGGGAAAGGCCCTGTTCATTTCATCCGCTGAGTCACCATTTTTATGAATCTGAAGGACTACATCCGCGATATTCCTGACTTCCCCCAGCCAGGGATTCTGTTCCGCGACATTACCCCATTGCTCCGCGACTCCGATGCCTTTAATCACACGGTAGACCTCTTGGCCGAACACTACCGGGAATACGACATCGACGTCATAGTCGCCATCGAGTCCCGAGGCTTCATCTTCGGCGCTCCCCTGGCCTACCGCTTGGGCAAACCCCTGGTACCGGTCAGGAAGGAAGGCAAGCTGCCCGGCGACACAGTATCCGCCGAATACTTCCTGGAATACGGCTCCAGCCGCGTGGAAATGCACCTTGGCGACGTGGGGCGCGGGGACCAGGTCCTGATCATCGACGACCTCCTTGCCACCGGCGGCACTCTCGCCGCCACGGCCCAGTTGGTCGAAACCTGTGAGGCCGAGGTGGCCGCCATGGGGCTGGTCATCGAACTGGAAGACCTGGGCGGACGCAACACCTTGGGGGCCTACGAAATATTTTCCCTTATCCAATACTAGGCAAAAGGGGAAGCCCCGGCGAAATGGGTCGGGGCTTCCTTGCCGGTAGGGCGATACCTGCCCCGGCATTTGAAGAAAGAAGAACCTTTGCAGGAGGAAAAGTAATATGGCAGAAAAAACTACTGTCGGTAGTTACGAAATCACCGCCGTTATAGACATGGTCCCGCCGCCGCGGCCTACTTCCGCCATGTTCCCCGACGTGCCCGACAGCGCCTGGGGCGATTACCAGGATGTGCTGGAAGACGGTCAGCTTCAGCTCTACTACGGCGTCTTCGTGGTGCGCTCCGAAAACCATACCGTGCTGGTGGACACGGGCATGGGGCCCGGGCCCCATCCCACCCGCGGCAACGTGGTGGGCAACCTGTACGAGGAACTCCGCCCCGTGATGTTGCCTCCCAACGTGGACATTCACAACACTAACGTCTCCCCGTCCGACCAGGTCAACTTTGTCATCCATACCCACCTCCACCCCGACCACGTGGGCTGGAACCTGCGCTACTCCGGTGGAATGCCGGCGCCCAATTTCCGGCGCGCCCGCTACATCATACCCAAGGACGATTACGACTACTTCACCCAGCCGGAAATCCTTGAGCAGAACCCCCACGTCCAGCAGCAGATCATGCCCCTGCGCCGCCTGCGCCTGCAACAGATTGTTGAGGGCGAGTACGAGGTGACCGACGGCATCAGCACCATGCCGGCCGTCGGCCATACCCCCGGCCACCAGATTGTCCTGGTCAACTCCGGCGGCGAGAAGGCCATGCTGGTGGGCGACCTGCTCCATTGCATCGCCCAGGTCTCCGAGCCCAGTTGGTGCGCCTCTGTGGACTACGACAAGGCCGCCAGCCACGCCAACCGGGCGGCGCTGCTCGACAAGGCCGAGAGCGAAGGCTGGATTGTCTGTGCCGGCCACTTCCCACCGGGCCGGCAGATAGGTCGCGTGGTAACCGAGGGCGGCAAGCGCGTCTGGCAGTCACTGTAAGCGCGGCCCACTCTGGACTGCATTTGAACGGGGGCGCACGGAAAAGCCGTGCGCCTTTGCTCTTGTTTCTCGGGGAAGCGACGCCGTACGTGCTTATTCTCGTTAGTCCGTAGACAGATAGCTTGGTGTCCGTTCGCGGTGCCTCCCTGAAAATTTCCATAAAGTATCACCGCTTGTCTAACCCCCGTTCCTTTGCTACAATCGCCGCGTTAAGCCCGACGCAATCAGATAGGCAGGTTGTAGCTGATACGGCGGCTGACCCCCACGGCAGGCGCCGGTTTCCGGCATACCGCCAGGGCAATCCGAGAATGGCTAAAAATGTGACAGGAGGAGGAAGCATTATGCCATCGTTTTGGGAGAATCTAAGGTTCGGTGGTGACCGCGGATTTGACGACATGCACGGCTACCAGGGTCTGGATATGGTTGCCTATGTCAGCCATCCCCCCCCCAGCGAGGGCACTAGCTGGCCCGCCGTCATCGTTATCCAGGAGATTTTTGGCGTCAACGAGCATATCCAGAAAGTGTGCGACCGGTTCGCCGCCAACGGCTATGTCGCCGTAGCCCCGGCCCTGTTCCACCGCGAGCATCCCAATCCCAAGCTGGGCTACAGTCCCGAGGATATGCAGGCCGGCATCAACTATATGTCCGTCATGAACGACGAGGAAATCGTAACCGACATCAACGAGACGGTGAACTACATCTTGGGCGGCGACAATCGCACCCCCTACAACCGCACCGCCGGCCAGAAGGTGGGCATCGTCGGCTACTGTGTCGGCGGCCGCATCACCTACCTCGCGGCCACCAGTTGCTCCCGCCTGGATGCCGCCGTGGCTTACTACCCCGGCCGGGTCCTGGTTCCCTTCGGGGACGACAACCCCGCCCCTATAGACCTGACCGGCAACATCAAGATTCCCTTAATGGGCCAGTTCGGCGACCAGGACGGCAACCCGTCGCCGGCTGACGTCGAGACGATTGAGGCAAGGCTTGATGCCGCCGGCGTCAGCTACGACTTCAAGATGTACGCAGGCGCCGGCCACGGCTTCAACTGTGACGAACGCGACAGCTATCACGCCGCGTCCGCCGAAGACGCCTGGGCCCGCACCCTGGCCTTCTTCGGGCAACATCTGAAGAGCTAGAGGTACACTATCCCCGAGTGGACACAAATGTCCTCTAATGGGTGAACAGGAAAGGCCCGGCTGCCAACCAGCCGGGCCTCATCTTTGGATCTAGTTAAGTGGCTTCAGTTGCCCCACCCTACCGCCAGGCCAACTCCACCTCGGCGATAATGCCATACTTGTCGTACAGCCGCTCCGCAATGTTAATGCGAAAGCCATCGTCCTCGGGGAAGGCGTTGCGGATGTGCACCCGCCAGACATCCTGGTCCATATCGTTAACGTCCGGTACCGCATCATCGCACCGCACCCCGGGGTCGTACTCGTAGATCAACTCCTCCGGTGGCCGCTCCAGGTACTCGGCAATAAAAATCTGAACCGTGTCAATTATCTCAACGGGAGTAGGCTGGGGCACTGGAAAACTCCTTGGTGCCGTTAATGGTTGGAGAGCCACACCTTCGTCGTAACTGTTATCCTAAAAACGGTGGCAACGGTTCCGCCGGAATTACTCCGGCCTGCTCTCCCCGGTTCTTAGCAAAGTTTCCTGGTAGTCCGCTTCCAAGCCCAGCCAGATGTAAGCGCCAATACCTAGGACTTTCTCCAGTTTTTCGGCCAGGTCCGGGGCAATTTCTAGGGCGCCGCGGTAAACGGCTTCAATGTTCTCCACCGATTCGCCACAAAGGGTTGCCATCTCCTGCGGTGAAATTCCCCGAAATTCGGCCTCT
This sequence comes from Chloroflexota bacterium, assembly GCA_028874075.1. GTDB lineage: Bacteria > Chloroflexota > Dehalococcoidia > Lucifugimonadales > UBA3495 > Bin22. The sequence goes on from JAPPLU010000073.1 coordinate 52,306, forward strand.
TCTTGCAACCCTTCACCAGGGGGAATAGGCCAGTCGGAGTAGACTCTTTTTCCTTTAGTCGTCATAGTGATTAGTTACCCCATAGATGACGATTTGGCCTTCCCCGTCGCCCCTACCTACAATGAGCCGGTAGCGCCCGGTCAATGTGATGGCATATTTGCCTGCATATTCACCATGTAAAGGGTGCATTCTAAATGAGCTGAAGTTAAACAACTCTCGAAAGGATCGAGTCCGCAGGATTCGGCCGACGCGGTCCGTGTAACTCCGGGCCACTACCGGGCCCCACTCACGGGTAGCTTCCCGACGACTAGTAAAGCATTGTTCCAGCCTGCCCGTGCTGAACACTACTTCCATTGTCGTCTATTTACGCCCTGGTCGTGAAGTAAAAAGCCCTAAACCCCGCTGGCCCCGAAAGTCTCCCGGAACCGGTACAGCGTCATCTCCGGCTCTATGGGCGCCACGGGCATGTACTCCGTCTCCTCAATCTTGGCCACGATAAACCAGGGGCCGTCCTGCTCCAGGGCCTCGCAGAACACCGCCTCCAGATCCTCCAGGTTGTCCACCGTAGTGGTACGGGGAATGCTGCAGCTCTGCGCCACCTGCTCCAGGTCGGTGCCGAAGGCCGTGTGGCTCGACTGGTGGCCCGTCTGGGCCCACTGCTCGTTATCCCACACCACCACCACCAGGTTCTTGGGCTGCTCCCTCCCGATGGTGGCAATGGTCCCCAGGTTCATCAGCAGGGAACCGTCCCCGTCCAGCGATACCACCTTCTCGTTGGTGGATACGGCCATGCCCAGGGCGATGGACGAACACAGCCCCATGTTTCCGTAGGTATAGAAATTCCGGTCCCGGTGCCCCGCGTGCCACAACTCGTCGGTGGTGGGGCCCAGGTTACTTACAATGGGAAGGTTGCCGATGTGGCGCAGCAACATTTGGGTAGCTTCGAACCTAAGCAAGTTTGCCTCCGTGCAGCAGTTGGGTCATGCAGATGGCGACGGGCTGGCGGTTGGCGTGGCACAGCTTCAGCGCCCCATCTACTATCTTCTCCATGTTGTACTCGTCCTCCAGGGTAAAGTGCACCAGCCCGAAGGTGTCCAGTATGGGACGGGTAGCCCGGCCCATGGGCACCTGGGCAATGTTGAACTCCCCTGGCCCGCCCCGCAGGTTCAGGAAAATCGGTATGGGCGTGCGGGCCGGTATGCACAGGCTGGCGATAGCATTGATGCTGTTGCCGAACCCGCTGGACTGCATGAACACCGCCGAGTTCCGCCCCGTTGCGTATCCGCCCACCGCCACGCCGATGGCCTCCTCCTCCCTCGTCGCCGAAACCAGGTGAAAGTAGGGGTCGTCGTCTATCAGGGTGGTAACCCGGTCAATGGAAATATCGGGCACGTATGCCACCAGTGAGGTGTCCCACTTCTTCAGTGAGTCAACGATAATATCGTTCCACGCCATAGCTGTTTCCTGTCTCCCAAGCCCCGATTTGTACCTGAAAAGGGCATTGCTAAATTATCAGCAATGGTGCCTAAAGTCAAAAACGGTCTCATATAAGGATGTATCGGATGGCAGATAAGGAAAACCGGCAGCATCCTGTATATCCTGTGTATCCGTGTTAATATTCCTGCAGCCTGAACCCCTGAGAGGTGCCGCCTTGCAGATAGACCCCAACACCTTTGAGCATAACTTCTACCGCGTCCTCACCGGCGTGGTCGTCCCTCGGCCCATCGCTTTTGTCTCCACTATTTCCGCCGACGGCATCGTAAACCTGGCGCCCTTCTCCTTCTTCAACGCCGTCGCGTCAGACCCGCCCACCATCGTCTTCTCCTCATCCCGCCGCGCCGGTTCCAAGGCCAAGGACACCCTCGCCAACGTCGAAGAAACGGGCGAGTTCGTGGTCAACGTGGTGGTGGACGACATTGCCGAGGCCATGAACAAAACGGCTGCCGAGTTCCCCGTGGAGGTCAACGAGTTCGATATAGCCGGCCTGACCGAGGCCCCTTCGGTGAAGGTGAAGGTGCCCCGGGTATCCGAGTCCCCGGTCAACATGGAGTGTCGCCTGAAGCAGGTGGTGGACCTGGGCAGGGACCCCGCAACGGGACACGGCCTCGTCATCGGCGAGGTCATCTACATGCACATCCGCGACGACCTGATTAACGGCCACCGCATCAACCACCAATTGCTGAAGCCCACCGGCCGTCTGGCCGGCAGCATGTACTGCCACACCGACGATGTCTTCGAGATGGTGCGCCCCGTTTACGAGGAACAGGAACAGAGGGTATAGCTAAAGTCTGGGAAAGGCAAAACTGGACAAGAAGAGCAGGTCAGTAGAAGCTCCGGCCGCCCGGCTCCTGGGGTTTCTCCTGGTCTTCCGGCGCCGCCTCTGCCGCAGGCTCAACGTCCTCCGGGAACTCGGAAACCTCCGCCACCGGCTCTTCCTCCGGCGAAGCCTGTGCCTCTCCGCTTTCTTCCGGGAGAGAGTCCTCCGGCCCGACCTCTTCGGCCGGCGCGGCTGCCGGTTCTGCGTCAGCCTCGGCGTCCACCATTTCCACCGGTTCGCCTTCAACCACCGTTAGGGGATGCCGCCCAGACAACTCGTAGGAAATATCCTCATCCGGATGGGCGGCCCGGTAGGCGTTCAGGGCCGTTTCAAGCTGGTCATAGAAGGTCTCCGGGTCTCTTACCCTGATGGACTGGCGCCGGCCCCGGATAGGCCGAATGCGCAGCTGGTCAATGGACACCGGCGACCCCATTTCCACCACCGCAATGTTACTGAAGTGTATGGTCTTCACCCGGGGCTTGCCGTATGCCACGCACACCGCATCGTTATAGACCATGTACTCTTTGGGAGTAAACAGCCAGGTATAGGCCGTAACCGCCAGGCCCAGGACGATTATCATTTCCGGGTTGCCCGGCGGCGGCAAAATGCCTACTAACCCTGCCAGCCCCCAGCCTGCTATGCCCAGGGCCAGCACCAGGGTAAGGTTGAACGGCACCCGGTCTTTGGCTGCATACAGGGGCTGGTGCTGCGATTGCTCCATTTTCATTTCCCTTGCCCCGGACACAATGTAAAGCCGCCACCCCAGTCAACGGGCAGCGGATTCCGAAGCTGCACCATTATATACCATCGTGCCCGGCCCTTCTACCGGCCCTTTACCTGCTCGCGGTAATCGCCTTTGAAGGGTTTTTCAAGCTCAGGGGCGCACATCACGCGGAGCATCTCTGCGAAACTCTCCGCCCTCTGCGCCTCCGCGGTTAATGGCATCACTGCAACCTCGTTGCCCTGCCCGAGCTAACAGTCTCCCCACCCCCACCTCTCCCCTCCTGCTAAAATTACCCCATGTAAACCCCACTTCTGCCCGGAGGCAACTCCACGCTTGGCCCTGCTCTCACGCCTCATCCTTTCAAACTTCCGGAACTTTGCCGCGCTGGACGTGGTCTTGCCCCCTGGCGTGGTCGTGCTGTGCGGGGCCAACGCCCAGGGCAAGACCACCCTCCTGGAGGCCGTGTACCTCCTGGCCATTGCCCGTTCCTTCCGCGCCGAAAACGAGCGCGAGGTGGTCAACTTCGCCGCCGCTCAAGACGGCCAGCAGGCCTTGGTGGGCGCCCACCTGGAACGCGACGACCAGCGCCTCCAGGTGTTCGTCGGCTACTCCTGCAGCACCCCCTCGACCGTCCCCCAGGCAGACGGCGGCAGGAGAGGCCTCAACTACTCCGTCCGCAAGGAAATCCGGGTCAACCGTGTCCGGCGCACCGCCGCCGACCTGGTAGGAACGGTGGGCGCCGTCCTCTTCAACGCTGATGACATCCAGCTTGTCCAGGGCCCCCCCGCGGGCCGCCGCCGTTACCTGGACATCCTAATTTCCCAGGGCGACCCCCTCTACCTCAAGGCCCTCCAGCGTTACACCCAGGTGGTGCGCCAGCGGAACCGATTGCTGCGCCTGTTGCGCGAGGGCCGGGCCGAAAGTACTGAGCTGGAGTTCTGGGACGACCGCCTGGTCAGTGAGGGCGCGTGGTTAAGCTGGCAGCGTACTCAGGCGCTAAACCTGCTGGCCGGGCTGTGCGCCGACCACCACCGGAACCTCAGCAGCCCCGGCGAACTGCTGACCTTGGAACACCTGCCCAGCATACCCTTCGGCCAGGATCTGGAGGCCACCGCCGGCCACTTTCGCCAGGCCCTGGCCGGACAGAAAGCCCGGGAACTGGCCACCGCCAGCACCGCCGTCGGACCCCATCGTGACGACTTCAAGCTGCTGGTGGACGGCGTGGATATGGGTACATTCGCTTCCCGAGGCCAGGCCCGGACCATCGCCCTCACCCTGCGCCTGGCCGAGGCTTCCTACTTGTCCCAGGTGCGCCAGGACGAACCCGTGGTCCTGCTGGACGACGTTCTATCCGAAATGGACGAAGACCGCCGCCGCCGGGTGCTGGAAAAAGTCTCCGGCTACGGTCAGTCCCTCATAACCACCACCGACCTAGACCTGGTACGACCCTACTTCGGCAACAGCGCCACCTACCTGCTCGTGTCCGAAGGCGCCGTCACCCCCCTTGCGCCCGAATCCTAGGTGCGCGCGGCATTGCGCCACCCCATCGACCGACCATCCACGCCCCAAAATTACTGACGCCACCCCCTTGCCAGCCCGCGTAACGCCCCTCCACCATAAGGAAATGGGCTAATCGCCGTTTACCCCGGGTCTACAGGAGGCTGGCGGCGCACAGAGTATCTCTGCGAAACTCCGCGTTCTCTGTGTCTCTGCGGTTAAAGGCGCCCTGAAATGCGATAGCGCCGCCTCAGAATCTATTCCCCCTTGGCGGGGCCGTAAGGATAGGGCGGCAGGTCTGGGCCAAGAAATGGGCCAAAATGAGACGGAATGGGACACTTGTCAAAAATTCGCACCTTCCTGCCCGCTCCTCCTGGGCCCGGGAGATGATTAATCCCAATGGCCCAAAACGGCCCAAAACGGCCCAAAGTGGCCCGGGAAAAGCGAGAACACAGATAGGACATCCAGCGAGTCCGGGCCACAATTCGGCCCGTTTCACCGCTGCCAGTCCCCGCTCCCAAATACGAAACGGCCCAAATCGGCCCAAAATGGCGCAGAAATCAAAAAATATCCTGTCCGGGAATACTCCCGCCCCGCCATGGAGATACTCCTCCTTTCTTGAGGGGTAGCTCCCATACGGGAAGTCAGCTACCCCGGTGATATAATTTTTCCAGGCAAGAACGCCCTGCCTCCCCAACCTGTTCCTACCGCCGGGGCATTCTGCAGGGGCAAACACATCGGAGAAAATCAATGCACTTTCTGGATCCCTGGTTGCGCGACTTGGGCCTGGCCACTCAGCTTTGGTTGCCGGCCACGTCCATTTCCATTTTCATAACCTCGGCGGTATTGACCTTCCTTTTTCACAAGGTCATCTACCCCGTCGTGCTCCGGTTCACCAATTTCACTCCCACCAATCTGGATGTCAGCCTGGTCCGGGCTTTCCGCCGTCCCCTGACCCTGGGTATCCTGGTGGGTGGGATCTACCTCTCCATCGTCCTTCCTTATGAATACACCCTTACCGTAAGGCACTCCATCGATCGGGTCGCCGGCATCGTAGGACTCATTCTGGGCATTCTGGCTGCTTCCGGCATGGTGTCCGCCCTGTTCACCTGGTACTACGATGAAATCGCGCCTCACACCCCTTCCACCCTGGACGACCGCATCATGCCCATGCTTCGTCGCATTGCCACGGGCCTGGTCTACGCCATGGGCGGGCTGCTGGTGCTCGACCTGCTGAACATCAACATCAGCCCCATCCTCGCCAGCCTGGGCTTGGGCGGCCTGGCCGTGGCCCTGGCCCTGCAGCCCACCCTTGCCAACCTTTTCGCTGGCACCTACGTGATGACCGAGGGCGTAGTGCATTCCGGCGACTACATCGAGCTTGAGAACGGCGTGGCCGGCTACGTCATCGACGTGGGCTGGCGCAGCACCCGCCTCCGCACCTGGACCAACAACCTGGTGGTGGTTCCCAATTCCCGTTTCGCCGAGACCATCATCACCAATTACCAGGGCCCCATTCCCGCCGTCAACATCTATCTCACCTGCGGCGTCAGCTACGACAGCGACCTGGCCCTGGTGGAGCGGGTGTGCCAGGAGGAGATGGACTCGCTTCTGGAATCCGACCCCCGCGCCGTCAGGGAGTACGGCGCCTACTTCGCCTACGAGTCCTTCGACGACTCCAACATCACCTTCTACCTCTTCATCCAGGCCCGGGACCGCATCGCCAGTTTCGAGGTCCAGTCCGAACTGATCCGCATGGTCCACCAACGCTTCCGGGAAGAGGGCATCGTCATCAACTACCCCATGCGTACCATTAACTTTGGCGACGAAGCCGGCTCCGACATCGACGATACCCCCGGGGCCACCACTCGGCGCACCGGTGGGAGATCGCTGTTTCGGGGCGCCACCCGGCCCTCCCCCGAAACCCAGCCCGGCCGCGAAGCGCCGGCCTCCAACATAGTTCGCGGCGACGGCGCCGACGGACCCGATGCGCCCGGCCCGGATGCGCCCGGCCCCGATGTCGGGTGACCGGAGCCTCTGGCGGCAAAAGCCTGTTTGGCTGCCGGAAAACGCTACTCGCTGGCGTTGGCTGACTGAATTCGTAAAAAATCTGGACTTTGACGAATTAGGTGTCCGAATGTTGGCTCCAATAGTTGACAATTAACGGGAGAAGGATTATCTTTCCTAAACGACCATATAGTTGCCTACCTATGAGCTAATTTTTAGGAGGAGATGTATGCTTAAGATCGGGCACGAGGTAGTCCGTCCGGGCAGGAACCTGGGCGAATCCGAAGTAACCATTCCCATCCCTGAAGAGTTGGAGACCACTCCCGGCATCCCTATGACCCAGCGCGAAGTTGACTGGTATGCCCGCGAGTATCCGCTGGAATCCATCAACATCACCGAGCGCGCTTCCCGCGACTGGGCCAACTCCCTCCGCGACCAGCACGCCGAAATGCGCGAGATCCGGAAGGAGCATGAAAAGCTCAACCGGCCCCTGATCATGGCCTGCCGCATGACCGCCGACCTGGAGCCCACCGCGGAACCCACCGGCGAAGACATCAGCGAAGTGATCAAGACCAAGGCCCGGGAACTGGGTTTCGTCGAAGTCGGTATCACCGCCTTTGACCACCGCTACACCTTCCAGAGCAAGAAGGGCAGCACGGTCTATTATCCCCATTTCGTCGCCCTGGCTTACGAGCAGGACTTCGAACCCACCCAGACCATCCCCAGCGTTGACGCCGAGATCGTGCACTCCAGCACCTACCGGACTGAAGGCGCCGCGGCTCTGGAACTGGGCAACTTCATCCGCAGCCTGGGCTACCACGCGCAGGTAATGGGCTCCGGCGATTCCGCCGGCCCGTACATCCCCATGCACGTCGCCGCCGGTACCGGCCAGCTGGGCGCTTGCGGCTACCTGCTCACCCCCCACGTCGGTTCCCGCTGCCGCCTGGTCGGCCTGACCACCGACGCCAACGTCACCTATGACAAGCCCGTGGACTACGGCATCCACGCCTTCTGCCAGGTCTGCCAGGTCTGCGTGAACCGCTGCCCCGGCCGCGCCCTCATGCGCGACAAGATCTGGTGGCGGGGAATTGAGAAGAACAAGCTCTACTTCAAGCGCTGCCGCCCCGTCATGGCCCGCTACCTGGGCTGCGGCATCTGCATGAAGGTCTGCCCCATCCAGAAGTACGGCCTGAAGAACGTCATGGACCACTATGCCGAGACCGGCCAGGTACTGGGCAAGGGCACCCACGACCTCGAAGGTTACACCCTGGAAGGCAAGGGCTACTTCGGCCCCGGCGAAATGCCCGTCTTCGACGCCAACTTCTTCGATATGCCTCACGGCGGCACCGACGAGCACGCCTTCGAGAACTTCAAGAAGCAGGCTCTGGCCACCGGCGGCGATGTCAGCGACGATATGCTGGCTGAGCTGAGAGACGGCATTCTCAAGTCCATCTTCCAGGCCACCGACAACGTCGGCATGATGGACGAGGACGCTGACTACATCTAGTCCCGTCCCCCTGGGCCATCCCGGCTCCGGTAAAACGAAGGCCAGCATCTTCAAGATGCTGGCCTTCACTCTCTTTGCTATGTAGGCAGCGACCGTTCGGTGCTGTCCCCCAGGGCGCCCCGCGATGCCTACAGTCTAATCGTACCCCCTGTCCGTGAACCGGTATCCGTAGAAGTTGCCGCCGTCCCGGTCGTTCTCCACGAACACTAAGATGGGAGTGTCCTCGCCCCGGCTCCACCTTGCCGTGCCGGCGCACTCCACCTTGGTGGACGTGCTGATAAACACCCGCAGGTTGTATACCTTCAGGATAGCAATGTCCTGCTGCCGGCTCAGTTCCATGCTCAATTCGGCAACGGACTCGCAGTTGGCGCTCCCCAGCACATGGGTCCGCAGTATCTGGTCCGCCCGCTGTCCCGAGTCCAGTTCGGCGTAGGAATCGACGGAAGGGCGAGTGGACGCGGCCGAAGCCGTTGGCGTGGGCACAGCCTGCTGAGTCGTCGCCAGCGGAGTCAACACAACACCCGGCGTAGGCGTGGGGTAAGGCGTATACGTCGGCTGGGGTGTCGCCGTGGCCGCCTGCGTAGGCGTGGGATAGGGCGTGTACGTGGGGTAAGGCGTGGCCGTGGGATAGGGCGAAGCCGTCGGCACGGGCGTGGTGGTCGGGTAAGGCGTTGAAGTGGGGTAGGCCGTGGCCGTCGGGAAGGGAGTATGGGTCGGCCAGGCCGTGGCCGTGGGCGCCGCTGCCAGTTGATTGGCAACCTCCGCCTGTACCGTGGCCTGTACATCGGGCCCCGCCGTGTCGTCGAGCTCTGTTGCGCATGCCACCGTCAGCAGCAGCAACAAGGGCAGCATGAATCGCATTGCCTGGATGACTGACTTCCTGTTAAGTGCCATAGTCTGAGTATTCCCCCAGCATTATGTAATCAACTGTAGACTATAGCAGACCGGCCCTGATCTTACCCTGAACGCCCATACCTCTTTTACCCAGTTTGGCCCGTTGAAGGCCGGGGAACCCGTAGCGTCGGCACCGTCAACGCCCTGCCCCATCCTTGACCCACGCCCTGCCTGCAGGTAGGATTGTGCTACCAATAAGGCAAGCTGGGAGGCTACGTAAACATGCCCGCAAACTACACTAAGGAACTTGTCGAGGTCGGCGGCACAAAGGTGCAGCTACGCAAGGGTGGCTCCGGCGACCCCCTGCTGGTATTGCATGGCGCTGGCGGCAGCGGCGGCTGGCTCCGCTACCTCGACGCCCTGGCAGAACGCTTCACCGTGTACCTGCCTTCCCACCCCGGGTTCGACGAATCGGAGCGGCCCGAGTGGATGGAGACCATGCACGACATGGCCTGTTTCTACAACTGGTTCGTGGAGAGTCAGGGCATCCAGGGGTGCCGCGCCATGGGCTTCTCCATGGGCGGCTGGCTGGCATCCGAAATGGTGGCCGCCGCCGGTCCCGTTTTCAGTAAGCTCATGCTGGTGGCTCCCGTGGGCATCAAGCCCAACGAAGGCGAGATAGCCGACGTTTTCATCATCACCCCCGCCCAGGTAATTGACCTGTTGTTCCACGACCCTTCCCAGTCGCCCGAATACGACCAGGTATTCGGCCAGGCTCCCTCTCCGGAAATGATGGCCGTCCTGGAGCGCAACCGCGAGATGTCCGTCCGCATCTGCTGGAAGCCCTACATGCACGACCTGAGCCTGGCCAACCGGCTGGCCCGGGTCAACATCCCCACCCGCATCGTGTGGGGCCGGGACGACAGGCTGGCCCCGGTGGAGTGCGGCCACCTGTTCCAGCAGGCCATCCCAGGCTCCGACCTGGTAATCATAGACAACTGCGGCCACTTGCCCCAAATGGAACAGACCGACGAGTTCCTTCAGGCCGCCAACTCATTCCTGTAAGCCGCCAATTAAGTTCACATGGATGGACAGGATTAACAGGATGGTGTTGACCGGAGCCACACGTTGCTTAGCCCTCAATCCATCGAATCCTGCATATACTATCCATCCATGTTTCATATAGGAGGAAAGCCTTGCTGCCACGATTCCGCGTAGACCTGGAAGAAGCCATTTCCGTTTCCGGCGACGACCTTAAGGGTACCGTCGCCTCTATCTTTGAGAAAATGGGTGTGCCAACCGAGGACGCCGAGGTGGGCGCCGACGTGCTGGTGCTGGCCGACTTGCGGGGCGTGGACAGCCACGGCGTTTCCAACATGCTCCGCAGCTACCTGGGAGGCTACCAGCGGGGCGAAATCAACCCTCGCCCCAACATCAGCATTGTCCGCGAAACCGCCGCCACCGCCAGCGTTGATTCGGACCGGGGTCTGGGTACTATCGTAACTCCCAAGGCCATGGATATCGCCATCCAAAAGGCGAAAGAGGTTGGCGTGGGCATGGTTACCATCGGCAACTCCCGCCATTTGGGCATGGCCTCCTATCACGCCATGCTGGCCCTGGAACACGATATGATCGGCATCTGCATGACCAGCGCCCCGCCGCGCATGGTGCCCACCTTCGGCGCCGAGCCCCGCCTGGGCACCAACCCCATCGCAGTGGCCGTCCCCGCCCGCAACGAGCCTCCCTTCGTCTTCGACGCCGCCACCAGTTCCGTGGCCCAGAACAAGATTGAGATTGCTCGCCGCCTTGGCGCAGACCTGGAACCGGGTTGGCTGGCCACCGATGACGGCACTCCCATCATGGAAGAGGTGCCCGTGCCCGAGACCTACCACCTTCTGCCCGTGGGCGCTACCCGGGAACTGGGCTCTCACAAGGGCTACGGCCTGGCCTGCGTGGTGGACATCCTCGCCGGGGTGCTCACCGGCTTCGGCTACGGCGCCGTCCCTGGCCGTCCCAACTTCGGCCACTACGTCGCCGCCTATAATGTCGCCGGCTTCGACGACCCCGACCACTTCAAAGATGAAATGGACGGCTGGCTCCAGATGATGAAGAGCACCAAGCCTGCCCCGGGTCACGACCGCGTCCTGGTGGCCGGCCAGCCCGAAGCCGAAATGGAAGCCGTCCGCCGCAAGGACGGCATCCCCCTGCACCCCGACGTGGTGCAATTCATCAGGGACACCTGCGCGGAACTCTCGGTGCGGTGCGTGTTTTAGGGGAGATCCATGCAAGCTCCTTCCTCCTTGACGGGGGAAGGTTAGGACGGGGATGAAGGTACCTGCCCAAGCTATCCCGACACTTCATCCCATCAAAAAGAGCAAGTGCACCTGCCTCAGTAAGACAAACGACGCTACAGGATTGACCATGAAAGCAGTCTGGTTTGAACGGAACGGTCCCGCGGAAGTAATGCAGGTGGGCGAAATGCCCGAACCCGACCCGGGGCCCGGCGAGGTCCGAATTCGGGTGATAACATCGGGCGTGAACCCGTCGGATTGGAAGCGGCGCCTGGGAACCACCGCTCCCATGGCCTTTCCCCGGGTCATTCCCCACCAGGACGGCGCCGGCGTCATTGACCATGTAGGTGAAGGTGTGCCAGCATCCCGGCTGGGCGAGCGGGTCTGGCTCTTCGAGTCCCAGTTCGGGCGGCCCTTCGGCTCGGCGGCGGAATACACGGTACAGCCTTCTGACCACGCTGTCCGAATGCCCGATTCCATCACCTATGAACAGGGCGCCTGTTTGGGCGTACCGGCCATGACGGCGCATCGCTGCCTGTTCGCCGACGGTCCGGTGGAGGGCATGGTAGTCCTGGTGCCCGGGGGCGCCGGGGCCGTGGGCAACTACGCGGTCCAGGAGGCCAAGCTGGCCGGGGCGACGGTTATCAGCACAGTTAGTTCCGACCACAAGGCCGAAATCGCCGCTGCCGCCGGCGCAGACCACATCATCAACTACCGCACCGAGGACGTTACCGCCCGAATCATGGACCTTACCGGCGGCGAGGGCGTGGACCGCATCGTGGAGGTAGACTTTGCCGCCAACTTCCCCGTCACCAGCCAGGTGCTGAAATCCAACGGCGTGGTGGCCATCTACTCGTGGGGCGTAATCCAGCAGCCGCCGGTGCCCCTGCAGTTCCGCCGCAGCAACACCGTGGTGCGCAACGTGCTGGTGTACGAAATGCCTGCATCGGCCAAGGAAGCCGCTATCGCGGATATCACCGCCTGGCTGGAAGCCGGCTCCCTCACCCACTTGATCGGCTCTCACTTCCCCCTGGAAGAAACGGTGGCTGCCCATCTGGCTGTAGAGGGCGGCGCCATAGGCAACGTTATCGTGGACGTGGGGGACGAGTAGGGGAGTGCAGACTTTGCACATACCCTCGGGGGAGGCTGTCGCCGGCTTCCGCTCTACCCAACCCTTTGACCCCGGTCTATAATCAATAGAGGTAAGCCTAAACCGCCAACCCCAGCCTGCCATGTGGGGGCCGCCATGTCGCGTTTCCTGTTTCCCCTACTTATGATGCTGTTGCCCAGGTTCCTGCCCAACATCATCAAGTATGTAATGCTGGTCTGGCGGCTTACCGTGGACCGGCGGGTGAATATCATCCTGCGGTCCCTGGTGCCCCTGGCCCTGGTGTACTTCATTTGGCCCTTCGACCTGATCAGGGACAACATTCCCCTCATCGGCCGGGTAGATGACATTATCATCCTGGGGATGGCCATCCTGTTCCTGATCAAGCTGGCGCCGCCCCACGTTGTGGACGAACATCTGGGCCGGGCCGCTCCCACCGACCGTCCCGAGGACAAGGACCCGTCTCAGGTTGTGGACGGCAAGGCTCGCTTCCTTGACGACGAGTAGACGCGGCGGACCGTCTATGCCGGCCGGTTTCGGCGACAGGACAGGCACCGGCTCAGAAGCCCGTCCGTCTAGCAGCGTGGCCGCCCTGCAGGACACGGGCATTTCCCTCTACGTCCACGTGCCCTTCTGCCAGACCAAGTGTCCCTACTGCGACTTCAACACCTACCAGGGCATCGAAGGGCTGATGACGCCCTACCTGGACGCCCTGCTGGCCGAAATTTATGCCTGGGGTCGAGCCCTGGGACACCCACCGATTAACACCATCTTCTTCGGCGGCGGGACTCCCTCCTACCTGCCCGATGGCGCGCTGGGCCGAATAATTGAAGCAGCCGGCCGTGCATTTTCCATCCGAGGAGACGCCGAAGTAACCGCCGAGGCTAACCCGGGAGACCTTGCTCCCGCCAGGGCTGACTCCTTGCTGTCCCAGGGACTGAACCGCCTCAGCATCGGTGTACAGTCCCTGGACAATGACCTGCTGAACTTGCTGGGCCGCCGCCACGACGCCGACCAGGCCATCGCCGCCTTCCGCACTGTGCACGACGCCGGGTTCGATAACGTCAACTTGGACCTTATCTACGGCCTTCCCCGCCAGACCCTGTCCCAGTGGCAGGATACCCTGGACAGGCTGGCCGCCCTGGAACCGGCCCACATCTCTCTCTACTGCCTGACTGTGGAGGAGGGAACGCCCCTGCACCGCTGGGTAGAACGCGGAGAGGTCCCATACCCGGACCCCGACCTTGCGGCCGATATGTACCAGTACGCCCGCGGACTGCTGGGCAGCAAGGGCTACCACCACTACGAAATATCCAACTGGTCGCGACCGGGGCTGGCCTCGCGGCATAATCTGGCCTACTGGCGCAACCTGCCATACCTGGGCGTGGGCCCCGGAGCTCATTCCTGCCTGGGCGGATATCGCTTCTGGGTGTTGGACTCTCCCCGGGGTTACATTGAAGCGGTTCAGCGGTGGACCGACGAAGTGGCAGCATCCCCCAGCGAAATAACTGCCGACTGGCTGGACACTGTTGGTCCGGTAGGCGGCCATGAGCAGATTGACGACAATTTGGCGGCGGCGGAGACCATGTTCCTGGGTCTGCGCCTGCTGGACGGGCTGGACGTGGCCGAGGCTTCAGTCCAGGCAGGCGTTGACCTGGCTGACCGATACCGACGTCAACTGGATGACCTGGTGGAGCTAGGGCTGCTGGAACGGGAGGATACCGTTTATCGGTTGCATCCCTCCGCTTACCTGATAGCCAACCAGGTGTTTGAGCGTTTCCTGGACTGACACCGGCAACTTACGCCGGTTAGCCTTCAATTTGCCCCTACCGGGCCCTTGTTCCTGAAATCCACCTTTCCTCAACTTGCCAATGCTTTACATAAGCTATAGCCTATATGAGTGGTCCCTGCGAAGGGACCCCGAATAACTTCCTGGAGTGTAGCCTGCCTTGGAATACATAAGCGCCACTGCCCACCGACTATCTCGACCCTCGCCACTGAAGGCAATACTCTTTCTTCCTCTTATCCTGATTGCCGCATTCGTCATGGCAGCCTGTCAGGCCCAACCCACCGCAACTCCTGCAAGTACGTCGACGCCCGTCCCGCCGCCAACTCCCAACATCCAGGCCACCATTGACGCGGCGGTTGCAGCGGCCATCAATGTCGAGGCTTCTGCTGCCGGGGATGCTTCCGCCGAGGAGACCACAGACGAGCCTACCGAGGAACCAACGGAAGAACCTACCGAGGAACCGATGGAGGAACCAAAGGAGGAACCAACGGTAGCTCCCGAACCCACCCATACACCACAACCAACAGCTACGCCTCAGCCCACGGCAACGCCCGTGCCTACGGCAACACCAGCTCCAACGGCCACGCCGCAACCTACGGCCACGCCGGTACCGCAGCCCACGGCCACGCCCCTGCCCGCAGCAACGCCTACTCCGCGGCCTCCCACGCCCACACCCACGCCGGAAGTGGTGACTATTACGAAGATTGACAGCAACGGCGCCCATACCTGCGTCCTGTTCTCCGATGGCTCGGTTGACTGCTGGGGTAGCGATGTTAACTCCCAGCTGAGCGTGCCGCTGGGCGTCACCTTCTCGGACATCAGCGCGGGAAGCTCCTTCACCTGCGGCATCCAAGCCGACACCGAACGTGCCGGGGCCGCTTTCTGCTGGGGCAAGGATCTGCTGGGTACCTTCCAGGTGGACCGGAGCTTGAGGCTGAAGGACATAGATGCCGGCGGCCAACACATCTGCGGAATCCAGCTGGACGATACCATCGTGTGCTGGGGAAACAACGACCACCATCAGACAGAGGCGCCCCTGGTGCAGACCTTCATTGACGTGACGGCCGGAGGGGACTTTTCCTGTGGCTTGAGGGCCGACGGAACGGTCCTTTGCTGGGGAGCCAACAACTATCAGCAGACGGACGTTCCGGAAGGAGAACGGTTCCTCAGCATAGACTCGGGAGACCGTCATACCTGTGGGCTGCAGGATCTGGGAAAGGTACTTTGCTGGGGCAGCGGCCTGGCCGGGCAGACGGAACCGCCCGACGTGGAGGGCTTCCTGGACATCGGCGCAGGGAAGGAATTCACCTGCGGCGTCCAGGGCGACGGCACGGTTGCCTGTTGGGGCAGGGGATCGCAGCGCGACTTGGAACCGCCCGACAGGAGGGGATTTGAGATCATCAGCGGCGGCGACCAGCATACCTGCGCCGTGCGGCATGACGGGGTGGTAGTCTGCTGGGGCGGCAACAGGTACCTGGGAGCCACCAATCCGCCGGACTACCTGGAAGCTCCCCGATATTAGGGGCCTCATAAAGATTGCCGGGTTAACGGCAAGCGAAATACAGGAAACCGGCGGGCAGCTCAATGGCGCCCGCCGGTTTCCTGTCTTCTTGGCTTTGGACTGCTAACCCCGGGACGCTTTTGCCGCGGCTCTTTGCCGTCGCCGCTCCAGGGTGCGGAGTATGTAGTCGGCGGCGTCGGGGGTCTTGCAGCCCGTCTCCCCGTGGTCCACTTCCACTTTTCCGATACGGGTGGCGGCGGCCAGCGCTCGCTCCTCAAGGGTCTCGTTGCGTATCCCAATGGCGATGAGGGCATTGTTCATGGCATCCCTAACCCGGTTCTTCCTTGTGTGTATCTCGCCCTCGATTGTCTCCAGGTGGTCGGCAAAATAGGCGTCTGACAGATCCCGATTCTTCATGGCAAGGTGGGCTATCAGATGCCAGCCGGCCCGCCCCGGCCATTCCTCGTTCGAGCCAATCCATTCCTCGCCCTTAACTTGGGCCATGCCCGTCTTACCCGCGAAACCGGAGAAGGCGTCGGTAATGACGTAACTGTCCAGGTCAGCAAGCCACTCATCCAACAGCGATTCATCGGCCCCGGACGGGTCGGCTACCATGGTGGCCAGTACCCGGGCGTCGTGATTGCCCGTGGTCCACAACTCCAGGGCCAGTGAGTGGTCATTCCGCGCTGCCTTGGCCAGTTTGTTCAGGTTGGCGTAGCTGACTCCGAACATGTTCTCACGGACGCCGTGGCGGGCGTATACCTTCCGGTTCTGGGCGGTGCCCATTTCCTGCAGTTGTTGTATCGCTTCCTGGACATCCATTGGAAACCTCCCTGACCGAGTGACAAGCAACAAAAATGGGACCCCTGGCGGGGCCCCATCAAGCAATTCTTTCAAACTATTACTTAAAACTTCTCGCTACATCAATCTAAAAAAATAATAAAGCAAAAAACCGGAGAAATCAACGTCCGTAAACTCCCCTTTCAGGAGGAAAATGATTCTCGCTGGCCGATCTCGTTTATCAGCTTCTCGTACAGGGTAACCCCGTCCCTCACCAGCAACACCACCGCATCGTATGAGTGGGGCAGTTGAAGTTCAATCAGTTTCTCCATAATCTCGTCCACCATGGGCTGGTAAGAGCTGTCCAGGTATTCGCTCAGTGCGTCCAGGTTGTCCGCCATGTAGGATGCGGTGGTCAGGGAATTGGCGTGCAGGCGGCGCAATTGGTCCACCCTGTCCCTGGGAAGATTCAACCGTGCCCTGCCGAACAGGAACTCCTGCTCTCCGTAGCCGTCTTCCGCCACATAGGTCGCAAACTCTTCCACCACCCGGCGGGCGTGGATCAGTGTCCTCCTGGCCTGGAACCAGGTCTGCCGGAATTCCCCTGTTCGCTGGTTTTCGGTAAGAATTCTGTTCCTCCGCAGTTCCAGGTAAGCCCCGCCGCTTACCAACAGGCCCAACAGGGAAAAGCCTATGGCGAATGGGTCTGGGTCAACCAGTTCTGCGGTTAATGCCCTCTCTTCAGGCATGTACACCCCCTTTTATGCCGAAAGTTGGCGGCAATATATCAGCCACACCCGACTATTTCTACTATGCGATGCTAGGTATATAGGAAGGTAATGTATGACTATGGGCCGCCCTGCCAGATATAAACTTGCCGTTCTGTGCTATCCTTTCAGGCATACACGGGAAGTCGTGCAGCCTGTTGCTCACTTCGCGTCGTTGAGGTTAATGCGCATGTACGTCATCGGCACCGCCGGCCACGTGGACCATGGAAAGTCCACTCTGGTCAAAGCCCTTACCGACATTGATCCCGACCGCCTGCCCGAGGAGAAAGAGCGGGAGATGACCGTGGACCTGGGCTTTGCCTGGATGACACTGCCCAGCGGCCGGGAAGTCAGCATCGTGGACGTGCCCGGCCACGAGCGGCTCATCAAGAACATGCTGGCCGGTGTGGGCGCCATCGACCTGGCCCTGCTTATCGTGGCCGCCGACGAGAGCGTGATGCAGCAGACCCGGGAACACCTGGCCATCCTCGACATCCTCCAGATCAGGCGGGGCCTGGTGGTAATCACCAAGACGGACCTGGTGGACGAGGAACTGGTGGAGCTGGTCAAGGCCGAAGTGGAGGACGTGGTGGCTGGCACATCCTTCGAGGGCTGCCCGATGCTCGGCGTGTCGGCCTATACCGGGGCCGGCCTGGACGAACTCAAGGCCACCATTGACGACATCCTTGACCAGACCGGCGCCCGCCGCGACCTGGGCCGTCCCCGCCTGCCCGTGGACCGGTGCTTTTCCATTTCCGGGTTCGGCACCGTGGTTACCGGAACCCTGATCGACGGCATGTTCGCCGTGGGGCAGGAGGTGGAGTTGACCCCCTCGGGTATGCGGGGCCGCATCCGTGGGCTGCAGAGCCACAAGGAGCGGGTGGACCGCAGTGACCCGGGAGTCCGGCTGGCCGTCAACCTGTCCGGCGTGGCCCGGTCCGACATTGAGCGGGGCGAGGTGGTTACCCTGCCCGGGTGGTTGACCACCACTCGCCGCCTGGACGCCCATATCCGCATGGTGAGGGGCGCGCCCCACCCGTTGCGCCACAATGCCGGGGTTACCTTCCACCTGTTCACCAGCGAGACCACCGCCCGGGTGCGACTGCTGGACGCTGACCGCCTGGCCCCGGGCGAGGAGGGCTGGATACAGATCCTGTTAGACGACCCCATTCCCATGGTCAAGGGCGACTACTTCGTACTGCGCTCTGCCGAGGATACCCTGGGCGGCGGGCAGGTGGTGGACCCCAATCCCCGGCGGCGCCACCGCCGATTCAGCCCCGATACCATCGAACAGCTTATGATGCTGGACCAGGGCACGGGCGAGGACATTATCTACAGTGTCGCCGACCAGAGTGGCCCGTGCGACCTGCGCACCCTGTCCCAGCGGTCCAACCTTTCCACGGAAGAGGCCTTGGACAGGGCGCTGCAACTGGCGGAGGACGGCGACCTGGTCATCCTGGGTAACCTGGCCGCGGATAGCGACGCCGTGGTCTACTCCGCCCAGGGCTGGGACATCTTCAGAAATCGTGTGGCGGTGGAGTTACAGGCCTACCACAACAGCTATCCCCTGCGCCGGGGCGCGCCCACCCAGGAAATCCGCAGCCGCACCGGCCTGTCCCAGGGGGTGTACCTGAGGGCCCTGGCCCGGCTGGTGGACGAGGAGCGAGTGGTGGAGGAAAGCCAGCAGGTGCGCCTGCCCGACCACCAGGTAACGCTATCCCCCGAACTGGAAAAGCGAGCCGCCGACTACCTGCAGTCCCTGGAGCAGGAACCCTACTCTCCCCCCACCGAACGCCACCCGGAGCCCGAACTGCTGGGTTACCTGATAGACGAGGGCCGGGTGGTGCGCGTCAACGAGTCGGTTATCTTCGCCGCTTCCGCCTACCGGGAACTTACCGACCGTATAGTTGCCCACCTGCACGAAAACGGCTCCATAACGGTGGCGGACGTCCGCACTATGTTCGACACCAGTCGCAAATACAGCCTGCCCCTGCTGGAACACATGGACCAGCAGCGCATAACCCGGCGGGTGGGGGACGAGCGGGTGCTGCGGTAGGGGGTGTTCGGTTTAAGAGATGGCTTCCCCGAGGGCACGGTAAAATACCTGGAAGCTGTGTGAGCAATTGCGTTCTGGAACCATGTGTGCTGCCATGTCCCTTGCGGCCTCTATCTTTCGGAGGCCACCCTTGAAATAATTTCGCCTCTGGAGCAGCCTTTCAAAGGACTCGCATGTTCCTCCCGCAACGGCGTCCGGGTCGCGATAACGGGCTTGACCCAAGGAACTGCGATTGATTCGCGGATAAGCCATGCAAATTGCTTCCGGGTCACCGATGTACCAAGCCTCCAATTCTTCAACTACGACTCGGTTTGCTACTTGCCATATTCCATGTGAACCTCTGGTTCGAGTAATTAGGCCAGCCCCATAGGCCGCTTGTTCGAGAGTGTTCTTCAGTCGAAGGCAACTGTCATCGTCCCGGTCAATTATCACGAAAATGGTCCAATGGGATGGCAACCATTGGGCATACGCTCGTAACCTGGATGGCAATTTGGCTAGAAGGTCTTGCTTTCCCTGATATGAGTGGGTTTCATAGCTACAATTTTCAGGTAGTACGGAATCCAAGAATACCTCGAGAAAAGCCTCCATGGAAGGTTCCTCAACCAGGAATATTAGGTGACGTTCGTCCATGACTCCTAGATCAATGGGCCGACAAAAGTCCCCTGGTTAATGAGGGGATCGCCGATGCGAAAATGGCCTTCCATCCATAGATGTCCAAGCTGAGCGCCATTTGTAATGAAATCAGGAATTCCTTTGATTTCCGAAACGGTTAGGGCTTGGGAATAGCCTCTAGCGTCACGCCACAACACCCTCACTTCTTGGGGGCGGAGGGCGTTTAGAAAGAAGGGTGAATGCGTCGTTACCAGCAATTGGGTTTGCTCACTGGCCTTCTTACATTCCTCCCCCAGTTCGTGAAGCAACCGAGGGTGAAGGAAATTTTCCGGCTCTTCTATGCCAATGAAAGGAGGTGGATCCGGATCGTAGAGCAGCACCAGGTAGGCGAGCATTTTTAGGGTTCCGTCGGATGCGAAACGCGCCATCACTGGGTCGTCAAAGGGAGCGTCTTTAATCTGCAATAACAATCTCCCGTCAGGCATGGGATCTGACTTTACTTTTTCGAACCTGGGAACGCGGCGCTGAAGGGTGTTGGAAATACCTTCGAGGCGATCCGGGTGCTGTTCCCATAGGTATTGGACCACATTGGCCAGGTTGTCGCCGGACTTGCTCAGGCGTTCATTAGGTCCCGCTTCAGGTTGCCCCCGTGCGCTGTCTGCTGAAAGGTAAGAGACATACCAACCGGCTATAAAGTTACGTAATGCCGCAACCCGAGGGTGCTGGGCAAATTGCCCCAAGGCACTCACGGCCAGAAGGTCAGGGGATTGCAACGGCTCTTCAAGTCTCTGATCATCCTCGTCTGGCAACTCACCACTGGTTGCGCGTCCTTGACCCTCGTGGTACTCCAGGAAGCGGAAGGGCTTGCCGTGGCTTCTCCTCCGCCATTGAAGCCACTCCGACTGCACTACCGGGCGTCCCTGAATCTCATCAACTTCCAAGTGGTAGGTAATAAGGGGCTGCTTCGGTCTTTCCCGATACTTTACTTCAATGGTGACAGGGCCACCCGATCCCCGTGTCTTGAGCTCCCTGGCTCTACCGCGCCTGTCCCAGGCAAACCTCAAGCCGTACTGAAAACACTCCGAAAGGAACGCAAACACATCGAAAATAGTGGATTTGCCGCTGCCATTGGGGCCAAGCAGAACGGTCAGAGGCGTCAAGTCTTTTAGCTCAACGTCACGCAGGGCCCTGAAGTTCTGCACCTTCAAGGACGTTATTCTGGGTGGTGTCCTTTCTGGGCTAACTTGGGAATTCATAAGTGATACAGCCTCTCTGGGAATCACGCCTGTGGATGCATCGCGACTTTGTAAGGATACCACCAACGAGCAATTGAACGCATTGCAAGTGGGAGCGGGCACTCGCCCATCCTCCAAAGTTGTGATGCGTCCTGCAGAAAGGCTCAGGCTGATATAAGTTTGACCGTAGAAAATTGCCTGCGTGGCCCAAGTATGAGGCATGCCTTTGATGCTCTTGGCTCAACAACAATTGCAGGCAACCACTGGAACAGGGTTGATAAAAGGCATAATCCGGACCATTTAGGTTGTTCGTTTGCCTTTGGCGCCGCACTTGCGAGGCGTTAGCTAAGGCGCGTTTCGAACCCGCCCCTACCAGCTACGAACCTCTCAAATTGAAACGGTATCGTTGTCCACCTTGTCTACCCCCGCTCGTACCAGTCGGGGTGCACTGCTTGGAGGCCCAGCTGGGGCCAGGCGGCGGGGGCGCCGCACTTCTCCAGCCGTTCTTCCAAGGGGAGCGATTCGTCCCAGTAGTAGGCGATGATGCGGCGGCCGCTCCAGTCGCTGGCTGCGTCGGAGGCGATCCACACCGCCGGGGCCTGCATCACTTCGGGCTGGATGAGGGTGCGGGAACTGGTCCCGTCGGGGGGAAGCACCATGTTGGTGGCGGTGGCGCCGCCGGGAGTGAGCACGTTGGCGGTTACGCCGGTGCCCTCCAGGTCCTGGGCCATTATCGCCACCAGGGCTTCGTGGCCCGCCTTGGAGGGCCCGTAGGGGGCGCCGCCTTTGCGCCACATGGTGTCCATGCTAGTGGTAACGCTGATGATGCGTCCGAAGCCCTGCCCGATCATGTGTGGGGCCACAGCGTGGGACATGATGAAGGGGCCGCTCAGGTTGACGCCGATTACCCTCAGCCACCCTGCTGGATCAATAGTCCAGAAATCGGTGCGGCGGCCCGCTTCCTCCGGGCCGGTGAAGCCGCCGGAGCGCAGGTTAATGCCGGCATTATTGACCAGGATATGCAGGCCGCCCATCTCGTTGATGGTGCGCTCCACCGCCTGGGCTGCCGACTCCGGGCTGGTAACGTCGGCCACTATAGGGAGGACCGCTTCGTCTCCGCCCAGTTCCTGCATCACGCTGGCCGTTTCGTCCAGCCAGTCTTCGTTGATATCCAGCATGGCCACCCGGGCGCCGGCGCGCACCAGGCCCTCGGTTATGGAACGGCCCATGCCGATGGGGCTGGCCGCCCCGGTAACAATGGCAATTCTTCCTTCCAAAACTCGGGAAGATGAGGTCATTTCTCCACCTCCGCAATTTCAGCAACAAGTTGCGCAGTAAGTTTTCCGGTTATTCGGTTCACAATGTTAGCAGAGTCTACGGGACTCCGTTTGGCGCCGGACAGACTCATTTGGTCGCAAAGGCAACGTGACTGGGCATGATCCGGGTGATCCTTAGACAGCATCGGGATGCGCGGGACTAATCAACAAGCGGGCACAGAGCCGGATTTTTTTGTTTTCCGCACCATTTTGGGCCGTTTTGGGCCGTTTCGTATTTGAGACCGGGGTTGGGGAGCGATGAAACGGTCCAAATTCTGGACCGGACCTGCGGGAAGTCCTATCTATTTTTCCTGGAAAAGTGGCCCGCATTCCTCGTTTTCCGGGCCGTTTTGGGCCGTTTTGGGCCATTTAAGTGCCTCACTCCCGGCCCTTCAGCCAAGGGCGGACGTCCCGATGCCTGGGGCGACAGGGGTTGTATTCTTTGGTGGGACTGTTTTTCTGGGGGGGGGTTTTTGTGTATTGTCACAATTTTATGGCGCAGTGGGCTTTGTTGGGGTTTGGGGCCATGGGGCACGGCCGTGCGCCCCTACCAGGTTTTCTTGGGGCTGCAATCGTCGCGGGCTACGCCCGCATATTGGGCGGCAGCAGGTTGGGGATGGCGTCGGTTATGGGGTAGGTTTCCGGGCATTTGTGGCAGACCAGCGACCCCTCGATGACCTCTTCCTCTTCGTCCTCCGTCTCCACCGTCAGTTCCAGTTCGCCCTTGCAGACGGGGCAGGCCAGTATTTCCATCAGGTCTTTCTTCAAGGTTCCTCCGTTTCCACAATATTGGCGGTTGGCGATACGGGTACGGTTGCCCTAGCGGACCAGGCTGTCTTCAAACAATGCGGCCAGCACGTCGGCCAGTCCAAATATTATAACGCCGATAACCAGCAGGGCCGTGGGGCCGGTCAGTACCTCTTTAGTCCGTGTTCCCCGACCGACAAGCTGATCATTGTCCCCTGGTTCCCGGGGCCGGCGGAAGCGGACCACGGCCATCATGTAAAGGGCCAGGGCTACCTTTAGGGCCAGCACTGCCACGTAGGGCATGGTAACAGTGTCCAGCGTCAGCCTACTGGCGGTGAGGATGGCCCCGGTCACCACCAGGACCACAATGGCGGTGTTGACGAGTCCGCGAAATTCCTGCCCGACGGAGCGGCTGACCTCGGCGGCGGGGTTGGTCTGCCGGAAGGCCGGACGCAGCACCATCAGGTAGAAGATGCCGCCGCCCACCCAGGCCACGGCGCCCAGGGCGTGGGCCCAGCGGATAGCCAGCAATATCCAGTCCAGCACGTACATGGGTGAAGTTCGATTGTCCTTCTGTTTCTATGATGCCCGACACAGGGCCGGAACATTCTATTGGCAGGGTTGAGGGAGGTCAAATCGGCTGGGCAGGAGAATCGCGCTTCAGGCATTCCCTTTCACCGCAGAGGCGCAGAGGATCGCAGAGATAATTTGCGCCTCCTGGCGTTTTCGGCGTCTCTGCGGTGAGAGGATTCTTCAAAATGTGATTGCCCTGGCTGGCCCGTCCTTGACTATAGCCCTGCCCCGGTTACAATCCTGGCAACAACGTAAACTGATCTGATCCACCATTGTGCGAGGAGGCAATATTATGCGACTGGAAGGAAAGGTAGCGCTGATCAGCGGCGGCGCCAGGGGACAGGGGGCCGTGGAGGCAAGGATGTTTGCCACGGAGGGCGCGCGGGTGGTCATCGCCGACGTGCTGGAGGACGAGGGCAGGCAGGTGGAAGCGGAAATCAACGAGCAGGGTGGGGAGTGCCTGTTCCTGCGGCTTGACGTGACCAGCGAAGCCAACTGGCAGGATGTGGTGGCCGCCACCGTGGACCGCTTTGGCAAGCTGGACATCCTGGTCAACAACGCCGGCATCTACCGTACCGAGACTGTGGAGGAAACCTCCGAGGAACTGTGGGACCAGGTAATGGATATTAACGGCAAGGGCGTATTCCTGGGCACCAAGGCCGCCATACCGGAGATGCGCAAGGTCGGTGGCGGCTCCATCATCAACATCTCATCGGTGGCGGGATTGGTGGGCAGTGAGCTATCGGCGGCCTACGGTTCGTCCAAGGGCGCGGTGCGAATCTTCACCAAGGCCACGGCCATACAGTACGCCGGCGAGAAGATTCGGGCCAACTCCATCCACCCGGGCATTATCGAAACGCCCATGACGTCGGAACTGTTGAAAGACGAAGAGCACCGCCAGTACCGGCTGAACCGCACACCCCTGCGGCGCATCGGGCGGCCGGAGGACGTGGCCTACGGGGCGCTGTACCTGGCCTCCGACGAGTCCTCCTTCGTCACCGGCAGCGAACTGGTGATAGACGGGGGAAGGACTGCCATGTAGGGGGTTTTTCACAAAGAGGAGCAGAGACGCAGAGTTTCGCAGAGCCTCTCTCTGCTTCTCCTTGTGAGATCGGCGCCCCGAAAGCTACCGGCCCATGGCGTAGTTGTCGCGGCGCAGGTCGGCGCCCACCTCCAGGGTTTCCCGCTCCCGGTCTATGGTGATGGCGTTCAGGGCGCCCATGCGGGGCGTCCAGTCGTCCCACACATCTACCTGGTGGCCCCGACGCTCCAGCTCCCGAATGGTTTCGGGGTTAATACGGCCCTCAGCCGACATGGCCGCCGGGGTGTAGCCGTGGGGGAAGCCGGAATCGGGGAAGCTCCAGGATGCAACCCGGGGCTGTTCGATGGCCTGCTGCACGTCCATGCCGAACTCGGCCACGTTCAGGAAGAGCTGGGTCATGGACTGGCACTGGACGTCGCCGCCGGGGGTGCCGAAGGGCATCCACAGCTTGCCGTCACGGAAGGCCATGGCGGGATTGGGCGTCAGGCGGGGGCGCTTGCCTGGCATCAGGCAGGCCGGATGGTCCCGGTCCAGCCAGGTCTGGTAGCCGCGCGTCGACATCGCGAATCCGAGGCCGGGCACCGTTGCGGCGCCCGAGAATCCATCGCTGGGGGTAGCGGAAAAGCCGTTGCCCCAGCGGTCCACCACGCAGACGTAGCTGGTGTCGGGCTCAGCCGCGCCGGCCACCGGCTCCGGGTGCGCCGGCTTAACACCGTTGCCGCCGTACCCCTGGTAGGCCCAGGGGTCGCCGGCTCTGGGCATGTCCGGGCAGGCCTTGGTCGGGTCGATTTCCTGGCGGCGCTGGGCAGCGTAGTCCGGGTCCAGCAGGCCCTTCATGGGCACGTCAACGAAGTCGGGGTCGCCGTAGTAGGAATGACGATCGGCAAAGGCCAGCTTCAGCGATTCAATCAAGGTATGCAGGTAGTCGGGGCTGTTGTGGCCCATGGCCTTCAGGTCGAAGCCCGAGAGGATGCCCAGGGCCTGGATGGTGGTGGGGCCCTGGCACCAGGGGCCGCAGGTGAAGACTTCAATGCCCTTGTAGTCTATGGAAGCCGGCGGTTCCAGCTTGGCCTCGAAGGACTCCATGTCTTCCAGGGACATCAGGCCGCCCTGGGCGCGGTTGAACTCCACCATCTTGTGGGCCATGTCGCCCCGGTAGAACAGGTCGCGGGCGGCCTGGATGGCCATAACCCGCCCCTTGCTCGAAGCGCCCCTTTCCGCCGAAATCAGCCGCCTGAAGGTGTTGGCCAGTTCCTTCTGGACGGCCACCTCGCCGGTAGCCAGGGCTTTGCCGCCGGGGAAGAAAACGTCCAGCGTAGTGCCCCAGATGTTTGGATCGCGGCTGCCGTTGGCAAACTTCTCCTCCTCCCGGGCCAGGGCGCGGTGTAGGGACTGGGGGATGGGGAAGCCCTTTTCCGCCAGTTCCAGGGCCGGGGTTACCACCTGCCGGAATGTCAGGATTCCATAGAACTGGATGGCGGTCAGCCAGGCGTCGGCGGCCGACGGGGTAACGGTGCGCAGGACGCCGCCGGGAAGCTGGCCGCCGTGGTTGGCCTCGAAGTAGTCGACGCTGGCGCCCTTTGGCCAGCGACCCAGGCCGGCGATGGTTACCGTCTCGCCCCGTCCGGCGTCGTGGACCATGATGGGAGCCACTCCGCCAAAGCTGGTGTACTGGGGCAGGGTAACGTTAAGGACGATGCCGGCAGCCACACCGGCGTCGGTGGCGTTGCCGCCCTCCTCCAGGATGCGGTAGGCCGCAGCGGTGGCCAGGTAGTGGCCCGCTGCCGCCATGTGGGTGCGCCCCGCAATGAGGGGCCGGTAAGTTCTGAGTCCCAGCGCCATGTCAGCACCTCCACGATTTCCTTATCCACGAAGATTTACGAAGTTAGGGAAGGTCTGAATAAGTCCCCTCTCCCCTGGTGGGAGAGGGTTAGGGTGAGGGGGAATGGTCGTTCGCAAGGTATCACCCCCATCCTAACCTTCCCCCGTCAAGGGGGCAGGGACTTATTCAGAGGAATTTTAGTTCAAGTCAGCCAGGCGGGGCATAATGTCTTTGGCCAGGGTGGTTACGGAGTTGACCCACCCATCCTCCGGGTCCCATTCGTGGCCCATGGCCAGCAGTACGCCGAAGCCGCCCACGTCCTTGTGCATCTGCCGTAGCTTTTCTGTTACGTCGTCGGGGCTGCCGACGATCCAGACGTTGTCCACCAGGTACTCAGGGGTTATCGCCTCGTCGGGAATGTCGGAATCGGTCTTGAACAGGCTCAGCGCTTCCATGTAGTTCATCAGGGGGATGAAGTACTGGCGGAAGTCGCGGCCGATGGTGCCGTTGAGGACCTCGTCCCGGGCCTGCTCGGTGGTCTCGGCGACGTATATTTCCCGTGCGATGCGCCACTCGGAGCGGTCGGGGGTGCGGCCCGTTACGGCCGCGCCGGCCTCAACCGCCTCCCAGTGGCTCTTCAGGGTTGCCGACGGCACCAGGTTGATGCTCAGCGGCAGCCAGCCCTTCTCCCCGGCCAGCAGCAGAGTGTCGGACCTGGCCGAAACCCCGGCTACGCCAATGGGCGGGTGGGGCTTCTGGTAGGGGGTAACGTGAAACTGCAGGCCGATCTCGGGCACGGGCTCAGGTATGGCGAACTTCCAGTAGGGGTGCCGGTAGTCGCCGGGCCTGGGGTCTTCCCACATATCCAGGATCAGCTCAATCATCTGCCGTGACATGCCCCGGTGGGTGCCCTGGGAGGCGTCCATTCCGAAGACCTCGAAATCGCCGGGGAAGCCGCCGGATCCCACGCCCCAGTAGAACCGGCCCCGGGCCAGGTTGTCCAGCTGGGCAACCCTGTGGGCGATCATAAAGGGGTCGTGGTTGGGCATGCAGGTTACGCCGGTGCCGAAGACTATGTTCTTCGTGCGGGGCAGCGCGGCGGCGATGAACTGGTCGGGGGCGGGAATGTTCTCCCACACGGTGGTGAAGTGCTCGCCGATCCATGCCTCGCAGTAGCCCAGTCGGTCCAGGGTCTCCATCTGGACCAGGTCGGATTCCAGGGTGGCGGACAGGTCGGAACCGGGTGGATGGAGGGGCATCGTAAAGTATCCCAGTCGCATAACCGCCTCCTGCAGTGGCATGGGGATTTGGCGTAAGTATAGTGTATTGACGGGGAGGATTAAAAGACGGGGCGAGGGCGCAGGGAATGTATACCTCTAATTACCCGTGGTTGCGGCCAGGGAGCATGACCCGGCCTGGCCAACCTTCCAACAGTCTGAGGACAGTGGGTGAGGGGAGATTTCCGGAGCTTGACGGTTGCTTTGCAAGACTGGGCAAATTCTCGAAAATTGACCAAAAGACCGTTCAAAAAACCCATTGACACTATCAGAACAGCCGTTCTATACTCAACCTGCAATTAGAACAAACGTTTGTGCAAGCAGGTGAGAGAA
This sequence comes from Chloroflexota bacterium, assembly GCA_028874075.1. Classification (GTDB taxonomy): domain Bacteria; phylum Chloroflexota; class Dehalococcoidia; order Lucifugimonadales; family UBA3495; genus Bin22. The sequence continues at coordinate 80,441 of JAPPLU010000073.1, forward strand.
ATGACAATGACAGCAGTTTTGACAAGTAAGAACGAACTCACAGACACCATACCGGAGTTTTGCCACTACGAGGACACGGGCTGCGAGGTGTCCGCTGCCTGCCTCGACTGCCCCCTTCCCCGGTGCAAGTTCGACGACCCGGCATGGTACCAGCGCAACCGGCGGCTGGCGCGGGACTTCCAGGTGATGTACACCATCCAGCAGGAGCACCTTTCCATGGAAGAGGCGGCGGAGAGGTTCTCGGTCACGGTGCGGACTATCTTCCGCATCCTGCAGCGGTGTCGCAACGCAATGACTGCGGTGGACGGCCAGAACATGGCGTCGTTTGCGGCATAGCTCCGCCTACCCCTGTTTAAAATAAATGGGGACGGGCACCCGGCCCGTCCCCATTGAATCACCGGAAATGTCGGAGGCCTAGCCCCTGGGCAGCCCCAGGCCCCGGCTGGCGATGATGTTTCGCTGGACTTCGGAGGTGCCGGCCGCAATCTTGTGGGAGAAGCTGGTCATCCAGTGCTCCTGGATGCGACCCCTCAGCGGCGCAAACTTGTCATTGCGGTCCAGCGCCCCGTACAGGCCCAGAATCTCCATGCCGGCGAGGGTTACCCGCTGCAGGGTTTCGCTGCCGAATACCTTGCTCATGGATGCTTCCTTATTGGGCACCAGGCCCTGTCCCTGCATCCAGGCTACGTTGTAGGCCATCAGCCGGGCCACCTCGCACTCGATATACCGGTCGGTCAGCAGGTTGCGCACCCAGGGGGTCTGCAGCATGGGCTGGCCATTCTGGTTTGTCTCGGCGGCGTAGCTCTTCACCTCATCCAGCAGGCGGCGGCCCATGGCCGAGTAGTCGATGCCGGAACGTTCAAAGTCCAGCAGGGTAACGGCCACGTACCAACCCCGGTTCTCCTCGCCCACCACGTTGCCCACAGGCACCCGCACGTTGTCGAAGATGATCTGGTTGAACTCGTGGCCCCCGGCCATGTTGATGATTGGCCGCACCTGGATGCCAGGTGTCTTCATGTCCACCAGGATGAAGGAAATGCCCCGGTGCTTGGGCGCGTCGGGGTTGGTGCGGGCCAGCAACATAATCCAGTCGGCCCGGTGGCCCAGGGTGGTCCAGATCTTGGCGCCGTTTATGACGTACTCGTCGCCGTCCCGCACGGCGCGGGTGCTAAGGGAGGCCAGGTCGGAGCCGGACTCGGGTTCGCTGTAGCCCTGGCACCACTGCACCTCGCCGCGGGCTACGGGCTGCAGGTGTTCCTGCTTCTGCTCCTCGTTGCCGTGAATCATCAGGGTGGGGCCCAGCATCCGGACGCCGAAGATATCGCGACCAGGGGCGCGCATGTAGGCCAGTTCCTCGTTGTAGATGGCCGAGCGGACGGGGGAAGCGTCCTGGCCGCCGTACTCAGTGGGCCAGTGCATGGTAAGCCAGCCGTTCTGGGCCATCTTGCGGCGCATGTCCCGGGTCAGTTCCCAGTTCCATTCCTCGGGCCAGCGGCCGCCGCCCTCCCAGTCCGGGGGCAATTCCTGCTGCACAAAGTTGCGCAACTCCTGGCGAAAGGCGTCGTCTTCGGGGGTAAATCTAAAGTCCACGGTAACCTCCCCGGTTGTCGGAGGATGCTGGCCTCGGTGGCCAGGCCTGGCAAGAGATAAGGCCGCCGAAACTGCGGCGGCCCTCACTCATTAAAGGTCAACTACAGGATAAGAGGTAGCGCGAACGATACCGTTGATGGTGTGTACCTTTTCCGTTACCAGGATGCCTACCTGGGTAAAGTCCTCCACGTTGATTACCGCAATTACGTCGAAGGGTCCGGTTACCACGTCTGCCGAGTCTATGCCCTCCACCGCGCGCAGCGACGTCACCACTTCGCGGGTGGTCCCAATCGCGGTCTCTACCAGCAGATAAGCCTTGATTGCCATTTGCTACCTCTCACAAGCGTCTATTTGGTCGTCCGGCTAATTCTAAGGCGGCCCCAATGTAGTGTCAATTAAGGCAAAAGCATCCGCCGCGCGTCCCCTTGGTGCAAATCGGCCCCAATTCGTGGATAATTGAGTAAACGCGTACGGAGAGACGGTCATGGCTTCCCGGCCCCGACTGGTAACTGTCGAAGAACTGCTGGAAATGCCCGACGACGGCTTCCGGTATGAGTTGGCGCGAGGTAAGTTGCGGAAGATGGCGCCCGCAGGAGCTAGACACGGAAGATCGGCCGGCAAGGTTGCCAGGCCGCTTATGAATCACGTAGCCACCAATAATTTAGGAGAGGTTTATATAGCTGAAGCAGGATTTCTGCTGGCTTCCGACCCTGACCATGTCCGCGTACCGGACGTTGCTTTCGTTCGTCGGGAACGATTTGAGGACGTGGGCGACACAGAAGGCTTTTTCCCCGGCCCGCCTGACCTCGCCGTTGAGGTTATCTTGCCCAGCGACCGCTATACCGAAGTTGCGGAGAAGGTGGAGGGCTGGCTGGTTGCCGGTACACGGATGGTGATTGTGGTTGACCCCCGCCGCCGGGTGGTAAGCGTACATCTCCCCGGCAAGGAACCGGTTACTTTGCACGAGCATGAGACGCTGGATGGGGGCGCTGTTGTCCCCGGCTGGAGCATGCCCGTCGCTGATATTTTCGCCTAGCAGCTTCCCACCCTGGAGCTAACACACCTTTCTGTGATTAACCAACAAACAACTCCAATGGAACTGCTGTCCAACGGCGCCCCGGAACTGGGCCTGTCCCTGGACGACGCCCAACTGGCGCAGTTCGAGACCTACTACCGGGAGCTAGCCGAATGGAACGGGCGGATGAACCTGACCTCGGTTATTGACTATGCCGAGGTGCAGGTCAAACACTTCCTCGACTCACTTACCGTCCTGCCGGCCCTGGGGAATTTCCTTGCCGCCGATGCGCGAATGGTGGACGTGGGCGCCGGCGCCGGATTCCCCGGCCTGCCCCTGAAGCTCGTTCTTCCCGGAACAGACCTGGCGCTGGTGGAGTCCACCGGCAAGAAAGCGACCTTCCTGCGTCACGTGGTCGAAACCTTGGACCTGCCCTACGTTGAGACATATACGGGCCGGGCGGAGGAACTGGCCCACCGCCCCGAGTTGCGGGGCAGCTACGACCTGGCACTGGCCCGGGGCCTGGCCCGCCTGCCTACGCTGCTGGAGTACACTCTTCCCTTCACCCGTCAACGCGGCCTGGTGGCGGCCTGGAAGCACGGCGGCGAGGATCTGAAGGCCGAACTGGACTCGGCGCGGAGGGCGCTGCAGGTATTGGGCGGACGGGTCAAGTCCATCTACCCCGTGAAGGCGACGGGGCTCGAGGACAACCGGGTGGTAGTAGTGATAGAGAAGGTGAAGGAAACGCCCGCAGAGTACCCGCGCAGGAACGGGGTGCCCAGGAAGCAACCACTCTAATTTTCACGACTATTCGTGTCCATTAGTGGATAACTGAACCGGAGGAACAACAATGACGGTAATGGTAACCGGGGGCAACGGCCTCATCGGCTCCCGCATTATTCGCAAGCTGCAGGAGCGGGGCGAGGATGTAATGTCCTTTGACCTGGCGCCGCCCCGCAGCAACCTGCCCCTGCACCGGCACCTGGGGGACGTGCCCTTCTACCGGGGCGACATTACCCAGATACCCCACCTGCTGGAGGCGGTGAACCTGCACAAGGTGGACCGCATCATCCACATGGCGGCCTTGCTGCCACCGGACACGGAAGACCGGCCGCACTTCGGAATGCAGGTGAACATTGTGGGCACCAACAACGTCTTCGAGGTGGCCCGCTGGACCGGCGTGCAGCGGGTAGTCTACGCCAGTTCCATTGCCGTGTACGGGGTTCAGGAAACCTTTGGCGAACGTCCCCTGGTTGAGGATGACCTGACGGCGCCCATCAACGTCTACGGCATGACCAAGGCGGCCAACGACTTTTCAGCCTGGAAGTACCGGGACCGGTACGGGCTGGACCTGCGGGGCATCCGCATCGGCACAGTCTTCGGCCACGGCCGCACCACTGGCATGACGGGGATGATCGGCGGGCTGATGGTGTCGCTGCCGGCCCTGGGGCAGCCCGTGGCCATGCCCTTCGACCCGAACGAGGCGTCGCCCATGATCCACGCGGAAGACGCCGCCGAGATATTCGTGCAGGTGGCCCTGTCCGGCACTCTGAGTCACCACGTTTACCTGACCGGCGGCCACCTGGCCACTATCGGCGACATGGCCGACGTGGTGCGCCGTTTCATTCCCGATGCCCGGATAACAACGGGCCAGCAGGCTGTACCCCACGTTTACCTGGTGGACAACAGCCGCATGCTGTCCGACGTGGGCTACGAAATGGCCCCGCTGGAGGTGCGGGTGCTGGAACACATTAATGATGCAAGGGAAGAGGCGGGGTTGGAGGGGATAGCTGGCTGATTGAATCACACATGGATGTACAGGATGTAGAGAGGGAAGTCTTGAGCTCATTCTGTGCATCCAAGCTCTTACCCCCTAGCACTCGGTCATGGCCTGTGATCCCAGCTGCCGAATTTTCCTGTTGAACGCGCCCGTGCCCAGGGCGAACAGCACCACCGCCGCGCCGCCGATGGACACGGCAATGGGGGCGCCAATCCACGACACGCTGGCCAGGGCGCCGGCTTGCAGGCCTCCCAGGGGCATGATGCTGTAGGTCATGCCGTAGAATCCCATAACCCGGCCTCGCACGCTGTCAGGCACCAGCATCTGCAGGGAACTCTGGATGGAGATCATGTAAATGGAATTGCTGCACCCCAGTATCGCCATCAGGGCCAGGGCCAGGGCGTAATTCCCCAGGAACTGGGAGGTCAGGCCAAAGGCGACGATACCCAGGCCGAAAATGGCGGCGCCCCCCAGGATGGCGATTCCCCGGTGTTCCAAGCCGCCCCGGGCGCCCAGCCATATAGTGGTTGCCAGCGAACCAACTCCGCCAACGCCCAGCAGTATGCCCAAACCACGTCCGCCCACCTCCAGCACGTCAACCGCAAAAACAGGCATCAGCAGCACGTAGGCCATGCCGAAGAAGCTGTTGAAAAAGGTCATGGCAATCAGGAAGGCAAAGATGCTGTTCTTGCCGATGAAGGCCATCCCCTCCCAAAGGGCGCGGGCGGGATTGCGGGGTGCGCCCGAAGGTATGGGTGGTATGTGCAGGAAGAGCATTACACCGGCCATGATGAAGAACCCCACTGCCGAAACGACCAGGGCCGTACCCGTGTTCACCAGGTCAATGATGAAGCCGGCAATGGCCGGCGCCACTATGCGGGTGCCTTGCCAGATAGAGGAGTTGAGAGCCACCGCGCTGGTCATGGCCGAGCGTTCTATGAGGTGAGGATAGAGAGCTTGCCGGGCCGGGGTGTCGAATGCCTCCGCTGCGCCGGCTAAAAAGGCAATCACCAGGATGTGCCAGACTTCTACCACCCCGAGCAGAGTCAAGAGGCCCATGACCAGTATAAATAGGCCTGTGCTGCACTGGGTGCTGAAAACCAGAACGCGCTTGTCCAGCCGGTCGGCGAACACTCCGCCAATCAGGTTAAAGACGATGCCGGGGATGGCGTTGGCGGCCAGGGCGTAACCCAGGTAGAGGGGGGAGCCGGTCAGCTCGTACACCAGCCAGCTCTGGGCCACCCGGAACATCTGGAAGCCGGTGACAGCGCAGAGCATGCCGGTCCAGTAGGCGCGGAAAGCGGGGTAGCGAAAGGCGGAAGGGATCCGACTGCCGGAGCTACCGGACCGCCTGCCTGCGGTTGGCGTCTGCTGCAAACTGTCCTTTACGAAATGCTGTCCACGAAGGGGCACGCAGGATTACTGGGAAGGGTCCGGTCAAGACTCTTTATCTGGGTTCCTCTGGGAAAACGATCGTCGGCGACGTGAAGCCTCGGTTACCGCGAGAGTCCGTATTTGTACTCCAGGCTTCCGGATTTCGGCCTACGTCCGGTAATTCTGGGTTCACAGGTTGCTATGCAAAAATATCCGAAACCGCCATCCGCCATCCGGGCACGACCTCGCCGCCGTCCAGGGTATCGCCCTCCTTCAGGATAACCGGGTTCATTCCGGCGACACGAACGGTAGCTGTGCGGTTCCGGGGGTTGACCACCACCACCATACCGGCCCCGGCCTCCAGCCACTCGTCCACCTTCTCGTAAACTTCGGTATAGCGGTCGTTGGGCGAGATAATCTCTATTGCCAGGTCGGGCGGGCCGGGCCAGTAGCCGGACGGGATGCCTACTGCTTCCACCCGCTCCCGCCGGACAAAGGCAGCATCCGGGGCGCGTACGGTGTCCGGGTCCCTTGCCAGCAGGAACCCGGCGTCTGCCCCGAATACTCTCCCCAGGTTGTTAGCCTTGACGTGGATGTTCAGCGAAGTCCCTATTTCAATGCCAGAAATTGAATGCTCTGAGCCGGCCGGCGCCATCTTCCGCAATACACCTCGTACCAATTCATACCGGTACCCGTCATCGGGCATGTCCAGCAATTCTTCGGCAGTTACCAGTTGAGTCTTGGCAACCATAACTTTCGCTCCCTGTCAGTTTCCCTGACTATGCCTTTAGCGGGAGGAGGGAATTTCCTTCGTGCATCCTCGTGACTGTATGGCCGGTGGTGGCGCGGCGCATCGCGATGCGCCGCTACGTTGTGTGAAACCGGGGCAAAATTTCCTCGCCCATGATGTTCAACTGTTCCACCGATTCCTCGCCGGCGCACAGGGGCCGCACCACGAACTTGGAAGCGCCGGCGTCGACATACCGCTGGATGACCTCGCTGACGTCATCCACGTCGCCCAGCGCGCTGTACTCGGTGAAGTTCACGTCGGGCCGGTGGCGGGTGACGTACTGGTGGGTCTGGGCCACGGCCTTGTCCCGGTCGGGGCAAATGTAGTAGCCCAGCAGCATGCCGATGTGGTCTTCCTCGATTTCCCGCTCGTACTTGTCGGCTGTTTCGAAGACTATGTCGCGGCCGTGGCTGATTTCCCCGGTGGTGGCGCCGGAGACCAGCCAGCCGTCTCCGACCCGGCCCACACGGCGGGCGGCAGCGGGACTGCGACCCCCGATCCACACCGGCGGCGAGGGCTTGAAGCAGGTCTTGGGGGTGATGCTGACGTTGTGGCAGGTGAAGAACTGTCCCTCGTGGGTGACATTGTCCTCCTCCCACAGGCGACGCATGAGGGTGATTGCCTCGTCGGTTCGTTTGCTGCGGTCTTCCTTGGGCACGCCGCAGGCCTCGTATTCCTCGATCTCCTCGCCACCCAGGCCGACGGCGGGGAAGCAGCGGCCCTGGGACAGGAAGTCCAGGGTGGCAATCTGCTTGGCCAGCACTACGGGGTTGCGCAGGGGCAGGGCCAGGACGCTGGTGCCGAACTTCATCCGGTCGGACCAGGCGGCCACCATGGAAAGAGCCACCATTGGCTCCAGGCTGAACCGGTCGCTGACGATACGGTCGCTGAGCCAGATGGAGTCATAGCCGTACCTGTCGCCGAGTTCCACCAACCGGCGCAGGAAGTCGGGGTCGTCGCCCCCCTGTCCGTAGGCGCCCGGCACATATCCAATGGCAACGCTCATAGTCCCTCCCCGGGTTGGCCGAATTGGGCTAATTCTAGCACAGCAGTGCAGATAAGAGATGGGGAAGTCTGGCACAGCTATCCGCATCTCCGCTATTTTGCTACTGATGCACTGTTGTATCCTTTGGTAACTCACATAATATTGCTGGCAGGGATATGTTCTCAAATTTGGAACGAAGGAGAGCGATTATTTGAAGAATGTTATTTTTGAGGAAACTTTGCAAGATTGGGGGTCTTGACGGTAGTTGTTCACAAACAGAACCAAGTTGACTTTAGCGATTCTGTCTACCCTGGTCCTGGTAGTTGGCCTGGTTTTCTTAGGCTGCTCGGCTGAGCGGACGGAAGATTCTGAATTGTCAGGCGTACCGGCCGCAAGTGTCCATCTCACTCCTGCCGATGTAGTTACTCCAACTGCTGCGCCTAAATCCTCTGTCACGCCTGAACCTACTGCTACGTCTAAGCCAACCACTACAGTTTCGCCTGCTTCCCCAACCGCAACGGCGCCGCCAAGATCCACGCCTATCACTAAGCAGGCGGCCGCCCCGGCCACACCGGACCCGGATGCATTAGCTACCCTTGTTGCAGCTCGTCCCGATATTATGCTCCTGGAGTCCGCGCGAGAAGAAGTGCCTTTTGGCATATTGACTCCGGGGTACTTGCCGGAAGGATATCAAGCCGATGAATACAAAGGTGAGCAATATGCAATGTTGCTGGAAGGTTTTCAGCAGCGCAGGAGAGGCGAAGCGCCTGTGAGGTTGATTAGAGGTGTGTCGTTAACGTATTACGACAGGACACCGCCAGCCGACACTGTCAGGCATGTTATTCAGTTTGAACAGACTCTGGGCAGGAAGGGCGAAACTATTGTTGACCCTGGTGAAAGGGAGCCCAATGAAGACATCGGAGGTTTTGAAGCTGACGTGTGGAGGGCGTGGAACCTATCAGGAGAGGAGATCATTGTCTTAATCTGGGAAGACGCATTTCGAGGAGTCCGATTTGAAATTAGTGGTTTCGTATCCAAGGAAGAGATGTTGAGAATTGCGCGGTCGCTGCAGTAGATTCCCCCAGACCCTAGAAGCTCGTATAGCCCCTGCCAGTCTAAGGCCAGTGGAAGTCCTGTGCGTCCCGCTGACAATTCCGCCAGCCACTCAACGTCACCGGCACCGAAAAGCTCCCAAGTATAATACATCTAATCGCCCGGCTCCCCCGGATGCCGCCTATGCCACTCCGTCCTCGCCTGGTACTCCCTAGCTATGGCCAGGCATACGTTCTCGTCGTAGGCCCGGGCCATGAACTGGATGCCCGTGGGCAGGCCGTCGCCGTCGAAGCCGCTGGGCACGGAAATGGAGGGCAGGCCGCAGCCGTTGCCGATGCTGCCCATCAGGTCCCCCGCTCCGGCGGAGGTCATGGACCGGCTGCGGAACTCCTGGTCAATGGGAGTAGCCGTGTTCATGGCCGTAGGCGCGGCAATGGCGTCATACCCTGCCATTGTTTCGTCCACCTGTCTTGCCATCACTCCACGAAGGCGCTGCGCCTTGATGTAGTCGGTGGCCAGGACGGCCGGCCGGGCGTAGGGACTGCGACCGTGCCAGCCCGGGGCGGAGAGTTCCCTCGGGCCGCCCTCGGCCAGGAAGTCCTCAAAAGCGCTGGCCGACTCCACCATCAATATGACCGAAGTTACCTCCACGTAGGGGAACTCGGGGAATTCCATTTCCTCGACATCGACCATATCTCTCAGCGCTTCGATGGCCGCCTCGAAATTCTCCTTCACCGCATCCGCAGCCTCGTCCAGCGCGCCCCTCGGCACGCCGATGCGGTAGCGGCGGCCGGGGTTGAAGTCAGGGCGGTAGATGAAGGGTTCCGGGTGGGTGGAACCGTCCTGCGGGTCGGGGCCGGCAATGGCCTCCAGCACAATGCCGCAGTCGTCGGCGGTCAGGCACAAGGGGCCCAGCTTGTCCAGGGTCCAGCACAGGGCCATAGCCCCGTGCCGGCTTACCCGTCCGTAGGTGGGTCGCAGGCCGGCCAGGCCGCAGTTGTTGGCAGGTATGAGGATTGAACCCCAGGTCTCCGAGCCAATGGCAAATGGGACCAGCCCCGCCGCCACCGCCGCACCCGACCCGCTGGAGGAACCGCCCGTCCAGCGGCCCGTGTCCCAGGGGTTCTTGGGCGGACCGGCCAGCGAAGCGTCGGGGTGGATGTAACCCATACCGCCGGCCAGCTCAATCATGGCCAGTTTGCCGGCCAGGGGAGCGCCGGCCGCTTCCAGCCTGGTAACCACCGTGGCGTCGTGGGTGAACTGCTGGTCCTTGAAGGGCGCCGCGCCCCAGGTGGTTGGTATGCCGCCGGAGGTTGCCAGCAGGTCCTTGGCGCCCCAGGGGATGCCGTGCAGCAGGCCCCGGTTGCGGCCGGCAGCAATGTCGGTTTCAGCCTGGCGGGCCGTAGCCAGGGCGCGTTCGGGGGTGAGGGTTACCAGGGCGTTGTAGTGGGGACCGTGTTGTTCCAGGCGGTCCAGGAACTCCTGGGTCAACCCGACGGCAGAGATTTCCCTGCTGGCAATGAGGCCGGCCAGTTCACGGATGGGCTTGAAGGCGAAGGAGTTGGCCATGCTAATCCCCCCGGAAAGGCCTGAAGTTACTGAAGGGCTCCACGTCGTTGGTCAGTTTGTACTCCCTTATGGGGCGGAACACCTCCCGCTGGCCGACAATGGCGGTACGTACGCTGTCCAACTGTTCGTCGGTCAACAGGTAGCCATACCTTTCCTTGATTATGGCGAAGAGGAGTTCCTGTTCCAGGGAATTATCGGCGTTGGTGGTCATCTGGGCCTCCTCGGGTAAGGCTGTTTAATACAAAGTGGCGCTTAGTTCTGCTCGGCGCGCTGGTTGCGGCTGCGGGCGGTGAGGCGCACACCCCACATGAGAAAGACCGATGCGGTAGTCAGGCCGGCGGATATCAGGAATGCCAGGAAATAGTCGCCCTGCAGGTCGAAGAGCAAGCCTGCCAGGATGGGCCCCAGGCCGATTCCAATGCCCCGGCCTACCTCCATCATCCCCATCACCTTCCCCAGCATCCGGGGCGGGTACAGGTCGGCAGCCTTGGCGCCAATCAACAGGCCGCTTATGCCGTCGCTGAGTCCATTCAGTGCAACGAAAACAACCAGCACCCACCATGCGCCGCCGGCGCTGAGGAACAGGACCAGAATGACGGCCGCCACCGACATTGCCATACCAATGGTATAGACAATCTCTCTGCCGATGATATCGGAAAGCAGGCCGGTGGCGGGACGGCCTCCGATACCCAGCAGGCCGGCAATGCCGATGGCCAGGGCCGCCTGAATTTCGCCGTAACCTGCCAGAAACAGGAAGGCCAGGATGTGGACCATGGTCATGTGGTTGCCTACCGAGTTCACCGCCCGGGCGCCCAGCAGGAGCCATACCGCCGGCTCGCGGAGAACCTCGCCAACGGAGGATTGTACGGGCCCTTCAACCGCCACAGGCCCAGCGGCCGCCACAACGGGTAAGTCCTCTCCTTCGGCACTCTCGGAGCCGGCGACGGCCCGGTTATCCCAATTCTCCGGCGCCCTTTTCTGGAAGAGCAGGTTTGGGACGGCAACCAGTATGAAGAAAATTACACCGAAAATACGGAAAGCCCACTGCCATCCCAGCGTTGAGACAATCAGCTGGGCCAGGGGGACGACAATGGCCTGGCCGGCCGGGTTGCCCGCGTCGGCCATTCCCAGCGCCACTCCCCTGCTGCGGGGAAACCAGGGCGCCAGGGTTGCGGTTGCCGAAAAGGAGGAGATACCAACCTGGCCCACGGTGGCAATTACGCTGTAGAAGATGAACAACTGCCACACTTCGCTGACCATGCTGCTGGCCAGCCAGCCAACCAGGATGAAGCAACCGGCAATGGGGAAAAGTACGCGAGGGCCATAGCGGTCCAGGATGACTCCGAGCACTGGCGCGATAAAGGCGCCGAACAAGCCCGATGCGGAAAAAATGGATGCGGTAAAGGCCACGCTGCTACGGAAATGGTCCCGCAGGGCGACCAGGAACACGCTCTGAACGTTCTTGGACCCACCTTCAACCGTGAGGTTCGAAAAGGTCAGGAGGAAGATCACCCAACCGTAATGCAGCCTGCGCTTGACGGCGGTTAGCAAGAGACACCGGCTTTCAGAATTGTGCTGGAAATGAGCATGGCAAAGGGAAGCTGACCCACGGTGGACTGAATGCGTAGAAGCATAACCGATACCGTCGATTCTTGAAACCGTTGTATTTGGCGATGCAGGATTCTTTCCTGGTTGGTTCCCTGTGTGAGGCCGGGCCAGGCACCCAGGTATGACCCTGCAATTGGGACTCCCGGCCCGCCTGTTTGGGAACGCTGCCAGCAGGACCAGGGCAATCGCGTTACGATTCGGGAAAGCCCGTCGTCCCTGCGCCAAATGGTACCTCGAACCTGGAGACTCCAGGGCTATTCTTTGGGCGATCCGCCTCCGGCGGACGCCCCTTTTGCCGGACTCAAAATGCCATTGCCCTGGTGACACCTGCCTCTTGATTCTCCGGTTAACGCTTCCCTACCATACTTCCATGGCACGTTCCGGACATAGCCCGGTCAATCGTGAATCACCCCTCTCTCTGGGAGAAGGGCCGGGAGTGAGGGGGTCTCATCGGCTTGGGCTTAGCCGGTGGCCCAAAACGGCCCAAAACGGCCCGGAATGGCCCGCTTGTCCAACTCCTTTCCTATTTGGAGAGCGGCCCATTTTCGGCCCACCGGGGTCGTCTGCGCCCTGTGTTTCACCTACGAAACGGTCCAGAATGGTCCAAAATGGCGCGAATACAAAAAAATTGCCCTGAAGTTGCCCTGGGTGAATGCCCCGAAGGACCGCGGGAACCTATTGCCGGAATCAAATGCGGTTGCCCTGCCTGCAGGACCCGTTCCGTTGCGGCGCTCCTGTCCTTCCGTTAGACTACCCTACGGCCCGAATGGTGGACGGCACATGAAGGGTTTAACCTTGGAGAATCCGGGCGCGCCGCTCTGTCATTCCCGGACACCGCCCGACTTTTTTCTGTAACGAATCTCGAACGCAAGCAGGCAAAGGGAGGCTATAACAATGTCCAGCGAGAACAGCATTACCCCTGAACTTATCCATTATCTGGCCGGCGCCCTGGACGCCGAGCTTCCCCCCAACGTGCAGGAAAAGGCCAAGCACCATATCCTGGACACCCTGGCGGCCATGGTGTCCGGTTCCGTACTTAAGCCGGGAGTCCTGGCCCGCCAATACGTTGAACAGCAGGGAGGGCCTGAGGAAGCCCAGGTTGTGGGCAGTTCCATGGTCGTTTCGGCAGTGAACGCCGCTATCGCCAACGGGATGATGGCCCACGCCGACGAGACCGACGATTCCAACGGCTCCGCCGGCATTCACCCGGGCTGCGCCATTCTGCCCGCTGCCATGGCCATGGCCGAGCGGGAAAACGCCAACGGGTCGGACTTTATCAAGGCAGTGGTGCTGGGCTACGACATCGGCAGCCGAACCACCAAGGCCCTGGGCCGGGAGGAAATGCGGGCCCGCAACCACCTGCCATTCAGCATCGGCGGCACAATGGGCGCCACCGCCGCGGCCGGCTGCCTGGCCGGCCTGAGGGAGGAGCAGTACCGCGACCTGCTGTCCTACGGCGCGCAGCAGGCGTCGGGCATTATGACCTACCCCCGGGACGTGGAACATATCGAGAAGGCCTATATTTTCGGAGGTATGAACGCCCGCAACGGGGTGATGGCCGCCGAGATGGTACAGATGGGCTTTACCGGGGTGTACGACACCTTCGCCGGCGACGGCAACTTTCTCGTGGCCTATGCCGATAACCCCAATGGAGAGCAACTGGTCGCGGAACTGGGCAGCCGCTACGAGGTGATGCTGACCAACATCAAGAAATTCTGCGTGGGCTTCCCCATCCAGTCCCCCGCCGAGGGCCTGCTCTTGATCATGGACAAGCACGGCATCGGCGCTGCCGACGTGGAGAAGATTGTTGCCCGCCTGCCCGAAGGCGGGGCACACACCGTCAACGACCGGGAAATGCCCGACATTAACCTGCAGTATATTTTCGCCATTGCCCTGTTGGACGGCCGGGTTTCCTTTGAGGCGGCCCATTCCTTTGAGCGAATGACGGACCCTGAGGTGCTGGACCTGCGCTCCCGGGTTACGCTGATTGGCGACCCGGAACTCAGCGGCGCTCAGCCTGATTATCAGGCCATCGTCGAAGTAACCACAAAGGACGGAACAGTCCACGAGGAACGGGTTACCAGCTTCCGGGGCCGGGCGGAAAACCCTCTGTCCCGAGAAGAAGTGGGCGAAAAGGCGCTGGACTTGATGGAACCGGTGCTGGGGCGGGCCCAGTCCACGGAATTGATTGACGCCATCAACGGACTGGAGACGCTTCCTAGCGTTCGGGAGTTGCGGTCGCTGCTGTCGGCGTGATCCAGCCTCGCTTCTCCAGGCCCGTAAATCAATAGGGGCGCACCGCCGTGCGCCTCTAAGTCCTCTTGACACCCATCCAGACTTCTTCCTTCCAAAGAGGAAAGGTGGACAGGAAAGGTTCCTACACCACCGCCGGCTCCACCTTGTGGCAGGCGGTCAGGTGGTCGGAAAGGATCTCCCTCCAGTCGGGTTCCACTTCGCGGCACATGCTGGTCTCAAGGTAAATGGGGCAGCGGGTGTGGAACCGGCAGCCGCTGGGCGGGTTGATGGGGCTGGCCACCTCGCCGCCGATGGTGGTGCCCATGGGTACGTCGGGGTCGGGCTTGGGCACCGATGCCAGCAGGGCGTTGCTGTAGGGGTGCAGGGTGTTGCCGTAGAACTCATCCCGGGTCGCCAGTTCCACCATCTTGCCCACGTACATCACGCCCACCCGGTGGCTCATGTGCTCCACGATGGCCAGGTCGTGCGAAATCAGCAGGTAGCTCAGGCCCAGGTCCCGTTGAAGGTCCACCAGCAGGTTCAGGATCTGGGCCCGGATGGAAACGTCCAGGCCGGAAACGGGTTCGTCCAGCACTATGAGCTGGGGCCGCAGGGCCAGCGCCCTGGCTATGGCGATGCGCTGTCGCTGTCCGCCGCTGAATTGGTGCGGAAAGAAGGAGGCGGTTACCGGATTCAGTCCCACGTTTTCCAGCAGTTCGCCCACCCGCATGCGAAGGGTTCGCCCCCTCAGGCCCTGGTGGACGCGAAGGGGTTCGCCGATGATGTCCAGCACCTGCATCCGCGGGTTGAGGGAGCTGTAGGGGTCCTGGAATACCGCCTGCACCAGGCGCTTGTATTCCCGCAGCCCGCCGCCCCGAAAACGGCTGACGTCCTCGCCCTGGAAGGAGATGGTGCCCCGCGTGGGGCGCTCCAGGAGGAGAATCATCTTGGCCACGGTGGTCTTGCCGCAGCCGCTTTCTCCTACCAGGGCGAAAGTCTCCCCCTCTTCCACGTGGAAGCTGACGCCGTCCACCGCCCGGATGGAGTCTCCCCCGCTGGTGAGCCAGTTGCCGCCACCACGGAAGTGCTTCGCCAGCCCTTCTACTTCCAGCAAACGGTTGGCCATGCTACCTTCCCTCCTCGGTCAACCAGCAGTGCACAAAGTCCTGGCCGCCTAGCGAGGTCCGGGGCGGGTACTGTTCCTTGCACTTGTCCATGGCCTCCGGGCAGCGTGGCCAGAAGGGACATCCCTGGGGAATGCTGCGCAGGTCGGGGGGCTGACCCTCAATCTGGTACAGCTTGTCCCTGCGCGCTCCCATCAAAGGGACGGAGTCCAGCAGGGCCCTGGTGTAGGGGTGCTGGGGTTCCTTGTAGATCTGCCGTACTCGCCCGCTCTCCACGATACGGCCCGCGTACATCACGTTCACGCGGTCGCACATCTGGGCGACGATGCCCAGGTCGTGGGTAACCCAGATGACGCTGGTGCCGCTCTCCTGCTGCAGTTCGCGAATGAGGCGCAGGAACTGGGCCTGGATGGTAACGTCCAGGGAGGTGGTAGGCTCATCGGCAATCAACAGTTCCGGCTGGGTGGTCAGGCCCATGGCGGCTACCACCCGTTGACGCATGCCGCCGCTGAACTGGTGGGGGTACTGGACCAGGCGCTGCTCCGGTCGTGGAATGCGCACTGCCCGCAAAGCGTCCAGCACCCGCGTCATGGCCTGCTGCCCCCGCTCCTTCAGGTGCAGACGCACCGGTTCGGCAACCTGTTCGCCGATGGAATAAACCGGATTCAGGGACGTTTGGGGGTCCTGCATGATGATGGCCATGCGATGTCCCCGGTACGCGCGCATCTCATGCTCAGTTATATCGAGGAGATTCTCGTCCTTGAACCAGATCTCCCCTTCGACTATGCGGGCCCCGGGCTGGGGAACCAGGCGCATCAGGGAAAGGCAGGTCATGGTTTTGCCGCTGCCCGACTCCCCCACCAGCCCCACGGCCTCCCCCTGGGCAACGGTAAAGCTCACGCCGTCCACCGCCTTCAGTACGGCGTTGCGCTGGAAGAAGTAGGTCTTTAGCCCCTCGACCCTTAGCAGGATGTCGTCTTCTGCGTTCCGGTTAACCATTCGCCGTTAAACCCAAGTTGATTCTCCAATGATTCCGGCCATAAGGTGAAGGTTGTTCTCCCCGGCCCGACCTCCTCCTGTCAATGGAGAAGAGACTCTTCAAACTTTCTCTACAGTTGCCTTCGCCTGGGGTCCAGCGTGTCCCGCAGCCAGTCGCCGAACAGGTTCAGGGACAAAACCGCCGCCAAGATGCACAGTCCAGGGAACAGGGTAATCCAGTAGGCCGATGTCAAAAATTCCCGGCCGTCGGCCACCATCAGCCCCCACGCCGGCTGGGGAGGTGGCACACCCACACCCAGGAAGCTGAGGGACGATTCCAGCAGAATCAGGTGTCCCACTTCCAGGGTAGCCAGCACGATGATTGTGTTGAAAACGTTGGGCAGAATGTGTCGCAGCAGGATCATCCAGGTGGGAGTGCCGATGACCTTGGCGATGGCCACGAAGTCCCGCTCCCGAACGCTCAGGGTTTCTCCCCGAACAATCCGGGCAAATCGGGCCGCCAGGAAGGGGGACAAGATGAGAATGACGCTCTCGAAACTGCGCCCCACCGCAAAGACGAACACCAGGGCCACCAGGATAGTGGGCATGGCGAGAATAACTTCGATGCCCCGCTGCATCACGGCGTCGACCTTGCCGCCGGCGTAACCCGAAATCAGGCCCAGGGCAACACCAACGCCGCCGCCCAACGCGATCACGAACAGGGACAGGGACAGCGAGACCCGGGCGCCCCGGATCAACCGGCTGAATATATCCCGGCCCAGCTTGTCTGTGCCTAGCAGGTTGTTGGCCGTCCCTTCTTCGTGCCACACCGGCGGGGCGAAGGAGTTGGCCATGTCCACGGCCACCGGGCTGTGTGGAGCGATCCACTGGCCAAAGAGGGCGAAAATCATCAGCACCAGCAGCACAGCCGTGGGAATCTTGGGGACGCGCCGCGCCACGCTGAGGCTCGACCGTACTCTCACGAGCCAGGCGGATGCCGGAGCCACTGTTTGCATCGTCGTGTTGGCCATAGGCTACCTGCTAAGGGGTGTACTTTATGCGGGGGTCTATTACTGCATAAAGGATGTCAACGAATAGATTGATGAGAATAAAGAAGCTGCCAAAAACTATCACAACACCCTGGATGACGGGGAAGTCCCGCCGCACTACGCTCTGCACCGCCGAGGTGCCGATGCCTGGCCAGGCGAAGACCTGCTCCACCACCACCGACCCGTTCATGAATGCGCCCAGCACCAGGCTGCTGTAGGTGAGGACCGGCAGCAGGGCATTTCTCAATGCGTGCTTCCCGATAACCACGGCTTCGGGCAGGCCTTTGGCTCGGGCCATGGCCACATAGTCGCTGTCCAGCACGTCCATCATGCTGGACCGTACCAGGCGCACCATGCCGGCCATCACGCCCCAACCCAGGGTAAAGCCGGGCAGAATGTACGACTGCCAGCCTCCCTTGCCGGCCGGCGGCAGCATCTCCCAAACCACGGCAAAGAGAATTATCAGCATTATCCCCGACCAGAAGGGGGGCATGGACTGGCCCAGGAAGGCCAGCACCTTGGCTATCCAGTCAATGGCGGAATCGCGGTATACCGCCCCCAGCACACCCAGGGGCAAGGAGAGTGCCAGGGCAAAAATCAGCGCCACCAGGCCAAGGGTGAAGGTGGCCGGCATCCGTTCCACCAGGATCTGGGTAACGGGGATGCCGTTGCTTACGGAATCTCCCAGGTCCAGCCTGACCAACTGCCCCAGGAACTTCAGGTATTGCTCGTGGACAGGCCGATCCAGCCCCAGCTTGGCGGCCATAATTTCGCGGGCGTCCACCCCCGAATTGCGGGCGGTGAAAACCTCTGCCGGGTCGCCGATGGAGCGGGAGAGAATGAACACCAGGGTTGCAATGAACCACAAGCCCAGCAGGGCCTGAAAGATGCGAAACCCGATGTACTTGAGCATGGGTTAGTCCTTAAGCCGGTGGGTCTGCCGGTGAAAGTGATCTTGCCGGCAGACCCACCCTGCGATTGCAGTCTATGCCAGTGGACTGGGCCGGTTACGGCCTTATCGTCCAGTGGTTATGGGGGTATGGCTTGCCCGTTATGGGAGTCCATGAACCGACCTTGTCGCTGGCCCCGAACACGGCCCCGGCCTCCAGCAGGGGCCCGGCCCAGAAGTCCCGGTTGAGCAGGCGGTGGAAGTCGGCCATAGCTTCGTGCTGGTCCCGCAATTCAAAGGATGAACCGGCCTTGTCCAGCAGGGGGTCCAGAATGTCCGGCAACCGCATCATCTGCCGGCGACCCTCGGAGTGGTAATAAATGTGCGACCCGCGGTAGGAGTGCAGCCGGGTGTCGCTGCCGCGGACGGCTATCTGGTAAGGAGGCTGGTCATTGACGATGGTTTCGATCTCGTCGGGCGTCTTGATGGCGTTGTCAAAGGTCTCCCGCAGCACGGGGCCGTCTACTACCGATACGAAGGTATCCAGGCCGATGGCCTCCAGGTAACCGGCAACGGCTTCCGACAGGCCGGGCTGGTCAACAAAGTCCGCGTCGCCGGAGAAGGTCAGGATTTCGATCTCGGCGCCATCAAAACCCGCTTCCTGGATCAGCTGCATGGCCCGGTCCGGGTCGTAGGGATGGGGATCCACGTCACCCGGGTAGCCTATGTTGCCTTCCACCACCCAGTAGCAGCAGGCGGGAGTCGTCTGGCCGGCATAGAGACCCTTCCCGATAGCCTCGCGGTCGATGGCTATGGAAATGGCTTCCCTTATGCGCTTGTCGTTGAAGGGATGGCCGGTGACCCAGGCGTAGTTGTACCAGATCCACGAAATGTTGGCAGCCGGCGACTGCAGCACCTGTAGGTCTGCGTTCTCGAGTTCCTCAACGCTGCGAACCGAGGCGGTGATCAGGTCGGCATTGCCGCTCTTGAGCATGGCCATGCGGGTGTTAAGCTCGGCCACGTCCCAGATCTGCAGAATCTTGTAGCCGGGGTTCTTCTCATAGTGGTCCTCGAAGGCCTCCATCTGGATGTACTGGCCCGGCACCCGATCGGCCCACTTGTAGGGGCCGGAGCCAACGGGGGCTTCGCGGAAGTTGTCTATGCCGCCGACGCTCTCGAAGTGGGCCTGGGGGAATACCACGGAGCGGGGCGGAGAAGCCGAGGCGAAGAACAGGGGCAGGGTAGATTGGGGTTCCAGGGTGGAGACGGTAACCGTGTTACCTACCACCTCAAAACCCGAACTCAGCAGGGGCCCCACTTCCAGGGCGAAGCCGCCGAGGGAGTCCTCGCCCACGGCCCGGTTCCAGGTCCAGGCCACGTCCTCGGCAGTGATGTCATCGCCGTTGTGGAACTTCATCCCATCGCGGATGGTGAAGGTCCAGGTCAGCTGGTCCGGCGACACCTCCCATCCGGTTGCAAAGCCGGGCGTTAGGGTGCCGTCGGGGTTCTGGCCGATGGCGTAGTCGAACACCTCGTCGTAGTACACCTTGGTGGCGCTGTCCTGGGAGATGTTGGTGTCAACTCCCTGGAAGCCCAGGTAGGAACTGACCGAGATGATGGAACCTGCGGGGTCCACCCTGCCGGGAAGCCGGCCTGACTCCGGTATTTGCACCGGGACCGCGGTGGCTACCACTATTTTCTCGACTTCTTTCTCTACTTCGCGAATGGTCTCAATTTCTACCGGAACTTCCTTCTCCACTTCGCGAATGAGTTCCACTTCTATTGGAACTTCTTTCTCCACTTCCACCTCACGGACAGTCTCCACCTCGACCACCCGCTCCACCTCGACCACCTCCGGCTGGGCGGCGCCGCACGCCACCAGCACCATCAGGCAGAAGAGACTTCCCAGTATAAGCAACGACGTTCTCATATTACTCACCCTTCCATTGTTGATTAACGTGGACTGATTGACTATTGTCGTGTACTAATAGCAAGTAATACAACATAATTCGTAATAAATTTGACGATTACAGCTATAGGTCGCCCGTATCACCTTGGCCTGGCAGTCAATTTTCTGAAAATATAATGAGGCCACTTGCCGTAATTTTGCGGGATTATACTCACGCCAAATGTTGGTGTCAATTTGAGCGAGGTAGTTCGCCAAGGGAATAGCGGTTTCCTGTTGGCCTCTGTCTGCTGTCCGTGGGAGTTGAAGCTCTCGCTTATGTGTGCTCCTGATTCACAGAGGGGGACTGAGTGGGCAATACTGAATCAGGCCGCGCTTTTCTCGTCCAATTAGTTGACACGGGCGGGAATGCGGGGTGGAATAAGGGGTACGAGCCATGGGGCCGGCCGCGCCCGCCGCTGGTTGGCGCCAGGATTGGGAAAACAAGGGGAATTTACCACCCAATTGAGAGGGGGATACTATGGCATTCTATCGGTTTTATACGGACGGTGACGGCGAAAGCCACGTTGAAGACGTCAACCTGGCGGAACGACCGGACCTGGCCGCAATGCTCAATGTCTCCGAGGTGAGCGTACGGGAGTTTGACGGGTCGCGCCACATGGACTTTCATCCCCTGCCCGAGCGGCGGCTGATCATTCACCTGTCGGGCGAAGTGCAGATTGGCGCCAGCGACGGTTCCCAGCGGGTGCTGCGGGCCGGGGATATCCGCTTGATGGAGGACGTGAGCGGCAAGGGCCATAAGCATGACGACCTTTCTCCGTCCTCGGCCGTCTACGTGGTACTGACGGACTAACTGGGGGACATTTACCGCAGAGACGCAGAGGACGCTGAGAGGCACAGAGTATCTCGGCGAAACTCCGGGTACTCTGCGCCTCTGCGGTTAAGAAAATCCTCAAGAGGGAAGGGACAACTATATCCGGGAGGAAGGCAATGAAGTACAACTATATCGTCATCGGCGCAGGCTCGGCCGGCGCCATCCTGGCTACCAGGCTTTCGGAAGATCCAGACGTTTCGGTGCTGCTGCTGGAGGCGGGTCAGGACTACCCGGACATGGACACCCTTCCGGAAGAGGTCAAGTACGGCTACATGTCCACCAGGAGCGTGTGGGACAGCGAACACAACTGGCAGTACCGGGCCCGCGCCACGGACCAGGCGGAGATTGAGATACCCCGGGGCAAGGTAACCGGCGGCTCCAGCGCCATCAACGGCCAGATATTCATCCGGGGCATTCCGGAAGACTATGACAACTGGGCCCAGTGGGGCAACGACGAATGGAACTTTGGGAAGCTGGTGCCCTATTTCAACATGGTGGAGACGGACACCACCTACCAGGATGACCCTGGGGACTTCCACGGCAACAGCGGGCCCATCATCTGCCACCGCTTTCCCGAAGACCAGTGGCGCCAGGGCAACAAGGCGTGGTTCCAGGCCTGGCGGGACAATGGACACCCCTACTGCGAAGACCACAATATGCCTGGTACCACCGGCGTAGGTCCCATAACCCTCAACAACCCTGAGGGGATCCGCTGGTCCACGGCCATAGGTTACCTTGGGCTGTCTCGCCACCGCCTGAACCTGACCATCAGGCCCGGCGTAACGGTCAAGCGGATATTGTTCGATGCCAGCGGGGAGCGCCCCAAGGCCACCGGGGTTGAGGCGGTTTCCGGCGAAGAGACCTTCACAGTAGAGGCCGACGAGGTCATCCTCAGCGCGGGCGCCATCGGGTCGCCGCAAATACTGATGCTATCGGGTGTCGGGCCGGCCGACCACCTCCGCGAGCACGGCATTGAATCCGTTATCGACTCGCCTGGAGTGGGCCAGAACCTGGCTGACCATCCCCTGATCAACATCCTTTGGGCCACCAAGCCCGAAGTGGACTTGACGCCCTTCCTGCCCAGCGCTCAACTGCTGGCAAGGTATACGGCCGCGGGTTCTCCCCTGGAAAACGATATGATCGTCTATCTGAACGCCGCCGCCGGAATGTCGCGAAACCGGGGCGGAATGCGCGGCGGAGGGGAGGGGATGAGCGCGGTAGTGGGCCTTGGCGCCAGCCTGGGGCTGAACCTGGCGCTGTCCAAGGGGGAGATAAGACTCCGGTCCGGCGACTATCGAGACTATCCCTACCTTAACTACAATATGCTGGACCACGAGGAGGACGCGCGCCGGTACCGGGACGGCATACGCATGATCGTTGATCTGGAAGACCACCCGGCGATGGCCGCCATCATTGAAAAGCGGGTGTACCCCGAGGACTCGGACCTGGAATCGGACGAAGCCCTGGACCTGTGGATGAAGCGCTGGGTTGGCACCGGCCACCATGTGTCCTGCACCGCAAAGATGGGGCCGGCCTCCGATCCCATGGCCGTGGTGGACCAGTACGGCAAGGTGTACGGGGCGGAAGGGCTACGGGTGGTGGATGCCTCCATAATGCCCGAATGCGTCCGCGCCAACATCAACGTTACCGTCCTGATGATTGGCGAGCGGATTGCCGACTTCATCCGGCAGGGCAAATGATTAGGCGGCTCCTGAAGGGGCACAAGGGAGTATAATGGCTGCTGTCGCCGCCCCTCCAATTTTCCTCATATAATCCGGCCATCTGAGCCCGGCCCAGACCGGGCTTTTGCCAACTAAAGGAGGCTTTCCCACGGCTTCACCCCCACAACGCAGCGCCGGTACGGCTCCCGCCCCGGAAGAACCTCCCGGGCCGGAGCGCCGGCGAGGCCGGCTGCATCCCGCCCGTTTCAACACTTTCGTATCGCTGCGCCACCGGGACTTTCTTCTGCTGTGGTTGAGTAACCTGTGCAACGCATCGGCGGTGTGGTTCCAGCAGATAACCATACCCTGGGTGGTTTGGGAAATCTCCGGCTCACCCTTCCTGGTGGGCATAGCGGCCGGCATGCGCTCCATCCCCTTCCTGGTCATTGGGCCCATGGCGGGCGTGTTTGCGGACCGGGTGGACCGGCGCAAAATGGTGCTGGTAACCCAGTCGGTGATGGCGATGGTGGTGCTCGCCTTTGCCGGCGGGGTGCAATTGGGCATGGTGGTAGGCACCCTGGGAGTAATCTATGCCCTGGCATTCTCCTTTATTACGGGCACCATTCACTCGCTCATCCAGCCCGTGCGCCAGGCCATGGTGGCGAACACCGTCCCCCGGGAAGACCTGTGGAACGCCGTCGCCCTTAACTCCATCGCCGGCAACGTGGCCCGGGTGGTGGGCCCGGGGCTGGGGGGCGTACTTATCGCGTGGCTGGGACCGGCGCTCAACTTCTTCCTTGAAGGAGTCCTGTACGTCCTGATGGTGCTGGTGATGATACCGATAGCCCTGCCCTACCGGGAGGCGATCACCGCGCGACGGGCGTCCATGATGGCCAACCTGAAGCAGGGGTTCTCCTATGTCCTGAGCGAACAGGTGGTGCTGCGCCTGCTGCTGGTAGCCTGCATATCCGACATTCTGCTGGCCCCGGTTATTCACCTGATGCCAGTGATCGCCACCGAGGTGCTGGGGCAGGGCTCCGAGGTGTACGGATTCCTGGTGCTGGCCACGGGCGTGGGCGGAATAATCTCCACCATCTCTTTTGCGTCGCTGGGCGGCGTCTTCCGAAGGGGATCCGTCGGCCTGCTGGCTCTGATGCTATTGTCGGCTTCGGCGATACTTCTGGGCTTTTCCACCTGGGTGTGGCTGTCCCTGGTGGCCATGTTCGGCTTCGGCTTCTTCCGCCTGGCCTTCAAGATCAACAACAACACCCTGGTGCAGACGACAATACCCGACGCGCTGCGGGGCCGGGTAATGTCCATCTACCACCTGGACCACGGCCTCACTCCCCTGGCCAGCATGACCCTGGGGCTGATAGCAGAGTTCTGGCCTGCCAACTTCGTGGTTGTGCTGGTGGGCGTGATCAGCCTGGTCCTGACCATCTACGCCTTTATCGCCTATTCTGATATGCGAAGGATGAGCTGAAGGGAGACGCGGGTGGCCTTCCTGGGCGCATTGCCACGGATAGCTCCGGACTGGGCTGGAAAGACCGACAGCCCCGACAAGAGAGAGACGGTGAGCCCCCTATCTCCCCACTCCAAGGTAGTCCTGGGCCTCTTCCGGGTTCAGCTTGCCGTTGGACATTACCGCCGCCGTCGTGGCCCAGGCGAGGCCCAGGTCCACGTTGTGGGTGGTCATAACCACCGACCGGCCCGACGCCGTCCATTCCCGCAGCAGGTCTGCCAGGGCCGCCACCGACTCCCGGTCCAGGCCCGACTCGGGCTCGTCCAGCAGCAGCAGGGACGGGCGATGTAGGATGGCCCGGGCGATGGCCAGGCGCTTCTGCATTCCGTGGGACAGGCTGCGCACCCGCCGGTCGGCCCGGCGGGAAAGCCCTACGCGCTCCAGCGCCTCGCCCACCCGATGGGGAAGGTCTTCCACCGCATACAGGCGGCCGTAAAATGCCAGGTTCTCGCGGCAGGTTAGGTCGTCGTACAGATAGCCGCTGTGGGCCACCACGCCGACCTGCCGCCGGGCCGCCGCCGGCCGCCGGCGCAGGTCGTAGCCAGCAATTCGTACGCTGCCTTCATCGGGTCGGGCCTGGCCGGCCAGGGTACGCAGCAGCGTGGTCTTGCCGGAACCGTTGGCGCCAAACAGGGCCAGGAACTCGCCCCAGCCCAGGTCCAGGTCCAGGTCCCACAGCACGGGCAGGTCGCCATAACCTTTGCGAAGGCCGGCAACTTCAATGGCATTGGCGACGCCGGATGGGCTGCCAGGGTTCAAGTCCACGTCGTGTTCCTTTCGCCAATCAGAACGTAGCATGACCGAATGCTGATTGGCGTTTGGAGTCCCTGTTCTGGCCCGGTTGCGGGCCATATTGGGCCGTTTCCCAGCTTTGGAAAAGGCCAGCCAGATAGGGAAATTTTTTAATTCCGCGCCATTTTGGGCCACTACCGGATTGCGGGCCTGAATTTGCTTCCCAACCCGGCAGGGATTGGGGCTTGAGCAGGCAGGAGAAAGGCCCCGCAGGATTATGGTATAGAGTGGTCGTCCAAGGTGGCAAGGGGATTGGCCCTTATTCACCCAACCCAGACAACAGGCCAAAGGAGGGGTATCTATTGCCTTACATAGCGATGTATTCGGGTGTTTTTCCGCATTATCGCATATAATTTCGTAACCCATAGACCGGATTACCTCCAAGGGTTGGGACTGTCGGCAGGGCCGGTGCAGGAATCCGGCGGTGGGCTGCACGAGACTCTTGCCAAGGCTTGAGGGTTTGTCCACACCACGCAAAATTGCCATAGCCGGCCTGGTCGCCCTGGGTGTCCTGTTGGCCGCAGCCTTCTTCCTGGTGTATTTCGGGGAGAACGAGTCGGAGGCGGTGGAGCTGACTGCTGCGGCCGCGGGTGCTGCGGAAAGGCCCGATGCAGGCAGTCCCACTGCTCCCGCAGACGGGACCGCTTCACTCGAGTTAGCCCCGAGGACTGAGACGCGGGAATTGAGGGTATACGTGGCCGGGGCCGTGAAGAACCCCGGTGTTTACCCGCTGGTGGAAGGGGACCGCCTGGTGGACGGGGTGGAGGCCGCCGGAGGCGCCACTGGCGACGCCAACCTGGAGGCGGTCAACCTGGCAATGAGGGTAGAGGATGAGGGGTATTACTACATTCCCGCCAGGGCGCCCCGCGCCGCCGCCGATATAGTCGCAGATATCGTCACGGAGACGACAGAGGACGTATCCCCGACTCCCCAATTCCCGCAGGCGGCAACCAACCGTCCCACCACTGAATCTCCCGCCGAAACTGATGAATCGGCTATCGCCGCTACCGAACCTGGCGGGCCGGTCAACCTGAACACCGCCACCCAGGCCCAACTTGAGACCCTGCCCAGCATTGGGCCGGCGCGAGCCAGAGCGATTATCGCCTTCAGGGAGGAAAACGGCCATTTCGAGGCGGTTGACGAAATCACCGCCGTTTCAGGGATAGGTCAGGGCATCCTGGACAATCTCCAGGGTCTCATTACCGTGGAAGCTTCGCCATAGTTGGCCGCCGCCCTTGACCGGAGTTCCCCATTAAGAAACTATCTCGATACGTGGTTCGACAGGCTCACCATGAGCGGAGCAGGGTCTCTGAACCGCTCACCCCGGGCCTGCCGCTATGAAGCTCACCACGCTGGGGGCGGCCTGGCTGGCGGGAATGGCCCTGGCCCACGGGTGGTACGATGCCGACCCGCTCCCCCTACTCTTGCTGTCCGGCTTTGCGGCGACTGCGACCCTGGTGTGCCGTCTGCTGGGCATTTCCGCCTGGCCGGCGCTGCTGGTAGCGGCGTGCCTGCTTGGCCTGTGGCGGTACGAAGTGGGGCAGGCCGTGCCGCCGCCCTTGCTGGCCGACTACGGCGGGAGCACCCAAGTCCGGGGCCGCATTGTCAGCGATCCGGAAGCCACCGCAACCCGCGTCAAGTTCACCCTGCAGCTTACCGATATTGCCGGAGCAAGGGCCGTCGGAACGCCCGACTGGCAGCCCTGCGATGCCCGGTTGCTGGTCTACGCCCATCCGCCCCCGGAACTGGTGTCGAAAAGGGGGCTGCCATATTTTCGGTACGGGGACGGCGTGAATCTGACAGGAACCCTGCAACGACCCGAACCGATAGAGAAGTTTGACTACCCGGCCTACCTGGAAAGCCAGGGCATCTATGCCGTCTTTTGGGCGCAGGCCGCCGTAGTATCCGATACCGGCGCCGGCGATAAGGTGGCGACGGCCGTCAGGAGCGCGGTATTCGACCTGCGGCGCGCGCTGGGCCGGAGTCTGGAGCAGTCCCTGCCGCCCACCGAAGCGGCGCTGGCCCGGGCCCTTCTGCTGGGCCTGCGGGGGCAGTTGCCGGACACCGTGGTGGAAAACTTCCGACAGTCGGGCACGTCCCACCTGCTGGCCATATCGGGACTGCACCTGGGCATTCTGCTGCTGATGACGGTGGGCCTGCTGCACTGGGCGCTGGGCCGGCATACGCCCATTCCCATACTGCTGGCCCTGGCGGCGGTTTGGTTGTACGTTCTGGTCAGCGGCGCGCCGGTATCAGTGGTGCGTGCAGCCATAATGGGCAGCGTCTACCTGGCGGCGCTGGGCCTGGGACGGCCCCGGGAGTCGCTGCTGCCGGCCCTGGCCCTGAGCGTGGTGGTGATGACTGCCCTGGACCCTGGGGCGGCGTCCCGCATATCCTTCCAGCTTAGCTTCGCCGCAATGGCCGGCATAGCCCTGGCACTGCCCTGGCAGGATACTCTGTCCAGTAGCATTGCCAGCCGGGTTGAACAAATGGGGTGGCGGTGGTCGCCATTGGCGGGGACTGCCCTGGCGTGGCTGGCGTCGGGTGTGCTGATTTCGGCGGCGGCTACCCTGGCAACCTTTCCCCTGGTGGCCCTGAACTTTGGGCGGCTGCCCCTGCTGAGCATACCGGCCACCATCCTGGCTACACCCCTGCTCCCCTTTGCCCTGGCTGGCGGACTGATGGCGGCGCTGGCGGGGATGGTCCATCCCCTGGTTGGGCAACTGGTAGGGCTGCCGGCGTCAATGCCCCTGGCCGGTCTTCTGGCGTTGGTGGATGCGGTTCCCAAGTGGGCGGTGGAACTGGACACGGAGGGAACGGGTTGGCTGTGGGCGTGGTACGGCGTTCTGCTGGGAGCGCTGGTCCTGGCGGATACGCGTTGGTACCGGGCGAGCGTGTTGCGAGAGCTGACCCGGTCAATGGGACTGTCTGGCTCGGCAGGACATTCCGGTTCAGGACCGGTCGGAGCCTATTTGGCCCTGGGTGGTGTGGGCCTGGTACTGGCGGCGATCCTGTTCTACCTGCTGGCCGGAGTGGGGGGCCAGACAGACGGCAGACTGCACGTTTTCTTCCTGGACGTGGGGCAGGGCGACGCCATCTACATTGAAACGCCCAGTGGAAAACAGATTCTGGTGGACGGCGGCCCTGAGTTTGGCGGCGCGGCGCGGGCATTGTCCCCTCACTTGCCGCCGTGGGACCGCAGCCTGGACCTGGTGGCGTCAACCCACCTGGACACAGACCACAGCCGGGGCCTGCTGCGGGTGCTGGAAGGGTACAGGACGGGAGCGGTAGTCGCGGGATTGCCGGATACGGAGAGCCACCTCTATCCGCAGTGGCAAAAGGCCGCGGAAGAGGGCGAACACCGCCTGGTCTACCTCTCCGCCGGCCAGGAGTTGGCGCTGGAGGAAGGGCTGACAGTGACAACTCTGCATCCGCCGGCTTTGCCCCTGCGAGGCCCGGCGTGGGACTCCAACAACAACAGCCTGGTGCTGCGGCTGTCCTACGGTGAAATCAGTTTCCTGCTGACGGGCGACATTGAGGCGGAAGCGGAGCGTTACCTGGCCCGCACCGCTACGTCGCTCCAAAGCGACGTCCTGAAGGCGGGGCATCACGGCAGCAACTCTTCAACCACCGCAGCCTTTTTGAGGGCCGTCAAGCCGCGCTGGGTGGTGATTTCCGCCGGGGCCGACAACCAGTACGGGCACCCCCACCCGGAGGTAGTCAGCCGGTTGGAGGATGTGGTGGGCAGGGACAACGTCTTCAGCACTGCTGCCCAGGGGACCATCCATTTCATCACCGACGGCCAGCGGGTGTGGGTGGAATCGGAGCGGTGAGGCAATGACGGGCATATCTGCTGTCAACCTAACCCTGGCCCGGCTATACTCTGTGAGGACTGTCAACGATTCAGGGCAGGAACATAAGGAGAAGACAACTTGACCAGAACTGACGGCCGGCGGTGGGACCAGCCCCGGCCCATTACCATAACCCCGGGCTACCAGCGGTTCGCCGAGGGTTCGGCTTTGATAGAGACGGGACTGACCCGGGTGCTTTGCGCCGCGTCGCTGGAGGAGCGGGTGCCCCAGTTTCTGCGGGGCCAGGGCCAGGGCTGGGTGACCGCCGAGTACAATATGCTGCCCCGGTCCACCAACACCCGCACGCCCCGCGACCGGGATGCAGGCCGAATCAGCGGACGTTCCCAGGAAATCCAGCGGCTTATCGGACGCTCCCTGCGGGCGGTCACGGACATGGAGGCTTTGGGGGAGCGGACGGTTACCATTGACTGTGACGTGCTGCAGGCCGATGGAGGCACCCGCACGGCAGCGATTACTGGGGCTTACGTGGCCCTGTGCCAGGCGATGCAGGTGCTGGTGGATAACCGGGTGCTGCGCCGAGCACCCCTGCATAGCGCCGTGGCGGCGGTGAGCGTGGGCCTGGTGGAGGGCGAACTATTGCTGGACCTGTGTTACCAGGAGGACTTCGACGCGCAGGTGGACTTCAACGTGGTTATGACCGACCGGGGGGACCTGGTGGAACTGCAGGGCGCCACTGAGGGCGACCCCTTCCCCCGCCAGCAGGCCGTAGAGGCGCTGGCGCTGGCCGCCCGCGGTATGGAACCCCTGTTCGCGGCGCAGAGGCGGGCGTTGGGGGAAGCGGGGATCAGGATATAATTATCGTCGGTCTCTTTGGTTCGATACCATACTCCCGGCAGGATTCCAGGTAAATATCTACCGAAGTGCAAAATTCGTGGTAAAGCTGGTCCTTGTCTTCTGCTTCAAAAGTAACTATGGAGTAAGCCCCGGAGTTTACCACATATCCGCAGTAAACCATCGCCAGGTCATCAAACTCAACCTCTGCAACATATCCCTTGTATTCCATCAGGGTCCCACCATTTGGCCGCCATTAACATGATTTTCACAAAGAGAGTCAGAGGCGCAGAGTGGCTCACTGCGAAACTCCGCTTCTCTGATTCTCTTTGTGAAAAAATAGCTAGATAGGCGCCCCTTCGGCGTCCAGGAGCACTACCGGCAGGTCCAGCTCCCGCAGTCCCTCTTCCACCGTGGCGCGGTCGCCCACTACGAGGATGTTCAGGCCGTCGGGGTTCACCCGCTGCTGGCCCGCCTGCCTTACTTCGTCCAGGGTAATGGAGGTAATGCGGTCGCGGTAGGTCAGGAAATAGTCGTCCGGCAGGTTGTGCTGCAGCAGGTTTATAACCTGGGCCAGCACCTGCCCTGGCCGCTCAAAACCGGCGGGGTAACCCAGCAGCATTCCTGCCCGGGCCGCTTCCAGTTCTTCATCAGTAACCGGACGGTCGGCGTGAATGTCCTGGAACTCCTTCAGGGTTTCCACTACTGACTCCCTGGTGACGGCGGTCTGGACGCTGCCGCCGGCCACCAGCAGGGAAGGCTCACGGAACCAGGAGATTCCCGAGTTGAAACCGTAGCTGTACCCCTTATCCTGTCGCAGGTTCTGGTTCAGGCGCGCCGAGAACTGGCCGCCGAAGCAGAAGTTGAGCAGGGTCAGGGGCCCGTAGTCATCGTGGGCGCGGGGCACGGTAACGTGGCCGGCCCGAATAACCGACTGGGCCGCCCCCTGCTTGTCCACCAGGTAGATAGTCGTGGGCTGCGGAGTCAGGTCGCCGTTCACCATACCTGACGTCGATGCCTGGGACGCAGCCGTCGCGTCCGCCCAGGTACCGAAGGCCTTTTCCGACTGCTCAACGACTTCGTCCAGGCTAACGTCGCCAACTACAACCAGGTTTGCCGTTGACGGGCCAAAGTTGGCACGGAAGTGGGTTTCCAGGTCCGACCTGGTGAAGGCGGCCACCGAAGATTCGGTGCCGATGGAGGGGTGGCCGTACCTGGAGTCGGGGCCGAAGACCAGTCCGGGTATGATGCTTTCCGCCACGAAGGTTGGGTCGTCCTTGCCCCTGCGGATGTCGGTCAGGTGTTCGCGCCGTACCCGCTCCACTTCGTGCTCCGGGAAGGTGGGATTGCGGGCCACGTCGGCCATCAGTTCCAACGCTGTGTCCCAGTGCTTGCTCAGAGTTTCCGTGGAGAGCAGGCTGACTTCCTTGCGAGTCTCGGTGGACAGGCGGGACCCGATGAACTCAAACTCATTGGCAATGTCCTGGCTGGAGCGGGTGGTGGTGCCTTCGGGCAGCAACTGGGTGGTGAAGGAGGCCAGGCCGGGCAGGCCCACCGGATCAGTGACAGCCCCGGCCTGCACCACCAGGGCAAAGGCGACGATGGGTACGCCCTTCTTTTCCACCACCGTAACCCGCAGGCCATTGGACAGCGTGCGGTGGACGGGAACCGGGGGCGTGAATTCCGGTTCAGCGGCAGCAGGGGGCATCACCGTACGGTCGAGGCCGGTGGTAGAGGCCGCCTGCAGGGGATTTTCCGGCAGCACCCGCATCCGCACCTGCCGCTGGTCCAGCACCCGACGTCCCACCCGCAGAATGTCATCCCGCTCCACCGCCAGGTACTTGTCAAGGCCGGTGTTGATCATATTGGGGTCGCCGTAGAAGACGTTGTAGTAGTTGAGCACGTCGGCCCGACCGCCGAAACCGCCGATGCGGGCCAGCTGGCGGTAGTGGGAGCTTTCCAGCCGGTTCCTGGCACGCTGCAGTTCTTCGTCGGTGGGTGGGTCCTGCCACATGCGGGCGATCTCCGCGTCCACGGCGGCTTCTACTTCATCCAGGGAATGGCCGGCGGCGGCGGTAACGTCGACGATGAACTGGCCGGCTATCTCGGCCGAATGGTTGCGGACGCCCACGCTCTGGGCAATCTGCTGGTCATAAACCAGGGAACGGTAGAGGCGGGAGCTTTGGCCGTCGGCCAGCACCGCCCGCAGCAGTTCCATTGCCCCTTCGTCCGGATCATTGTCCGGCAGGGCGGGCCAGACGATGTACAGCCGGGGCAGGGACACCCGATCCCGCATTTCCAGTTCTACCCGGCCGGCCAGGCCCGAATCGAAGCGGCCGATGCGGCGGACCGCCGGGCCGGGAGGCAGGTCGCCAAAGTAACGGTTTACCATCTCCAGGGTCTCATCCCGCCTTATATCTCCGGCGATGGACAGGCTGGCATTGGAGGGACAGTAAAAGCGGCGGAAAAAGTCCTTGATGTCGTCCAGGCTGGCGGCGTCCAGGTCTTCCTGGGAGCCGATGGTCATCCAGTGGTAGGGATGGGGCAGGGGAAAGACGGCTTCCTGGATGTTCCACTGGGCCATCCCGTAGGGCCGGTTCTCGTAGCTCTGCCGCCGCTCGTTCTTCACCACGTCCCGTTGCACTTCAAACCGGTTCTGGTCCAGGGCGTCCAGCAGGAAGCCCATCCGGTCCGACTCCAGCCACAGGGCCAGCTCCAGGTAATTGGAAGGAACGTCTTCCCAGTAGTTGGTGCGGTCGGAGTTGGTGGAGCCGTTCAGGTTGGCGCCCACCTTCTGCAGAGGCTCAAAATGGCTGCTGTTATGGTGTCCGGACCCTTCGAACATCACGTGCTCGAACAGGTGGGCGAAGCCGGTGCGGCCCGGCACTTCGTTCTTGGAGCCAACGTGGTACCACACGTTGACCGAGGCCAGCGGAATGGAGTGGTCTTCATGGAGAATTACGTCCAAACCGTTGGAAAGGGTAACCTTTTCATAGGCTATGGAGACCATAGGAATACTCCGTTTCAAAAGTCGGGATAGGTCTGCCCAATTCTAACACAGGCGAGGCGGTGGCCCTGATTGACGGATGCAAATGCCCCAGTGTAGATTTGTGAAAACGGCGACTACATCGACGAAAGGAAGGCCAGCCATGGTAGAAGCGGATGAACGTATTTTGCTGGACTGGGACGCGCTGGAGGTGGGCGAGACCTTCGACACCTACGAGTATGTCCTGACCCAGGAGATGATTGATACCTACCGCCAGGGCGTGATGGACCCGGAGGCCAGCTTCCCTACCATCTCCCACAAGGTGGACGTGAAGCAGTACAACGCGAAGTACCGGGACGCGGGGTCGGTGAACGCCCGCTGCGCCTTTTCCTGCTACAACCCGCCCGTGCCCGGCAAGCGCATAACGGTGCGGGCCTGGATTGCCGACAAGTACCTGCGCCGGGGCAAGAACTACATTGTTACCGAGGCTGTGTCGGTGGACGAAGACGGGCGGCTTATCGACCGGGTCATCACCCACGAACTAAAACAGCCAACCGAGGTGGGCAAAAAATGGGGGGGTTAGTCCGCAATTACGCCGTTGGGGATGAACTGACTCCCCTGGTGAAGGAAATGACCCAGGAGGCCATCAACCTGTTCGAGGGCAGTTCCGGCGAGCTGGGCCCGTCCCAGTTCACCGACGAGGAGACGGCCCGGGAGACGCTGGGCACCGAGGGCACGGTGGCTTCGGGCCGGATGTCCCTGTCCTTCGCCATTGAAATGATGCGGCGGTACTTCGGCAGCGAGGTGTTCAACCACGCCGGCACGGTGGACCTGCGGTTCCTGCGGCCCGTCCGCCCTGGAGATACGGTCACCTTTACCGGAACCATTACCGGTGTGGGCCGGGAGGCCAACGGCAGCCGGGTTTCGGTGGAAATCAAGGCGGAAAACCAGCGGGGCGACACCACCGCGGTGGGCCAGGGCAGCGCCGTAGTCCCCAACGCCTACCTGCCCCAGGACGAGTAGGGTAGGGGACACAACCTCAGCCCTGGCCTTTCGACAAGCTCGAACCAAACCATATATCCAAGTATGCCCCGAGGAATCCTTACACTGGGCGCATCGCTGAACCTACATCCGCAGTTCCAGCCGGGGCGTCAGCAGCCGTTCCGGGACTTCAGTTTCCCGCATGAACCTGACCAGCATTTGGTGGAGTTCCCGCGCTTCGCCGATATGCTCCTCTATCACGTTGCTGGCCTGGGCAGGATCAGTCTTCAGGTGGTATAGCTGGGACGCCTCTGCCACCGGACTGTAGAGGAGGCTCCAGCCGCCCGAGGTGACGGTGGTTACCGGAGGCTCCGTCAGCACTCGCAGCAGGTTGTCCACCGAATGGACCGGGTCTCCCACGTTGGCGAAGGGCAGGCTGCTCACCACGTAATCCCGTCCGGAACGGGCAGGGTCCCGCAAGGCCGGCTCCAGGGAGCGTCCCTGCACAAAGGCCGGCACGTCGATATCCAGCAGGTCCAGCACCGTGGGCATGACGTCCACCGCGGAACTCAGGCCCCGGTAGGAGCCGGGCGACACACCGGGGACGCGGACCAGCAGGGGCAGGTGGACTATCTCCTCAAACAGGGGAGAATAGCTCCACTGGGAGCCCGGCTCATCGTAGGGCCGGAGAGTGCCGTCGGGATACTTGTCCGAGTTCATTTTGCCGAACAGGCCTCCGTGCTCCCCGAAGTAGAAGCCGTGGTCGGTGGTGAATATGACCACCGTCTTCTCCGCAAGGCCCATGTTCTCTACCCACCGCAGCAGGAAGCCCATCCAGGTGTCCACCATCGTGATTTCGCCGCAGTAGGTGGCGTGTCCCTTCCTCAGCTGCGCTTCTTCGTACCCGGGCACGTCATGCCAGTTCCCGTAGAGGGGAAGCACCACTTCGCCGTCGTAGTCAGGCAGGTAAAGCTCGGTGTAGTGGGCCGGCGCGTCCCAGGGCTCGTGAGGGTCCCAGGTGTCCACATAAAGGAAGAAGTCTTCCTTGTAGTGTTTTTCCAGCCAGCGCATGGCGTTCATAAAGGTCTGCGGCGCGTTCCGGTCGGCCTCGTACCGCCAGGCCTCTCGAACGTCCAGGGCTTCGTTGTGGTAACCGGGCTCGGGAATCAAAGACCAAAGGGTGTCCTGGCCCCGATTAAAGAAGAAGGACTGGAACCCCCGGTCGTAGTTCATCCCGTCGCGCAGATAGTAGGGGGTGTCCACGGAAGCGGCGGTGTGATAGCCGTTTCGGGCGAGGATTTCGGCGAGGGTGGTAATGCCGGAGGGGAGGGGTTCCCACCCCATGAAAGACATGGTCCAGCGGCCGGTCTGGTGGTCGGCCCGGGTGGGCATGGTGGGAAAGCCTGCCGAATAATGGTTGTCAAAGCGCACCGCCCCGGTGGCCAGGGCATCCAGGGAGGGAGTCTTGATCCAGGGATTGCCGTAGGCGCCAATGTGGTCACGGCGAAATGTATCGGACACTATCCAGATAACGTTCATACCAGCACCCCGCGAAGGTAGGCAGCGTTGGGCTGCCAACGGATAATGCAAGTCAAGCTTCGCCAGTGAAAATGGAGAAAATCGAAGCGGGCGGCTTCCGGTCCGGAATAGGGTCGGACTCGGAGAAGCCCGTGAGAGGGGCATCGGTGAGCGTCAATAGGTGACCAGCCCACCGTCGTTCCACTGGATGATACGAAGCGTGGGAGTTGACGTCAATGGGTTGTTGCCCCGTTTTCCTGCCAACCCTATAATTGGCGACCAGAGGGCCCGTTCAGTTGCTCCGAACATCCCTGGCCCCACCCACCATTTGCAATCCTGTGGCCGGAGTTGATTATGCTGCGGTTTGACTTTCTGAATGCCAGGAACCTGCGCCACGCCATTTCCCTGCTGGAACGGCACGGCGACGAGGCCAGGGCGGTGGCCGGCAGCACCGACTTCCTGGTGCGCTGGCGGCAGTCCGGCCCCGGCAGATGGCGGCCGGCCTTCGTGGTCAACATTAAGGGACTTTCCGGGCTGGGCCGCATAACCTACAGCCCGCAGAACGGCCTGCGGCTGGGAGCGCTGGCCACGGTGCAGGCCATCGAAACCAATGCCCAGGTGCGCCGCCGCTACCAGGCGCTGGCCACCGGCGCTACGTCCTTTGCCGGCGTGCAGGTGCGGAACCTGGCCACCGTGGGCGGCAACGTCTGCAACGCTTCCCCGGCCGGCGATACCCTGCCGGCCCTGCTGGCCTTTGACGCTCAATGCGCTATCGTTGGCCCCGAGGGCCCCCGGATGCTGCCGCTGACCGAGTTCTTCCAGGGGCCGGGCCGCACGGCCCTGCAGCAGGGGGAGTTGCTTACCCAGTTGACGCTGCCGCCACCGACGCCACGTACCGGGTCGATCTACATCAAGCACAGCCCCCGGGGCGCCATGGACATTGCCACGGTGGGCGTGGCGTCGGTGATTACCCTGGAGGAGGACGGCGCAACCTGTAAGGATGCCCGCATTGCCCTGGGCGCCGTGGGGCCGGTCCCCTTCCGGGCTTCCGAGGCCGAGAACCTGCTGAAGGGACGGGAACTGTCCCCTGACGCTCTGGGCCAGGCCGCCGAGGCCGCCCGCAACGCCGCCACACCCATCGACGACGTGCGGGGCACTGCCGCCTACCGCAAGGATATGGTGGAAGCCCTGACCCGCCGCACCCTGCAGCACGCCCTGCGGATAGCCGGCGGACAGCGCGTGCCCTTCGAGGAACAACGCCGCCTGGCGGTGCAGACCGCCTTCTGACCTGACCTGGAATCCTGGCAACTTGCTGGTCCGGGAGGGCGAGGCTCTCCCCGTTTTACCAACTCCGCCTGGAGGTGCCCCGGTGAACAAGCAATCGTTATCGATTAAAGTCAACGGCCGCGAGCGGCAGACTCTGGTGGCCCCCTACTACTCGCTCCTGGACACCCTGCGGGACGAACTGCAGTTGACCGGCACCAAGAAGGGGTGCGACGAGGGCGACTGCGGTGCCTGCACCGTCATCCTGGACGGCAACCCCGTTACTTCCTGCCTGGTGCTGGCCCTGAGCGCCCAGGGTTCCGAGGTTACCACCGTGGAGGGTCTGGCATCGCCGGATACCCTCCACCCGGTGCAGCAGGCCTTTATCGAACGGGGAGGTTTGCAGTGCGGCTACTGCACCCCTGGCCTCATCATGGCCGCCGTGGGGCTGCTGCAGGACAACCTCCAGCCATCAGCGGAAGAGGTCAAGTTCGCTATCGGCAACAACCTGTGCCGCTGCACCGGCTACACCAAGGTAGTGGAGGCCATCCTGCTGGCGGCGGAACGGATGGCGGCTGCCGAGTAGCAGTCCCGTCCCCTGGCACGAACAACAACGAAGGTCTGAAGGAGTGAGCGATATGACAACCTTCAAGGTCCTGGAACAGAACAACCCCCGGGTGGACGCCTGGGAAAAGGTAACGGGCCGGGCCACCTACGCCGGCGACGTCTACCTGCCCGGCATGCTGATGTGCAAGGTGCTGGCCAGCAGCCGCAGCCATGCCCGGATCGTCAGCATCGACACTTCAAAGGCAGAGGCGCTGCCCGGCGTCCGGGCTGTTATCACCGGCGCCGACTTTCCCGAAATCCGCTTTGGCTCCGGTGCCCTGAAGGACCGGTACATCCTGGCCCGGGACAAGGTCTACTACATCGGCGAGCCGGTGGCCGCCGTGGCCGCAGAGGATGAGATTACCGCCCAGGAAGCCATCGGCCTGATCGACGTGGAGTACGAGGACCTGGAACCGGTGGTGGACCCCCTGGTGTCCCTGCGGGCCGGAGCGCCGTCAGTCCATCCCGACCTGGAAAGCTACGAAGGCTACGGCTTCACCATCGAGGGCGGCAACATCTGCACCCTGCTGGACGCCGACCGGGGGGACGTGGACCAGGCTTTTGCGGAGGCCGACTACGTTTTCGAGGATACGTTCCGCTCCCAGGGCATCAACCAGGGCTTCCTGGAACCCATGGCCTGCGTTGCCAGCGTGGAAGCCAACGGCCGGCTGACCGTCTGGGCCTCCACCCAAGGGCCCTACCAGGTGCGGGCCCAGCTGGCATCGGTACTGGACATGCCCCTGTCCAACATCAAGGTGGTTCCCATGGAGCTGGGTGGCGGCTTCGGCGCCAAGCTGCGGCTGGCCTTTGAGGCTTACCCCGCCCTGCTGGCCATGAAAACGGGGAATCCCGTCAAGCTGATCAACACCCGGGAGGAGGTCTTCACCCTTAACGGCCCCCGCCACCCCGTCACCAACTACCTGAAAACGGGCGTCAACAAGGACGGCGCGATAGTTGCCCGGGAGGGATACACCATCTTCGACGTGGGGGCCTACCTGGGGGCCGGCCCCAATTCTGGCATCGGCCACGGGCTGGGCGCTTACGACATCCCCAACTTCCGGCTGCGCTCCTACGCCGCCTACACCAACAAGGTATACGTGGGTTCCTACCGGGCGTCCGGCGTGGCTGACATGACCTTCGCCGTCGAGTCCCACATGGACATAATTGCCCACAAGATAGGAATGGACCCGCTGGAGTTCCGGCTGAAGAACGCCATAAAGGAAGGCGACATTGCGGTCAACGGGTCCCGCGTGCCCAGGAACGGGCTGGCGGAATGCCTGGCTGCCGTAAAGGAGCGTCTTGGCCTGCCCAGGGAACTGCCCGAGGGCCACGGCGTGGGCATTGCCCTGTGCGAGTGGCGCAGCGGCGCCGGGCCGTCCACCGCGGCCATCAGCGTCAATGAGGATGGTACCGTGAGTTTGCTGACCGGTTCGGTGGACATTTCCGGCAGCGACACTTCCCTGGCGTCCATCGCCGCCGAGGCCCTATGCATTGGAATGGACCAGGTTATCGTCGCCAAGCGAGACACGGACCTGGCGCCCTTCACCGGCCCCAGCGGCGGCAGTCGCATCGTGTACAGCCAGGGCAAGGCGGTGGAACTGGCGGCGGAGGATACCCGTAACAAGCTCTTCGCCCTGGCCGCCGATCGCTTGGGCGTCCCCGCCGACGCGCTGGTTTGCGCCGAGGGCCGGGTGTACGTGCAGGACAACCCGCCCCAGGGCTACACCCTGGGCCAGCTGGCCGCCATGAGCGTCAACTCCCGCTTCGGGCCCATCGTCGGCAACGCAGCCCTGTCCACCCTGCCCTACGCGCCGGTGTTCAGCGCCCAGGCCGCTGAGGTGGAGGTGGACAAGGAGACCGGCCAGGTCAAGCTCACCCGCTACGTACAGTGCCAGGACGTGGGGGTGGCCATCAACCCCATGGCGGTGGAGGGCCAGCTTGAGGGCGGCGCTGTGCAGGGCATCGGCCGCGCGCTGACGGAAGACATGCTCTTCGACCCGGAGACCGGCGCGGTGCGCAACCCGTCCTTTGCCACTTACCTGATGCCCCTGGCCCTGGACCTGCCCGAACTGGAAACGCTGATGGTGCGGGTGCCGTCGGAGGATGGTCCCTTTGGGGCGAGGGCCGTGGCCGAACCCCCGGGCTTCGGCCCGCCGGCCGCCATCGCCAACGCCATCTACGACGCGGTGGGCGTCCGGATCAGGGAGCTGCCCCTGTCGGGCGAGCGGGTGCTGGCCGCCCTGCGCGGCGAGGGCAGCGACGTCGCCTACATCGGCGACGAACTGGACGAACTCAAGCGGGCCGAGGGTTTGGCGGGTTAACGCCCGGGTAGGTGTGCATTAAGCAAATGTCATGCTGAGCCTGCCGAAGCATCTGAACTCAATCCGGCAGACCGGCTTTCGGACCCATAACATGGCATGAGGCTATGCGCCGTCTGAGCATCCCCCTTCGGCAGGCTCAGGGCGACATGACTCGCGGCCTGCGTATACTGCCATTCTTCACCAAGATCACAAATAGTACCAGGGGAGGGACTTATGAAATACGACGTGGTTATCATCGGCGCCGGTTCGGCCGGGTGCGTGCTGGCTTCACGCCTTACCGAGGACCCGGACCGCACTGTGCTGCTCCTGGAAGCCGGGCCGGACTACCCCGACTTCGAGTCCTACCCCAACGACCTTAAGTACGGCTACAACCAGGTGGCTTCCGCCGTCAACGCTCCCCACAACTACTCCTTCACCGGCATAGCCACCGAGGAGCAGGGCAATACCATGCCTGTGCCCCGGGGCCGGGTGGTGGGCGGCTCCAGCGCCATCAACGGCCAGGTGCTGTTGCGGGGCGTCCCGGAGGACTACGACAACTGGGCGTCCTGGGGCAACGACGAGTGGTCCTTCGTCAAGACCCTGCCCTATTTCCGCAAGCTGGAGACGGACACGGACATCCACGACGACTTCCACGGCAACGAAGGTCCCATTCCGGTGCGCCGCCACAAGGAGGAGACCTGGCTGCCGGCCCAGCAGGCTTTCTACCAGGCGTGCCGCGCCGAAGGCTATCCCCACGACCCGGATATGAACCACCCCGATTCCTGGGGCGTCGGGCCTATACCTATGAACAACCCCAACGGCGTCCGCATGAGCACGTCGCTGACCTACCTGAACCCGGTGCGGCACCGGATGAACCTGACCGTCCGCTCCGGCGTCACTGCCCACCGACTTGTCTTCGACGGCAACCGGGTTGTGGGCGTGGACGTGGAGAGTGGCGGGGAACGGTTCGTGGTGGAAGGCGACGAGTTCATCTGCTGCGGCGGGGCCGTGGGATCGCCGCAACTGCTGCTCCTTTCCGGCATAGGCCCGTCGAACCATCTGCAGGAAATGGGCATCCAGGTCCAACACGAGCTGCCCGGCGTGGGCCAGAACCTGCGGGACCACCCCAACGTGCGCATTCCGATCCGCGTCAAAGAGGACTTTCCCCTGGACCCGGAGGCTCCCCGTACCCAGCTTGCCCTGCGCTACACCGCCGAGGGTTCCGACGACCGGAACGACATGCAGATTCTCCAGTCTTCCTTCTCATCCCCCATGGGCGGCGACCCGCTGGAGGGCGAGGGCATCCGGTTCACCTGCATCATTGAGCTTGCCGTGGGCGCCGGGGAACTGAAGCTGGCCTCCACCGACCCAAACGAGCAGCCCATCCTGGACTACAACTACCTGGCAGAGGAGTGGGACCGGGAGCGACTCAGGGAAGGTGTCCGCTTGTGCCTGAAGCTGCTGGAAAGCGACTCCTACCAGGACATCGTCGAAGAGTGCATCAGCCCCACGGAGGAAGACCTGGAATCCAACGACGCCCTGGACCGGTGGCTGCGGCGCAACGTGACCACCACCCAGCACATTTCCGGCACCTGCAAGATGGGGCCGGCCACCGACGGCATGGCCGTGGTGGACCAGTACTGCCGGGTCCACGGGCTGCAGGGCCTGCGGGTGGTGGACGTTTCCGTCCTGCCCGACTGCATCCGCGCCAACACCAACGCCACCACCATGATGATCGCCGAACGGGTGGCCGACTGGATACGGGAGGGGTAAGCGACTCTGTTTCCTTCCCTCCTTATTACTACAGGCGCACATAAGCAGGTTTGGTAATTTATACCTGGGTTATTGCGCGATTTCGTTATGGGAAGGGACGTTGCCCGTAGCTGGACACTGCGGGAATCAAGGTTGCTGTCTGCCGTGGGAAGTCAACTGCGACCGCAGTATTAGCAGGGCCTTTTCATTCTCCGCTCTTGGTGAGGTTGTCGAACCACGGCATGGTCTGGGGGAGTCCTTCGATAGGATCAGGACGAGCGGGAGTCCGAAAAATGAAAAGACTTTGATAGTATTGGAACCGATCAACCCCGCAATTGCTTCTATCATCTTTTGATCTAACACCAGGGGCCAATAGACCATTAAGAATGAGGAGGGAAAGGTGATGGAAAAGTTCACATACGCCCCATTAGTGGCTCTGTTGATTCTTATGCCCATATTGCTTTCCGGGTGTTTTCTTCAAACGGCGTCCGCCGGCGAAAAGCTGGGAAACAGCGTCCAGAGTACCCAGGAACAGAGCCAGGTGATGGGCCAATCGTTGGAGTTGGTCGCGGACCCCACCATGTTCGAAGCAACGCCGGTACCTGAAGGGGGCATGAAGGAAGAGGAGGGAGTGATGGCTGCCAACCCCTTTAAGGACACCCGAAGCCCTCAGCAACTTTACATCCAGCAGGTCAGGGACCAATGGCAGCCTCGGTATGAAAATGCTGTTGACGCCCACATGATGCTGAGCCGACGGCTGGGGGAAACCAGAGAGTACGCCAATCTTTATTTTGAGGAGCAGGCCGTTCGCATCGGCAGCATTAACACGGATGCAGCAGGCGGCAACCGGATTAGGGTAAGCCTGCAGGATAGTCTCGACCGCCAGAAAGTCTCCTACGATGCATGGATGGCCCAAGCCCAGGGAATCCACAAACAGTCAGAGGCTATAATGCAGCAACTGCATAACATGAACACTGCCATCGAGTTTGCGGTAGTGGCGGTTGACTTTGATGTTCTGGTAGAGGACCTGATAATCTTGCCCGCCAGTATTCAGCAGTTGCAGCAGGACCTGGGACAGTTTCAGACTTTGACCATCGACTTGACATCAGAGTTGGGAACCCATCCTTCAAGCAAACCGCAGTATGAGGAGATAGGAGTAGGAAAGGAAAATGGAGCATAAGTTCGTGGACGGGAACCTGACATGGGGTGGGGAAAGAAGTGATGGCAGAAATAAGGATGCCTTATTACTACAGCCGCACATAAGGAGGCTTGGTAATTTCGACCTTGGTTATTGAGCAATTTCGTTATGTGAAGAGCCGTTGCCCGTACTTGGAAGTTACGGTAATCAAGGCTGACCGATGCCTCAGAAAACTTACTGCGACTTTAGCATTAGAAACTATCACAGAAGTCCCTTCCCCCTTGAAGGAGAAGCGTCAGGATGGGGTGAGTGGCAGACCGGAGACACCACCGAATTTGACAAGTCAAAACTGACCCGAACAGGAGGCAGCCATGACCCAGTTGCTGGGAAGAGTCAGCCCCGAAGAGGAACAACGGTTTTACGACAATACCGAGTCCGCCGGGCTGCGGGCGGCCTGGATGGGCCGCCGGCTGGAGCGCAAGCCCCAGGTGGAACCCTTCGCCTGGCGTTGGGAACAGGCCAGGCCCCTGATCCTGCGCAGCGGCGATATCGTTACTCCCGACCGGGACGTGGAACGGCGGGTGCTTACCCTGAAGAACCCGGGCCTGGACTACGGCACCACCCACACCATGGTGTCGGCCCTGCAACTGCTGCTGCCCGGCGAGAACGCCCCGGCCCACCGCCACACGCCCACGGCCATCCGCTGGGTGCTGCAGGGCACGGGCGCCTACACTACCGTTGAAGGCGACAAGTGTTACATGGAGCCTGGCGACCTGGTGCTGACGCCGTCGTGGACGTGGCACGACCACAATAACGAGGGCAACGAGCCCATGATCTGGCTGGACGGCCTGGACGTGCCCTTGGTCAACACCCTGGACGCCACCTTCTTCGAGCAATACCCCGAGGACCAGCAGCCCATCGTGGGCGTGGGCGAGTCGGCAAGGAAGTACGCCTCCGGCACCCTTCGGCCGGCGTGGGAAGAAAACAACCTCCCCTACTCGCCGCTGTGGCACTACAAGTGGGAGCAGACCCATGCCGCCCTGCGCGAACTGGCGGAGACCGTTGGTAATCCGTTGGTTTGCAGCGACGTTGATTCCCGTATTGCGATCGCTGCAATCCCTCCATCAAACAATTGCAGTCCCTTTGACGACGTGGCCATGGAGTTCTCCGACCCGGCCACCGGCGGTCCGGTGCTGCGGACCCTGGCCTGCTGGATCCAGCTGATCCGCCCGGGAGTCAACACCAGGGCCCACCGCCACACCAGCAGCGCGGTGTACCAGGTGTTCCGGGGCAGGGGCCACAGCGTCATCAACGGCCAGCGTTTCGACTGGGACGAGGGCGACTTCCTGGTGGTGCCGTCGTGGGCGTGGCACGAACACGCCAACGACACCGACGACGAGGCCATTCTCTTCTCCATCCAGGACATTCCGGTGATGAAGTCCCTGTCTCTGT
The DNA here is from genome assembly GCA_028874075.1 of Chloroflexota bacterium. GTDB lineage: Bacteria > Chloroflexota > Dehalococcoidia > Lucifugimonadales > UBA3495 > Bin22. The sequence continues at coordinate 123,874 of JAPPLU010000073.1, forward strand.
ACCGGGAAGAACCCTACACCGAGAATGCCGGCCACCAGCCGATTACGTCTGTGTTTGAAGGGTAGGCAATACTCTTCTACCTGTCGCGAAGGAGGGGGGCGGGACAGAGAACCGCCCTCCTTTCTCTTGGGGAACCGGGCCTGGCCCTTGCGCAGGGACGCTATCGGATTGGCGGGGCGTAGATAAGGCCCCCATTGGTCCAGAGGTTGTTTTGCCCCCGGGGAAGGGTGAAAGACTCGCCCTCGGGCCCCATGTACCGGTCGTAGATCTCGCCGTAGTTGCCCACCGCCGTTATCACGTCCACGGCGAAATCGGGTTTCAGGCCCAGTTCCACCTGCCCGAAGGCCCCCTCTGTGCCCAGCAGTCTTCGGACCTGGATATTGTCGCTGTTTCGCATACCCTCCACGTTGCCCTGGGTTACGCCCAGTTCTTCGGCGTTGATCAGCGTATAGAAGACGATACTGACCAGGGCAGTCCAGGAGTGGTCTCCCCGGGGGACCATTGGAGACAGGGGTTCCTTGGAGATGGTTTCGGGCAGAATTATGTGGTCTTCGGGATTTGCGAAGCCGCTGCGGATGGCGGCCAGTTGAGACTTGTCGATGGTGGTGGCATCGCAGAGGCCCTGCTCATAGGCCAGGTAGGTCTCCGAGGTTTGCTCATAGCTGAGAAGCTCCAGGCCCATGCCGTTCTGCCGGAAGTAGTCCTCCAGGTTCAACTTGGTGGTGGTGCCTTCGGCCACGCAGACCGCCGATCCGTCCAGTTCCAGGGCGCTGCTAACTCCCATGGACCTGGGTACCAGGAAGCCCTGGCCGTCGTAGAACATTATGATGGTGAAGTCGCCCCATTGAATTTCCCGCGTGGTTGTCCACGTGGTAGTGCGGGCCAGGATGTCAATCTCGGCGGCCTGTAAGAGCGGTCCCCTTTCAGCGTAGGAGACGTGCTGAAACTCCACGGCCCCCGGGTCACCAAAGATGGCGGCGGCGACAGCCCGGCAGAGGTCAACGTCAAAGCCTCTCTCGTTGCCCGCCGAGTCGATAAAACCGAACCCCGGCAAGTCTGACTGCGTGGCGCAATGAATGTTACCCCGGTCTTTTACCGTTTCGAGGCGAGAAGACTGAGATTCCACGATGGCTCCCGCTTCGCCCTGAATGTCGCAGGCGACGGCAGCCAGCGCCAGGAGGCAGGCTGCGCCGGGGAACAAGAGAACCCCTTTTGGTAGATGGTTAAGAAATCTCATACGGTAATCCGTTGGTGGAGATCCCTCTGAGGCCCGTTCTTCACGCCGCCGCTTCCGCCGCCCGCAATTCCGGGGGCCTTGTCTCTCCCTTGAAGAACACCAGCACCACGGCCGCCAGCAGCAGGACGATGTTGGACCAGATGGCCACGGCGTAGGTGCCGTTGATGTCGTAGAACAGGCCGCCCAGGAAGGCCCCGAACCCGCTGCCGATGGGCATGACGGCGAACATGGTGCCGTAGATCGTCCCCAGGTGCCGGACGCCGTACCGGTCGGAGGTGTAGGCCGCCGTAACGCTGACCACCGAATTCCACGAGAACCCCACCAGCAGCACCCCCGCCAGCAGCGTTCCGATCCCCAGCGGGGGAATACCCAGGGCCGGTATGCCCATGGACAGCAGCACCACCACGAACCCCATGGCCCGTATGTGGTAGGAGGCGGATAGCAGCCACCGCCGCCCGTACTTGTCCGAGAGATGACCCATGATCAGGCTGCCAATGACGGCGGAGGCTCCGATGAGGCTGAAGGCTCCGGCAGCGGCCATGGGGTGGTAACCCAGGTCCCGGGCGTAGGTTACAAAGTGAGCGTTCACGAAGCTCATCGAGTACCCTCAAACGAAGTACCCGAAGGTGAGCCGGTAGAACAGGTTCGAGCCCAGCGCCTCTTTGAAGGTGGCGTCCCGGCCGAATATGGGGGTTGCGTCCTCGTCGCCGGCTCCCCCTCTCCGGCGCAGGTCCGAGGTGTCGCCCAGGGGTTCCATCCCCATTTCCTGGGGGGTGTTGCGGATGAATATCAGGCCGATGGGAAGTATCACCAGCAGCGCCAGCCCGCCCAGGAAGTAGTAGGCGTCCCGCCAGTCGAACAGGATCAGGAACACCGATGCCGTGGGCACCAGGACCAGCGCGCCAAAGGACCCGGCGCTGCTGTAAACGCTGAGCGTCAGGCCCCGGCGGGCGTAAAACCACGCGCTGATTACCTTGGTCAGGATGGGGCCCACCCCCATGGTCAGGCCGATGCTCATCACCGCGAAGACGGCGTATAGCTGCGCCAGCGTGCGCACCGACGGGACGATGAACAGCATGACGCCCAGCAGGGCGACGCCGGACAGGACCACCAGCTTGGGACTGTAGCGGTCGGCCAGATAGCCGGCCAGGGGCCGCATCAGGCCCGACAGCATGAAGGTGATGCCAAAGGCCAGCGACAGGGTGCTCCTGCTCCACCCGAACTCCTCGGTCATGGGCTGCAGGAACACTCCGAAGGAAAACTGGGTTCCGGCAGTGCCCAGGGCCACCAGCGAGCAGCCCATCACCACAAACCAGCCGTAGAATGTGCCGTTGGCCTTATTCGTCATACAGGTCTCTGGTCCCCATGGTTACCATCCCGGCCCGGTCTCACTGTGTACCTAATTTACCACAAGAAAGGGTCGCGGCATTCAGGGCAATCGCACATAAAGCAGCCGTTTCACCGGCGGTATCGATGTCGGGATCGTTGTCATGGTCTGGTTCTTGAATCACTGTCAACGAGCTCTTGCCTCCTTGGGTAGCGCTTCACTACCCTGAAACAGGGAATCCTCAGAAAAGTCTGTCTATCCCTAACTTCTCCAGGAACGTCCGCGCCGCTGCGGTGAGAAAAGGCTGGGCAGACGAAAACTCGCCTTGACCCTGGAATTGAACGGAAATGAGCGGTAACGGGCGGTAGAATTAAATTTTCTCCCCGCCGCAAAGCTGAATTCTATCTGGAGATCTGCCGCCATTTTCCACCGAAATCCATGTTTTGGGCCCAGCTCCGCGCCAGGACCTCACATAAGCCTTCCGAAATGCAGTTGCCCTGCCGCAGAAGGGAATCCGCACGCCTTCATGGCAGCTTGATGCTGGACAGCACCGCCTGCTGTACCGCCGAATACCCGGAGTAGGAGTGTTCGCAGATGTGAAATGAAGCCACGAAATTGCCCCCGGATGACCGGTGGAACACCTCGGTAACCCTCAGCACGCAGAATCTCTGGGACACCCGGGCGCGGAACACGATGTGGGCAATCTTGCTGCCCCCGTCTCTCGATTCCTGGCTGGCCGCAATTTCCCGCTCCAGCAGCTGGAACTGGCCTCGATAGAAACCCGTGTGCTGGCCCACCACGTCGTCGATCCACTGGCCTGCCGCCTCCACCCGCTTGTCGTACGACAGCAGGGCCAAGCCGGCAAAGCGGTCGGGGCTGTCGAAATGGACCTGGTCCTGGTCGCTGTCATCCAGAATCCACTCTACCGGCACGTCGACGGTGTAACGGTGGGTGGGACTGGTGTAGGTCTGCCATTCCATCGAGCCGCTGGGCGGATCGACGGTATTGGGCCCCCTCGCCGCCATTACATTCCTGGCCCCTTCCTTGAGGTCGGGCAGCAGGCCACGGATGCTCCGTTCGGAAATGGCGAAGCCCAGTCCGGCGGTGGGGTTGCCCCGGTTGTCCTGGTTCTGGAGGAAGGTGGTAATGCCGATGACCTCGCCCGTGGGCAGCAGCAGGGGGCCGCCGCTGTTGCCCGGGTTGATGGATGCGTCGGTCTGGATGACCCACGCCCGCATGCCGGGATGGTAGCGCACCGCCGAGACGATGCCCCGGGTGACGGTGGCGTCGCCGGTAAGGCCCAGGGCGTACCCGATGGCCACCACTTCGGTTCCGGCAACCGGCCCCGCGCCGGTGCCCGCCTCATCCGTCTTTCCCGACTCCGATCGGGAATCTGGGTGCATCAGCTCCAGGGTGGGGAAATCGTCGCAGCACATTTCCAGCACCGCCAGGTCCCGCCGCTGGTCGAAACCCACCATACGGGCGCGAAAGGTGCGGTTGTCGCCCACCAGCACGTCGATGCGGTAAGAGTCTTCAACCACGTGGTAGTTGGTCAGCACCAGTCCCGCGCCCCCGTCGAGCTTCTCAAAAATAATGCCGCTGCCCACCCCGTCGGCGGTATTCACCCGCACCACGCCCGGCTTAACCTGGTTCACCATATCGGCCAGGTCTAAGGAGTTGGGCGCATGGGCTACTGCCTGGGTAGGCAATGGAGTAGCGGCCACCGCCAGACCCGAGGGGGCGGCGGCAATGCCGGACGGTTCCTGGTTTGCCGGTTTTGGGGCTGCGACTGCCTGCGGCGTAGCCGTGGGTACAGGCGTAGCCGTGGGCGCAGGAGTAACGGTAGGTATGGCAGCCAGGGCCTCGCGCACGCGTTCGGTAACCATGGCCTCCACTGTTGCCTCAATGTTGGGTGGAAGCGGCAGGCCGGGCACAGGTTCGGGCGGCGCCTGCCCCGGGGAGAACTGGGGGGCGCAGGCGAGGGTGAGGAGGAGCAGCGTGACCACCGCTGCGAACGTTCGTGTTATTCGTTTGATCACTTTCACGAGCGTTCTCCCTGACCTTCGGGTGTTGGCCGGTGTTGCCGGACGGCGCGCTTGATTCAGGGTCTGACCGGTGTCTCGGGGCAATTATAGTGCAAGCGTGGATCAGCTATTGGGACCAGCGCTCTTCAAGATTCGCGCAACAACCTCCTCGTATTCCTCAATGGATTCCTTGCACATCCGCGATTCAATAGTAAGACCCCCACCTTCTAATACGATGAACATATGGGTGCGGTAAGTGATGCAAAATTCCAACGAAGTCCTGCCCCAGTATATGATTGCTGCTACCCCGGTTCCATTTTCTTGTTCCTCGATTCGTCGGTATGTTACTTCAAACAGCTCCTGGTTGTATTCTCTCAAGGTTCTGATTGTTTCCTCAACCCAGGCTTCAAGGGAAACGGCCTGGGAGTCGAATGTAAAGATGTGGACCGCGGCGTATTCCCCAGGACTGAGCAGATCCAGGCGGCCTTCCTCCTTGTCGTTGATAGTCCAGCCGGCCGGAATTTCAATAGTGTAGCCGTAACGTGGGTGAGAGTAGGTCTGCCAATCATCAACAACCGGCACGGGCGAGGGTTCCGGGGTAGGAGTTGGGATATCAACGCGTTCTCCCAACTTTAGCGATGGCAGGCTCTCGCGAATGCTTTCGCTGGAAATGGCAAAGCTCACCCCGTCCACCAAGACTCCGTTCCGGTCGCGAACGAAAAAGGAGTTTATTCCTGCTACCTTACCGCTATCCAGCAGGAGCGGGCCCCCGCTGCTGCCGGGGTTAGTCGACGCGTCGGTCTGAATAACCCAGGACCGGTAGGCTTCGTCATAACGGTGCGCCGAAACAATTCCCCGCGTAAAGGTTGGAGAGCCTGCGATTCCGAGGGAATAGCCAATGGCGGTAACCTCTGCTCCTACCTTCAGCGCATCCGTGTCCCTCAGCGGCAAAGCGTGGAAGGTCCCGCAGCAGATTTCCAGCAACGCCATATCCTTAAGGGCATTGTAACCAAGGATAATGCCGATGTAACTGTCCACTTCGTTTACCTGCACTTCCACGCTGACCGCCTCCTCCACCACGTGATAGTTGGTCAGGACATAGGCCCTTCCCGCTTCAGTGGTTTCCGCAATGAACCCGGACGCTTGGCCCCGGTCAGTGTTGACGCGCACTACTCCCCTTCCTGCTGCCTCCAGGATGTCCGCCAGTCCCGGCGTCGGAGTTGGTGATTGCGTCGGTGCTAGGGTTGGCGTGACTACAGGTGAGGAAGTTGGCGAAGGAGCAGGGGCCGGAAGGGATCCCCGAGGTGGTGACGGCTCTGGCGTAGTTACAGGATCCGGCGTCAAGACAGGTTCCGGAGTTGGCGGTGCGGTGGGCCGTGCCGTTGCCGTCGGTTGCGGTGTTGACTTACCCTCCGACGCGGGGACTTTGGTGGGGGCTGGCGGAATACTCGACGAGCAAGACATAACCGCCAGCCCCACGCACGCCGCCATAAGAATGGCAAATGGACAAACAGCGATCTTGTGAAGAATCATTCAGCATAGGGGAATGCAGGATGCAATGATTCTATCACTTATATAGCAGATAGCTGCTACAAACACCGCTCCGCTTCCCTTTGGATGTAGTCGCGGAAGGACTGGGGCAGGTTGGCCGCGTCCGCCGCCTGGGCGTTTTCCTGGATGCGCTCCGGGCGGGAGGTGGTGGGGATGGCCGAGCTTACCCGGGGGTCGGAGATTACCCACGCCAGCAGGGCCTGGGCCCAGGTGCTAATGCCGTAGTCGCGCAGCGGAGTCAGGTCGGGCTGCTGCTTCAGGTCCAGCACGTACCGGCCCTTCTGCAAGGGTTCCATCACCAGGACGCCGGTTCCCAGTTCCTCGGCCAGGGGCAGCAGTTCATCATCTACGCCCCGGTTCAGCACGTTGTAGGGAATCTGGACAACGTCCACCTGTCCCTGGCGCATCAGGTCCATAATCGTGGGGTAGGCCTCCCGCACCATGGCGGAAACGCCCACCATGCCGACCTTGCCCTCGCCCTTCAACCGCTGCAGGGTGGGCAGGTGGGTCTCCCAGTCGATCATGTTGTGGACCTGGAACAGGTCGATGTAGTCGGTCTTCAGGTTGGCAAAGGACTGGGCTATCTGGGCCTCGCCGGCCTCTTTGCCCTCGGTGCGGACCTTGGTGGCGATGTAGAACCGGTCGCGCCGTTCCTCGGTAATGTCGCCCACCACCGCCTCGGCGTGGCCGTACCAGGCGGCGGTATCTATCAGATTTATGTCGCTGTCCAGGCAGTTATCCACAATTTGCCGGCGCACGGCGATATCGTCGCCGCCGGTTACGTCGAAAGTTCGTAAGGTTCCCAGGCCAATGGCCGAAACGTCCAGGTCGCCCAGTTTGCGGTACTCCATTTTTCGTCCTCTCCGGTTATTTTGTTCAAAGATGGTAGGACAGGATGTAAAAGATATGACTGCCGGTAGACAGTCAATTTAATCCTGTTCGTCCTGTATGCTCATGTTTGAATCCGTAGTCTATTCTAGCGCAGGTTCCTCAGTCCCCGCTGGGTTACCAGGATTATGGCGGTCAGGGCGATGAGCAGACCGGCCAGGATGCCTACCGAAAGTTGTCCTCCCAGGTATTCAGCGGCCAGGCCGGCCGGCAGCACCCCCAGGGGTATCAGGGCGAAGTTGGTCATAAACACGCTCATCACCCGGGCGCGGTACTGATCGTCGGACACTTCCATAATCAGGGACTGGTTCAGCGAACGGCGGCCGGCGTCGCCCACCCCCAGGATGACCATAAGGCCCAGGGCTACAACGTAGAAAGGCAGCGCGGCCACCAGGAGCAGGGCAGCGCCGCTGAGAAAGGAGCTGGCAATGAGGATGCGACCCCGCTGCCAGTTGCCCATGGCGGCTATAAACAGGGAGCCGCCCAGGGTTCCCAGGCCCATGAAGCTGGTCATCAGCCCCATGGCCTCCGGCCCCAGGTGGTAAATGTCAACTATGAATATGGGCATGAGGAAGCGGAAGGGCATGGCCAGGACGGTTGAAATAAGCCCCATGACCAGCAGCGCCAGCACCAGGGAATTGCCGCGGATGTAGGACAGGCCTGCGCCGATGTCCCTCAATACACCGGACCGTCCCGTGCCAGTAATGCCAGTGGGACTGCGCATAAAGCCCGTGAGAACGACTCCGCCGGCGCACATGCCGGTAACCACGTAATAGACGCCGTCGGGCTGGATGGCGTTGTAGAGAAAGCCGGCTATGGCAGGAGCCAGCAGGGTGGTGGCGCTCATGCCCATGGCGTCCAGGGCCATGGCGTTGGTCAACTGGTTTTGCCCCACCAGCTGGGGGATGAGGGCCTGGCGGGCGGGCATGAAGAAGGAAAAGACCGCTCCCTGCATCATGGAGGCGGCCAGCAGGTGGTACCAGGTTACTGAGCCTGTTGTGATGGAAACGGCCACGAAGAGGGCGATGAGACCGGCGCCGGTCTGGCCCAATTGGATGATTCGTTTCCGTTGCAGGCGGTCGGCAATGGCGCCCCCGAAAAGGGCCAGCATAAGCATGGGCAGGGCGAAACCGGCGGAAACGATACCCAGAAGAGCGGGCGAACCGGTCAGGTCATAGGTCAAGTACCCCCTGGCAATCATCTGCATTTGCATGGCGCCCATGAGCAGCAGCATGGCAAACCACAGAATGCGGAAGTCGCGGTTAGAGAGGGAACTAAAGGTATGTCGAAAATTGAACGGTGAGCCGGGAGGGCGTCCGCGAGCCCTGGCGGGCCTGGCAGAGTCCTCCGCCGGTGCATCGGAAGACTGGGAGTCTGTTGTGGTGGTTGCTTCGGGTGGAACCGTGTCCGTGGTAGCTGCCGAAGTGCTGGGGGAGGACTGGGAACCGGAACTGCTCTGCGTGATGGGGCCTCCGGAGGCAGGATACGCCAGAATTCCTACCAGTATAGACCAAAGGGGAGGGCTTGCAAGTCCCTTCCTCCCATGATGGGGGAAGGTTAGAGCCTGCCCCGAACTCGATTCGGGGGTGGGGTGTCAATATAAAACTTTGTGCGATATACACTCAATCTCCGGCCAATTGTTGCTGCCATCAATGCAAACAACCCATATCTATGACCTGAAGAGATTATTATAGGTTTTGATTTGCCCTAATTCGTAAAGCTTCATTGACACATGTCTGACAGGGGCGTATCGTTGCTGAAATTCATCGAAAAGGGATGGGGAATAATATGAGCAATTTCTTATTGAAAAAACGACGCCCGGCGTGGCGAATCGTTTTGACCATGGCAACTGTAATGGCCCTGCTTTTCCTGGTAGCCTGCGGCGCCGCGGAGGAGTCACCCGCTGAGCCGGCGGGGAGCAGCAGTGAACCCGCCGCTCCCGCCCAGGCTCAGCCGGAACTGGCCGCGCCTGCTGCCAGTCCGCCGCAGGCGGACGCTGCGCAGGCTCCGGCCGCCGCTCCCTCGGACTCGGGGCAGGCAGCGGCGGCCCCGGCTCCCACGGCGGTCCCGTCCTCTGCGGGGGCGGCCCCCGCCGCTGCGCCCCAGTCCGATGCCCCCACCGGAACCCTGCGCATAGCGTTAGACGAGATTGGCCCGCCCAAGTGGATTCCCAAGCTGCAGGGCGCGCCCCAGAACAGCATCAACAACACGACCTTCTGGGAGTCCCTGTGGAGGAACGAAAAAGAAGCCGGCCTGGTTGGCGTTCTGGCTGAGAGTTGGGAGATTTCAGACGATGCCACAGTCTGGACCATCAACCTGAACCAGGGCGTTCCCTTCCACCACGGCTACGGTGAACTGACCGCCAGCGACTTTATATTCAGCATGGAAAACAGCGTGGAGGAAGGCACCACCCGGTCTCCGCGCCTGCTGAATCTCCATTTCTTCGCCAAAGGGGGCGGGATGACACTGGTTGACGATTACACCTTTGAAATCGACACCGTCAAGCCTGCCTGGAGCCTGCCCTGGGACGTTGCCACGGGCATGACCGCATATATGGGTACCGGAGTCATCAGCCAAAAATATTACGAGGAATACGGGGAAGAAGAGGCTGGCTTCTCCCTGGCCGTCGGCACCGGCCCCTGGAAGAGCATCGAACACGTAACCGGCGGGACCTGGCGGTTTGAAGCGGTCCAGGACCACTGGCGGAAGACGCCCAATTTCGCCGAGCTTCACTACGCGGAAATTTCCGAGGAATCGACGCGCCTGGCCAACTTCCTGGCCAACAAGTTGGACATCGCCACTTTCAACTTGGAATCGGTCGCCCAGCTGGAGGAACAGTGCGGCGACTGCAAGTTCAAGACCTTCACCACCGGCGCCCAGCTTTTCCTGAACATTCACGGCAACCTGTACGTCGACCGGGCTGACCTGCCTACGCCCAGGGACCCCAGCCTGCCCTGGGTCTCCGCCAGCGCCGACATGAACTCGGCGGACTGGATAAACGCCCGCAAGGTCCGCAAGGCCATGGCCATCGCCATAGACCGGCAGTTGCTGGTGGATACGCTCCTGCTGGGCAAGGGTGAACCGGCCCACGTCTACGGCTGGGCCGGATTCGAGGACGAACTGGGCTACCTGGCGGACCTGAAGCACGAATATGATCCCGACATGGCGCGGCAGTTGCTGGCCGAGGCGGGCTACCCGGACGGATTTGAGGTGCCCCTGGCCCTGACCAACCGCCCTTATCCGGGTACCATCGAAACGGCGGCGGCCGTCGCCACCATGTGGGAAGATATCGGCATCCGCACCACGCAGATACGGCAGCCTATGTCCGCCTTCCGTCCCAACTTCGTGGAGCGCTCGTGGAAGGGCATCAACAGCCACGGCAACAACGTCTCCAGCGAACCCCTTCTCTCCCGTACCCAGACCTACGCCGTGGCGGGTGTAGTCAACTACGGCGTGGAACATCCCATGTCGGAGGAGCTGAACGCCAGTATTGAGACGACATTCGACCGGGAAGAACGGCTTGAACTGGTGCGGCAGTTGACCAAGTTCCTGTACGACGAGGTATTTACCATTCCCACGGTCAGCATATACCACATCTGGCCCCTTGGCCCCGAGGTGGATGACTGGGAATGGACCTTCCCCGTGGTCAGGGTGCCCTCCAACCTGGAATACATTCCTCACCGCGAGTGAAGGAGGCTGATCACGCTGGGGCTATGCTTGAAACCAGGCATAGGCCCTGATCAATTGCCATCCTGCGGCACGCTCCCGGCATCGAATAATCCTCCGGCAATCACATATTTGGGGAGGCATCTATGGCTGTCCAGTCCTTCAGGATAACCGCACTCTTCGGTATCATGGCGTTAGCATTGACCCTGGTCGTGGCCTGTGGGGCCTCCGAGTCCCCGGCAACTCGTACCGACAGCGCGCCCCAGGCTGCGTCCCAGACGCAGGCCCAACCGGCCGCACCGGCCCAAGCCGAATCCTCTCGGCCGGCCGCCGCTTCCGAACCGGCTCCCGCCGCGTCCTCCGAGTCCTCGGCTAGCGAGAGCGCCCCGGCGCCAACCGCCGCTCCCCGGCCAGTGGGCCGGTCGACCCTGGTACCTACGCCCACACCTGCCCCGGCAATGGAGGTTATGGAAGAAGAGGAGGCCACCGGCACTCTCAACGTGGGTTATTCCCAGCTGGGGCCGCCCAAGTTTATACCCAAGCTCAGCGGCTCACCACAATCCTCCATAAACATGTCTGTCCTGTGGGAGTCCATGTGGCACAGCGACCCCGGGGGCAACGTAATACCCCGCCTGGTGAAAGAATGGTCTGTGTCCGACGACGGTAACGTCTGGACCTTGCACCTGGAAGAGAACGTGCCCTTCCACAAGGGCAAGGGGATGATGACGGCCCAGGATATGATCTGGTCGATGGACAACATCGTTTCCGAGGGGACGGTGTCCGGTCGTCTGGCCCAGCGTCAGACCATATTCTACGCCGATGGCGGCGGCATGACCGCCGTGGACAACCATACCTTGGAGGTGGACACGACTGCCAACGGCCCACGTTTCGATCTGACCTGGTACTCCACCTCGGCATTGCTTACCGGCGCTTTGCCGATTATGAGCCAGGCCCACGTCGAGTCCCTGGGTGAAGAGCGGGCCGGCGTGGAGGACCCCATTGGTACCGGTCCGTGGCAGCACGTGGAGCACAAGACATCGGAAGTGTGGAAACTGGAGGCCGTGCCCGACCACTGGCGCAAGACACCCAACTTCGCCGAACTGAACATCTGGGAAATTGCTGAGGAGTCTACCCGCATCGCCAACTTCCAGGCCGGCAAAATGGACAGCATTCACATGAGCCTGGAGTCCCTGCCCGTAGTGGAGCAGGTGCCAGACGTGAAATTCATCGTCCTGCCCGGTGGCGGTCAGACCCACATTAATATTCACGGCCAGATGTACGTTGACCGGCCTGACCTGGGCACGCCCCGGAATTCGTCTCTGCCCTGGATTTCGTCCAACCCCGACGTGAACTCCGCGGAGTGGGAACAGGCTCGCAAGGTACGCGAGGCTATGTCCGTCGCCATTGACAGGGATCTGATTGTCGAAGAGATCCTCGGCGGTGCTGGCGAGGTTAACCACGTCTTTGGTTGGATGGGCCACGAAGCCCGCCTGAACGAACTCCAGGACAGCCTGGTGTATGAATACAACCCGGACCGGGCCAGGCAACTGCTGGAGGAGGCCGGTTATGGTGATGGCTTCGACATCATCATGGCCCTTACGACCCGTCCCTTCCCCGGAACTGTGCAGATGGGAGAAGTCGCCTGCCTGATGTGGGAGGAGGTCGGCATCCGGTGCGCCCAGGAGCGCAGCCAAATGTCCGCCTTCCGCCCCAAGTTTGTGGACCGCTCCCACGAGGGAGTAAACACGCACGGGGTTGGTCCCCTGCCGGAGCCGTTGGTCACATATTCGTCTTCACTGGTCAGCCAAGGCATAATCAACTACGGGATAGAGCACCAGTGGTTGAACGACAAGATTGCGCAGGCCATGTCCACCTTCGATGACGAAGAACGTTTTGCACACCAAAGGGAAATTGCCCAGTGGGTGTTTGACAACGTGGCTATCCTGCCAATGTACAAGGTAAACTGGATTTTCCCCCTAGGGCCAAACGTAGATCCATGGGATATGGCCTGCTGCGACGCCCGCGTCCTCTTCGACCTGGAGTACGCACCGCACCGGAGGTAACAGACCTTGCAACGATTCCTGCTCCGCCGGCTGCTGCTGACCATTGTTACCCTGTGGCTGGTCTCAATCCTGATATTCTTCATGGCTCGGATATCGGGAGACCCCACCACGCTGCTGATTGACGATTATGCCAGCGCCAGCACCCTTGAGGACCTGCGGGCTTCCCTGGGCCTGGATAAGTCCTACCCTGAGCAGTACTGGATTTTCCTGAAGAACGCCGTACGGGGCGACTTTGGGGTTTCCATAGTGCAGAAGCAGCCGGTGGGATCCCTGATAGTCCAGCGGCTCCCCGCCACCCTGTACTTGGGGTTTGTTGCCTTCGTCTTTTCGCTGGTTGTCGGCATCCCCTTGGGGGTACTGTCTTCCCTGAAGCGGGGAAGCGTAATGGACCAGGTCGGCAAGATTGTTGCCCTGATCGGACAGTCGGCCCCGCCTTTCTGGATCGGCATCATGCTGATGTTCTTTTTCGCCGTGCGCCTGGGCTGGGTCGCCCCCTCGGGCCGCGAGGAACTCAGCAGCATCATCCTTCCGGCCATTACCCTGGGTTGGTTCAACGTGGCTGCCAACCTGCGCCTGATGCGCTCGGCCATGCTGGATGTAATGGACACGGAATACATCAAGCTGGCACGGGCCAAGGGAGTAAGCCAGAACATCATCATCTGGAAACACGCGCTGCGCAACGCCCTTATCCCGCCCCTGACCTTCGCCGGCATTACCCTGGGCGGGCTGATCACCGGCTCCCTGGTGGCGGAGACGGTCTTTGCCTGGCCGGGGCTGGGGCAGCTGGCCTTCCTGGCCGTGCGGGACTCCGACTACCCACTGCTGCAGGGGGTAGTGTTATCCTTCGCCGCGGCCTATCTGGCTACCGCTTTCTTGGTTGACGTCTTTTACGCCTACGTGGACCCGCGAATCCGGTTCTCCTGATGTCCTTGTCCGAGACCCCTGGAGGATAGAATGGCCGATAACCCCACCCAGGCAGTGCTGGCTCCCGCTCCGGAAAGAGTCGGGCTGCCCAAGATATGGAGAACAGTAAGGCGGTGGCCGTTGCTGCCCCTGGCCATGTTGCTGCTGGTGGTCTTCGCCGGGGTATTTGCCCCGTGGATCGCGCCCGAGGACCCGCGCAAGGGGGATTTGCGAGCCCGCATGGTGCCGCCGGTATGGCTGGAAGGCGGCAGCATGGAACACGTACTGGGCACCGACCATTTGGGTAGGGATATCCTCAGCCGCATTATCCATGGAGCGCGCATTTCCCTGGTGGTGGCGGCGGTTACCCTGGGTCTGGGTGGAACTACCGGCACCGTGCTTGGCCTGCTGGCCGGGTGGTACGGCAAATGGATAGACGAGATCATAATGCGGATTGTGGACATCGCGTTAGCGATTCCCTTAGTGCTGGTAGCCCTGGTAATGGTGGTGGCGGTGGGACAGGCATTTCCCTCGGAACTGGGTGGGCAGACTGGCCTCATCATCCTGGTACTGGCCGCCTTTTTCTGGGTGCGCTTTGCCCGGCTGGTACGGGGCGAAGTGCTGCAGCTCAAGACCCTGGACTATGTGGCGCTGGCCAAGGTTGCCGGCGCTTCCATCCCCAGGATTCTGTTTGTTCACATATTCCCCGGGGTCATTAACACCCTTATCGTGCTGGCCACCCTGCAGGTGGGATTCGTCATCCTGGTGGAGTCGACCCTCAGCTTCCTGGGTGCGGGGGTGCCGCCGCCCACACCGGCCTGGGGTTCCATGGTGGCCGAGGGCCGGGACTTTTTGGCGGGAGCCTGGTGGATTTCGACAATGCCTGGTGTCGCCATCCTTCTGACGGTAATGTCCCTGAATCTGTTTGGCGACTGGTTGCGGGATACTCTGGACCCCCGGCTGCGGCAGCTGGCGACGAATTAACGGTTCAAAGCTCGTTCAATTCCAGTTGCGGTGCGGAATGTTTGAATAAAGAGAAGAACACTGATGCTATCCTCCGCATCTCGTTACCTGCGCCGGCGGCCGAGACCGGCAACCGAGTTTGTGCTCGGCTGCAAGCCGTGGAACAAATCCGCCGGTTGACCACCCTGGTTGCGTCGCCGCTACTTCTGGCAGCTGAGAAAGGGCAAGCAGGCTAATCCGCTGGCGCAGCCGCAGGTGTCTCCGGTCTTACAGTTTGCGCTTCCTGGTCCTCTTCATCTGACTCAGGTTCCTGCGTCGCCTCTTCTCCCTCTTCTCGAGGGGTTCGCAACCTCCTGCGTCCCGTTATGATCAGCATTACATAACCCATGACGATGCGCAGCACAAATTCCAGGCCCACCAGGAAGACGAAGTAGTAAAAAATGGCTTCCCGGTTGTTGTTCGCATCCTGCAATACCCCCAGCGATTCTTCCAGGGTGAAGAAAGAAGCGTCAATGATGAAGATACCTAGGATGGCAAAGGGGAGAATCTTCGCCAGGTCTCTGGACAGATCTTCGTGGTAGTAAGCCGACACTCGTATAGCGCTGACCACTGCCAGGGCGACCAGCAGCACTTCTTGGAATGCCCTGTCCTTGGAGAGGAAGGCCAGAATGGTGGTCAGAACCGCCAGCCAGAAGAAGGCAAAGAACGGGAATACCAGGATGTACTTGAAAATGTACAGTACAACATGAAGGAAGCCCCGAAGTGGTTGGTACCCGGACTCGCTATTGCGGGAAAGATCGAAGGAAAACATGTCCCGCGAAGCCAGGAAACGGTAGAAGTGGAAGATAAAGACCGCATACAGGCAGATTCCACCCAGGTACACACCCACATTGAGGACAAGGTCCAGTGCCTGGAAAAAGTCTAGCCCGTTGGGAAACGCCTGGTTAAGGTATTGCTCGAAATTCATGACGCCACCGCAAACCCCTGAAAGTTATTGGGACCGCACTGCATCGGCATACCTACGGCCTTTATTAACATATTATGTTTACCTAGGGTCTCCGTCAATATAAACCCAATACATGCCTGGGGCTGCCAAGCCCCGTAGACAAAGCAGGGCCGCTCATCCTCGCTTGTCGAAGGATGAGCGGCCAGTAACAAGTCATCAAGAATTTATGACAACCCCGGGATTCCAGGGAGGTCTACGATTCCACGGCCACTTCCTGCTCCAGTTCGTCGGCCTCCTCAGCGCTTCCTTCTTCTGAATGTTCGCCGTCTACGCTAACCACCGGGCGTACCAGCGGAATCTCGATCAGCATTTCAGTGTATTCACCAGGCTCCGAGGTTACGCGGATCAACCCGCCGTGTTCACGGACAATGTCGCTGGAAATGGCCAGCCCCAACCCCGTGCCTTGGTCTGTAGGCTTGGTGGTGAAGAAGGGATTGAAGATCTTCTCGATCACGTCTTCGGGCATTCCGTTGCCATTGTCCCGTATGCGGACTTCCACGCTTCCGTCCAGTCGGCGGGTGGTGAGCAGCAGTTCCGGCATGTACGCCACTCCCTGCTCTAGCAGTCCCATTCGCTTTTCGTTGGTGGCATAGCAGGAGTTGCTCACCATGTTCAGGAATACCCGTCCCAGGTCTTGCGGAATAACTTCCAGCTCCCCTACATTGGGGTCCAGGTCAAGCTTCAAGTCCAGCTGGAAATCGGAGTCGGTGGCCCGGGCGCTGTGGAAGGCCAGGCGGGAATGCTCGTCCACCAGGCGGTTTATGTCCGTGACCTGGAATTCGCCAGCGCCCCGGCTCATCATCAGCATATCGTGGACAATGCGGTTGGCCCGGTCGCCGTGATTCCGGATACGTTCCA
This sequence comes from Chloroflexota bacterium, assembly GCA_028874075.1. Lineage (GTDB taxonomy): Bacteria > Chloroflexota > Dehalococcoidia > Lucifugimonadales > UBA3495 > Bin22. Next base: position 140,360 of record JAPPLU010000073.1, read on the forward strand.
TATTGTCGTTCAGGTCGTCGGAAATCTCCTGGATCAGCCCTTTCTGTTCATCGGGCAGTTCGTCTCCCATCTCATCCAGCACTTCTTGCAATTCTGTCAGCAGTTCCGCTGAGGACTCGGAGAAGTTCTTGACGAAGTTAAGGGGGTTCCTAATTTCGTGGGCCACACCGGCGGTCAGCTCACCGAGGCTGGCCAACTTCTGCTGGGTGACAATCTGGTCCTGCGCCCGCCTCAGTTCCTCAAATGCTTCCTGGAGTTCGTCGTTCTTTTCCTGAAGGTCAGTGGCCAGCAATTCCACGAGGTTCAAGCGCTGCACTTCCAGGGCGTGGAGGCGGAATACCTCCACGGCCGCCGCCATGTCTGCCACTTCGTCGTGGCCGCCCACGTCCACCTGGGCTTCCAGGTCGCCCGCCGCCATTCGGCGCATCCATGCCGAAACCACGCCGATGCGCCTAAGCAGCACCCGGCCCACCAGCAGCCAGGCCACCAGTGCGGCTACAACTACGCTGGCCAAGCTGATAACCAGCAGAATTGTGCGGCCGGTCAATATCGCCTGGAGGGATGCCTCGGTGGCGGTCTGCGCGCTGCCCCGGGCGGTGCCCACCAGTTCATCCACCTCCCCCACCAGATTCACGGCAGCTTCCTGGTTGCTTTCCAGCAGATCTGTCTGCCGTTGGGCCAGCCGCAGTTCCTCGCCCAGCAGGTGGAAGCCGGTACCCCTGGCAACACCCAATGCTTCCAGCCGCTCGAAACTGGGAGCAAGCTCCTCGTGAATCTCTGTGCCTTCCAAGTCGTCCAGGTTGAAGCCGATGCGGTTCATTGCCGCCTCGAAACGCTCCCTCAGCGGCTCCAGCGATGCCGGTTCGGACACGGTGAAGGCGTTGCCCAGGAGTTCCGTAGCTATGTTAGCGTCCACCTGCAGTTCGGAGAGGACGCGGTACTTGTCAAGCTCTTCGGCAGAAACACGAACGGACCGTGGGTCCGGGTGCAAATCCAAATCCCGGTAACCGGTGGTTATGTAGAAAAGCTGGTCGTCCAGCGCTTCGACCAGACTAATTTCCAACTGCCGCCTGACTTCCGCCAGGTCCTGACGGAGTCTCTCCCGTTTTTCTGCCTGGACAATCAACTCGGTGCGCTGGTTGCGAATTGTCTTGATGTTGTCCGTCAGCAGGTGGGCGCCCTGCCGGATGTTCTCGAAAGCCACCTGCGGATGTTCCACTCCCAATTCAGCGGAAGTAGCCTCCAGCGCTGACAGTTCGCTTTCCAGGGCGTTGCTGGAACCCGTAATAATGTTGGCGTAAAGCTCGTCCAGTTCAGACACCGACTGGGCAGTAACAATTCGCGGCGCCGCGGTAACCAGGCTGCTGCTGTATTGGGCCACCTCGAAGGCTGCCACCATCTCCGGTATGCTTTCGTCGTTAACGTGTCGCTGGGCCGTGGCCACCCGGTCGAATGAGAACCAGCCCACCAGGGTGGCCAGCAATGTCAGGGCGACGATGACCGCAAAGGCGACGTATAGCTGGGTTGAAATCTTGCGTCGGCTCTGGATCAGCCGCGGCACCAAGCCTGCTGTGAACTCTCGTGCAGAGTCCAGTTCTTGTGCCGTAATCGGCTGCCTGGCCCGGCGCTTAATTTCCCGCAGCGCCCGGTCAAACGCCGACCCAGCGACTTCCTTACGTTCCGGTTCCGCTGTCGTGTTCGATTCATCTATCATGGATAGACTTCTCGCATGTTTTCGATTGCCCGGTAATTGCCATCGGGCCCAATAACCGTCAGAAATACTTTATCAGAGCCCTGGTTGTCGGCAAAACCGAATTGAAGCGCGAATTCGTCCAACTCCAGGGCCTCGAAACTGTCTATGGAATTGTAGAAACACTCCCGGGTAACATTGTCCCGTCCGCAGGCTCGTAGCGCCTCTATTGTCAGCCGGCCGGCCAGGTATCCTTCCAGGGAAACCCAGCCCGGGCTTGTCTCTACGTCGTAGGCCTTCAGCGCGTTCAGGTAAGACCGCACGATGGGAACGGAATCGTCAGTGGGGAAGGGCACCACCTGGGTGACGAAGACGTTCTCACCATCGGTGCCCAGAAAGTCGGCCAGGGCGTTGCTGCCCACGAAGGAAATGGTAATGAACACCACATCCTCCATGCCAACACGTTTGGCCCAGGAGATGAAGGTTGCAACCGGCTGGTAGGCCCCGACCATAATTACCGCCCCCGGGTCGGCGTCACGCAGTTTAAGCAGGGCCGCCTTCACCGCCAGGGTATTGCGGGGGTAGTACCCCACCGATACGGGCTCCATTTGTCGTCGCTCCAGCGCTCGGGTGGCGCCGTTAAGCCCCGCCAGCCCGAAGGAATCGTCCTGATACAGTACGGCAATGCGGTCTATTCCCAGGTCCTCTGTCAGGCGGGCTACCATTTCCTCGGTCTCCTGGTTGTACGAGGCCCGCAAATTTATCACGTTCCGCCATTTGATTTCTCTGAGGAAGGCGGCGCCGGTGAAGGGAGCAACATAAGGGACATCGGCCTCGTAGGCCACCGGTACCGCGGACCGGGAAGTGGGGGTGCCTACCGCCCCGATCAAGGCGAACACCTGGTTTTCCTCGATCAGTTCAAAGGTATTGGAAATGGCGGCTTCCGGTTCATAGCCGTCATCCAGGGCCACCAGTTCCAGCAGGCGGCCGTTAACGCCTCCGGCCTCGTTAACTTCCTCGAAGGCGGACAAGATCCCCAGCTGCATGTTGGTCCCAAGTTCCCAAGCCGGACCACTGAAGGCGGCAGACTGGCCGAAAAGAATCTTGTCGTCAGTTACGCCGGGGTGTGGGGCGGAGCTTCCGCCGCCCTTTGAGTCGGAAACAGTGGGGGTGGGGGAGCCATTTTCTTCATCTTCGCTGGAACTGTTACTGCATGCCGCAGTTGCAGCGCCCAGCAACAGGGCTAGGCTGAAAACAAAAAAGATGAGTAGGGCCAGCTTACCTCTCATAGTCTGCCTGGCAAGTGAAGGGGCTTCAGTCGGATTTGCGAATTGTCATTATGGAGTGGTTTCTGGAGTTCTCCCTTCGATATTGGAAGTCGTCTGTCAGTTCCATTACGAAGTGGATTCCCAAGCCACCAATGGGGCGGTCCTGAATTTCGCTGTCCAGCACAGGCGCTTTGACGTCTTCCAGAGGATTGAAAGGCCGTCCGTCGTCTACGAATTCAATGGTGATGGTATCGGCGCCGGAAGTCAGACTTACATCGAAAGTATGGATCCCCTCATCGTACCCGTAATTCATGATGTTGAGGCCAAACTCTTCGAGCACCAGGTTCGTCTTGAAGGTGAGGGCGGGAGGCCAGTCTTCTTCTTCGGCAAGCTCTTCCACCGTAGCGAAGATGCGCTGCAATTCCTCGTGCCGGGTCTCCACCTTCAGGTCTATCCTGGAACTCATTAAGTCTTCTCCCTTCGGCAAAGGGTCAGGCAGGTGATGTCGTCGGACTGGGGAGTATCCCCGGCAAAAGTCTTAACCGCCTCAAACACGGCATCATTAACTGCCCTGGGGTTATCCGTGGGGACATTCGCGAGGACTTCCGCCATACGCTCCAGGCCAAACTCTTCGCCTTCCCGGTTCATAGCCTCCGAGACCCCGTCGGAATAGAGGAATACGGTATCCCCGGGGAGAAGATCAAAAGTGTCCTGGTAGTAGTCCTGACCATCCAGTATTCCCAGCGCCATCCCGCCGGTTAATGGCAGGTCAATTACGGTGCCGTCGGCACGCCGGACGTAGGGAGTGCAATGCCCGCCGTTAGCATAGGTCAGCTTCCCCGTGTTGCGGTCGTAGACGGCGTAAAGGAGCGTCACGAACATCATGGCCTCGTTGCCCTCGCAGAGCAGGTCGTTGACCTCCTTCAATACTTCTCCAGGTTCATACTTGCCAATGGCGGAACCCTTCAGCAGCGTGCGGCTGGACATCATGAACAGGGCTGCCGGCACCCCCTTGTCCGACACGTCGGCAATTGCAACGCCAACCCGGTCCTGGCCCAGGTAAATTACGTCGTAAAAGTCTCCACCCACTTCCTTGGCCGGTTCCATGCTGGCATAGGTCGCGTAGTCATCGTCCCTGGGAAATTCGGTAGGCAGGATGGACTGCTGAATCTTGCTGGCAACGTTCAGCTCGTTTTCCAGGCTCACCAGACGGTCCCTGGATGAAAGGGCGTCACGCCACTCCACGAGGTGAGCCAGTGTACGATCTATGGTTATCTGCAGATCATCAAAGTCCAGCGGCTTGGTAACAAAGTCAAAGGCGCCGCGGTTCATGGCGGTGCGAATGTTTTTCATATCTCCATAGGCGGAGATGATGATGGACCGCACGTTCGGGTCTACTTTGGGAATCTGCTCCAGCAGGGTAAGCCCGTCCATCTGGGGCATGTTGATGTCCGAGATGACCATATCAATGTCTTCTTCCTGGCGCAGCACTTCCAGCGCTTCGACGCCATTATGGGCAAAGACAAAACTATACTGCCCGGACCGGATGCGTCGCCTCATCCGCTGGAGGACCAGCGGCTCCAGATCCGGTTCGTCGTCCACCACTAGAATTTTGAATGCCTCGGGCATTGGTTCCCTTCACTCCACAGTCTGGATCACTAAAGGCTGTTGAAATTGCTCCAGTGCTGCCGAATACAAGGCTGGCTTTCTTGCCAGCCTTGTTGACTAACCCAGAACTGCTAGCCCAGAGCGCCGATGGCCGAGTCCTGGGAATCGTGAATGGGGATGATCTTGTCAAAGCCGCTGATGACGAATACCTCCCGCACGGGGTCGGACAGCGAGCAAGCCGCCATTTTGGCTCCCTGTCGCTGCAGATCCTTGGCGATCAGCAGCACCACCCGCAGACCTGCGCTGCTGATGTAAGTCAGGTCTTCCAGGTCAAGCACTACGGCCCGGTCAGATTCATTGATTTCGGATTTCATGGCATCCTGAAACTCGCTGGCGTTGGTGCCATCAACCCGTCCATCCGCCTTCAATACCAGGTTCGTGCCTTCCCGGCGAGATTCTACGTTCATACAGGTAGCCTCCTAAAAAACTCAAAATCTTGAACGGCTGAAGGAGCAGAGCCATCCCACTTACTGGCGCGGGAGAGCCTCGGAAAACTACGTACCATAATAACCTATAGTCTCGGATACAACAAACCCTCTGGGCTATTTGTGCAAGTCCAGGAGCCGCGGTCCGCAGACAGCCACGGGTTGCGGTCCCCCAGGGAGAAACCGCAATTTAACCGGACGGGTGAAATACAATAGGCTTGTCATTCTGGGCTTCCGGATAAAGGCGGGGGAGGTGGTCTTGCTGGCGGGAGAAGCCCGATTCGGTGACGTTTGCACCGCGAGGCTTGCCCTTCAAGACGAGGGGAGTGGCCGAGTCGAAGGGTTACCGAAATCGCCGGCCTTTCGCCTTCGGATACTGGTTAGAGATCATAACCTCTCTCACCGTGAATTGCCACATCCAGCCCCACAATCTCGTCCATCGGGTCTACCCGCACCTTGCGCAGGACCAGGTCCAGCACCTTGAGGATCAGGAACGTAAAGATTCCCGCCCAAGCCATAGATGCCAGTACGCCCAGCACTTGCACTCCCAACTGGACCAGGATCGGGCGGCCCTCCACCACGTACCCGTGGCCGTCCATAATCTCGAGAGCCAGGAAAGGAATCAGCAAGGTGCCGAGGATGCCGCCCAGGCCGTGAACGGCAAAAACGTCCAGGGAGTCGTCAATCAGTAGCTTCCACTTGACGATGCCAACGGCAAAGAAACAGACGGTGCTGGCTGTTATTCCCAGTATCATGCCGCCAACGGGGCCGATGTAGCCGGAAGCGGGAGTTACCGCCGCCAGGCCTGCAATTGCGCCAATTATGGCGCCGATAAGGGTTGGCCGGCGGAATTTTATCCAGTCCAGAAAGGTCCAGGTCAGCAGGCCGGCGCTGGCGGAAATGTGGGTTACGGCGATGGCCATGCCCGCCTCGCCGTTGGCGGCAAGCGCGCTGCCGCCGTTGAATCCGAACCAGCCCACCCAGAGCATTCCCGCGCCGGCAGCCGCAAGCCCGGGGTTATGGGCGGGAACCAGTTCGTGGGGAAAGATCTGCCGTTTGCCCACGTATAATGCCGCTACCAGGGCAGCGACACCCACGTTGGCGTGCAGCACCACCCCACCGGCGAAGTCCATTATCCCCAGTTGGTGCAGCCAGCCATCGCCCCAGACCCAGTGGCAGATGGGGGCGTATACCAGCAGGTGCCAGGCCGCGCTGAAGAGGAGAATAGCCTGGAACTTCATTCTTTCGGTGTACGCGCCGACGATGATCGCCGGCGCGATGATAGCGAACGTCAACTGAAAAATGACAAACACTATCTCCGGCATGTCCCCTCTTAGGTGTCCGTGGTCTATGCCGTAGAAGAATGCCTTGTCCGGCATGCCGATGAACCAGCCGACGGTGTCGCCGAAGGCCAGGCTGTAACCGACTATGAACCACAGCAGGCTGGCTATGGCAGATATCGTGAAGCACTGGATTACCACCGACAGGACGGACTTGGCCTGCACCAGGCCACTGTAAAACATCGCTAGGCCCGGTAGGGTCATGAACAAGACAAAAGCCGTGGAGGTCAACATCCACGCGGTAACGCCAGTATCCAACCTTGCCCCCACTCCATTACTTGTCGTTCATCGGGGCGCGTCTGACCAGGTTGCCGGCCAGGCGCGCTCCAATGGGTCCCAGCGATTTATGATTTTACGTTTTTCTAATCTCTGCGATGACTAGGTGCCGATCCAGCCGGAACCGGACACGTCGATCACCTGTTCGTCCGGGCCGCGATACTTTTCTTCATAGTAGCTCTGCCCCGGATTGCCGTGGCCGCCCACGTTGATGCGCATGTTCATCGCGCGGGCCCCTTCGGCCTCCAGCTTGGCCTGGATATCATCCATGTCTTCCACCATGAAGCCGAGATGGTCAATTCCGGCATACCCGGCCACGTCACGGACGCTCTCGCCTTGGCCCTCGTCGATGGATTTCAGTATGGCCAGGTTGATGTAGCCGTCGGACAAGTAAAGCCCCGAGCCGGCCTTCCCTACTTCTTCCAGGCCGAAGACGTTGATGTAGAACTGGGCGGTCTTTTCCGGGTCCGGAGTGCGGATAGCTATATGCTTGATCCTGGGCATAATCTCTTCCTCCATTTATTCTGGATATGAGCCAACCCCTGGTTGCGTTGGATTATAGTTGGCGGTGTATCCCATTTCAATCTGGCGCTAACGGTGCCAACCCATTCCTTGGAACAGGCCCCTCAGGTAGGCTATCTGGCCGCCGTGGGCCACGTTGTCCCACACCAGTTGGCCCAGGGCGGTGGCGATGGTATGGTCCCTGGTTTCGGCTTCGGGCGGAAAGGTAACCTCCCGTTCCATGTCTTCCCAGGTCAGGGCCCCGATGTACTCCCTCGCCGCCTGCCGGACCGTTTCCTGGTAACCCAGCAGCACCGCAATGTCGGGCGCGGTCCAGTCGGCCAGGTCCTCCGGCGTCCACCCCATTCCGCGGACGTTTTCCGTCATGCCGAACCTGCCGCTCCACCCCTGAGTTACCCAAAAGGACTGCTGCCCCTGAAGCCGCTGGTTGATAAAAGTGTCGATTACCCGGTTCATGTGCCACAGCAGCCAGGCTATGGAGTTGCATTCGGGCGCCGGCTGGCGGGACAGCGTTTCCGCGTCCACGCCGGCCACCGCCGCGTCCACCATATTCCAGTTTCTGCCCAGGGCCCAGAGCACCGCATCACCTGCAGCCATGAGTGACCTCCTCAATTCTGAAAGTTTCCTGGTCTTGAAGCCTGCCAATACTGTCGCCACTCGTGCTGGCTGCACACTATCCAGGCCGGCGTCCAAGCTACAGGAGGATTGCCGTTGAGTCTATGATGCCCTCGCTGCGGGAAGGGAAAAACCTGAGGCCCTGCTCTGGTCGGGACTGCCGGAAGGGCGCACCTTGGTACTAAACCCACGGTCGGCGCTTTGAGCGTTCCTTCTGCGAGGTGTAGGTGGGCAGGCCCTGCCGTTCCAGCGTTTCCGCCACCATCTCCCGGAACAGTTGACGGTCGCGGCCGGTAACCACCGCCTGCTCGTGGGCCTCGGTAATCGCCACCGGGTAGCCTTGGCCCTTGCGGCACTGCTCCACGATCATGCTATGGCCCAGGCCCAAGAGGGACTCGTCCTCTGCCACCCACTTGGGAATTTCCACTCGGGCAATTTCCTCGCCCGCATGCAGATAGTAGAAGTAGACCTGTTGGGCGTCGCCGTAAAATTCCCGGGGCACAGAGGAGTTAGTCTTGTATACGGGGGAGCGATGGAAAGGTGTCAGCTCCCTGGCAAAGATCTCCCGGTCCAGGAAGTCGTTGGCCCGGCTGCAGGGTTCCAGTTCCGAACGCCGGTAGCTGCACGACCTTCGGCAACGCTCCAGCTCGTGGCTGCAAAGACAGCGGCGGATGGCGTTCACCACTTCGGTGGTCCGGGGCAGGGACACGTAGGCTGCCAGGGTAACGGACCGCTCCCGGGCCAGTTCCCGGAACCCTCCCAGCGCCTTCAGCAGCCCGTCCCTGATTATGAAGTCGCGGACAAATTCCGGGTAGCCCCTTCCGGCCAGCCCCCACAGCACCAGGGTGCCGTCCACCAGGGCCAGTACCGGCCGGTCGTCTGGGCACCGACGTGCCTCCTCCAGCAAGACCGTCAACTCCCTGACCGTGCGGTACAGCCCCAGCAGATTGCCGGTCATGGCCTCTTCCAGGCTGGCATTGCCCGGGTCTCGCAGGTACAACTCTTCCTCCCGGGCCGCCAGGTGGGGACGGCTGAAGAAGCGTGCATCGGCCTCCCCGCCATAGGTAAGGACACAGCCGCCCAGGTTCAGCAGGTAGCAGGGCACCGGAAGGTGTCGGTCCACGTCAATGTGCGAACCGTCCACCGAAAGGGCCGTCCAGTCCTCGGGCGGCGGTGACGGCGCCGCGTTTCCCAGCAAAGTATCCGTAACCTGGGCTGCCAGGAAGGGGATGCCCGGCGCCGAGGTTAGCCGTTGAGCTTCCAGGGGGGATACGGCGGCCGCTGCCTCCCTTAATACTTCCAGTCTCGCTGCTCGGTCTCCGTGGCCCTGCCCCAGCGACTCCGACACTCGGTCCAACTGAACAATGGTTTCGCCCAGATCAAGTGACATATTGGCATACCCGCAGGTTGAGAAATTCGGGGAAAGAAATTGAGTGTGGCGGTTGGTGTTTCCGGCCCTGATGCAGGACAGACTCCGGACTCATCCTATCAGCGCCCCGGATGAGGTTCAACAGTGGTGGCCAGTGGTAGCCGCTGAGACTGGCTCGACGGCGCCGCCAGCCTCCTGTTTTGGGTGATTTGCTAGCCTTCTTTCGTATCCAGTTTCAGCTACCGGGAGCTTCTTGAACCAGATGTTAAATGTGCTATAATGCGGTATGCGTCGACTGGCCGAGGTGGTGGAATAGGTAGACACGCGGTCTTGAGGGGGCCGTGGGCGTAAGCTCGTGTGGGTTCAAGTCCCGCCCTCGGCACCATATCGTCCCAGACCCGGCAGTGATATACCGGTGCAGCCCGAGGCGACGTAGCCAAGTGGTTAAGGCGGAGGTCTGCAAAACCTCTATTCGGCGGTTCGAATCCGCCCGTCGCCTCCATTTTTCCCCGCCGGGAACTGTCCGCTCCCCTTCGTCTCCGGTCGGCCGTGCTTCTCCTTCGGCAAGTCCGGCTCCCTGTCGGACCTTAACTTTTAAGCCGGTGTGGCGGAATGGCAGACGCGGCGGACTTAAAATCCGCTATCTTTATGATGTGTGGGTTCGAGTCCCTCCTCCGGCACCAAATATCTCAATAACATAAGTCAGTCAAAAGCTTGCGGCCCCCGGACTGCTCCGGGGGCCGTTCTTTTTGGTCTTGGGGGCTATTTGCTGGTCGCATCTATGGGGGACTGGACGGAGGCATTTCATCAGAGCCCATTTGTGCCGATTGGTGGGCCAAATTAGATCGGAAGGGACTTGCCCCTACGTAAACTGGTACTCCTGGGTGGACACAATCAACTGCAGCACCTGCCCCACTGTCTGCGTAAATTCCTCGCCGGCGGTGGGAATGTCCTGGTCGGTGCCCAGGTGGTTCAGCAGCAGGTTTCGGGTATCTGCCATTAGCTGGTAACCGCCCAGCATTTCCAGGCAGCCTTCCAGCAGGTTGCCGGCAGACACCGTCGGGCTATCGTCGGTAAAACGCCGCACCACGGCGCGTATGCCCGGCGCCTCCAACCGGCCCATTTCGCTGGCGGCATAGTTGACACGCTCCACCAGGGTACCGCTGTCAATCCACTCCTTGCCCGTATGCCAGCCCTCCACCGTGGGTGGATTCATCAAGTCCTGGCCCATATATCGAATCTCCAGGGCCATGTCGTACATACGTGGGGCCGGCCGGTCGAAGTCTCCCATAAACCGCAGGGTGCTGCACACCAGTTCCGCCGGGCTCTTCACCTTGGAGAAGCGGGCTTCCTTGAAGAAGTCAGAGTTGAACAGCAGCCGCAGCATGGACCGGATCTGATATCCAGACCGGAAATACTCCTCCTCCAGTTGCCGGATGGCTGCCATGTCCCGGGGAGGCGTGTCCTGCCAGGACGGCACCTGTGGCTCGTCGGCGACAAAGAAGTTGTAAAGGTGGCGGGCAATAAACCGGGCCGTGGCCGGCTGCTTGGCGATAATGCGGATGATGTCATCGCCGTTGAAATCGCCCGTCTCTCCCAGGAAAGTTTTCTCGCCATCGATGTGGTCGTGCCGGTTGTAAAGGAACTGGTTGAAGTACCGACCATAGGGGTAGCGGGGCATTCCATTGCCCACAGTCCAGCCGGTGAAAGCCTGGGCGCACGCTTTCACGTCCTCTTCGGTGTAGTTGGGCTGGCCGTCCATGCCCACACCCATAGAGAACAGTTCCAGCAACTCCCGTCCCCAGTTTTCGTTGACGGCTTCCTTGTGGCTCAACTGGTTATCCAGGTAATAGAGCATGGCTGGATTGGTGGACATGCGCAGCAGCAGTTCGTCGAACCGGCCCATGCCGTGGTTGCGGAAGTGCTCCAGTTGCTCCAGGATGTTGTGGGGCGCCATTATCTTGGAGTCGCCCACGCAGAATATGCTGTGCCAGAACAGGCAGAGTTTTTCCTGCAGCTGCCTCGGGGAGTTGACCATCCGGTAGGTCCAGTAACCCTGGTTGGCGGCCAGATAACCCATGTCCCGCCACCCCATGTACCGCTGCATCACGTCTGTGTTCAGTTCTTCCTGCTCTTCCGGATGCAGCAGTTCCTCCACCGTAGCCTCGTAGCCTTGGGTGGCCCGCTGTTGCAGTTCCCCATAGGAAGCGCCGAAACCTGCCCGACGCATCAGGTGAGCCATCAACAGTACATCATTGTCTGCCATAACTCTCTCCACTTAATTGAGCTGTGTGCTATTGGAGCCATTTTACCCGATTTCCGGTTGAATGTCTTAAAAAAACGTGAAGAAACGGCCAAGCCGCCGCCGTGGGTGTCATTAACCCTTGCAATACGGCATAATATATTGATGAGGAAATTCCAGAGTCGCAATACGGGCTGCATTCCTGCTTTCTGGCAGCCCGGGAGAAACGATCATGACAATGCAAACCAACCGGGAAATCAAGGCCTTTTGTCCAGATTTTGACCCGGTTAGGCAGCTACTGGCGAAACACGGCGCTTCCTTTGTGGAGAGTAGGGACCAGGTGGACTACTATTACAATCTGGCCGATGCCCCCGAGGGCAATCCCCGCCGCCGCCTTAAGATACGCATCGACAAGGAAGCCCCCCAGGTAATTTACTACGAGGAGGGTCAGGAATCGGGGGGAAGGACCAGCAGTTTCCGCATCTGGGGCCTGAATGGCCATGAGACCAAGGAGATGCTCGACGCCGTCCTGGGCGTTCGCGCAGTAGTGAACAAGCAGCGGGAGATCTGGACCAAGGATAACGTGGTGTTCAACCTGGACGAGGTTGAGAGTTTGGGCCAGATTCTGGAGGTTGAAATACGCCTGGACGACGGCTTCGAAGTGGAGGCCCAACTCAGAGAATACCAGGAACTCTTCGGCCCTTACCTGGGAGACGAGATTGACGGCTCCAACGAAGACCTGGTGGACCTGCTCATCTAGCAACCTTCCCTGGCGTAACTCACGCGGCATGCCTCAGCCCCATTCCCCCTTGAGGGAAGAAGATTAGAATAAGGGGCCGCATTCCCTGGTTGGGTTCCCCTGCTGTTCCCCACCCGCCTCCTGGCAGTTAAGCAGACTCTGGCCGCTGGTCGCCTTCATGCTGTTGGCGCCGGAGTCCGCCAACTCCTTGGTATAACCTTGCGTGATTCAGCCGCCTTTGCCAGGCTGTGAGCGTCTAACCCATAAAGTCTGTATATGGCATTCATTAAGTAATATTTAATGAAGATTTTGTGATGATAGGTGGCAGTCTATAATTGATGTGTTATATTACATAGTCGTGCGATGTAGTCGATTTATAAATGATAGTGAATGCGCCTATCTCGCCAATCCCATTCTCGTGAAAGTGCTCTGATATGCTAAAGGAACAGGAATACTCGGGAATCCAAAGCCAGACCCTGCCAGCACACCTCACAGAACTGCAGGAAGCCAACCTCAGCATAAGCAGCAACCTGGACTCCGGAAGCCTGTTTCGGGAAATAGTTGACTGGGCCTGCTCGCTAACCAACGCCCGTTACGGCGCCCTGCTAACCTTCAACGAAGCCGGCGAAAACAGCGAACTGGTAACCAGGGGAATTGATCCTGAAAAAGCCGCTCTCATAGAAACCGTGCCAAGGATAGGCGGCCTGCTCAGCAAGTTGACAGCATCCGACACACCGATTCGCGTCAAAGACGTTTCTACTCACCCCGAATCTGCAGGCTTCCCCCAGCACCACCCAATCATGACCTCCTTCCTGGGTGCCCCCATCCGTCACCAGGGACGCTGCCTTGCAAATCTCTACCTGGCAGACAAAGCCACCGACCCGGAGTTCACCGCCGAGGACGAGGCGGTCATTGCCGCCTTCGCCAGCCAGGCCGCCGTTGCCATGGTCAATGCAACCAAATACGGCCGGGCCCTCCATTCCAAGTCTAACCTGGAGACTCTGATAAACATCTCTCCGGTGGGTGTTATCGTATTCGACGCCGTTACCGGCCAGATGGTTACCTATAATCGCGAAGTCGAACGAATCATCGGCGATGCGGGTATCCCCAACGGTACCTGGGAGGACACCCTGAAAGTCCTCTCCTTCCGGCGCGCCGACGGTCGGGAGGTATCCCTCAGTTCCTCACCAATTACCCGCGTCCTCAGCAGCGGGGAAATCGTTCGAGCCGAGGAGATCGTCATCTACCTGCCCGACGGAAGGGCGGTCCATACCCTGATTAACGCCGCTCCCATTTATTCCATGGAAGGCGAGGTCCAGTCCGTAATCGTGGCCATCCAGGATATGTCTCCCCTATTCGAAATGGACCGCATGCGGTCCGATTTTTTGAGCCTGGTTGGCAATGAATTGAGGACTCCCCTGACCACTATCAAGGGTTCAATTGCCGCCCTGGCCGACAGCATTGCCGCGTCCGGCCACGATGAGTCCAGGCAGATGCTTCGCGTTCTGGACCGTCAGGCCGACGCCATGCGCAATCACCTGAACCGCCTTATCGACCTGACCCAGATCGAAAGCGGCAGCCTGAACATAAGCCCCGAGCCCTTGGACCTGGCCCCCCTGCTGAATGAGGCCAGGCGAGAGTTTCTGCGATCCAACGCCGGCCACAAGATCAAGCTGGATGTTGCGCCGGATCTCCCTTGCGCGATGGCAGACAGGCAGCGGATCGCCCAGGTATTGCGTTCCCTGCTCCAATGGGGCGTGAAATACTCTCCTCCCTCATCCTCCCTGTGCATCCAGGCGCGCAAGGACGAAATGCACGTTACTGTCGGCATTTCGCTGGACGCCCAGCCGTCCCAGGCCGGCGCCCTGGGTGAAGCTCTCATTCGTTCCACCTCCCGCTGGCTCCCGGAAGCCAACCGCGAAGGGGAGGAGGACAAGATGGCCATCGCCATTTGCCAGGGAATTGTAAACACCCACGGCGGGCGTCTTTGGGTTGAGCCGGGCCTGTCTGACCAGGGACTTACCCTGGGGTTCAGCATTCCCGCTGCCGAAGAACACACTGATCAACCAAATTCGGCGCCTACCAGCTTTGGTGGGCTACCGTTCCCGTCGCATGAGGGCCGCAAGCGCATTCTGTCGGTGGTGGAAATGCCTCGCATGCTCAACGCGGTTCAGCGTGCTCTTTCGCATGCCGGTTACGTCCCCATCGGGGCGCTGGACTATTCGGACCTGGGTCGCATCATAGCGGAGGAGAAACCTCACCTGGCCCTGCTGGACATGGGTACCGGCAGCCACCAGGACTTTGACGTGATCCGGCGGGTCACCCAGCAGTTCGGCGTTCCTGCCATTGTTCTATCAGGCCAGGGTGATGATGAGAGCATTGTTCGGGCCTTTGAAATGGGGGCCGACGACTACATCGCCAAGCCCTTCTCTCCCTCGGAACTGGTCGCCAGGATCAAGGTCTCCTTCCGCAAGCGTGCTGAGGCCCAGAACGGGCGCGACAGGGAGGACTACATCGTTGGCGACCTGGTCATTAACTACCCCGAGCGTCGGGTAACCGTGGGCGGTCGCAAGGTCCACCTCACAGCCACCGAGTACCAGTTGCTCCAGGAACTCTCCACCAGGCCGGGTAGGGTCCTCTCCCAGGATGAACTGCTGCGCCGCATCTGGGGCGAGGAGTATACGGGAGACATTCAACTTCTACGGGCCTTCGTCAAGACCCTGCGCCAGAAACTGGGCGACAATGCCCGTCGTCCTACCTACATCTTTACCGAGCACGGCGTTGGCTACCGCATGCCCAAACCCCAGGCCTGAATCTATTCTCGTCCAACAGAAGGGAGGACTCGCTCCGGGCGTATGGTGAGGAGGCAGACAGTGTGGAGGTTGACGCCAGCGGGTCCTCTCAACGTATCCCCGCCAGCATTTCGCCGAATCGCCGGTCCTGTTCATGCCGCGGCAGCAAAATGCAGTTGGAACAGTAATCATTGGCCCGCGGCGACCGCCACCAAAGGCAGCACCCGCGACGCCTCGAGAAGAACCCTGTCCTCCCGTGGCTCTGGAACTCTTCCATGGTGAGCTGGCCGTAAATGGGTGACTCGGGGTCCAGGAAGATGGTTTCTGCCGCAGCAACCACCTCCGCCGGCCTTCCGGCCACGGCGTAGAGGCGGTTCAGCGCCTGGGAGAATGCGGCGGCCACCGCATTCCTGGAAACTCTGGGGCTGGCCCCCGCCGCCCGCTGCAAGTCAGGGATGACCAGCTCCAGGTTGCCGCGGAACAGCCACTCCTTCACCTGTTTGTACAGGTCGCTTCTGTCGGCGGCAAATATGGCGTCCGGGTGGTCTGCCGCCGGGTCGTTGGGAAGCGCGGCGAACCTCAACTGCTCCAGGCCCGTGGCGTCAATGGCCGGTCCGTTCCAGTGAAATGCCAGGTTATCCAGCGAAACGTCCGGCGCCCTTCCTGCCAGCACGTACTGGCCCGCAAGCGGGAAAACCACCCGGCTCAGGTAAGCCACCAGGAAAGCCGAAGCGGCCACGTGTCGGTTGTTGCTTTCCCAGGCCCGCTGTCCGTAGGCCGCCACCATTTCCCCCAGCCGCCGGTCATCTGCCTGGAACAGGTCCCGCGCGCTGGTCCAGCCCCCTTCAGCACGATCAGCTTGCGGCATGGCAAAGAAGCCTCCCAGGCTTTCCGCCTTCGCCATGCTCTCGTCCAGCGGGTGCGTCCCGCCGCCCAGGTCAGCCATGGTAGAACCCTGGAGCCGACCGGTCCACCGGATCGCTGCCCTGGGCCAGGTACTTCATCCGCAGCCGGTCCCACAAGTAAAGCCGGTCCCATTCTGGGCTGTCGGTGTAATTCTGCCGTTCGTCCAGGTGCGGGTTGGGTAGCAGCACGGTTATCTGCTGCTGGCCGCCCCCGTTGAACAGGCGAAACCCCCAAGACGTTGGCTGGTGGTCGGGATTCAGCCGCCGGTACAGTTCGGCCCGGGCCGTGCGTCGCAGCCTGGCCGTTTCCGGCGGCGCGGCCCGCGACTCCCCGATGCACAGGTGCAGGTGCCACTCCTGGAAGTCCACCGTAAGGTACCCGTCCAGAAACCCGGTTCGCGGCTGGCAAGGCGGCTTGATCTCCCACACGGCCCCCGGCACCAGCATACCGATACGGACGTATTCCCACTCTCCCAGGCAGTCCAGCAGGATGTTGCGCAGGGTCTCTTCGTCCGTGGGCAGGGGAAACAGCTCGTAGGTCCCGTCGAGTTGCTGGATGATTTCGCCACGGGGAATTGGTTCGGTGGTAGTCATGGCTCTGCTCCAGGTTGAATGATGAGTTGCGGCCAGGTGAAGTCCGACAGGTTCACGCCTGGCGCTCACGAAGCTCCTCCCGCAGCCGTTCATCCTGATCCGCCAGTTCCCCAGTAATTGCGTCTCCGAAGTCCTCTATCTCATACAGGGGGCGAATCTCTATATCACTGGGCCCGGGCATGGGATTGGGGCAGCGTCTCACCCATTCCAGGGCTTCAGCCATGTCCTTTACTTCCCACAGCCAGTACCCGGCCACCAGTTCCGATGTGTGCGCAAAGGGCCCGTCAATCACCGTGCGGCTGTCCCCGTCAAAGGCGACCCGCTTGCCCTCCGACGAAGGCTTCAGGCCATCACCGCCCTGCATAATTCCGGCATCCACCAATTCCTGGTTGAAATTGAACATCGCCTCTATCAGTTCGGTAGAAGGCATAACTCCGGCTTCACTGTCTGCAGTAGCTTTCACCAACACCATCACACGCATCGGGTCTTTCCTCCACCATCCCGCAACATCTCTTGAATAACCTGCTCGCTGGCAATAATACACGATTCGGCACGGGTAGATGGCGCCCCGAATCCGTCAAGCGCTGTCCGTGCGCCTGCTACCGCAGGCCGTAAACACCCCCTTGCCAGCCTGAATCACCCATCTTCACCATAGAAATACAGACCATGGCACAGGTACCAAACACATAGCCGACCCTGATCGCAGCAACAAACCGGTTTGACATGCCTGTATAGGTGTAGTATACGTTCCCTAACTGTCGCCAAAACTCAATTATGGTGGCAGGCTGCATCCGGTGAGTTTCGAAAAAGGCCTCAAGAATTTTTGTTTACTGGCATATGTGAGCCAGGATGGTGCTAATTTCGTTATTCTCTGGTCTGCCGTGCCGGGTGTAGCCTATGGAGGAGAAGTAATTTTGAAACTGTTTAGAACATTTTGGTCCCGCACTATGGTCTATCCGGCAGTGTTGGTGTTGTTGCTGGCGGGTCTGGCCTGTGGCGCCTCCGAGGAGCCTGAATCGGCTCCGGCCCAGGCTCCCGCGCAGCCGGCCGCCCAGCAGCAAGAGCCAGCGCAGCAGCCGGCTGCTGCGCTGGCCCAGGCCCAGCCTGCCCAGCAGGCCTCCCAGGCCCCGGCGGCGGCTCCCAGCGGTGGTGGCGCGGCCTCCAGCAGCAGCGCCCCTGAACCCGTCATGGCTCCCACGCCCACCGTAGCCCCTGAGCAGGCCAGGGCGGAACCCGAAGTGGTGGCGGCGGTGGACGACGCTCCCTACGGCATCCTGCGCGTGGCCAACAAGGACCTGGGACCGCCCCAGTTCCTGCCCAAGAATATGGCCGTGCCCCAGGCAACTTACGTAAGCCCAGTGATATTTGACGCCTTGTGGCGGATGAGTCCTGAGAGAGTGCTGCAGAACGACCTGCTCGAGGACTGGAGCCTTTCCGAGGATGGCACCACCTGGCGGTTGCAATTGAAGGAAGGCATTCCCTACCACAAGGGCTACGGGACTGCCAACATGCACGACCTGATGTGGGTGGTCAACCAGATTATGCTGGAAGAAGCCCGGCACCCCGGCAAGACCAACATGCGCCGTATTTTCCAGCGCGACGAAACGGAAACCACCATTACCTTCATTGACGACCTGACGATTGAGATCAATACCGGTACCCACCGAGCGTTCGACTTTATCTGGCGGTTCCAGCAGTTCGGCGCCAACAACTTCATCCCCCTGGCCAGCCAGGCCTACGCCGACGAGGTGGGTGAAGAACAGGCTACGCTGGAGGGGATCGGCACCGGCCCATGGCAGTTTGTGGAGTTCCGCACTAACGAGCGATTCATTTCCGAGGCCGTGCCCGACCACTGGCACAAGACGCCCTACTTCCAGGAACTGCACTACTTCCAGATCACCGAGGAATCCACCCGCATTGCCAACTTCCTCGCCGGTGAACTGGATACAATGCAGGTCTCCTTGGGTTCGATACCTAACCTGACCGACGCGGAAGGGGTCAAGTTCATGCGCTTCGCCGGCGCCCTGGAACTACACATGACGCTGCATGGTCAGTTGTACGTGGACCGGGAAGGCATACCGGAAAGGGACAACAGCCTGCCCTGGAACTCAGTCAGCGATGATATCAACTCGCCAGAGTGGCAACGGGCTCGCGATGTGCGGAAGGCCATGATTATCTCCATTGACCGGGAGTCCATCGTGGACAATGTGCTGGACGGCGAGGGCCACGCCAACAATCCCTACTGGCGCTGGACCGGCTATGAACAATTTTTCGATGAGGAGATGCGGAATACCGAGGTCGAATATGACGTGGAAAGGGCCAGAAAATTGCTGGCCGATGCCGGCTACGCCGACGGCTTTGAAGTCGATATGGCGCTGACCCAGCGCTCCTACCCCGGCACTCCCAAGGTGGGCGAGGCGGTCTGCGTGATGTGGGAAGAAATCAACATTCGCTGCAAGCAGCACCGGATGCCCATGACCGCCTTCCGGCCCCACTTCGTCAACCGCACCTGGAAGGGCTACAATACCCACGACAACAGCCCTTCCGATGAACCCCTGAACGCCTACAGCCACGGCATTTCCAGCAAGGGGCTGATCATGCGCGGCATGGAACATCCCTGGCTCGACGCCCAGGTAGAGGCCATGTTTAACGAACCCAACTTTGAAAAGAGAATGGAAATCCAGCGGGACACCGCCAAATGGCTTTTCGCCCAGGCGGTACATATCCCCATCGCCTCCATCAACGTTGTGTGGCCCGTGGGCGCGGAAATCGACCTGTGGAACTTCGGCTGCTGCGCCCGGGACATTGCTTCCAACCTGGAATTCGTTCCACACCGGGACCAGCTGGACGGCGAGGTATACCCCAAATAGCGGCCGAATCCCGCCAACTGCACTGGTGGCAAGGGCCATGAGCCTTCCCCAGTGTGGGAGCTGACAACTAGCTTGATTCATGAGAGCGGTATCGCAGCGTTGCGGTACCGCTTTCCAGTCCTGGAAGCCCTTGCAGGATTCCTGTCCCCAACACGGGGGCAGGCCAGGATGGGGGATAACGCTCTCCCGGGGGAAGTATCCCCACTTTTCCAGTGGCCTGCTGACTGATTCTTGAAACGGCCTTTAGGCGCGGGGCAATCGCGTTATGATTCGGGAAAGTCCGTCGTTCTGGAGCCGGCGGGCAACTCTAACCTGGGGACTGCCGTGTTATCCTCTGGGCGATCCGACTCCGGCGGACGCCCCTTTTGCCGGACTCAAAGTGCCATCGCCCTGGTGACACCTGCCTCTTGATTCCCAGGGTGACGCTTCTCTACCCTACTTTCATGGCACATTCCGTCCAAAGCCCGGTCAAGCCTGAATCACCCCTCTCTCTGGGAAAGAGGGCGAAGGGGAGGGCGTCCCATCGGCTTTGGTTTAGGCTGTGGCCCAAAACGGCCCAGAACGGCCCAAAATGGCCCGCTTGGTCTACCCATTTCCTATCTGTGGAGCGGCCCATTTTCGGGCCACCGGGGTCGTCTCTGCCCTGTGTTTCAGATACGAAACGGCCCAAGATGGCCCAAAATGGCGCGAAAACAAAAAAATTGCCCCGACTGAATGCCCCGAAGGCAGGCTGGAACCTTCAGGTTGGAGACGGCGGCGTGTCCTTTGAGAGATCCGCCTCCGGCGGACGCCCCTCTCGCCGGAATCAAAATGCGTTTTCTCTGCCTTTAGGCGCCCTCGCCGGAGGCGGGGTATACTGTGGCCTAAAGGTGCCAAATAGTAAGGAAGCGTGGTATTTGCGATGCAGCCACTGAGCGATATTCGAGTGCTCGCCGTGACGGTGTTCCTGGCGGGCCCCTATCTCAGCATGAACCTGGCGCGTATGGGCGCCGAGGTCATCAAGGTGGAGATTCCGGGGCGGGGGGATCCCGTGCGGGGCAACGGGCCATTTGCTGGACCGGAGGGCGTCCACAACACCCCGCAGACAGAGCAGGATATCGCGACCCGGTTCCTGAAACGTACCCAGGGCGTGAAGAGCGTTACCCTGAACCTGAGAGACCCCAGGGGACGGGAAATGTTCCTCGACATGGCCCGCCAGTCCGACATCGCCCTGGAGAACCTGGCGCCCGGGTCTATGCTCCGGTTAGGGCTGGGATATGACGATGTAGCCGCGGTGAATCCGGGCATTATCTACTGCTCCATCGCCGGCTACGGCCAGACCGGCCCCTATGCCGACCGCCCGGCCCACGACCCGCAGATCCAGGGCATGAGTGGCTTGATGGACATTAACGGGGACGCCGACGGCCCCCCCACCAAGGTGGGGTTCTACATCGGCGACCTGGTTACGCCCCTGTTCGCCGCCTACTCCATCATGGGCGCGCTGCGGGAGAAGGAGCGAACGGGCAGGGGACAGCATCTGGACGTTTCCATGATGGACACCCTGGCAGCCCTGATGTTCATGGAAAACCTGGAGGAGGACGTGCAGCAGGGCCTTCCCCTGCGTACCGGCAACACCAGCCGCAGCGGGCCCACCGGCCTGTACCACGCCTCCGACGCCGACCTTATCATCACCGCTGCCAGCGACGACCAGTGGCGGCGGCTTTGTGAAGCCCTTTCCGCCCCCGAACTCCTGGATGACGGCCGTTTCATCGACTATGCTTCCCGTGCCGTCAATGTTGCCGAGGCGCGGGACGAAGTCCAGAAGCGCGTCGGCAGGATGACTCAGGCCCAGATTCTGGCGCGACTGGAGGAGTGCGACG
The DNA here is from genome assembly GCA_028874075.1 of Chloroflexota bacterium. Classification (GTDB taxonomy): domain Bacteria; phylum Chloroflexota; class Dehalococcoidia; order Lucifugimonadales; family UBA3495; genus Bin22. The sequence continues at coordinate 161,534 of JAPPLU010000073.1, forward strand.
TCCCATGCGGACCGGTTCGCACCGTGCCGGACATCATGGCCGATCCACACTTCTACAAACGTGGAACCCTCCAGCCCATGCTCCATGGGACCATGGATGCCCCGGTGCCCGGCGGAATAGCGTCCGGTTTTCCGGTCGTGTTCTCGGGCGAACCGCTGCCGACATTGCCCGGCGCGCCAACACTGGGGATGCACAACAAGGAGATTTACGGCAAGCTGCTGGACCTGGACGAGGCCGACCTGGAAGGGCTGCGTTCGGGCGGGGTTATCTAGGAACAACCTGGACGGTTCGAGGGAAGCCCCAATCCTGCCAAATCATTTGCCTGCGAGGCTCACATGAGGTTCAAAGCAAAACCGCTGCGGTCGGTAATGTTCGTTCCCGGCAATCGGGAAGACTGGATGCGCAAGGCCCACCAGTACGGCCCGGACGCCCTTATCCTGGACCTGGAAGACTCGGTGCCCGAGGCTGAGAAGGACAGGGCCCGCTCCCTGGTGGCTGGCATGGTCGAGGAACTGGGCTCGGCCGGCCAGACCCTTTTCGTCCGTGTCAACCGCCTGGAAACCGGACTGACCGGCTTCGACCTGGAAGCTGTCACCAGCCCCCATCTCTACGGCATCCTGCTCCCCAAGGTGGAGCGCCCTGAGGACGTGGTTGAGGTGGACATCCTCCTCCGGTACTTTGAACGCAAGACGGGGATGGCAATTGGGTCAATCTGCATTGACCCGGGCCTGGAAACGGCCGACGGCATCCGGCAGGCTTACGACATCGCCATGGCCTCGGAACGGGTGGCCCACATGGGCGGCAGCGGTGGCAAGGGCGGAGACACGGCGCGCTCCATCGGATTCCAGTGGACGGCGGAAGGAATGGAGACCCTGTTCATCAAGTCCAAGGTGTTGGTTGATGCCCGCTCTGCCGGTATTGAGTTCCCCATTAGCGGAGGCTGGTTCGATATTCACGACCTGGAAGGCCTGCGCGACCTGGCCAACCAGCTGAAACAATTGGGCTACACCGGAATGAACCTCATCCACCCCTCCCACGTTCCGGTAGTCAACGAGGTGTTCACCCCCAGCGCCGAGCAGATCGCCCACTGGAAGGGCCTGCTGAAGGCCATGGAAGAACAGCGGCAGGCCGGCAGCGCCGTCGTAACCTACGCCGGCGACATGGTGGACATAGCCCACGAGGAAACCGCCCGCACCATGCTGGAAATGGTGCGCCAATGGGGGATTGATACCGAGGCGGCAGCGGACTGACGGTTGCCGCAAGCTGGGGGCTACAGCAGCTACCACGGCCAGCCCGGCTTACTGCTTGTGCCTGGGGTGCCTGGCCAGGAAATCGTCCGCTATCTCCTCCATGGTTACGAAGCGTACGCCGTCGTGGGAGCGAATGTACTCCGCGATGCGTTCCAGCATTAGCAGCACCTGGGGCCGTCCGCTAACGTCCGGGTGGATGGTTATGGGGAACACCGCCTCGTCGTACTCCCGATACACCCAGTCGAACTGGTCCCGCCACATGGACTCAATGTCCCGGGGATTTACGAACCCGTGGCTGTTGGGCGACGCCTTGATGAACATCATGGGCGGCAGGTCGTCCAGGTACCAGTTGGCCGGTATTTCTACCAAGTCCGTCTCCTCGCCCCGTTCCAGGGCGTGCATCCAGTAGTCTGCAGGCATACCGTAATCAATCTTCGTCCAGCGGTCGCCCACGCGGACGTAGTAGCACTCAAAGTCGCGGTGCATCAGGCTGTGGTCATACTTGATGCCGTGCTTCAGCAGCAGTTCGTTGGTAACGTGGCTGAATTCCCACCAGGGCGCGACGTAGCCCCGTGGCCGCTTCCCCGAGACCTCGGTAATCAGGTCGATGCAGCGCAACAGCACTGTTTCCTCCTGCTCCGGGGACATGGAGATGGGATTCTCGTGGGAATAGCCGTGCATTCCGACCTCGTGCCCCTGCTCCACAATCATCCGGCATTCGTCGGGGAAGGTCTCAATGGAGTGGCCGGGGATGAACCAGCTGGTCTTGATGTCCAGCCGTTCAAAGAGCTTCAGCAGCCGGGGCGTTCCCACTTCGCCAGCGAACAGACCGCGGGAAATATCGTCCGGCGAGTCCTCACCGCCGTACGAACCCAGCCAGCCCCCCACGGCGTCCAGGTCAACCCCAAAGGCGCACAATATCTGCTTGTCGGCCATCTCAAATCTCCTCGCGGCGTTCCTTTGCCGTTGTTCGCCCCATCATACACCCGCCCCTTTCAGCCCTACAATTGCGCTGCCTACCATCCCCTTGGAACTTCAATGAGAGATCATCCCTTATCTACGCAGATAACAGGAGCGGTTGGCCCCATTCCTTTTGAAGTGGCACAATACCCTGCAACCGTCTATGCGGACGCTTGCAAATGCCTGGTTGTCAGTGGAGACTTATCCGCCTCCACTCTTGCGAACACAGGGCAGCAGACGAGACGATTGAGGTTCATAAGCGGAAGCGGAAGGAGGCCTGATGCGAAGGGCTACCAGGCATTCATACCTGACCAAAGCCAGGGATGACTTCGATTTTGCTTACTTCATAACTCTGTGTGGCCAGCACATTCCGGCCGATTCCGAATCCGCCCTTTGGATCGAAGAATTCGAAGCCAGGTGGAAGGAACGGAAGCGTTCTGACCTCTGCCTGCATTGCGCCAGGGAAATGCGCCTGGACGATTTGAGCTAGGGCAAACAGGTCCCGGCTGTAGGAAGCCCCGGGAGGAGCCCAGGCCCGGGGAACCCGTACTGATTGGAAGAGAATGGCAGGCCGGCAACGCGCTAACCTGTTTCCGGTTTACTGCAGACTCAGCCAGGATGCTGGCTTCGGCGTGTGTTGGTCCCGGTGCGTTTGCAAAAATGGCGGACGTAACGCAGTATGTAGTTGGCTATTGCCGGCAGGAGGTATTGCATCATGAAATTGGGAACGCGACGGCTTTCCAAATCCGGTGCGAAAGAGAATGCAACCGAGGGCGGTCGCGTTTCGGCCGCTGAAATGTACCAGGTGCAAGACTCCTACGTCCGGTTCAATCAGCGCGACCACATGGGCTCGCAGATGATGTGGGATGCCTATTACAAAGCTGAAAGGGACAAGCTGAAGGAAAAGCAGCGCCTGTTGATGAGCAAGGGCCGCCTCGGCTATGAGTCCACAGCCTGGGGTTTGGACTCCGCCGCAGATTCCCTGCTTTCGCTGATGAACTTCTCCAAGAACCAGCCGGATATGCCTGCCACCGCATGGCGGTCGGAACTGGAACCCTCGCCCGTGGGCCGGCCGGAAACTTCCCCCGAAGAAGCCTCCCAGATCGTGCGGAAGGCTGCCGAACTCCTGGGCGCGGACCAGGTAGGGTTCGCGGAGCTCGACCGCCGCTGGGTCTATTCCCATTACTTTGATGCCGAAACGAAGAAGGCTTTCCCCATTAAATTCTCTGATGATCCCGGTTATGAAGAGCACGACCAGCCCGTTCGCCTTGAAGATGGCACCCGGGTGATCCCCAAGGAGATGAAGTACGTGGTGGTTATGCTCCATGAGTGGGGCAAGGACCTGGATGGCACGGAGCATGCCCCCACCCTGCTTACCGAAGGACTCAGCACACTGGCCTACGCCCGCATGGCCCCTACCCTTTGGATGGTGGCTGAATTTATAAGGGGACTGGGCTACAACGCCATCCCGGCAGCCAACGATACGGCCCTCAGCATTCCCTTGGCTATTGACGCGGGTCTCGGACAGGTGGGCAGGCATGGAATGTTGATTAACCCCAGGGTTGGGGCACGGTGCCGCATATCCAAGATTTTCACTGACCTGCCGCTGGAGCCTGCCGGTGCAGTGGACTCCGGCATTACCGAATTCTGCAACGCTTGCCTGAAGTGCGTACCCAAGTGCGGCACGAAAGCCATTACGACGGGCGAACGGAGCTTCGACCCCATTGACGAAAGCAACGCGACCGGAGTGCTTACCTGGAAACTGGACGCAAAGAAGTGCATGACTTTCCAGAATCGCGTGGGGAGCACATGCAGCACCTGTGTGCGCCGGTGCGCCTGGACCAAGCCGCCCCACAGGATGTATGCAATTCCGCGCTTCTTCATACGGAACTTCCGGTGGCGGTGGTTGAACAAGACCTGGATTTGGCTGGACGACCTGGCGGGAAACGGGAAGTTCGACAAGAAATCAAACGATTTCTGGGTGAGCAGCCGCTAGCGTTTCAACTGGCGAGAAGCGGCAGGGTCTGGAACCTCCCGCACCGCAATTGCAACGCGGCGAGGTCCTGCATGACTGCAGAGGGAAATTGCCCCCCCGATGGATACTTCAGCGTTCGCTGGGGAGTATCAATGGCGAATTGCCTCTAACCCCGGCTTGAATTGAACCGGTACTACCTGCCCCTTTGCCGTGATCGTGAAGGGAGCATGGCCTCCTTCGTTGACATTCGATTTGGCCAATCCTAATATGTGGTGAAAGGGCGCCCGTATCAGGGCTTTGGGCTCGAAAAGCGGAGAGGCGATTATGCCCCACCAGGAAGACGTTCGATTGATGGCCCACTTGATGAGACGAGCGGGCTTCGGAGATCCCCGCGAGGAACTGGAGAAACGGGTCTCCATGGGCTACGAAGCCGTGGTCGAGGAGCTCTTGCATCCGGAACGGCAACCGGCCATTAACGAGGAACTGCTGTACCGGTACTTCCCGGGTTATGAGGGGGCCGGAGCGCCGCCCATAAACCAGGCCAACTGGGTGTACCGGATGATCAACACCAGACGGCCCCTGGAAGAAAAGATGGCCCTCTTCTGGCACCAGTTGTTCGCCACCGGCAATTCCAAGGTGGACAATCCACCGGAGCTTACCCGCCAGATTGCCACCTTCCGCGAGCATGGATTGGGCGCCTTCCGAGACCTGCTGGTGGAGGTTGCCAAGTCACCGGCCATGATCTTCTGGCTGGACAACCACGGAAATCGCGATGGCGCCATCAACGAAAACTGGGGACGTGAGCTGCTGGAGCTTTTCTCCCTGGGTGTCGGAAACTATTCGGAGGATGATATCAAGGAGGCGGCCCGGGCCTTTACCGGTTGGACGATTGCTCCCAAGATTCCCCGTAATCCCTACGGTCGCTTCCACTGGCAGTTCGAGTACAAACCCGAAGAACACGATGACCGCGAGAAGACCTTCCTGGGACATACCGGCAACTTCAATGGCGAAGACATCGTGGATATTATTGTGGACCAGCCGGCTACGGCCCGGTTCCTGGCCCGCCACCTTTACCGGTTTTTCGTCGCCGACGAGCCCCACGTGTCTACCTGGAACATCACCCCGCCGGTTGACCCTGAGGCCATCGAGTTTTTGGTAGACGCCTACAATGAGTCCCGCGGCGACATCCGGTCGATATTGCGAGCGCTGTTCAATGCAGACTTCTTCAAGAATGCCCAGTTCGCCCGGGTGAAGTGCCCGGCTGAATTGATCGTCGGCACCGTGCGCATGGCGGGCAACTTCAATGGCTTCAAGCCGGGATTCAACAACCTGGCGTTGGAATGCGGCTGGCAGGGACAGGAGCTTCTCAATCCTCCCAGCGTGGAGGGTTGGCACACGGGTTCCGAATGGATCGACCCCGGCGTCTTGATGCGTCGGGTGAATTTCGCAGCCAGGGTATTCGGAGACGTCTCACTGCCCGGTGTGCAGGCTATCATCAAGCGGGTGGTGGTCAATGCCCATGGGGATCCTTCCCCCCAGGCGATAGTGGCAGCCTGCCTTGATGCCATGGGGCCGTTGGAAGTCGGTGAAGTGACTTATTCGGAATTGATCGCCCATGCCGAAAGGTGTGGAGACCTGGCTTGGAGCACCAGCGAGGAACTGCTGGCTACTTTGCGGAATGTGAGCAAGATATTGACCTTGATCGCGGCTTCACGAGAGTATCAGTTTGCCTAGGCAAGTGCATACAACTGATGTAGAAGGATATGAAGATGGCATCTACCCACAAGGACCCCGTGCTGGTGGTAATGGAGCTGACCGGGGCCAACGATTACCTCAATACCGTAGTTCCCTATAGCGATCCCCTGTATTGGGATAATCGACCCAGGGTTCATATCCCTGAAGACCAGGTATTGCCCATCGATGACCAGCTGGCATTCCGGTCTGATATAGAGCCGCTGAAAGAAATCTACGACCAGGGCGACATGGCCATCATTCACGGAATCGGGTTCGAAAATTCGCCCCGTTCCCACTTTCGAGCCATGGACATCTGGCATACCTGCGAGCCGGATACCATCGGGATTGATGGCTGGCTGGCCAAGGTGGTCCGGGACCTGGATCCCGGCGGCGAAAACGTGCTGAAGGGAGTGAGCCTGGGCCAGGGATTGCCTCGGGCTCTGGCCATGAAGGGCGTTCCCGTTACTTCGGTCAACAACCTTCCTACATACGGTGTGCTCTCTTCAAATCCGGCGATCGCCTCCGAGCAGGACCGTACGCAGCTACTGGAGAGTTTCGCCCGCATGTACGCTCCCGCCATCGGCACCGGACCGACTATGGAATACCTGGGACAGGCGGGACGGGATGCGTTGAGGGGAGCCGACATTATCCGGGTTGCGCCCCAGACCTATTCTTCAACCGTAGAGTACGCCAACAACCCGATTGCAAGGCGTCTCAGGGACGTGGCCCAGGTGCATCTGGCCGGCCTGGGCACCCAGGTCTTTTACACGGCCTACGGGTCCTTCGACACCCATTATGACCAAATGGGATCGCACACGAAACTTTGGATGGACGTTTCCGTGGCCATACGCGACTTCTTCGCAGACCTGCGTGAGCACGGCGCCTCGGAGGAGGTGGTCGTAATGCTGTTCAGTGAGTTTGGACGTCGCGTCCGCGACAATGGCACCGGCACGGACCACGGGGCGGCGGGGGCGGCTTTCGCCATCGGCGACCGGGTGAAGGGCGGAATGTACGGTACCTACCCCTCGCTAAAACCGGAGGACCTTATTGAGGGCGACCTGGCGCCCAGTTACGATTTCCGCGGCTTCTACTCCACCTTGGCGGAAAAATGGTTGGGCCTCGACCCGGTACCCATAGTCGGTGGACACTTCGAGCAGATGTCCTTCGTATAGTCTCGGGCCCATCGGGGAAGTTCCCGCTCCTGTGGTGGGAGAAGGTTCGGGTTAGGGGGGAGCTCCCTGCAGCGTGCTGTCACCTCCATCCTGGCTTCCCAAGTTCGTTTTCAGGAGAGCCGATATGCTGACCACCGTCGCCGCCGGCCGCGTGTACGACTACAGCTACTGCATTGGCATGTACAGTCAGTCGGGCCGGGGATTTTGGGCTCCCCAGGACTTCGTGCTGGGACCGGATGGCCGTATGTATGTGTTGAGCCGCGGAGTAGAGCAACTAGGGCAGCGGGTCAGTAAAGTCACCTTGGACCACGAGTTTCAAGGCCAGTTCGGTTCCGTCGGCGCGGAGGACGGGCGCTTTGTTTGGCCCCGTTCCATCGATTTGGACGACCACGGACGAGTTTTCGTTTCGGACGAGCATCTCAACCGGATTTCCATCTACGACGAAGAGGGTGGTTATCGATATCACTGGGGCAGGTCCGGCAGCGAAGAAGGGCAGCTGAACGGACCGTCAGGAATTGCTATTGACTCCCGAGGAGCCATTTGGGTGGTGGACAGCCTGAATCACCGGGTGCAGAGCTTCAGCCAGATCGGTGAGTTTCAGTCCAAATTCGGGAGACAAGGTGGCGGCGACGGAGAAATGGAGATGCCATGGGGCGTCTGTGTCGACCGCCAGGACAACATCTACGTCGCGGACTGGGGCAACAACCGGGTGCAAAAATTCGCCCCTACCGGAGAGTTGCTCGTTAAGTTCGAAGGGACAAGCGCCGGGGTTGGCGATTTGAAAGGACCTTCCGGCGTAGCCGTGGACTCGGAAGGGGATGTATACGTAACTGACTGGGGCAACCACCGCGTCCAGATTTATGCCGCAGACGGCCAGTATATTACGGCGCTGGTCGGTGACGCCCAGGAGCCTTCGCCATGGGCCCAGGCCTACATCGACGCTAATCCGGATCTCATCAAAGCCAGGCGAAGAACAGACCTGGAACCTGAATGGCGCTTCCGGCGGCCGGTGGCCGTCAATGTCGACGCCGATGACCGGATAATAGTCCTGGAGTCCTACCACCACCGGCTTCAAGTCTACAACAAGCTAAAGGACTACGTGGAACCCTCAATCAACTTGTAAGGGTTCGCTCGCCTCCACATCCGAAAACTTTCACCATGCCGACTGCCAGGAGGCTCCAGCGGGGTCCGGCACCCCAGGCGGCGTTCGCTGGCTGGGAAGGCGTCGGTCTCTCAGTTTATGAAGTCCGGAAGGTTCATTCCCCGATCATCAGGGCACCGACGTTCCTTCGAAGGCGAGAGCAACGCCACGGGGCATAGAACATAATGCGCTTGCCTGCTTACCCGCCCAGCAAGGCGGTCAACTCCCGCACACTATCCAGGCGGTCCAACCTCCCCGATGTAGAGATGACCTGCTCCGTAACTTCGTCCCCCAAGCTCTCGCCTGCCAGGGAGCGGAACTTGTCCAGCAGGTCCTCCCTTGGTCGGGGATTATGGCTGTCACCGTAATGGGCGGCAGCGCTGCCCTCCAGCGTCCGGCCATCATTCAGGGTGATGGCCACCCTTGCCGCCGGGTAGTCGTACCGGCGCATGTTCATGTCCGGGTCCGGTGAAATCTCAATTCTCTCGGCCAGGGAGCGCACCGCCGGGTCTCCTACCCGCTCGTCGAAGAAGGCCGGAGCGCCGGTCTCGCCACCCACCAGAGCGGCGGCCAGAGCGTAGGGTATGGAGAACTTGGCCGACAGCATGTTCGCCGGCTCCGGGTTGGCCATTATCTGCACGATGGGCGGCGCCGTAACGTTAATGCGCTTGACGGCCTCGGACTCGAAGCCCTCCCGTTGCTGCAGCGCCAGGGCCGCGTCCAGCACCGGGTGGTTGTATAGGCAGCAGGCGTGGTACTTGGTGTAGTTCTGCTCGATGCGCAGCGGCCCGGCGGGGCCGTTCTCGCCCCAGCCGGCCACCACCGCCTCCGGGTCGAAGCCCTCGCCCAGGATGCTGGCGTACAGGTCCGCGGGGCCATCGTTGACGGCGGTGAAGCCGCATTGGCCCAGGTAGGCGGCCATGATGCCCTGGAACTCGGAACGGCCGGGGTACAGGTTGCGAATGGTGGCCCCCTCCAGGCAGGGAGTCCAGGTATTGGCAGGACTCATGGACATGGCCAGGTTCATGGCCTGGCGGATAGCCGCGGCATCGTAGCCCAGCAGCTTCGCCGTGGCGGCCGCCGCGCCGATGGTCCCCCAGGTGCCGTGGGAGTGGACCTCCGCCCTGGCCTGCACGCCGGTGCCGATACGGGAGGTAACCTCGTAGCCCACGATCACGGCCTCCAGGGCGGCCTTGCCGGATGCGCCCATCTCCTCGGCCACGGCAATGGCCCCGGGCGTAACGTGGATGGAGGGATGCCCTCCGCCCAGCCGGCTGCCCTCGTCCAGTTCCAAAGCCACTCCGGCGGTGGCGTTGACCAGCGCGGCAAACACGGGCTGCACCCGCCCGACCTGGTGCCCGAAGATGGTGGCGTGCCCCGCTCCGCTGAGAGTTGGGGCCAGGCGGGCGAGGTTGGCGTTTTCCTCCAAGCGGCTTCCGGCCAAGATGGCGCCGATGGTATCCAGCACCACGTCCTGCGCTGCGGCCACCGTCGTTGGCGACAAATCCTCCAGGCGGGCTTCCACCACGAAGCGGGAGAGTTTATCAAGGTAATCGGGGGTGTGGTTGTTCATGGGGGACCTCCAGCGGAAGAGAAGGTTAGACTGGGGCAGGTAGAGCCATCATAGTAGAGCCATCATAACAGACTTCACCTGAAGGCCTGATGATAGACGCGGGAAGCGAGAGCGTAAGACAGCGTATGGGCCGGTTGGATTCGGTCTCCCCGGAAGAGATCAGGCGGGACAACTAATCTCGCGGGAAGCATTGACGGGACTTCATCCATGGCGAGGAAGCGATTGCCACCTTGCGGGATCAACGCATCCTTGAAAAGGACAGAGCAACGTCTTAGCATGTAATCCAGCAAATCTCTGAGCAGGCCAGGAGTCGCCATGACTACAGCGCCGGTTAAGGCCCCCCAGGTTACCCGGGAAGCCCGCAAGTTCACCGTGGAAGAATACTTCCAGATGGTCGAGGCCGGCATTATCCAGGACGGGGAGCGGGTGGAGTTGATTGAAGGAGAGATTCTGGTTATGGCGCCGATGGGACCAAGCCATATAGGAGGCGTAACCCGTTACGCCCGGGTATTCATTGGGTTGGCTGGCAACCTGTTCACCGTACTGATTCAGGCTACCGTTCGCCTAAGTGAACGATCGGCCCCTGAACCGGATTTGGCCTTGGTGAAATTCCGGGAGGACGACTACTCCTTTGCCCATGCCGCTCCTGACGACGTACTCCTGATTGTTGAGGTGGCAGATTCGTCCCTCAATTACGACCGGGGCGTTAAGGCCCACATATACGGCCGGGCCGCTATACCCGAAACCTGGGTGCTTAACCTGCCCGGCGACTGCCTGGAACGATTCACTGAACCGGGCCCCGAAGGTTATTCCCAGCATGCCACGCTGCGGCGAGGCGACAAGGTTACCCCGGTGGCCCTGCCTGACGTGGAGTTGGAGGTGGAGGCTTTGCTGCCGCCGGTGCAATCGGCTGCGGAGGGGGAGGAATAGGGCTATTCAGCTTGAGTCTGTAGTTCCTCGCTTGCTTGCTCTTCAGACGACAGCCGGCCGTTGGCTTCGCGGTAGGCTTGGGTGAGAGCGCATAGGAGTTCGTTAGATACGTCTTTGAGCACCATAGTGGGAAGTCTGTCTATATTTGACAAGTCTCTTTTGGCGCACTTACTCAAGGCAGGAATTGTGCCGGGCGCAAACTTCCTAAGGTTTGGAGCGTTCAAGTAGAACCAAGGAGGCTTATTTCTACCTTCTCCGGAATTTACTTTCGCCAACGGCCTCTTTGTCCGGTATGAGCGAATGAGGAGATTGCCATATCTTCTGCCATTATCCGCAACGACTGCCAATTTTTCGACTTCCAATGACTCAACCCAAGCCAGTATTCGCTTCATATCTGTTTGGAACTCAACAGGAACAGTTTCAATACTCTCAGCAAAAGAAACCAACCCTTCCTGTTCGGAACGCCGCTTTGACAACTCCTCCTCACGCTCCCTGATCCTGACAAGATAGCTCTGTGCCTCCGGTAGGGGAATAGTCTGGCTGGTTTCTATCAGCAGTTCAGGACCGCTACGATGGGGCTGCATTCTGATACAAGTAACATCGAGGCCGGATTCATTCAACCACAAAGCACAAGTAGTCAGTTCGGAGGAGAATCCTTCTGATGCAAGGATGATGCGTGGTCTTTCAGAGGCGAACCGTGCTCCATCGCTATTTTCTAGGTGGTCCCTAATTCTTTCTTCCGCATCTTCTTCAGACCCTATCCTGGCCAAATACGCTCTGTGAGTTTCAATGGCTTGCTGTAGTGTCATTGCTGAAACCATGGCTGCGTACCGGATAGCTTGCAGTTCCATGTGGCTCCCGGTATCACCGCGCTTCAGTTCAATCACTACCAACCTTCCGGTCGCGTCCAGTCCCAGCAGATCGATGCTTCTGCCAGATCCCTCCCAGTTGGAGAATTCTTCAGTGATGATGAAAAGGCCGTCCTCCAACACTTCAGGTTGATCGCGCAGAATCCGTTGTAGATCGGATCTCTCCAGGACGCCCTCTTGACCAAATGAGGTCGGAGCGATCCTATCAAGCCGCTCCTTATCCCCCACCATCTTGTAAATCGCCATACCCGCCTCTCCGCGACTCTCTGCTCCTCCGCGTCTCTTTGTGAACCCCTCGTCTCCCCTACCTGTAAACCATCCTCGGCCCCACCGTCTTCATGTAACCCTCGTAGTTGCGGCGGGTTTCGGGGATGGAGTCGCCGCCGAACTTTTCCATGAAGGCGTCGGCCAGGACCAGGGCCACCATGGCCTCGCCGATGACGCCGGCCGGGGGGGCCTGGCAGACGTCGGAGCGTTCGAAGTGGGCCTGTACCGGTTCGCCGGTGTCTAGGTCCACCGAGGGCAGGGGATTGTGCAGGGTGGCGATGGGCTTGATGCCGAAGCGGGCCACCAGGGGCATGCCGTCGGTCATGCCGCCCTCGGTGCCGCCGGCCCGGTTGGTCTTGCGCTGCCAGGGGTTGTCGGGGTCGGTTACCGGTTCGATGACGTCATGGACCTCGGAGCCGCGCTTGTTGACCACCTCCCAGCCGGGGCCGATGGAGACGTCCTTGACGGCGTTGATGGACATGAGGGCCTGGGCGATGCGACCGTCTATCTTCTTGTCCCACTGGATATGGGAGCCCAGGCCAATGGGGACGTGGTCGGCGATGACCTCGACGGTGCCGCCCACGGTATCGCCGGCGTCCCGGGCGGAGTCAACCTCGGCAATCATCTTTGGCGTTGCTTCGGCGTCGGCGCAGCGCACGGGCGACTCCTCTACGGCGTCCCAGTCAATGGCATCGTGGGTGTCGGGAGTATCGGCCCAGACGCCGCCAATGGAGATGACGTGGCTGTGTAGCCTGATGCCGAACTCCTCCAGCAGGCGCATGGCAATGGCCCCGGCGGCCACACGGCCGGCCGTCTCCCGGGCGCTGGCCCGTTCCAGCACGTTGCGCACGTCGGAGAAGCCGTACTTCATGGCGCCGGGCAGGTCGGCGTGGCCGGGCCGGATGCGGGTAACCCGGCGGTTGCGGCCCTCCTGGGACGGGTTTTCCACGTACTCCACGGCCATGGCCTCGGTCCAGTTGGCCCAGTCCTTGTTCTCAACCGTCATGCCGATGGGGCTGCCCAGGGTGAGGCCGTGGCGGACGCCGGTCTGGATATGGGCCCAGTCCTGCTCGATAAGCTGGCGGCCGCCCCGCCCGTAGCCGCGCTGTCTACGGGCCAGTTGCGTTCCGATGTACTCCTCGCTGATGGGCAGGGCCGCGGGGACGCCTTCCATGATTATCATCAGGCCTTGGCCGTGGGACTCGCCTGCCGTAAACCACCGAATCATGTTCAATTACCTCTAATGTTGATTTATCCACGAATGCCCACGAATTTTCACTAATGGGTCCCAAATGGCGAAGATTCCATCAGTGCCTGTTCGTGCCTGTTCGTGGATAAGAAGGGAAGAGTTGAAGTGAGAAGCTCGTTGCTCAGCTGAGGGCACGTATGGCTACCTACAGCATTACCTTCCCTCTTGCCGGCAGACTTGAACCAAGCGTCCTTTGTCAGTCGCAACCGTTCAAGAGCAAACCGGACCGGTATCGCTTGGCCTCAACCGGTATCAGCTCGTTGTTCACCGGATCCACGGCCAACAGGGCTTGCTCCAGGGTGACTACGCCCAGGAGGCTGGGTTCTCCTTCTTCAGCGAAGATGACTGTGGTCATGAACTGTTTGCCTGCCAGCCTGACCGCGGTGTCGCCCAGTTCTACAGGCTGCCGACTGCCGTCGGCCAGCCGCGATTGCTCGGTTCGGTTAACCGGCACTTCCAGGGCCTGCAAAATTTCCCGGGGCAGAGCCGTGAAAGTGGAGCCGGTGTCCACCTCCAGATTTACTTCCCGGAAATTCCGCCCTTGGGGGTCTCCCACTTCCATTGTCACGGTGACCGTTCCCATTCTTAGTCATCCTGTGCTGTATTCGCCGGCTTGGGCCGGCGATTCGTAACTTCCTTATATCGGATCAAGTCCGTAGTGATGGACTGGAAAACGGTTCCACCACAGGCGCAAACCGTCGTCGCAATTGCTGTGCTCTTGGACGCAGCATTGACCGCAGACTGTTACAGAAATTCGCTGAGTGTTCAGCTGCGCGACTGCATGGCCCGGGTGGCAGCTTCCAGCATTACCGGCACCGGCGCGGCCCGTTCCAGCCACATTTCGAAGGATGCGGCACCCTGGTACACCAGCATCTGGATGCCGCCCAGGGTTTTGGCTCCGGCCTGGGCCGCCTCCCTTAGCAGCCGGGTTTCGAGGGGATTATACACCAGGTCATTCACCAGGGCGGTGGACGGAATGACACTGGCAGGCAAGGGCGTTTCGTCCTCGCCGGGGCCGTGGGTCATGCCGATAGTGGTGCAGTTGACGATGAGTTCGGCGGTGGCGGCAGCTTCCGCCAGGTCAGTCCCGGCAAGGGGTATGGCCCGGGCTGAGATGCCACGATTCAGGGCCAGTTGGGCCAGGCTCTCCGCCCGTTCCGGGGTGCGGTTGGCGATGGTCAATACGCCCACGCCCTCCCGCGCCAAGGCCAGGACAACCCCTCTGGCTGCGCCGCCGGCCCCCAGAATGAGTGTGCGCCTGCCTTTGGGTTTAAAATCGGCTCCCTCTCGCAAGACCCGCAGGAAACCGTAGCCGTCGGTGTTGTGGCCGGTGAGCCGGCCTTCGCGGTTGACGATGGTATTGACGGCGCCAGCTTCGGTGGCCCAGTCGTCTATTTCGTCCAGGAAGGGCATTACCGCCAGCTTGTGGGGAACGGTTACGTTGATGCCCAGGGTGCCGGGCTGGCGCAGGCCGTTGACGAAGGCCTCAACCTCTTCCGGCGCCACCTGGTAGGCCACGTAGCGGGAGTCAACCCCGCAGGCATCCAGCGCCGCCTGCTGAAACACGGGCGACATGGAGTGGCCGATGGGGTAGCCAATGATGCCAAGAGCGGTGTCCATGGTCTTCTTATTCATCCACCAATAGAAATGTGTGGTCATGAACACCCCGGCTTTCCCACAAATAGGGGAGGGGCACCCAGGATATTACCGGGCATTTGTGTGTATGCGTGGACTAACTACCCACCAAGCTGGGCGAGGATTTCGCCCAGCCGCTGTTGCTGCTCCTGCAGGTTGCGGAGGCGGTCTTCCTCCGTCTCCACTACGTCGGGGCGGGCCTTGGCGCGGAAGTTGGGATTTTTGACCAGCTTTTCCTTTCGTTCCAGTTCCTGCTGACAGCTCGCCAGTTCCTCCCGCAGTCTGCCCTGTTCGGCGGCCAGGTCCACCACTCCCTCCAGGGGCAGGCGTACCACCAGGGGATTCACCACCAGGGTGACGCCCCGGGTCTGCTCGGAGCCTTCAGGCGCTCCGGCGGTTATTCTCAATGGTTCTACCCGGGACAGGGTGCGGATGACCTCCGCCTCTTCTTCCATGGCGCCGCGCAGGCCGTTGGCTTCCACCTGCGCCTCCAGCCGCTGGTTGGCCGGTATGCGAAGCTGGGCGCGGGTGTTGCGTACGGCGCGGATGGTCTGCATCACCAGGGATATTTCGTCCTCGGCCTGCCGGTCGTGGCGCGGAGATTCGGCCACCGGGTAGTCGGCGATCATCACTGATGTTGCCAGGTCGCCTTCGGCGGGCAGGCGGGAGGTCAGGTTTCGCCAGATTTCTTCGGTGATGAAGGGCATGAACGGATGCAGCAGTCGCAGGGTACGTTCCAGGACATGGGCCAGCACCGGACGGGGCGACGGGCCGTCGCCGGAACGCATACGCACCTTGGCCATCTCGATATACCAGTCGCAGAAGTCGTCCCAGATGAAGTCGTAGAGTTTCTGCTGGGCCTCGCCCAGTTCAAAGGTGGCGAGGGATTGGTTCACTTCGGCGGTAACCCGGTCCAGCAGGCTGACGATCCAGCGGTCTTCCCGGTGCTCCAGGGTGGGCAGTTCCCGCCAGCCGGCCAGGTCGTCCTGACCCTCCAGGGAGGTTATGACGAAGCGGGCGGCGTTCCAGACCTTGTTGGCGAAGTTCCGGGCGGCCTCCAGCTTGCCCTCGGTGATGCGCAGGTCGTTGCCCGGGGCCGTGCCGGTGGACAAGGCAAAACGCAGAGCATCGGTGCCGTAGCGGTCGATGAGGTCCAGGGGGTCCATGGTGTTGCCCCGGGTCTTGCTCATCTTGTCGCCGTTGGCATCGCGGATGAGGCCGTGCAGGTACACGGTGCGGAAGGGTATGTCTCCCGTATTCTCGATGCCCATCATGATCATGCGGGCCACCCAGAAGAACAGGATGTCGTAGCCCGTTTCCATGACGGCGGTGGGGTAGAAATAGTTGAAGTCGTCGGTGTCGTCCGGCCAGCCCAGGGTGGAATGGGGCCACAGGCCCGAACTGAACCAGGTATCCAGCACGTCCTCGTCCTGGCGCAATCCCTCCGAATTGCAGACGGGGCAGGCGTTGGGGTCTTCGGTAGATACCACAATCTCGCCGCACTCGTCGCAATACCAGACGGGGATACGGTGGCCCCACCAAAGCTGGCGGCTGATGCACCAGTCGCGGATGTTCTCCAGCCAGTTCAGGTAGACGCGCCCGAAGCGGTCGGGAACGATGGCGATGTTCCCGTTGGCCACGGCGGCGTGGGCGCGGCCGGCGATGCTGTCCGGTTCCTGATGGCTGCCCACCTTGAGGAACCACTGGAGGCTGATCAGGGGTTCCACCACCGCGTCGCAACGCTGGCAGTGGCCCACCGAGTGGCGGTAGTCCTCCACCTTCTCCAGCAGGTCCAGTCCCTCCAGTTCCTCGGCCACGGCCTGGCGCGTTTCGAAGCGCTCCCGGCCCTCGTACTTGCCGGCCAGGTCGGTCATGTTACCGTCAAAGCCGATGACGTTGATGATTTCCAGGCCGTGCCGCTCGCCGATTTCAAAGTCGGTGACGTCGTGGCCGGGAGTTACCTTCAGGGCGCCGGTGCCGAAGTCCATCTCGATGGCCTCATCGCCCACTATGGGGATGGGCCGGTCCATGATGGGCAGGATGGCATCCCTGCCCACGAAGGCGGCGTAGCGGGGGTCTTCGGGATGCACGGCCACGCCGGTATCGCCCAGCATGGACTCGGGACGGGTGGTGGCGACGGTGATGTGGCCGTTGCCGTCGGCCAAGGGATAGCGAATGTAGAAGAGCTTGCCGTCCTGCTCCTGGTACTCAACCTCCAGGTCGGAGAGAGCCGTGGCGCAGCGGGGACACCAGTTGATGATGCGCTCGTGGCGGTAGATGAGGCCCTTCTTGTACAGGTTGACGAAGGTAGCGCGGACGGCCTTGGCCGGACCGGGGTCCAGGGTGAAGCGGAGGCGGGTCCAATCGCAGGACGTGCCCAGCCGCTTATGCTGCTCGTCGATGGTGTTGCCGTAGCGGGCCACCCACTCCCAGATGCGTTCCTGGAACTTTTCCCTGCCCAGTTCGTGGCGGTCGGTGCCCTCCTCGGCCAGCAGGCGCTCCACCACCCACTGGGTGGCAATGCCGGCGTGGTCCTTGCCCGGGAGCCACAGAGTATCGTCCCCCAGCATGCGGTGCCAGCGGGTCAGGGCGTCCTCGATGGTGGCGGTGAGGGCGTGGCCCAGGTGCAGTTCGCCGGTTACGTTGGGCGGCGGCATGATGATGACGAAGGGTTCGCGGCCTTCCCGAATCTGGGGCGTGAAGTAGCCGGCATCCTGCCAGTCCTGGTAGATGCGCTGCTCCACGGAGGCGGGGTCATAGGCCCTGGGGATTTCGGCGGGGGCGCTGGAGGTCATGAGAACTCTCCCTGGTTATGGCTGGTAAACGGAGGGGTTAATTGAATCCGTTACCCATTGGCCCTGTTTCGTAATTTGGTAACGAAAATATACCATTGGGGCGGTAGGGGCGTCTATTGGGAAGTGGGAATTTGACAGTCTTTCTGAACCAAACGTAGACTGCCGCTGGTTCCTATATGACATTTTGGCATTGACTAAACAGAATATATGTTCTATATTCCCTTAGCAGAAGCGACTGAGGTGGAGGAATCTTGTCTGACAAGTCCGCAATTGAATGGACCGACTCCACTTGGAATCCAGTTACAGGATGCACCAAGGTAAGCCCTGGCTGCGCTCATTGCTATGCCGAAGCAATAACTCTTCGTTTCAAAAGGGGCGGCCCCTATTTGCCTGGCGAATCTGAAATCAAGCTTCATCCAGAGAGACTAGGGTTGCCGCTCTCTTGGAAATCTCCTCGGCGCATTTTTGTCAACAGCATGAGCGACCTCTTCCATGATGATGTTCCCTTGGATTTCATCTACAAAGTGTTCGAAGTAATGACACAGGCTGACAGGCATACTTTTCAAGTGCTAACCAAGAGACAAGACCGCCTGCTTGAATTGTTCGAGCAATTGTCGTGGCCTCCCAATGTCTGGATGGGAGTTTCGGTTGAAAACCAGTATTGGGCAGATCGGCGTATCCCAATCTTGGTCAAGGTTCCTGCTGCAGTAAGGTTCTTGTCCGCCGAGCCTTTGCTGAAACCACTGACACTTGGCCCTTATCTTAAGGACCTTGATTGGGTTATTGTAGGTGGCGAGAGCGGACCTAAAGCTCGGCCTGTCGAAGAGAAGTGGGTAACTGACATACGTGATGATTGCTTGGCTCATGAAGTTCCATTTTTCTTTAAGCAATGGGGCGGGAAGACCAGCAAGTCAGGCGGGCGGGAACTAGGTGGTAGATATTTTAATGACGCTCCGATTTAGCAATCCTTGACATATCTTCAGAAGGAATATTCCTGTGCCACCACAAACCCCAATATGGGGAATTGAACCCCATACATTAGCCAAGCACCAAATATTGCGGAAGTACTGGCAAGCTTGGTTGCCCATAATGTCCAGATGGAACGGACGTGTCCTTTACATTGATGGTTTCGCAGGACCGGGTGAGTATGTTGGTGGTGAATCAGGATCGCCAATAATTGCTTTGGACGAGGCCGTTGGACATAGGGCTACAATTAACTCCGAGGTGGTTTTCCTATTCATAGAGGATGGACCAGAGAGAGCAGAGCACTTGCAGTCGTTATTGGAAGAAAGAGATTTGCCCAACAATTTCAATTACGAAGTTGTGAATTCCAAGTTCGATCAAACGGTATCACAGGTTCTGGACCAAGTTGATGTGGCGAATAGACGGTTGGCACCTACATTCGCTCTTATCGACCCTTTCGGCTACTCACATACCCCTATTAATGTTATTCGTCGCTTGATGAGCAACTCTAGGTGCGAAGTCCTGATCACGTTCATGTACCAATTCATCAATCGTTTCGTATCTCAAGAAAGCCAGTGGGCACATCTTGACGGGTTGTATGGGACGCAGGATTGGAGAGCGGCAATAAATTCAGAAAGTTCAAGTGAGCGTCTTTCTGTTTTGCACGGGGTATATAAGCGCCAACTCGAGCAGTATGCTGGTGCCAAGTATGTTCTACCATTTAAGATGGAGGACTCTGGAGGAAGAACTGAGTACTTCCTCTTCTTCTGCACCAATAGTCTTAAGGGGCTGTCGGTGATGAAGGATGCAATGTACAGGGTGGACCCCTCCGGAAATTTCAGCTACTCTTATGCAGCTAACCCAGGCCAGTTGCAGTTGTTTGACGCCGCACCTGACTTCAGCCGTCTCCGTACCGAAGTTAGCGGTCACTTTAGTGGAAGAACTGTCAGTGTTGAAGAAATAGAGGAGTTTGTCTTAGTGGAGACTGCCTTTCTATCAACCCACTACAAAAGACAGGTTTTAGCCCCAATGGAACGTGATGGTGCAATAGAAGTAGTATCAACTAGGAATAGGCGGCTTACTTACCCCGCGAGAACGCGCATTAGTTTCCATGCCTAGTAGTCTGGTTATGCAGTGCCCTCTTCTTGCGACTCCTGCGCCCACTCTGCGGGAGTCTGTTGTTTTTCGGTTCAGTTCCTGGCAATCCGAATAGCTGGACAAGGCCCGCATCCACTCCTTCCTTGCGTCTCGCCAAGACCCGGAACTTAGGTTGGGAGAGGCTGCCCAGCGGGGCTACATTCCCTGGAACAACCCCGCCTTTGCCCAACTGGCCCAGTTCCTCCAGTCCCTTTAACCAAGGCTTAACCCGGCCTGCGTCGGTGTGGTTCGCGCAAGCCGCTCCTTGCTACTGAAACTCCTGCCAGATGGTCCCTTGCGATACCTTACTTCCATGAAGTACCCGTGAAAAATGTCGGCTATCGTTAATTTGTGGGCAAGCCGACATAACGAAGGGTGTATAATCATAAAGTTGCATCGCACATTCCACAATTTGCCCACAATTGCGTTGTATTATGGGGCTGGGAGTGTCGCGCGGTCACGGAAAGGATTATTGGTTCACCCCTTCTCCCCACCATCAGAAGGATTGCCCAGGGCAATCCGAGAGCGTCAACCAGTTGAACGAGTCTTCCAGCTTCATTCCCAGTATCGCGATGGTCAGCCGTTTTCGTGGCCCTGAAGTCCTCTTTTTTTTCGCCGTCCTTGTCCTGCCTTTCCTCATTCTTTCCCTGCTGACTCTTGCCGGCCGTCCCGAAAGGGTGGAGGCCCAGGTAGAATGCCCAAGCCCGATGGATGGTTCACCGACGGTTAAAGCCTCCTCCCGCACTCCCGCCGCCAATACCAGCTATGAGGTCAAATTTGTCACGCCTACAGCAATAGCACCCCGCTTTGACGGCATCGTTATGGAGTTACATGAGGATATTCTGGTGCCCAGGGGGATTGCTCCCAACTTCGTGCGAGTCCAATACGAGGTGCAGGATGACAATAACGGAAGGGCCAATGGCTTTGCAGCCTTCGTCGAACTAGATGAGCAGGACGATCCCCGTCATCCCACTACTGTCAGGATTTTTCACGGAATAGTCAAGAATAACAGCCCAGATACAATACCGGCGGAGGCTAAAGTTACAGTCACCTTTCGAAAGGGAGCCGGCATTTCCAATCCCACCGAGGGCGGCGCCTTTTCCTGGAAAGTGGGGGTTGGGAACGACGATAACCTGGTGGATGCTAACCATCCAGAACCGGATGAGGGAGAGCCCGATGTACGAACGGCCTTCTGCGAGGCATCTGCCGGGGGCGAAGGCGCCGACGTGGGCCTGCTGGTGGACCGGGAAATCCAGCTAAGCCACGAGGAGATCAGCCGGGGGGATTCCATCACCGTCATTGCCAGGGGCTTCAAGAACGGTCACACCCTGACGGTGTGGCGGGACGCGAATGTCAATGGTATGCGGGAGACCGGTGAAAGCGAACTCTGCCAGGTGGAGGTGGCCGGCAATGACATCGGTTATTGCAACTTCAACGTCCATTCGCCGCCTTTCGAAAAGGGCACGGGAATGTGCCCCGACGGGAAGAATGGCAGCGACGGGGAATTTGACTGCAACTTCATCAACGCGGTGGATGGACTTGGCGGTTCCACAATAATCTTGGGAAAGGGGTCGGATGACATTCACGAAGCCAACCAGTTGCTGGAACTGGTAGGCCGGATTGAGGCCGATATCGTGCAGGGCCCAGGCGGCGATATCCAGGTTCAGGTGTTTGACTTCCCTGAAGGTGTCATTACCGGCGTTACCATTGGCGGGGTGCCCGCGGAAGTGGACCAGCTAAGGATCGGCAGTTCGGGCAGGCTACATTTCAGTGTCCCCGTGCCCGACAACGTCCGCCTGGGCCGCCAATACTTGCGGGTTGAGGTGGACAGAGACGATGGCATGAAGCCTGACCCTTATTCTCGCGAGGTCATCGTCGATATCTCCCAGCCTAAAGCAATTGTCCGCATCTTCCCCGAGACGGTGCTGGCCAACCAGCGGGTTTCCCTCTCGGGTCTCGGCTTTCATGATGAACGTGGAACGAAAATCGATGAAGTGCAGTTTGGCGGTTTCACACTCAAGCCTTCCCGCGTCAACGGAGGCACCGGTGCAATCGATGTAGCTGGAGATGGCAATTGGAACGGATCGGTGGATTTGCCCATTGTGGAGGCCACCACATCGGAAGGGACCCACACCCTGCGGGTGAAGGACAGCCGGGGTCGCACCGGTTCGGTGGAAGTGACCGTGCCGTCCAGGGAAGTGACGGTTACCCCCATCTGGGGTCGTCCAGGGACCACAATCAAGGTGACCGGCACGGGTTTCCCCAGCCGCAACGACCACGGTTCCAGTGTCAATCTGCGCATCTACTACGATGCCGGAGACCGGTTCACAGTCAATTCAGCAGAGCCGGACGCCAACGGGAACTTCTCCCGGGAAATCTTTATCCCCCTGAACACCCCCACTCCCTCTTCCAACTTTGTCCGGGTGGAATTTGATGACGACAACGGTATTACTGTGGTGACATCGGCGCCTCACGAAGTACCCGGACCCGTGGTGCAACTTAGCCCGAATGCCGGACCCCCGGGAACTCGCTTCACCATGAGAGGGACCGGGTTCAGGACGCACATACCGGTGTACCAGGTGGAGTTTGCCGATATCAACATATTTCCCGGCCACCCTGTTTCGACCGATGCCAACGGCGAATTTGAGGTGGAACTGATGGCTCCCGGCCTGGACGCAGGACAGCAGACCGTCCGGACCACTGTGGCCGGGGTTACCGCCAGCGCTACCTTCGACATAAAGCCGTCCGGTGTTGCCGCCGGAGCTTCGATGACAGTCGCCGAAGCCCTGGAACGCCTTGGAGACCGCCTGCTGCGGGTTTTCCACTTCAATAACGATGCAAAGGTCTGGGCCTTCTACGCCCCGGCGGTGCCCGTAGACAGCACCCTGGAACTGATGGTGGAAGGGGAAACATATCTGGTTCTGGTGAGCGGAACGACGCAGGCTATATTGAACGGAGAGTCCCGGAGTCTGACCTGCCACCAGGGCAACTGCTGGAACCAGATTGTGTGGTAGGGCGCGTTGGGGAGGCTGACTCCGCCCCGGTAACTCCCTGTTTGGAGCTGTAAGCGACAAGGCTGCCGATTTCCTGCAAAAAGAAACGGCGGCCTGGCACTGTTTGGCCGGTACGGTTCCTGTGGGTTAGACTGCCCGCGCCCTGGGTTCCAGTACCGTAACCTGCATGTTGGGCGGAAGGTTTCCGGTTGTGACCGTCAGGCTGCGGCGGGGCTGGACTTCACTCACGCCCATCAACTGCAGGAAGGCGTCCAGGTTGCCCAGGGGTTCGGTCGCGCCCGGTATCTGGTAGTGCATGGGAATGACAATCTTCGGGTCCAGGTCCTGCATCAACTGCAGAATACGTTCCAGGTCCAGGGTACAGCCTCCCCCGGCCGGCGCCAGCAGCACGTCCACTGGCTGAAGTTCCTCCACTTGCCGGGTGGTTAAAGGTGTGGCGATGTCCCCCAGGTGGCACACGTTGACGTTGTCCATCACGATGGAGTAGGCCACGTTGCGCTCCTTCTGGGGCTGCCCCTCTTTCAAGGAGGTCATAACGCCCCTGGCCGCTACGCCCGAATATTCGTACTCCCCGGGAGCGTCGAACACCTTGGGAGACCCGCCTACTTCCAGGCGGTTATTGTGGTTGGGGTGAGTGTTGCTGATGGTTATCACGGTGGCTTGCCGGTTTTCGGGGCGGAGACCGAGAGAGGAGGGGAAGGGGTCGGTTACAACCACCAGGTCGTCGGAGCGCAGTCGGAAGCAGGCATGGCCCAGCCAGGTAATTTCCATAGTCTTATTGATCCCTTCCCTTCACCAAATTCACCAATTTCCAGGCCCCCGGCAGCAGCAGTGAAGCCGCAACCAGCTTGACTGCGTCCCCCACAACGAAGGGATACAGTCCCCATTCCATAGTGGTCGCCCAGCGACTCTCCGCCGGCGCGAAAGTGGCCAGCCACAACAGCCCCGGTACGTAGAGGATCACGTTGCCGGCCAGCATTGCCAGCAGAATCCGGGGACCGCGGTCCCAGCCCTTTTCCGCCAGCCACCCCACGGCAAAGGCCGCCGGAATGAACCCAACGATGTAACCACCCGAAGGAAGGCTCCCCACGAAGCCCGAAGCGCCGCCGGCGTAAAAAGGCAGCCACGTGCCCGCCACCAGATACAGCAACAAGGCGGCCGCGCCGCGTCTGCTGCCCAGGCTGGCGCCCACCAGCAGCACCGCAAGAGTCTGGCCCGTAATGGGCACAGGAGTGAACCCCAGGGGTATCTTGACTTGGGCCAGCAGGGCGGTGATAAGACAGCCCCCGACTATCAGGGCTATGTCGCGGGTAAGTCGGCGGGCGCCGTCGCCGGCGGGGATGACGGCGTCGGCCAGCACCGGCCAGGATTGATGTGCTCTAGCGTTCAAAAGACGTTTCCTGGTTCAAAAATAAGGGCATTCGTCCAGCGCACCGACTCCGGAAGCTCATCAAGGCCAGACCACCTTGTTCCAGCAGTCGCCATCGTCGCAATCCAGTTCCAGTTGCTGCCCATTGACTATTAAGGTAACGGATTCCGTTACCAGAATCAAATACGTCTGGCCTGAAGCCACGGCCTTCAGTGTACTTTCTTCAGGCACCAGGGGATCGTAGTAGATGAACTCACCCGTTTCCTGTACCCAGTGCCACACTCTCAAGAATTTGTCCCCCAGGGGCTCCATTGCTTCAGTTACGGGTACGGGAGTCGATGCAATGGAGATTTCCGTTTCCGATGAGGGAGACTCTGCATTTCTCCCCGGGTTAATCATTTCCTGGGTATCAGTGGATGGTGGAGAGTCGGGGAAAGAGGCCTGAGGCTCGATTTGGGGCAGAGAAGTGTTCGGAACGGGCACAACCTCGTTGCCTGCGGACGACTGGAATGGCACAAGAGTAGGTGTGCTCGGCATTACGGGTTGCTGCCCCAACGGGGTTTTAGGTAAACCCGGTCTCCATTGGTACACCTCGTTTGGGCCCGGGGGAACGAGATACACCGCCGTGCGCATCGCGCCCGTAACCAGCAGAATTGCTCCAATAGCCAGCAGGACCGTATTTCCCACGCTTAAAGCCATTGCCTTCCCCGTCAGCCTGGCCGCGAATCAGTCTCCGCTGGGAGGGACTGGGCCATTCAACGCTGCGCTTCCCGTATGCCGATGCGCCCGTGGTCGTTTTCCATTCTTGCGAGGAGCGGACTAGATCGGCATGGGCGTATATGTCAAAGCCGGAAACCAATGGGCAGTATAAGTACGGCGCCGCAAGAGGGTCAACGCTTGACAGTCTTTTTTGGGGCGTGCTACTTTCCAATCAGAGGCCTCCATTGCTGCGGCCAAGTTCAAATCGACTTCTAAATCCCTTCCCAGGGCAGAATCGTATATAATTAGACTGACACCCGGTTAGCTTTTGGGGAATGCGATGCTAACCCAACGCGCTGGCAACGTATTAAACATCCTGGTTACCGAATACATTAACACCGCCAATCCGGTGGCGTCGGAGGAGATTGCCCGGCTTTCTCCTACCAAGGTCAGTCCGGCCACCGTTCGCAACGCCATGTCCCTCCTCACCGACGAGGGCTACATTTCCAGGCCCCATGTGTCCGCCGGCGCCGTTCCCCTGGACCGGGGATACCGTTACCATGTGGAAACCCTGGATGAAGTTCCACCCCTGCCTGACAGCGTACAGCAGCAGATTCACCACCACTTCGATCGGACGGACGCCGACCTGGCCGAGTTGAGCCGGCGCTGTGCCCTGGTACTGTCTCGCATAACCACCAACATGGCCATCGTAACGGTGCCCCAGGCCCGCTCTCCCCGGGTCAGGCACATCCAGTTGGTCTACCTGGACGAACTTTCGGTCCTGGTGATCCTGGTCCTGCAGGACGCAAGGCTGCTCAGGCGCCTGCTGACCGTGGACGAGCCCACGGATCAGGGTGCGTTGAGCCAGGTCGCAAATTACCTTAACGACCGTTTCAGCGGACTGGCACTATCGGAAATCGAGAGTGTGTCCGGCGACTATGGCCCACTGGCAGAAAGAGTACGCCAGAGTACCTTGTCTTTGCTTCGGGAAGCCGATACCTACTCCATTCCCGAACACTATGTTGACGGACTGCGCTGGCTTTTGAACCAGCCGGAAATGGCCCAGGGCAGCCAGGCCAGGGAACTGGTGGAATTGCTGGAAGAGCAGGTGCTTCTGGACAGCGTCCTGTCGGAACAGCCCGACAGCGGAGACATTGCGGTTTTCATCGGCGGCGAGAACATGGAAGAGCCCCTGCGACCATTCAGCGTAATCCTGTGCCAGTACGGCATACCCCACCAGGCCAGCGGCACCATCTGCGTAATTGGCCCCACCCGCATGAGCTACGCCGGCGCCATTAGCGGCGTGGGCTACCTGTCGTCTCTTATGAGCAGCCTGGTCCTGGAGTTGTACGGAGGAAGGGCGGCGAGCGGCGGACAGTAGGCTGAAGCGTTTCTAATGCACGGACTGCCTGGCGGGGGCGGGTTACCAACCCTCCCTTTCGAGTTTGCCGGAAGCCCTTTGGCTGCCGCGGTCATCTGGTCGGCGCCCCAGTGCAATCGCGTTATGATTCGTGAAAAGTCCGTCGTTCCCGAGCCGGCGGGTACCTCGAATCTGGAGACTGCAGGGCTATCCCTAGGGCGGCAACTGCTCCCCTTTTGCCTTACTCAAAGTGCCATTGCCCTGGTGACACCTGCCTCTTGATTCTTCGGTTAACGCTTCCCTACCATACTTCCATGGCACATTCCGTCCAAAGACCGGCCAATCGTGAATCTTCTCTTTCCCCATGGAAGAGTGCCGGAGTGTGGACGTCTCATCGTCTTAGGTTTAACCAGTGGCCCAAAACGGCCCAAAACGGCCCGGAATGGCCCACTTGTCCAACCCCTTTCCTATCTGGAAAGCGACCCATTTTCGGGCCACCAGGGTCGTCTGAGCCCTGTGTTTCAGCTACGAAACGGCCCAAAACGGCCCAAAATGGCGCGAATACAAAAAAAATAGCCCTGAAATTTCAGTGAATGGATTCCCCGAAGGCCCGCGGAAATCCATTTTCTGGCCAATGGTTCAGGATTCCAAATCGGTGGTCAGGCGCTTTTGTCAATTTGAAAGCGCTGGATTTCCCCGCGTCCCTTTTCGTCGTTCCCGAGCCGTCGGAACGTCCGACTGTGGCGGGCGGGAACCTCCAGGTTGGAGACGGCGGCGTTTCCCTTATGCGCCAATTGAACCTCCTCGCCGGAATCAAAATGCGGTTGCCCCGGGCGCACCTCAGCCCGACGGGGCGCCGCCTGGAATGTGTTAAACTGTGCCAAAACCCATACCAGTTTAAGTATCGTATATTAAGGAAGCGGATGTCCTACAACCACAGGCGAATGCTGGCCTTGACGACTTTGCCACTTCTGGTTGTGGGCATTATCGTTGGCGTCTTCGGTGGATACTTGCTTTGGGAAGAGTCGCCGGAGTTGGCCACGGCCGTGGGCCTGTCCCTTTTCATAATCTCCGCGCTGGGCGGGCGTCTGGCCATCGAAATTGTGCTGGGGCTTACGCGGGTCTTTATCGCCGTGTACGAAATTCAGCAGAATACGGTGGAAAACACCCTCTCCCTAACCGAAAAGAAGGTCGATGACATTGTACGGCTGTCCGAAAGGGATCCCAGGTTCGGATATTCAGATATGCAGACTTTCCCCCGGTTCGCCCGCCGCAACCCTGTCGTCCAGTCGATTCGCAGGAGTGTCTGGAAGGCTTGCTGGCTGCTCTATCCCACGGGACTGGTGTATACCCTGATTACCGGCAGCACTGCAGCGGTTTTCGAGTTCGTCGGCATTGACTATCCACTCATTATGCTGGCAATTGGCGGCGCCTTTACCCTGTTAACCATGCTCATGGCCTTTGGGGAACCACTCTTCGGCAACTGGCAGATTATGCGTAAATGCAACCGCATGCTCCAGGCGGCCTACCAGGTTGAAAAACGCCTGGATAGCGGGGGAGCAGGCAACGTCTGAACACTCCTGGATTCAGCCCGCTCAACTCTTCTGAGCCGGTAAAGAATGCATCTTAGTTATGCCCGTCAGCAACGAAGACATAGCAGAAATATTCGAGAGCATGGCCACCCTTCTGGAGATGAAGGGTGACACCGTGTTCAAGATTCGCGCTTACCAGCGAGCCGCCCGCACCATTGGCCACCTGTCCTTCTCCCTTGAGCAGGCGGTGGGAGAAGGCGTCGACCTGAAGAAAATTCCGGGCATCGGAAAGGCCATCAGCGAAAAGACCCAGGAATACCTGGAAACCGGGCGCATCCGGGCCTACGACGAACTGGTAGGTGAACTGCCCGATGGCGTCTTGACCCTTATGACCATTCCCGGCATTGGGCCCAAGTCGGCAATGACGATTTCCCAGGAACTGGGCATCAGCACCATCGAGG
Source organism: Chloroflexota bacterium (assembly GCA_028874075.1). Classification (GTDB taxonomy): domain Bacteria; phylum Chloroflexota; class Dehalococcoidia; order Lucifugimonadales; family UBA3495; genus Bin22. The sequence continues at coordinate 189,619 of JAPPLU010000073.1, forward strand.
GCATTGAAAAAGCCGTTCACGACGGTTCGCTGGCCGCCCTGCCCCGCATGGGCAGGCGCACCGCGCAGAACATTCTCCGCCACATCCAGACCGTGGGCGCCAAGAATGGGCGTACCCCCATTGGCCAGGCCCTGGCGGTAGCGGAAGAAACGGTTGATACTCTCCGCGCCGAGTGTCCCTTTATCGAGCAACTCTACCCCGCCGGAAGCCTGCGCCGCTGGGAGGAAACCATCGGCGACATCGACCTGGTGGGCGTAGCGCCGGAGGACGAGCAGGCGAAGGCAGGTGATGTCCTTGCTGCGTTGCCCACCATCCGGGAAGTGCTGGTGCACGGCGCGAAGAAAACCAGCGTCGTGCTGGAGGAAGGTATACAGGTAGACCTGCGGCTGGGCGACGCCCCTTCCTTCGGCGCCATGCTCCAGTACTTTTCGGGCAGCCAGCAGCACAACATTCGACTGCGCGACTTCGCCAACCGCAAGGGCTACTCCCTGAACGAGTACGGCATTACCAACCTGTCCACCGGCGACGTGAGCCACTTCCCCGACGAGGAGTCCTTCTACGGTTTCCTGGGCCTGCCTTACATTTCGCCGGAGTTGCGTCTCGGCTTCAACGAACTGGAAGCGGCCGAGGCCAACGCCCTGCCCAACCTGGTGACGGTTTCCGACCTGAAGGGAGACTTGCACCTGCACAGTGATTGGAGCGACGGCCGCGACCCCATCGAGCGCATGGTGGAAGCGGCTGCGGAGCAGGGTTACCAGTACATGGCCCTGACCGACCACTCATCCGGGCGAGGTGTCGCCAACGGCCTCTCCAACGAGCGGCTGGTGGAGCAGATTGGCATTCTGCGGGACCTCCAGACCCGGTACCCCATAACTATCCTGTGTGGCTCCGAGGTGGACATTCGCGCCGACGGCACTCTGGACTATCCCGATGAGCTGCTGGCCGAACTGGATGTGGTGGTGGCATCGGTGCATTCGGCCATGGGCCAGGACAGCGATACCATGACTCGGCGTATTATTCGGGCCATGGAGCATCCCTCGGTAACCATCATTGGCCACGCCTCCACCCGCCTGTTGAGCCGCCGGCAGCCGGTAGAATTCGACATCGAGGCGCTGCTGCGGGCGGCACGGGAAACGGGTACGGCCATGGAAATTAATTCAGCGCCGGAACGCATGGACCTGAAGGATACTCACGCCCACCGGGCCAGGGAGCTGGGCGTACCGCTGGTCATCAACACCGATTCGCACCATTACACCAGCCTGGGACAGCGGCGCTTCGGCGTGGGCATCGCTCGGCGCGCCTGGTGCGAGTCCAGGCACATTCTGAACACGCTTCCCCTCGACCGTTTCCTGGCCTACATTCGCGCCCCCAAGCCGCAACGGCTGGAAGTTTTCGACTCCCGCGACGACGTGCCGGCTGCAACCCCTACACTCTCCAGTCCGTTGGTATCCCCGTGACCTGGCCGTCCTGGCATAACGACGTTCCCGGTTCCGTTTCCGCCAACGGTGATGCTGCCGGCCATTCCCGCGAAAGCGATGCCGGCGTCCTGGCAGCCACGGCTCCGGACGCTGTCCTTCACCTTCGCGCTGCAGTGCGATCGGGGGCGGCCTGGCCCCGGGCCCTGCTGGAGGCCATGGCCCTTTGGACCAGTCCCGAAGAGACCTGGCAAGAACGGAGCTACCGTTACCTGATTGCCGGCGAAGCCCTGGACTGGCTCGCCCTGGCCGAACGGCTCTGCCCTGAAATCGAAGACTTCATTCCCTCGGCAGACCTGGAACGGCTGCTTTTTGAAGGCCTGCTGCCTGACGATGTTACCCCGGAGGAGTTCAAGGACTGGATGGGCGGCAACAAGCACCGGGCCTACCTGAACTACTGGTATGGCGTGATAGTGGAGGAGGCCCTGCAACAGTCGGCGGAAGACGACGTGCGCAAGCGGGAAAAGGCCCGTTGCTACCCCGACCACGAGGAAATGGTGGAAGAGGCCTTCACCCACCTTTACGGCAAGACCCGTACCGAATTGCTGCGGAACTACCGGAAAGAAGCCGGCATCTCCGAATATGCCCCCCTGTCCCTGGCAGACTGCAAGGAATTTACCTACTGGCTCTCCAAGCTGCGTTTCAACCTCTGGGATCCGGCCCGAGTCGCCAGCGATACCCGCAAGGGCATCCGCTACCTAAGCCGCCTCGAACAGGTGCCGGGGCCGCTGGCAGAGGATGAACTGCAGGGATAGCGGGGCCGGCTCGTTTTCAGCTTATCTGTATTGGTAGACCATTCCGTTTCGCTATGTTTCGGCGCTGTTGTCTTCTCCAAAATACCCCTTTCGCATTTTCTTGTTCTATCCTTTTTGGCAACGAAAGCCTGCTCGTTTAGTCAGCGTTGCCATTCCCTGTGGTGCCGGCCGGCATTAGTTTAATGAATTGTTATTCACATTTGGCAAACCCCCAACATATTGAAAACCCAGCACTTCCCGTCTAAAATCTGCTGGGCCCAGTTGGATTAAGGCCGAAAAAATCTTGTGCAGGGCGACCTCGTGTCCCCTTCCGGCTGCGGCAGGAGAAAACCCCGGCATGGTAAGCAGCAATTACGAAGAAGTTTCCACTATGGCAGAATTGTCCGAACAGGACTTGTCGCCCCGTCGTTATCAACGGGGCGAAATTGTAGAAGGCGAGGTGGTGCGGGTAGATGACGACGGCATAGTCGTCAGCATCGGACTCAAGACTGAAGGCATTGTCCCGCCCCAGGAAATGCGGACCCTGTCCCAGGACGAACGGGACGGTATGCAGTCCGGGGACAGCGTTATGGTCACCGTAAAGGGTGGAAGGGGCCCCGGCGACATGGCCCTTCTTTCCCTCGATGCGGCCAAGGAGGAGCAGGGCTGGCTGGACCTGCTCCAGCACTCCAAGGAAGGCGATACCATCACCGCCCGGGTGGTGGAACAGAATCGGGGCGGCGTGGTGGTCAACTACCTGGGAATCCGAGGATTCGTTCCCTTCTCCCAATTGGCGCCTATGCCCAGCGACACCCGTGAACAGGCTATTGCAGAACGCATGGGCCAGGAATACCCCTTCCACATTCTGGAAGTAGACCAGGCCAGGGAGCGCCTGGTGCTGTCCGAACGCGCCATCTATCAGAAACAGTTGGAAGAAGAGCGAGACCAGTTCCTTGCCTCTTTGGAAGAGGGCAGCAGGGTCAGCGGCCGGGTAACTTCCCTGCGGGGCTTCGGCGCCTTCGTCAACCTGGGCAAGGCCGAGGGCCTGGTCCATATTTCCGAACTTTCCTGGAGCCGCATCAAGGGGCCGGAAGAGGTGGTCAGTGTCGGGCAGGAGTTGGAAGTCCAGATACTCAAGGTGGATCCGGAAACCAAGCGCATCAGCCTCAGCCTGAAGCGCACCCTGCCCGAACCCTGGGAATCGGTGCCCGAGCGCTACAACATAGGCGACATAGTCGATGGTACAGTCACCCGCCTGGCCGACTTCGGCGCCTTCGTGCGTCTGGAAGACTGGGTCGAGGGTCTGGTACACATTTCCGAGCTATCTCCCCGCCAGGTCAAAAACCCCAGCGAGTGCGTCTACGTCAACCAGCAGGTCCGCGTGCTGATAATGGATATCGACCCGGTTAAGCGGCGCATCAGCCTTAGCTACAAGAAGGCCTTCGGAATGTAGCCATGCCCACGGACGAAGAAGCTGAAATTGCCGGTGGAGAGTCCCCGGAACCCACCCCGTCCGTCGACCCCCCCGCCACCGGATCTGAGGAGCCGCCGGTAGCCCAGGAACTGGGTCGGGTGGAGCGGCCGCCGGCCGACCGGTTCCAGGGCAAGCGGCGATTGCTTCTGGTTCCCCTGATGATGGCGCCACCGCCCGACCTGACCGAGAAAGATTCAGAACCCCAGGCAATTTATGACCGGTACTGGGACCAGGTCCGTATCCAGGTTGATGCCTTGGCTTCTGCTATGGGCGGCCTGCACCGCATTTACCACGAGAGTGTGATGGAAGGCGGCGAGGCAGGAATGGCCTATTTGGAGATGGCCGACCCCAACGCTTCCGCCTTGGCTCGCGTCCGTTTTCTGGCGGGGGCCACCCTGGAAGCCACCGAAGACATTAACCTGATCAGCGAGTCCCTGGACCTGCAGCGATGCCTGATGCTCCCCTTAACCAACGAAGAGGTGGCCACCCGTCTGCAGCAGTGGCTGGCCGAAAGCACACGCAGCCGGTACGATTACATTGCCAGCCAGATTGACCAGACCCTCCAGCCAGATGAAACGGGCCTGCTGCTGATTGGCGAGCGTCACCAGGTCCAGTTCCCCGCCGATATCGAGGTATTTTACGTGGCGCCGCCGGCCCTGGACGAATACCGCCGTTGGCTCCAGAACTGGGCCGCCGCTCAGCAAAGGGCGGCGGAAGCAGGCATGGAGACTGAGTGGGCGTCGGATGGTGAAGATTCAAGTGACCAGCTAATCTGACGGGCTGTTGAATGATTGTCCATACAGCATTTAGAAGCCATTACAGGGCAATCACCTCTTCCATTCACTCCTTCTGACCATCCGCCATCACGCGCTTTTGCAGCCTCCGAAGGGTCCCGTTCACTCTTGGTCTAAAGCGTGAATGCCCTACGGTAGCTCGAAATTACTTGACATAGTGAAATTTTCTTGAATATAATCAAGCCAGCTGCAATCCACCAGCTAAGCTCCCCGGCATGGGCCGTCTCCCTTACCCATCCAGGACAGCACTTTCTCCAGACCTATTTTTTCGCCTCTCGATTGGTTAATGGCTGAGGCATGACCACCAAGTATATTTTTGTCACAGGCGGAGTAGTCAGCTCCATCGGCAAGGGGATTTGCGTCGCCTCCATAGGCCGTCTCCTTAAGAGCCGGGGGCTTTCCGTCTCAGTCGCAAAGCTTGATCCCTACTTGAATGTCGATCCAGGCACTATGTCTCCCTACCAGCATGGCGAGGTTTTTGTAACCAAGGACGGGGGTGAGACGGACCTGGACCTGGGCCACTACGAGCGGTTCATTGATATAGAACTTACCCGCTCATCCAATCTCACCGCCGGCCAGGTTTATATGACCCTGATTGCAAAGGAACGGCGGGGGGATTTCCTGGGCGGAACGATACAGACGGTGCCCCACGTTACCAACGAAATCAAGGCCCGCCTAACCGAACTGGCCGAAGAATCCCAGCTGGATGTGCTGGTGGTGGAGGTTGGCGGAACCGTGGGCGACATTGAGGGCCTGCCATTCCTGGAGGCTATCCGCCAGATGCGCAAGGACGTTGGCAGGAACAATGTTTGCTACGTGCATCTCACCTTGCTGCCCTACATTACCGGGGCCGAGGAATTGAAGACCAAGCCAACCCAGCACAGCGTCAAGGAGTTGCGTGGCATCGGTATACAGCCCGACGCACTGATCTGCCGCAGCGATATGCCCATCTCCGACTCGATCCGCGAGAAGTTGTCACTCTTTTGTGACGTGGGCGGGGAAGCGGTTATACCCCTCCAGACGGTGGACAACGTCTATGAGGTGCCCCTGATCCTGGAACAGGCCGGTCTGGGCGAATTTATCATAGACCTGCTGCGCCTTGAGGGACGGCCGCACGACTTGACGGAATGGTCCCAGATGGTGGAACGCATGAGCCGGCCCAAGGGAAGGCTGCCCATAGCCATCGTCGGCAAATACGTTGAGTACCCCGATTCATACCTTTCGGTACGAGAAGCCCTGCGCCACGCCGGCACCGCCCATGACCAGGAAGTTGAGATCAGGTGGGTGCATTCGGAAGACGTGGAACGACACGGCCCGGAAGCTTATCTGGACGGCGTGCAGGGCATAGTTGTGCCCGGTGGATTCGGCCCCAGGGGCGTCGAGGGTATGATTGACACGGTGGAGTACGCCCGGAACAGCAATATACCCTACTTGGGTCTGTGCCTGGGCATGCAGGTAATGGTAATTGACTGGGCCCGGCATGTCCTGGGACTGGAAGGGGCCAATTCGTCGGAACTGGACCCGGAGACTCCCTACCCGGTAATCCACATCATGTCCGATCAGGTGACAGTCACCGACATGGGCGGAACTATGCGTCTGGGAGGTTATCCTTGCCTTCCCCAGAAAAACACGCTCACGTCGTTTGCCTACGGAAAAGAAGAGATCCAGGAACGGCACCGCCACCGGTTTGAAGTTAACAACCGGTACCGGGAGAGGCTGGAAAAGTCCGGCATGGTCATGGGCGGCCTTTCACCGGACGGCGAACTGGTGGAGACTGCCGAAGTTGCCAACCATCCATTCATGGTCGGCGTCCAGTTCCACCCTGAATTTCAGTCACGGCCCAACCGTCCCCACCCTCTTTTTTGCGAATTCGTCCGACAGTCGCTGGGCACCATACGGGAGGGCAGCCAGCAGGCCTTGCCCCTGGAGGCCAGGTAGGGCTGGATGAAAATAGACTGCATTCCAGGCGGTTGAAACCTGAGGGAATGCCGGACAGCTTTCTTATGTATCGAATAGAAACAACCGCCACCGAACCAGGCCAGACGGGGTTGCCGTGAAGATTTTTCTGGATACCGCAAACATTGATGAAATACGGGAAGGCGCAGAACTTGGCATCGTAACCGGCGTTACTACAAACCCGTCCCTGGCCGCCAAGGAGGGCATCGGTGGCAAGGCAGGCTACCGGGCCGCCGTGGAAGAGATAGCCGACCTTATCGACGGGCCCATTTCGGTGGAGGTAGTAAGCACCGATGCGGAGGGTATGATCGCCGAGGGCCGGGATATTGCCGAGTGGATCGCAAATCCCTGGGTCAAAATCCCCAGCACCACCGAAGGCTTCAAGGCTATATCGGTGCTGGCCCGGGACGATATCAAGATAAACCAGACCCTGTGCTTCTCGGTGAACCAGGCTATCCTGGGCGCCCAGGCCGGGTCCACCGTTGTTAGTCCGTTCATCGGCCGTCTGGACGATATAGGGCAGGAAGGCATGACCCTGGTTGAAGACATTGTCTCCATTTTCAGGCAGTATGAAATCCCCACCCTGGTAATGGCGGCCAGCATTCGCCATGCACTGCATTGCACCATGGCCGCGAAGTCAGGGGCGGATATTTCCACGGTCCCCTATCCCGTTCTGAAGCAAATGGTGCAGCACCCCCTTACTGATGTCGGGCTCGCCCGTTTCCTGCAGGACTGGGAAAAAGCGGGCAATGCCTGAAATAATAGGGACAGGTGCCTTGACATAATAGATGGCACAATGGCCAAATGATATTTGGGTAACCGACCTATCTTTGCGATTAGAGGCCCTTCTTCAGAAAGAATAGCCCTCTACAAACGTAGACAAAGCCAGCTATTTCCCTTCCCAACCAGGTCCAGCGCTGGAATGGTATCCCGGTAACGGCGGACAGGTTGGGAAGGTGAATCCCCCGCCGGCTACCCCAGACCCTTTGAGCACTTAACATTGGAAGGCTTCCCGATTCGGGATTGTACCCCTTTATTCCCAATTTGGGTCGGTTGCGGCCCACTGGCAAAGCGCACAGCGGCCAGTCCCAAGAGCAAATCGAGGTGATGATGACGACTACTACCAAGCCCAGGATGATGGACGTAGCCGAAATGGGGGCTATGACCAAGGAGCAGCTGCTCGACATGGCCGAGGACTACGGCCTGGAAGATGGCGCGGCCCTGGCGGCAGTCCGCCGGGAAGACGTCCTTAACCGGATGCTGCACGCCGTCTCTTCTCAGCAGTCCCTCCTGTCCTCCGGCATCCTGGAGATTATGGACGAAGGATACGGTTTCCTCCGCCAGATAAACTATTTGCCGGCTACGGGGGACGTCTATATTTCCCAGTCCCAGATTCGCCGGTTCGGCCTCCGTACCGGGGACACCGTAACCGGACAGGTGCGCCCTCCCAAGGAAGGTGAGCGCTACTTTGGGCTGGTGCGGGTTGAAAGGGTCAACGGGCTGGAAACCGACCAGATACACGCCAGGTACCGGGCCCAGTTCGAATACCTTACCCCCATCTTTCCTGAACGGCAGGTGGTGCTGGAGACCGACAGTGTCAACCTTTCCACCCGGATGGTTGACCTCTTCGCACCCATCGGCCTGGGTCAGCGTGGACTGATCGTCTCGCCCCCAAAGGCGGGTAAGACAACTATTCTGAAACAAATCGCCCATAGCGTGTCCACTAACATGCCCGAAGCGGTGCTGATGGTAGTGCTGATCGGAGAGCGTCCTGAAGAGGTTACCGATATGCGCCGCGCCGTTGACGGGGACGTATTCGCATCTACCTTCGATGAGTCGGTGGAGGAACAGTGCCGAGTGGCCGAACTGGCCCTGGAACGGTCCAAGCGGCTGGTGGAGAACGGTCAGGACGTTATTATCCTGCTGGACAGCGTTACCCGCCTGACTCGCGCCTACAACCTGGCAGTGCCCACCAGCGGGCGCACCCTTTCCGGCGGCATCGACCCGGCAGCCCTATACCCGCCCAAGAAGTTCTTCGGCGCCGCCCGTAACATCGAGGAAGGCGGCAGCTTGACCATCATCGGTACGTGCCTGGTGGACACGGGCAGCCGCATGGACGAGGTAATTTACGAGGAGTTCAAGGGCACCGGCAATATGGAACTGCATCTGGACCGGAAGCTGGCCGACCGCCGCTTCTTCCCAGCCGTTGACATTGTCCGCAGCGGTACCCGCCGTGAGGAGCTTTTGTATGACGAGAACACCATGAAGCAGATCTGGCTGCTGCGCCGGATGATCTCCCTCATCTCCAATGACGGTTCCACCAATGCTACGGAACGGGTGCTGGAGCGGCTTTCCAAGTACGCCAACAACGAAGAATTCCTGGCTAACTTGAACAAGGAAACCTGATCAGCGAGTCAGGAAAACTAAAGGTAAAGCTGGCCCCCTCTCATCCGTGAGGAGGGGGCCTTTCCGTTACTCTAACAGCGGTTATGGTTCGACCGGAAAGGTCTATAGATTCTTTCCCATCAAAGGCCGTGGTATCATTAACGAAAGAGACGAGGTGATTTACGACTTTCAGGGGCGGCCGATTCGGCTACCCTGGAAGCGGTGGCTGCATATTATCGACCCTTCCGGCAGACACCCCTACATGGCTGGTATGCTGTCCCAATTGCTGGAGACCCTCGGCACACCGGATATCGTCAGGCGGTCAAACTCAGGACCGGCCAGAGTCGGGCTCTACTACAAATAGTTCGATAACATTATCAAGACCCGGGTTGACGCCAGTGGCGACATTCAGGGAGTGTTGATTTCCGACCTTCGTACTTTCGAGCATGGAATCCTGAACCAGAACATCTACCCGGTGAAGCCGGGGGCGACCGCCGCCCAGGGGGAGCCTCCGTAAGGCCCCCGATCACCAGGACTTTATTGAAATGCCGGACAGCAAAATACTCATAATCGATGACGAATGGGAATCCGCCATCGTCAAGGCCGTCCAACGTCGCCTGCAGGACGAAGGCTGGCAGACCATCATCGTCCAGCCTCAGTCCCAGTGGCTGGTTGGCGATGAGTTCGAGGACGCCACTATCTACGCCATTGAAGATGAACGGCCTGATGGCGTCTTGCTGGACGTACGTCTCGGCGAACACCGCGATGATCAGTTCAAGGGCCTGGAAATACTGCGCCAGATTGTGGAACACTACCCAACCCTGCCGGTGCTGATGTTCACCCAGTATGCCCAGGGCCCAGCCAGGGATACGGCCGTCCGGGGCGCCCTGCGCTGGAACGCTCCGGTAGACTTCATTGATAAACTGGCCAGCCCGGAAGAGGTGGTGCTGCGGCTTCGACGACTAATGGGTTCCAGCCCCGAGCTTATCCCCATCGGCGCCCACCTGCTGGTCGACGTGGGCGCTGAGACAGTATCCGCCCGCAGGGAAAGAGACTCAGCGCTGGCCCCGGTTACCGACATTCACGGCATGAAGTTCGAAATCTTCCGTGAACTGGCCGCAGCCTGGTACCGCAGCCCCGGTGAACTGGTGCCCTTCAGTCGCCTGGAACGTTATTCGGAAGGAGAGGAAGCCCGCGCCTCGCTGCGGGTTCGTATCCGCGAGATCAAGGTTTCCATTGGCAAGGCCCTTGGTGTACAACTGGGCGCCAATGACCTGATCGTGAACGTGAGGGACCGGGGTTACCGGCTGGCGCCTCCGCAAGTGTGAAACCGTGCTTTTGCCTAACCTGAGGAATTCCCTGTCCTGGAGCCTTCCCCGGGCCTCGCTCCGACCCGTGGGTCCCGGGGGCGTTTCCCGCTTGCTGGGAACTGTAGTCCTGGCCCTGGGGGCGGCAGGCATGGTACTGGCTCCCTTCGTTGGCGAAGCCATGTTCGCCCGCATCTGGGGGATAGAACCTCTTACCTACGTGGGGGCGGCCCTGGTCATCCTTGGCTTGGCTGTTACCACTCTTTCTTACTTTGTGTCCGAGTTACTGCGATCCCGGCGCCAGGCAGCCGACGATGAAACCCGTTTCGCCGAACGCTGGACCCAGGTTACCCAGCAGTATTTCGACCTTTTTAACCACGACCTGGGCCGCCCTCTGCGCCGCATCCTTGGCAAAGAGCGTGAAATTCGCGAACAGTTGCAGGCTATGGGAGCCGATGTCCCCTCTTCAGTTCGGGAGTTGCTGGACGAGATCGAGGAGCAGACACCCAGTTTCCGCCTGATGATGTCCAATATGCAGGTCCTGATTGAGCTGGAAACGCCTATCACGGGGGAAAACCTGCACGCCGTGGAGCCGGTGGAGGTCGTGCGCCGCATCGTTGACCGCTACGGTCTGGTGGCTGCCGACGCCAGCAAGCAGATAGTCTGGTGGTCGGAACCCACCGACTTCGGCATCGTCTATAGCGACAGTTCGGCCATCGAGCATATAGTTACGAACCTGGTAGACAACACTGTCCGTTACGCCGAGTCCTTCGCCGAAATCGGCCTGACCAGGGACGAAAGCAATTTCCACATTCGGGTATGGGACGACGGCCCGGGCATCGCCGCCCGCTACCTGCCCTACCTGTTCGACCGAGGCTGGACGCCGGAAGTAGCGCGCCACGAAGAGCGAACCACCTCCGGCCTGGGCCTTTTCATTGCCCACACCCTCGCCAAGCGGTACGGCGGCGATCTGACCGTAGAAAGCACTATCGCCCCGGACCCGGACCACCACACATGCTTTATGGTGACTCTGCCGCTCCATACCAAGCCGGGCCGGAAATCGGGAGAACCTGTGGCATGACCTTTCCGCCCGGCGGCAGCCGGCCTGGGTCCACCCGGACCAGTACCCGTCTCTTCCGATTGCTAGTCGTGGTCAGCCTGGGCCTGGTCGCATTGCTGGGTTGTGTACAGGTAATAGACCGGCCGGGCGCCCCTACCATCGTGCCGGTTGAGACCCCCGCTCCGGTTACCCCCGTACCGGCGCCGACACCCGCACCGGAACCCACATTTACTCCTGTGCCGTCGCCCACGCCGTCGCCCACGCCCAGACCAACCCTTACGCCAGCACCGACACTTACGCCTGTGCCAACTCCTACTGCCACGCCGGAGCCTACACCCACGCCTACGCCTACACCTACCATCACGCCAGTACCCGAGCCTACGCCCACACCCGGGCCTACGCCCACTCCGACCCCGAAACCGCCGATACTCATCATCGAGTCGCCCCTGGACCGAAGCATAATCCGGGAAGAGTCGGTTACCATCGAGGGGATAACCAGCCTGGGAGCGTCGGTAAGCGTTCGAGGAAGGGCCGTAGCCGCCGGCGAGGAGGGCCGGTTCCGGCTGTCCGTTCCCCTGGCGCCCGGTGTGAATAACCTGGACATTTTCGCCATCAATCCTGGCGGACAGCGGCAGGGAAAGACACTGACCGTTACCTATCTGCCCCTGGAGCCATTCTTCCTGACCATCACCCAGCCTGACGAGCAAGACCGCAGGGTGATGCAGCCCACCATTCGCCTGTGGGGCCGCACGGCTTCGGACGCCACCGTGGCGGTGAACGGCATTTCCATTCCGGTAGACCAGCTTGGAATCTTTTCCACCACTATCAGCCTGCAACCGGGGCCAAACGTCATAAGGGTTGTGGCTACCAGCACCGGTGGGGATGTACTGCGCGAGACCCTGGAGATCGCCTACGAAACTTCCCAGCCCTGAACTCCCTGAAGGGCTTCCCCGTGCACCAAATTCAGTATCACTGAAACTTCAGGGCGGCCGTATTTCAGGTTCCGGGTAAGCCCATCGGCCCTGCGAAGGTAGGAACCTCGAACAAGACTGAACTACGGTTGACGTGCATATTCCCTAATGCGATTTCCCTGGCTGAAACTTGACACTACCAACCTTCTCCAAAACCAGCTATCATCCTGTTAATCCTGCACGTTCGTGTTAATGAAGGAGGCAACCGGCCATGCGTACACCCGTCCTTACCCGCGACAACGTTCCTGAAGCCCTACGAGAGGCCTTCGACCACGAGACCGCCAATACCGGCGGCACCGTAACCAGCGGCCCAGGCTCTGCCATGATCAACAGCCCGGAGATGCGCCGCCGGGCGAACAGCCTGGTCAACTACCTGCGCGACGAGTCCACTCTGCCCAAGCGAATCCAGGAACTGGCCATGATTGTCACCGCCCGGGCTAACGACTGCCAGTTCATCTGGAACGCCCATGCCGCCGGCGCCCGCCGGGAAGGCATTCCCGACGCTTTCGTGGACGCCCTGCGGGACGGTCAGCCCTTGCCCGAGCTTCAGGCCGACGAGCAGGCCGTGGTCAACCTGGGCCAGGAGTTCTTCAGCACCCGCAAGGTGAGCGATGCAACCTTCCAGGCTGCCCACGATCAGTTTGGCGCCCAGGGCCTGACCGAGCTTTGCACCCTGTTCGGCTACTATGCCCTGCTGGCCTTCAACGCCAACACCTTCCTAATTGACCTGCCGGAGCAGCGGACGGAGGCAGTGCTGCCGATTTAGTCTCGGGGTTTTGTCCACGAATGGGCAGGGTATTTGCAAACGTATTTCTTGCCCAGGGGCTGCCCTGAGACTCCTCGCATCGATCAGGGGAAGGCCATAACAGGGGCGCAAAAAATATTGACAGGTAAGAGGGGTTAGGGTATCTTTTTTCTACCTTATAATCGATACCAAACAACGGCCTGCAGGGAGTTCGCTCAGATAGGCGGTTGCCGGGTATCGGTTAGGTCTGGTTAATTGCCGGGCCAGCGGAATCAGCGAATTGAAAGTTAAAAGCTAAAGGAGGACTGTATGGCTGATCAACAAGATGTTGCCTTGATGGCCCACCTGTTGCGACGTGCCGGTTTCGGCGCCAGCCGCGACGAGATCGAGGCCAAGGCTGCCCAGGGTTACGACAGTGTCGTTGAAGAACTGCTCAATCCCAGCTCAGTGCCCAATGTTGAAGAAGACCTGCTGATGCGGTACATGCCGGCCTATCACGAAGCGGCCGCCATCGAGACCAACATACAGGCGTGGGTTTGGCGCATGATCAACACCCCCCGCCAGTTGCAGGAAAAGATGGCTCTCTTCTGGCACATGATCTTCTGCGCCGGTCACTCCAAGATCGACAGCGGCCAGGAAATGGGCCGAATGATCGCCATGTTTCGGGAACACGGTATGGGCAACTTCCGCAACCTGCTGTGGCTGCTGTCCACCAGTCCCGCCATGGTCTACTATCTCGACAACAGCGAGAGCCACAAGGAAAACCTGAACGAGAACTACGGACGGGAACTGCTGGAGCTGTTCTCCCTGGGCGTTGGCAAGGACGAGGAGTTCAACTACTCCGAGGACGACGTAAAGGCTTGCGCTCGCGCCTTCACCGGCTGGAACATCGCCCCTTCCTACCCGCCCTTCCCCTACGGCCGCAGCCCCTGGGAGTTCCGATTTGACCCGGCCGACCACGATGACAGCGAGAAGACCTTCCTGGGTGAGACCGGTAACCTGAATGGCGATGACGTGCTGGATATTATATGCAAGCAGCCGGCCACCGCCCGCTTCGTGGCCCGCCATCTCTATAACTTCTTCGTTGCCGACGACGTGCAGATTCCGGCTTGGCGTCTGACTCCTCCGCGGGACATGAAGGCCATCGAAGCCATGGAGCAGGCCTACTTTGACTCCGGCTACGAGATCAAGGCCGTGCTGGAAGTCCTGTTCAAGTCCGACTTCTTCAAGGCCGAGGATGTTCGGTTCGCCAAGGTCAAGAACCCCGCCGAGATGGTGGTTAGCACCATGCGCCTGGTGGGCGAACACCGGGATATCCAGCCCGGCCTGTTCGAGTTCTCCCAGGAGCCCAAGTACATGGGCATGGACCTGATGAATCCTCCGACGGTTGAAGGCTGGCACACCGGCCGCGAGTGGATCGACAGCGGCACCCTGGTGGAGCGGATCAACTTCGCCGCCGACTTGATGGGCAACACCGAATTGCCCGGCGTTCAGTCCCTGGTAGGTCGCCTGATGGCCCAGGGCGACTCCCTGACCCCGGACCAGTTCGTGGCGGGCTGCCTGGACCTGACCGGTCCGCTGATCGTTACGGACGACACCCTCCAGCAGCTTCGGGCCCACGCGTCCAAGGATGGCAACTTGACCACCGCCAACCAGGCCGAGTTTTCCCGCCGCGCCGGCGAAATGTTCCAGATGATTGCCGCTACGGCAGAGTTCCAGTTCGAGTAATACAGTAGAAGGAGAAGAGACTATGGTTTCTACGCAGAAAGACCCGGTACTGGCCGTGCTGTCCCTGTCCGGCGGCAACGATGGCCTGAATACCGTGATTCCTTATAACAACCCCCTGTATCGGGACTATCGCCCCACCCTGGGCATTCCCGAAGGACAGATCATCTCTATTAACGACCAGTTGGGCTTCCATCCCACCATGGGTCCGTTGAAGAAGTTCTGGGACGAAGGCAAGCTCGCCATATTCCTGGGCGTCGGCTACGACAACCCCAGCTACTCCCACTTCCGATCCATGGACATCTGGCACACCTGCGAACCCGACAAGATCGGCACCGAAGGCTGGCTGGGTCGCGTCCTCAAGGAAATCGACCCCACTGCCGAGAACGTGCTTTGCGGCGTTAACTTCGGCCGCGGCCTTCCCCGCGCCCTGGTAATGGAAGGTGTGCCCGTGGCCTCCGTCGGCAACCTGGAGACCTACGGCCTGCTCACCGGCATCGATGGCGAGGGCCAGCGCGATCAGGCCCTGGATGTCTTCGGCCGCATGTACTCCCCGGCCATGGGCAGCGGCGCCGTGATGGATTACATCCACAGCACCGGCACAAACGCCCTTAAGGGCGCTGATATCCTGGCCACCGCCCCCGACAAGTACACCTCCGAGGTTGAGTACTCCAACACCGACGTGGGCCAGTACATGAAGAACATCGCCCAGACCCATCTGGCCGAGTTCGGCAGCCGGGTGCTTTACACCACCTCGCCGTACAACATCTTCGACACCCACGCCAACCAGGCCTCCCTGCACTCCGGCCTGTGGAGCGATGTCTCCAACAACGTGGATACGTTCTACCAGGACCTGCGGGATCACAACGCCAGCGACAACGTCATGCTGCTCATGTTCACCGAGTTCGGTCGCCGCATTTCCGACAACGGTTCCGGCACCGACCACGGCGCCGGCGGCATTGCCTGGGTTGTGGGCGAGAACGTTAAGGGCGGCATCTACGGCGAGTACCCGTCCCTGGAGCCCAGCCAGCAGGAGGAGGGCGGAAACCTCAAGTACAGCATGGACTTCCGCTCCATCTACACCACCATCGTAGAAGACTGGTTCAAGATGGACGCCCAACCCATCGTCGGCGGTTCCTTCGAGAAGGTCAACTTCCTCTAGGCCCCATTGGCTGACGGCAAGTAAACAACGCATAGATCCGGCGGCTCCGGTCCGCATCCCTGGGAAGGGGCCGGCGCCCCGGAACAACACAAAGCAGAAAGACGAGGTAAGAGCATGAGCACCCATTTCTTTGGTCTTACCAGCCGGACTTACGAGTACAGCCACTCGGTGGGCCGTAACGAGTTCGCTGGTACGGGTTTCCGAAACCCTTCAGACATGGCAGTGGATGCCGAGGGCACGGTGTACGTAGTCAACCGGTCCTACGAGAATCGGCCCGACGGTGTCCGCGTAACTGCCTGCACCCTGGACGAACAGTACATCAGCGAATTTGCCACCTATGGCGAGGAAGACGGGAACTTTATCTGGCCTGCCGGCATCGCCCTGGACAGCGAAGAACGACTCTTCATCACCGACGAGTGGCTGAACCGGGTAACCATCATGTCCAAGGACGGCGAGTTCCTGGGCAAGTGGGGCACCGGCGGTTCCGGCGACGGTGAACTGGACCGCCCGGCCGGCATCGCCATCAGCGAAGACGGTACCGTCTTCATCGTCGATAGCCGCAACTCCCGGGTCCAGAAGTTCACCCTGGACGGCCAGTACCTGGGTAAGTTCGGCAGCCACGGCAGCGGCCCCGGCGAGCTGAACATGCCCTGGGGTATCGACTTGGACAAGGAAGGCAACGTCTATGTGGCCGACTGGCGGAACGACCGCATCCAGGTCTTCAACTCCGACGGTGAATGGCAGGCCAGCTATGGTCAGTCCGGCGACGGCGTGGGACAGTTCAACCGCCCCAACGGCGTGGCCGTGGACGAAGACGGCGATATCTATGTCGCCGACTGGCTGAACGACCGGGTACAGGTCCTGGCTCCCGATGGACGGTTCGTCACCCAGATGGTGGGCGACCACGTAATGTCCCAGTGGGGCAAAGACAAGCTGCTCTCCAATCCGGACATGATCCGGCAGCGGGCGCTGGCCTTCGCCAACGACCCCACCTACGAACGCAACTTCGCCCACCCCTGCGCCGTCCGCGTGGACAGCCAGGGCCGGGTCTGCGTCCTGGACCACACCCGTGGCCGCATCCAGGTTTACAGCAAGGTCAAGGACCCGGTGCTGGTCTAGCAGCCGTTTCCTGATAGTTGGACACAGACAGTATTAAGGGGCGCACCAAGCGGTGCGCCCCTTATGTGTTTGGCAGAGAACCCGCGTCACTGTGGCCGGTGGGAGGTGCATAGCATCATGACGGTAGGGGCGGGTTTCAAACCCGCCCCTACCGTTCCTATCAATTGTCCTTTGGCAATTGACGAAGTTCTCACTCCTCCAGCGGCCCCTCGGGCATGCCGTCGTCAATCCAGCGCGCAATCTCGTCCACCTCGGTCCTGGCAATGAAGGGGCCGCGCAGGGGCATCTTGCCAAAGGTGCCCACGCCCCGGTACAGGGATCGGACGAAGTGGGTGTCCCGGCCGGGAACCCCCGGCTCAATGGCCCGAAAGCCATTCAGGACGGCGTTTCTCAGGTCCTCAGGTGTCTCCCAGTAGTACTCGTGGATGCCGGGGTAGGGTTCTCTCCCCCACCGCTCTTTCCAGCGTTCCATGATATCGCCAATTATTTCCTTGACTCTGGGCCAGTAGACGGGTTCCGTCTCGGGGTTGGGCTGCGTCATGGGTAGTTCTCCTGGATTAACTTACACGGATATTCGGGATGAACTGGATAGTTCCGGTCATTCATCCTGTTTGTCTTGTCCATCCATGGTTGAATTCTTCTAAACCGGATGTTCCTGCACTGACTCCCGCCTGAGCAGTTCCAGCGCGTGGGGCAGGACGGGCATAACCACTTCCAGGGTTTCCGCCACACCCTTTGGACTGCCCGGGAGGGTAAGGATCAGGGTCTTGCCACGGATACCGGCTACGGAACGGCTGAGCATGGCCATGGGGGTAAACTTCAGCGTTTCCGCCCGCATGGTCTCGGCAAGGCCGGGAACCTCCCGATCGATGATGGACAGGCAGGCCTCGGGGGTAACGTCGTGCGGCCCCAATCCGGTGCCCCCGGTGCTTACGATCAGGTTGACATCGGGAGAATCTGCCCAGTCTGCCATGCGCTGGGCAATCATTTCCTTGTCGTCTGAAACCACCTCGTAGTGGACAAGTTCGTAGTCTGGCGGGGGCAGCATTTCCTTGATCTTGTCGCCGCTGGTGTCGTCCCGTTGCCCATAGTATCCCGAGGTGCTGACCGTGAGAACCGCAAGTCCAAACATATTCCCTCCAAGGAGGAATAATACCATAGGAAGATTATGCGATGAAGTTGATCCACGAATATGCCCGAATCCCCACGAATGATTGGAAAGTCATTCGGGAACATTCGTGCCGATTCGTGAATAGACGATCAGCCGGGAAGGGGTATTATCCCATGTCGGCCAGCACCGCCTGGGCGGTGGCGCCGATGTCGGCGGGGGTGGGAATGATGTGGGCGCCGGCGTCGCGCATGGCCGCAATTTTGGCCTCGGCCCGGGCGCTGTCGCCGGTGATGATGGCCCCGGCATGGCCCATACGCTTGCCCGGGGGCGCCGTAGCTCCCACAATCAGGGTGCAGACAGGCTTGGTTACCGACTCCTTGATGTAGGCCGCCGCTTCCTGCTCCATGGTGCCCCCGATCTCCCCGATGAAGACAATCAAATCGGTGTCGGTGTCTTCGTTGTAGAGGCGCAGGATTTCGGCAAAGCTGGTACCGATGATGGGGTCGCCTCCGATACCCACGCAGCTGGACTGGCCTATTCCCAGGTTGGTCAACTGGCCTACGGCCTCATAGGTGAGGGTCCCGCTGCGGGAAACGACGCCCACCCGGCCGGGCATGTGGATGTTGCCGGGCATGATGCCCACCTTGCAGTGGGCGCCGGGATTGATCATGCCGGGGCAATTGGGGCCGATGAGCCGCACATCGGGCCTGGGCTCCAGGTAACGGGCCACCTTGGCCATGTCCTGCACTGGAACACCCTCGGTAATGCAGGCGATCAGGGGTACACCGGCGTCGGCGGCCTCCACGATGGCATCAGGCGCGAAGGGTGGCGGCACAAAGATAAGCGACACGTTGGCGCCCGTTTCCGCCACCGCCTCTTCCACCGAGTTGAAGACAGGGACGGTTTCCTCAAACATCTGTCCGCCCCGTCCCGGGGTAACTCCGGCAACCACGTTGGTCCCGTAGGCCATGCCGGCCCGAGCGTGAAAGCTGCCCTCCCGTCCGGTAATACCCTGGACCAGTATGCGCGAATGTTCGTCTAGGAGAATGCCCATAGGTGGTAACTACTCCAGGTAATAACTAAGCGGCCTGCCGGACTGCTGCTGCCGCCTCGGTCAAGGTATCGGCAAAGGTTACGTTGAGGGATGAAGCGCCCAGGATTTCCTTGCCTTCGTCCACGTTGGTGCCCAGCATGCGGACGATCAGGGGCAGGTTGGAGTTCATGCGTTCAAAGGCCAGGACAATGCCCCGGGCCGCGATGTCGCAGCGCAGAATGCCGCCGAAGACGTTTATCAGCACCCGGTCCACCTTGGGGTCGGACAGGATAATACTCACTGCGCTGGCTACCTTTTCGTCGTCGGCCCCGCCGCCCACGTCCAGGAAGTTGGCTGGGGCCGCCCCGGCGGCGTTGGTCACGTCCAGGGTGGCCATGGCCAGGCCGGCTCCGTTGACCAGGCAACCCACGCTGCCGTCCAGGTTCACGTAAGCAATCTCCATGTCGGAAGCCCGGGCTTCCAGGGCGTCCTCCTGGGACCGGTCCCGCAGTTCCCGCAGGTCTGAGTGGCGGAACATGGAGTCGTCTTCCACGTCCAGCTTGGCGTCAAGGGCCACCACCCGGTCGTCGCCGGTGATGATCAGGGGGTTGATTTCCACCAGCGAGCAGTCGTTCTCGGTGAAGATGCGATACAGGGCGTTAAGCGCCTGGGCGGCGGGTCGTGCAGGACCTGCCTCCAGCCCCAGGCGGGATACTACCCGCCGCGCCTGGTATGGCATCAGGCCCAGGACGGGTTCAATGGGTTCGGTGTGGATGTTATCGGGGTTGGTGGCGGCCACCTCCTCAATGTCCATGCCGCCGGCGGCGCTGGCAATCATCACCGGGCCCCGGAAACCCCGGTCAATGGTCAGGGCCACGTAAAGTTCCTGCTTGATGTCGGCCAGTTCCTCCACCAGCACCGAGTTTATGGGGACACCCTGCGCATCGGTCTGGCGGGTTACCAGGTTGCGGCCAATGAAGCCACGGGCTACCTCTTCAGCCTCTTCGGGGGAGCGGACCACCTTGATGCCGCCGCCCTGACCCCGCCCCCCGGCGTGGACCTGGGCCTTGACTACCGCCTGCCCGCCCAGCTCCCTGGTGGCCTCTCTGGCTTCTTCCGGGGTGCTGGCCAGGATGCCCCGGGGCACTTCAATTCCGTAACGGGCGAAAATCTCCTTTGCCTGGTACTCGTGCAGCTTCATCTATGCTCCGTCACATAGGTTGGGCAACGGCCGGACGGCGTTGCCCACGTCAAATGCTCGCTTTGTTCGTCGCACCTCGAAAGGGCGTCGGAACCAGTCCGGAATGCTAGTTGGAGTCCGGTGAAGCCAGGAACTCGAACAGCTCCTCATCCGAAGACAGGACAACCGTGTCCTGGCTGCTCAGGAAGGAACTATAGGCCTGCAGGCTCCGACGGAAAGCAAAGAAGTCCGGATCCTGGTTGAGAGCTTCGGCCAGGATCCGGATGGCCTCTGCTTCACCCTGACCACGAATCTGGTTGCTCTCCTGTTCCGCTGTTGCCAGGATGACCTCGCGGTCACGGTTGGCGACGGCGCGAATCTTCAGGTCTTCCTCCTCACCCTCAGCCCTGAACCGGGTAGCGATACGGTTACGTTCCGCCCGCATACGGGTGTAAATGCTGGGGGTCACCGATTCGGGGAAGTCGGCCCGCTTGATCCGCACATCTGTGATTTCGATGCCGAAGTCCTGGTCACTGGTGCGTTCCCGCACACCCTGCAACACTTCATCCAGAATCTCCGACCTGGTTTGCCGGGGTTCGATTTCGGGAAGGCCTTCTGCGTTCAGTATGGGGTTGCCATCGGCGTCTACTATAGGCTCGGCGCCGATGATTTCGAACCGGTCTCGCAATGCCACACGGTCACGAAGGGTGGAAGTCACGATGTCGCCCAGGCGGCTGCTGGCGTTGATTTCCGTCTGCAGAGTCTTGCGGAATTGCACGGGATCGACGATGCGGTACCTGGCGTAGGAGTCGATGATCAGGTTCTGCTTTTCCTTGTCGGGCATAGAGGCCGGGTCGGCGTCAATGCGCAGGACACGTTTGTCGAAGGTTACGATGGTGTCGACGAAGGGGGCCTTGAGGTAGAGGCCCGGCGTGGTGCGGGTGCCGATTACCTCGTTGAAGCGCAGGATCAACACCTGCTGGGTCTCGTCAACTATATACAGGGACTGCCGCAAGACTACCAGCCCGATAACGACAATCACGCCTATGATTAGCAGCGCTCTCATTCTTACTCTCGAAAAGTCCGGTTTAAGCCTGGATTACCAATGAACGAACTGACACGGCGGTTACCCGTCGAGGAGGCCGCCTCTTACATCCTTATGGCTGGGGGCCAATGGGAACGGGGGTCGTCGTTCCGTCACCACCCAAAATAAGCACAGTCTCCGCCTCTGGCGACACAATAATCTTGCTGACACTGGGGAGTACCTCTTCCATGGCTTCCAGGTAGAGGCGGCGACGTGTTACCTCCCGAGACTGCTGATACTCGGTAAGGATGAAGCGGAACTGGTCAGCTTCACCCTGGGCCCTGGCAATACGAGCCTGGCGGAAGGCTTCCGCGGCTTCTTTGATGCGTTCGGCGTCACCCTGGGCCCTGGGGATGATATCGGCTTCAAAGGCGCGGGCTTGGTTGATGCGGGTGTCCCGCTCCTGGCGGGCGCGCAGCACGTCGTCGAAGGCGTCCCGAACCTCTTCAGGAGCCTTCACGTCCTGCAGCTGCACCGTCTCAATGTTGATGCCGGTGTTATAGGTGTCCAGGATCTCCTGCAACCGCGACTTGGTCTGTTCCTCCACGCCTTCACGGTCACGCACCAGGATGTCGTCAATGGAACGCTGGCCTACCACCAGCCGGAGCGCGGCTTCGGCGGCATCCTTCAGGGTGCGGCCGTCGGGCCTACCCAGAGGGATTCCGCGAGTCTCCTCGCCGGGATCATCCACCCGGAAAAGGAAGTCGTTCAGGCTCTTGATGTTGTACTGCACCACCATCTGAACGTCCACGATGTTCAGGTCTCCGCTGATCATCAGCGCCTCGGTGGGGAAGGGGTTGCCGGCGCCGGTGGCGTTGCTGCGGAACCCCAGCTCCATACGCCGGGTCTCGGTGACCAGGATCACGTCCCGTTGTCCCACGGGGCGGGGCCACCACCATCGCAGACCTTCCTGGGTTACCGGGTTGCCCTGCACAGCGCCAAACAGGCGCAGGGCGGCGTTTTCACCGGGACCGATGGTATAAACGCCGGTGCCCAACCAGACAATAATTGCCAGGACCAGTATGCCGACAATGAAAAGGGCCATTCCCCCGCCACCGAAGCGGCCTGAAAACCGGCCCATTCCGTCACGAAATCGCGCAGTTACCTGCTCGAAGTCCATTTCAGGCTGACGCTGCCCGCCAGGAGGATACATAAGCGGTTTCCTTCCAAAAATATTCCGGCGGCAGTCCTATTGTTCGCCGCCACTATCCGTGCCCAAGGGGCCGCGGAAATCACATCTATAGATTCTACCACCATTGGCAAGGCCGTGCCGATCTCCCCAATTTTCTGCACTAATTGGATAGACCTGTCCTTGCCCTTAGGTTCTGCTCAGTGGCCCAACCGACAACGGAGAGCATATAATCGACTCAGAGAAAGATTACACGGCGAGCGGCGGCACGCGCGCCCCTGGTCGTTAAAGACTCAGGTGGACTAGGAGGTCAGGCAACCATGTCGGATAACGGAATGACCATAAGCCCAGGGGCGGATATGACCCGCATACAGGTTACCTGCCCTCATCAGAGCGGCCTTCTCTATGTGGTGCCGGCGGAACGAAGCTGGGTGTGCGACGCGGAGCAGGTACCGGCCCACGCCCTTGCCGGGTTCTTCCGAGAACTGATAAACCTGAACGACGACCGGGTGGCCGCCCTGATGCAGGAGTGGGGCCTCTACTTCCGGCAACTGCCTCTGGAAGGGGAGCAAGAGGATGCTGAAAGCTGAGGGCTGGTTGGTACCGTTGATTCAGTTACCTTTCGATTCCATGCTGGGAGGAGTTTAGTCCTGTCTTCAGGCTGGCCCCTCTCTCAAGTCATCCTCTTCCCAACGAACGCCCAGGATGCACCGGTCGCAGTAGATGGCGCCTGCGGCAGAATTGGGTGATCGGGCCGTCCATCGCCTGCCCCGTCCACCGGATGAACGGGACCAGATAGCCCAGTACCGCGCCCCAGAACAGTGCGATCTCCAACCAGCCCGACATCCCGGTGTCGCGCAATCTCCTCACTGCGGAAAGCACAAGGAGCAGGGTCAACCCGAAGATGAATGCGTTGACCAGCAGTCTGCCGGAGAAAGGACCCACTGCCAGAGCGGTCATCACCACGGCATAGAAGAACAGGAAACGCCAGAACCCCTTGCGTCCGGTACGCCCGGTAATGCTGAAAGGCTTGCCTATAAACCTCAGCCCAGTCCGCACAGCAATGTTCTCCCACGAGATCTGGACGCTGGCGCTGTATCCTCCGGACAAAACAGGTGCTGAAAATGCCAGGGCCGGGGTCTAAAACCCCGGCCCTGGTGTGTCTGCTAAAACTGGAGGGCAACGTTGGCCTTCGCCGGTTAGTTATCCCTGCCGCCGGAGGGCATGGAGCCCAGGTCCTGGCCTTGCTGGCTGGACAACGTTGGCGCCGGCTGGGGTGAAACGTTTGGCTGGGCCGGCTTGGGAGCGAAGGGCGGCGTTTCCGGTGGTACCGCCGGAGTGCCGGTGTCCCCACTGCCACCCATCTCCTCGCCGTTGAACAGGCGCTGCAGGTCGTCGCCGGATACCGCCTCGTGCTCTATCAGGTACTCGGCAATCCGCACCAGGTTGGGTTTCTGCTCGGTGAGAATGTCACAGGCCTGGACGTAGGCGTTGTTGACCAGTTCCTTTACCTCCTGGTCAATCTCCTCGGCCACCTTGTCGCCGTAGTCGCGCTCCTCGCTGATTTCACGGCCCAGGAAAACCAGTTCTTCGCGCTTGCCGAAGGTCCGGGGGCCCAGGGCGCTGCTCATTCCGTAGCGCTTGATCATGCTCAGGGCAATCTTGGTAGCCCGTTCCAGGTCGTTGCTGGCCCCGGTGGTTACCTCGTCGAAAATCTGCTCCTCGGCCACCCGGCCACCCATGGTTACGGCCATCATGTCCAAGAACTGGTTCTTGGTCCACAGGTACCGGTCTTCCTCGGGAAGCAGGGTTGTATGGCCGCCCATATTGCCGCGGGAGATGATGGAGATCTTGTGCACCCGGTCGGCGTGGGGCAATACCCAGGCTACCAGGGCGTGACCGGCCTCGTGATAGGCCGTCATTTCCTTCTCGCGGCTGCTGATAACCCGACTCTTCCGCTCCGGGCCGGCGATGACACGTTCCACTGCCTCTTCGAAGTCGGGCATGTGGATGGTCTTCTGGTTCTTGCGGGCTGCCAGCAGGGCTGCCTCGTTAATCAGGTTGGACAGGTCGGCGCCGCTGAAGCCGGGCGTTTCCTTGGCCAGGGTTTCCAGGTTAATCTCGGCGCCCAGGGGCTTGCCTGCGGAGTGGACTTTCAAAATCGCCTGGCGACCCACCACGTCGGGAAGGTCCAGCACCACCCGGCGGTCGAAGCGGCCGGGGCGGAGCAGGGCCGGGTCCAGAATGTCCGGGCGGTTGGTGGCGGCCAGCACGATGATGTTTGTGTTGCTTTCGAAGCCGTCCATCTCCACGAGGATCTGGTTCAGGGTCTGCTCCCGCTCATCGTGGCCGCCGCCCAAACCAGCGCCACGGTGGCGGCCCACGGCGTCAATCTCGTCCACGAAAACGATACAGGGAGCGTTGCGCTTGGCCTGGTCGAACAGGTCGCGGACCCTAGCCGCGCCCACGCCCACGAACATTTCGACGAATTCGCTGCCGCTGATGTGGAAGAAGGGCACCCCTGCTTCACCGGCAACGGCTCTGGCCAGCAAGGTCTTGCCGGTGCCGGGCTGGCCTACCAGCAGTACGCCCTTGGGGATGCGGGCGCCCAGGGAGAGGAAGCGTTCCGGGTACTTTAGGAACTCGACCACTTCCACCAGTTCCGTCTTGGCCTCGTCCACACCGGCCACATCGGAGAAGGTGACGGTGGGACGGTTGAAGGGCATCATACGGGCGCGGCTGCGGGCAAAACTCAGGGTCTGGTTGTTGCTGCCCTGGGCCTGGCGCATCATAAACAGGATCAGGCCGCCGAAGAATATCAGTGGGAGGAAGTTCAGCAGCAATCCCAGGAAACTGCCCAGGCCGCCGGAACCCTTGAAGGTAACCTGGACCCCGCCGGGGCCGGTCTCAACGTCGTTATCGGCCAGGACTTCCATGATGTCGGTCTGGTCGTTGATGCGGCTGGTGTACTGGGAACCGCCGGCGCCGCCTGTAACGATGGGAATGACCGTCAGCTTATCGCCCTCCACGATAATCTCGCTGATTTCGTGGTTCTGGGCCTTGGCTATTACTTCGGTAAGGGGCAGGTCGTTTCGCGTTCCGAAGGCCGGGATCAAAGTATAGAAAATTACGATTACCCCGATGATTATCAGCAGGTAAACCAGGCTGTTGCGGAGCCACCGGTTATTTCCCATTCTCAATTTCTTTCCCTCATACGATCAACTTAAAGGCCGATCCCTTGCCCAGCATTCCACCCCTAAAGGTATATATTAAATGAGGTAAAGGGAAATTGCAAAAGAAAAGCGGTTGGGGACAGCTTTGTCAATGCGGTTGTCTGCATCCCCTGCTCTCACCCATGAGGGCAGGGGTTTTACGCGAAGGGCGACATGGGGCGCAACAGTGGAAGTCTTTTAATTTCGTCCCATTTCGTCTCATTTTGGCCCATTCTTATGGTTGGCGCCAGTTACCCCATCAATCCCATCCAGACTCTCCTCCCTCGACGGAGGAAAGGACGTTTGACAAGGAGGGCATGAGGGCCGTCCCTGCGATGGGGGATCTTTGATTGGTTCATGGTCTAATGGTGCCGGGTATTGTGCGGGGTTGCAAGGGGCTTGTGTCAGTCGGGGACCAATTCCCGTAGGCTGGCAGGATGTTGCGATTTCAGCAAACATGGTTTCGAATAATGTGCATTTGTGGACAGTTCAAATCCCCTCTTGTGGCAAGAGTTGACGATTCTCATTACATGGCTTAATATAATTTTAATATTGTGGAAATTAACATTTAACTTTTTCGTAATTTGCGTTTAATACCTGCCGAATATTCTCTATGGCAAAGGAAACTCAAATGGACAGCAAGAAGGAGGAAGGTATGAACGACTTAGTCGCCCCCTCCACCGTCAAGGTAACCCGCGAAGAAGATGCCCTGGTTCTTAACTGGGGCAACGGGCAGGAATCCGCATTTTCCCATTGCTGGCTCAGGGAAAATGCGCCGGAGAACTGCCACCCCATAACCGGACAAAAGTTGTCGTCCTTCACGGATCGTCAGGACGAACTCAGTCCCTGGTCGGTGTGCATCGAGTACGACGAAACCTTGGTAATTTCGTGGGCCGGCCTCCGGGAAGTTAGCCGCTTCTCGCTGGATGAACTGCGCAGCGCAACCCTCATCATCGACAGCCCCGAACTGGCGCTGTCGGCGGATTAGCGGTGCCAATCCGGCTACCCCTTCCCTTTATTGTAACGTCGCAGGTGGATGCTCCTCTTTCAGCCAGGCTCATCGATCATCATCAGCAAGCCCCGGGTAGAGGGTGAAGTGGCGGAACGCTCAGTGCTCGTCGTTGAGGACGAGGAAAATCTCCTGGAAGCCCTGCGGTACAACCTGGAACGCGAGGGTTACCTGGTCCATACTGCCACCGACGGTGGAGAGGGACTGGAGATGGCCCGCAAAGTGAAGCCGTCCCTGGTCCTGCTGGACATAATGCTGCCCACCCTGGACGGTTTCGAGATTTGCCGCATCCTGCGTCGCGAATCCGAAGTCCCCATCCTCATCCTCACCGCCAAGGGGGAAGAAGTCGACCGGGTGGTGGGCCTGGAACTGGGCGCCGACGACTACATAACCAAGCCCTTCAGCATTCGGGAACTGGTGGCTCGGGTGCGCAACATCCTGCGCCGGACCAGGCACCTGGAAGAGAGTCATCTCTCCGCGGGCCAGCAGCAGCACTTCCGGATGGGCGCCCTGGAAATAAACCTCAACAGCCACGAGGCCCGGCTTGCCGGGCAGCCTCTTAACCTGAAGCCCAAGGAATTTGACCTGCTGGCGCTGCTGGTCTCCAACAAGGGGCGGGCCTTCACCCGCGACCAAATATTGGAAAAGGTCTGGGGCTACAACTACATCGGCCAGACCAGGACCGTGGACGTCTACATCAGCTGGCTGCGGGACAAGCTGCAGGCGGACCCCACTACCGCAACCAGCATTGTTACCATTAGAGGAGTGGGCTATCGCCTGGACGGATGAAGTTCCATCGCTCCCTTGTTTGGCGTATCTCCTTCGTTTATGCGGTCCTAGTAATTGCCTCACTGGCCGCCTTGGTATTCCTTTTGAGGGAAGATTCACCCCGCCAAAGCATCGCCGAGTTGCAGGAACAGAAGGAGGGAGAGGCCCTTCTGGCGGTTACTATCCTGGCTCCCTTCCTGGTCGATCCGACCTACTCTTCCGATGAAGAGTCCTTGCAGGAAGTCGCAACTACCCTGTTTCGCTGGACAGGCAGCGATGTTACCGTTATATCCCTCGCTGGGGAACCGCTGGCCAGCAGCCATTGGGATGATGTTGTCAGCGGTCGCACAGGAACCTCAAGTTACGACTTTCAATCCGATAACAACCTCTTCCTTGCCCGCCTTGGTGACGTGGCGACCTCCCAGCGGCGGACCTTTCACGCAGACTACTCCCAAGTTCTTTACACCGCAGCGCCGGTCATGAACGGCGGCAATGTAGTCGGCGTACTCAGGCTGGAAACACCAGTTCCAGATCCTTCCCTGGGAATAGAGACGGCACAAATCTGGCTTGCAATCTGGGGGTTGGCATTGGGGGCTTTGGGCTTGATGGCGATCCGGCTGGTGGCTCGCCGCTCCTCCGGTACTCTCCAGGCCGTCACCGAAGCCTCCCAGCAACTGGAACAGGGCGACTACGACCACCTCCTTCCGGCCGGCGCCGACGATGAAACTCGCCAGCTGGCCGAGGCATTCAACCGCATGGCAGACACAGTCAAGGGTGTGATAGATCGCCTCTCATCGGAACGCGACACCCTGTCAGCGGTGCTGGAGACAATGGCAGATGGTGTGGTGGTCACCGACCCCGTGGGGCGAGTATCGTTGCTCAATCCCGCCGCCCAGGACTTGTTGGGGATTCGCGCCCAGCAGGTGGAGGGCCTGCGCCTGGTAGAACTGGCGCGGGACAACGAGCTTCACCGGCTCTTGACCCGATGTCAGGAAGAGAAGTCGCGCCAGCAGGCTGAAGTCTCCCTGATCCTGCCCCTTCGGTACCTGAGCGCCATAGCCACTCCGCTGGACAACAATGGGAGCGTCCTGCTGACTCTCCACGACCTGACCCGGATGCGGCAGGTGGAGACCAGCCAGCGGGAGTTTGTCAGCAACGTTTCCCACGAACTGCGCAATCCCATGGCCTCCATCAAGGCCATGGTTGAAACCCTGGAGTCCGGCGCGGTGAACGACCGGCAGGTGGCGCTGGATTTTCTGTTCCGGATGCGGGGAGACGTGGACCGTATGAACGGCCTGGTGAATGACCTGCTGGAACTCTCTCGAATGGAGAGCGGTCAGTTCATGATAGATGCGGAACCCATGGACCTGGTGCCCCTGGTTCACGCGGTGAGGAAGGAGTTTAGTGAGACTGCGGCGGCTCAGGAGGTTAACTTGGTCGAGGACCTGGCGGAAGACCTGCCCCTCGTAATGGCTGACGGGGAGAAGCTGACCCAGATTTTCCTGAACCTGGTGGAGAACTCCCTGAAGTTCACCCCGCCGGGTGGCGAGATTCGCATAGGCGCCGAAGCGGAAGACGAGCAGGTGCAGATCGTTTTCAGGGACACGGGAATTGGCGTGGCTCCCCAGCATCTGCCCCATATTTTTGAACGGTTTTATAAGGTGGACCGGTCACGGAGGGACAGCGGCACCGGTCTGGGCCTTTCCATAGTGAAGCAACTGGTGGAGGCCCACGGCGGCCAGATTACGGTGGAGAGCAAGGAGGGCGAGGGCTGCGCCTTTACCTTCACCGTCCCCCGCGCTCAGTGAACTGCTCCTTTCTTCCTGATATCCGTTTCAACCCCGCTCTCCAGCGTCGTGGCTTGCAGCTAGTGGCGCCACCCCGCAACTAACCAGCTTGGCAGAAGCCTCACTCGCCGTTCAACGCCCCTGGAATCTCCTCCACGCTGAATACGATGGCATCCACCGCCTTGTGCATAATGTCGGGAGCATCGCCGTCGTGCCAGAGGAGAACGGTGCGCTTGCCGGCCCCGATGCCGTAACCCAGTTCCAGGTGAGCGGAGCGGCCGCAGGGAAGGACACAGACTACAGCGTCGCAGGCCTCAAGCGCATCCATATCGTTCTTGAAAATGGAGCGGACCTTGGGCAGGTCCAAAAATTCCAGCAAACCTTCCGAGGACATTTCAGTGGTATTGGATTCAGTGGTATTGGAGCCGGAACCTACCTGGCTCCGGAAGTCGTACACGTCGTGGCCGGCCTGGCGCAGCGCCTCCACCACCTCCGGATAGATCTCGTTGTGCCAGGAACTGGCCACGTATACCTTCATACAACCGGACCCGTGGTTAATTTTGCAGGGCGATTATACGAAAAGGAAGTTAATTTGTCTGTGAGAAATGTGAGGGCAGCCACGGAGACCCTGCCTGTGTAAGGGGAAATTGGGAGCGTGGACGCGACCATCGGCCCTAACGCTACCCGAAGTATTCGGCCAGGGCCAGCACCATGCTTCCCATGTGTGGGTGTTCCGGTTCCACGTCTACCGGGATGCCCGCCTCCTTAAGGCGACGGGTGCAGACCGGTCCCACCGATGCCACTACGGCTCCGCCTGCTCTGTCGCCGCTTGCCGATCGGGTGTTGGCGCCGAGCGCTGCCCGGAGGGCGGTCTCCTTTTCAGCCTTGGCGGCGATGGTCAGCAGGTTGCCCACCTGGGGCTGGCTGGTAAAGGCAATGGCGTCTATGGAGCCGGCAGCCAGGCCGTCAACCATTTGGAGCACCGGCGTCTCGTCTTCCGGCAGTCCCCAGGTGTATAGGGTAACTTCCCGTACTTGGGCGCCCTTTTCCTGCAGATGGGTCACCAGGGGTCGATTGGGCCCGCCGTAGTGCTGGAGGGCCACCACCTTGTCCGCCAGGTCCCAGCTTTCCAGAGAGTTGACCAGGTCGGCGGTGGTGTAGGGTTCGGGCGGCATGACGTCGATGTGGATTTTGTGCTGGCGCAGTACCCGGGCGGGCTTGGGGCTGCGGGCAATGACGGTGAGTTGGTCAAGCGACTGAATGAACTCCGTCTCTCTACCCATGGCGGCGGCGGCGGAGACCAGGGCCTGGGTGCCAACGCCGGTGAGGAGAGTCACCGCGTCAATCCTGCCGGCACAGGTATCCAGGACCAGTTGTTGCACTTCGGGGCTGTCCTTGAGGTACACCTCCTGCAGCACGGGGGCGGGGTAAGGCACACCGCCATGCCGCTCGATCAGCCCGGCCATCTCCGAAGTCATCCGGGCTTCCACAAAGGCAATGGTCCTGCCGTTCAATGAAGCCAAGGCTTATTCTCCATAAGAAAATCCACGAAGGCCACAAAGTTACACGAAGAATACGGCATTTATCCTTCGTGTAACTTCGTGCAATTTCGTGGATACTTAGGGTCTTATGCTGCTAGACGGCGCACTCGCCCTCGCCCCGTTCCAGGATGTAGTTGCTGGTGCGCTCCCAGTCCACGTACAGGTCGCCGCCCACTTCCCCGCTGGCGGCAGACTCCTGGATGGCGGCGGCCACGGCGGTAAGTTCTTCCACGCCTACCCGGTCCAGGAAGGCGTTGAAAGCCTCGCCGTCCTGCCGATTGTCCTTGTAATAGGTGGCAATCTCGCGGACCATGCGCGGCGCCAGCTTGGCCGGCACCTTGACCTTGGGGATGCGGGAACCAATGCGAGAGTCCTCGACCTTGTTGTCGCCGTAATTGCCGCCCAGGAACATTTCGTA
Source organism: Chloroflexota bacterium (assembly GCA_028874075.1). Taxonomy (GTDB): domain Bacteria; phylum Chloroflexota; class Dehalococcoidia; order Lucifugimonadales; family UBA3495; genus Bin22. Next base: position 220,798 of record JAPPLU010000073.1, read on the forward strand.
CGCAGGAATCTGGCTGCCGTCGGGGCCCTTGATGGCCGCGCCGTGGAAGCCGATGTTAGCGATGTGGTGCAGGCCGCAGCCGTTGGGGCAGCCGCTCATCTTGATGCGGATCTTCTTTACGCCGTCGTCTTCCATCAGCCCGTTCCAGGTGCCAAGTTCCTCGCGGATGGCCTTGGCAAGGCCCATGGAGGAGGTAATGCCCAGCTTGCAGCTGTCGGTGCCGGGGCAGGAAACCACGTTGCTGATGGTGTGGGCGCCGGGTTCGTTCAGGTCTATGGCGCCCAGGGCCTCCCAGACATCGTGAAGATAACCGTCGGGGACGTACCGCAGGGCCAGGTTCTGTTCCTGGGTAGCGTTGGAGCGACCGCCGGTGAAGCGGCGCAGGATGTCTGCCAGGCCCCGGAACTGGGCCGGAGACAGGTCGCCCCGAACGGGCTTGACGTAAACGATGTTGTAGCCGGTCTGCTTCTGGGCCACCACGTTAGTCTCTAGCCAGTAGTTGAACTCACCACTGCCGTTCCCCGGCCCGTTAGCCGAGATGACGGGCAGCGCTGGCGGATTCTCCTGGTAGATTTCCTCGTCGGCGATGTAATCTCTGGGGTCTATGGGGCCGATTTCGGCCAACTCAGCCTCAACCAGGTTGCGGAACTCGTCCAGCCCTATACGGTCGATGAGGACCTTGAGGCGGGCCATCATGCGGTTCTTCCGCAGTGAGTCGGCCTTGTCGAATACGGTCCAGACGGCCAGGGCCAGCCGCAGGTAGTCTTCCTCAGGCAAAAACTCATACAGGGGCTTGGCCAGGCGTGGCATGATGGAAGTGCCGCCGCCCACATAGACCTTGAATCCCCGCTTTTCCACGCCGTTTTCAACCCTTACCTGGGACACATAGGTCAGGTCCTGGATGGCCGCCGCCACGGTGTCCCTGGCGTCGATGCCGGTAAAGGCGGACTTGAACTTGCGGGGGAAAGACTGGGTGATTGGGTGGCGCACTCCGAACCGCACGTAGCCTGTGAGGTAGGGTGTGGGGTCAAAAATTTCCTCGGCGTCCACTCCGGCGGTGGGGGAGCCCACCACGTTGCGTACGGTGTTGCCGCAGGCTTCCCGGCTGGTGAGGCCCACCGTACCCAGAAGGCGCAGTACGTCGGGACACTCGGGCAGAGGAATGTGGTGGAACTGGACGTTTTCGCGGGTGGTGATGTGCCCTTTGCCCAGGGGCGCGTACTTCTCGGCAATATCGCCCAGGACATCCAGGGCGTCCGCGGTAAGAATGCCCCCGGGAATTTTAACCCGGATCATTTGGACGTCGGCCTGGCGCTGTCCGTACACGCCTTGCCGCAGGCGGAAGGGTGTAAATTCCAGGTTGTCCTGCTCACCGGACTGGTACCGGGCCGATTCCGCCTCAAACCGCTGTACTTCGCTCTCCAAAAATGGGACAACGCCTGGTGCGGTCGAGGCCAATTCAAGGCTCTCCCGGTAGATTTCCTCCTGGGTCTGCTTGATCTGAGTGGTCACTTCGACCTCCTGCGAATAAGACGTCAGTTGGGATGCGTGTTCGCTTTTTCTCTGGATTCCTGCAATAAAACAGGACAATAAAATACGCCCACCAAACGGCGATCGGCTTGGTGGGCGCAGGGTTGCCTGTTTGACGCAATAAGGTACCCGCTCCCTATGTGGGAGGACAGGTACAGAAGCAAACGCGTATGCAGGTATTGTTGACTAACATTGTCAGGAATTTTAATAGCCCCGAAAGGGCTTGTCAACACTTGTTGATATTAATTTGCGATTAACATTTTGGTAATTGATGGTGGGGCGATTTAATGATAACTGGGTCCTGCCGTCGTTTCTATCTACCCCACCACCTGGGAAATGCCGAAGTAAACACCCTGCGGGTCCTTCAGGAAAGCGAAGCGTATGTTATCCACCTGGGTTAACGGGAGAACGACTTCTGCGCCCATGCTTTCGGCCATTGCCAGGCTGGCGGCACAGTCTTCGACGCAAAAATAGACGGACCAGTTGGGCGGCACTTCGCCCCACTCGGCCTTGATCTGCATCATCCCGCCCACCGGGTTTTCGCCATTGGTGAACTCGTGGTATTGGCCCCCCTGCGGGTCAGGATGGGTGACGGCGCGATTCCAGCCAAAGACATTGTCATAGAAAGCGGCGGCGGCCTCGGTATCGTTGGTGTAGAGTTCATTCCAGCCTAGGGCGCCGGGGGCATAGATCAGCTGTGCGCCTATGTGCTCCTTTGGCTGCCACATGCCGAAGACGGCGCCGGTGGGGTCGGCGACGAAGGCCATGCGCCCGGCATCGAACACGTCATCCGGTCCCATAATCACTGTCCCTCCGGTCTCAGTAACCCGGGCGACTTGGGAATCCACGTCCTCCACCGAAATGTAGCTGCTCCAGTGGGGATAGACACCCTCCATGCCGGTGCCCATACCGTACAGGCCGCAGATATTCTTTCCATCCTTCTGCATCATCGAATAGACCATTCCCTCCCCTGCGGGGTTGTCAATGGCCGTCCATCCCAGGAGGCGAGAATAGAAGTTCTTGGAGGATTCGGCGTCGGTGGTAGACAGGTCAACCCAGCAGAAATTGCCGGGGGCGTGGCTGGTTACTTCAGGCATGTTGTACAGCTTCCTTTTTGATATTGAGGATTTGGCGGCAGCGGCCATTTGTGGTCACTTGGTGCTCACGAAATGGGGTGACTGTCCGACAGCCGGGGGATTATACAACAGCGGGACCAGACAGTAATACCAGCGGCCAGTTCAAACCAGGACGATTGCATTCTGAGTTTCCGGTTCCCCAACGGGGTCATTGTCGTGGGCACCCCCTATAGTCACTGGCGCCGACCCCTTGCCTTCTTGCCTGGCGCCCTCCTATCCTGAAACTGGGAACCTTGGAAAGACTCCGCCTATCCTGAGCTTTGTTAGGGAGGCCCGCGCCGCCGCAGTGAAGAGCCGGTTTAGCAGCCGACAAATCTCGGGAACCTGAAGGTGGTGGAAAATGGACGATAATGGGCGGTGGATGGAAATGTTCTCCCCTCCGTAAAGCTGAACCCTATCTGGAACGCTGCCGCCGTTTCCCACCGGAACCCGTGTTTTCGGCCCATTCCAGCGCCAAAACTCTCCATGATCCTTCTTGAGCACAAAGTCTCAGGGAGTGAGCGACAAGCCGGCTCTCCCTGCCCCGCGCACTTCAAATCCGGTATAATGGCCCCGGATAGAGACTACAAACCTGAATACCCGGAGGGGCGTGAATGATTACCAAGTTTGGCAGCCTGTTTGCCGGGCACGTTGACTTTGAAGATATCGGGCTGGACGCCACCGCTTTGAACGACCGCTGGCTGCCCGACGAACACCTGGCGACGGTCTTCGACAAGGCCGAGGCCATCGCGGGCGTGATGGACCGGCTGGACTACGAGACCTTCTGGATGGCCGAGCACCATTTCCAGCGGGAAGGGTACGAGTGCATCCCCAACCTGATGCTTTTTGCCGTTCACCTGGCCCACCTGACCAAACAGCTGAAGATAGGGTGCGGATTCAACATAGCCCCCATGTGGAATCCCCTGCGCATGGCCGAGGATTACGCCACCGCCGACATTCTGACCGACGGCCGGGTGGTCTTCGGGGTGGGCCGCGGCTACCACACCCGCGAAGTGGAAACCTTCGACGCCCCCATTATTGACCAGGATGCCAACCGGGAGCTGTTTGAGGAGCAGGTGGAGGTAATGTTCAAGGCCTTCAACGAACGCTCCTTCTCCCACCACGGCAAGCACTACAACATCCCGCCCGACGTTCCCTACCGGGGCTACGACCTTAAGGAAATTACGCTGGTGCCCCGCCCCAAATATCTGCCAGTGGAATGCTACCAGCCCGTGGTCGGCGGCAGCCAGCGTGCCATGGACTTTATGGTCAAGCACGGCATTAAGGGTATGATCGGCGGCGGCGCGGCGGCCGGCGGCGCCACCTTGGATGTGGTGCGAAGGTGGCGGGAAACCCTGGCCAAAGCCGGTAAGGAGACGGAACTGGGCGGCGACCTGATAATCGGGTTCTCCATTCACCTGGCCGACACCGAAGAAAAGGCTATGAACGAGGCTAGGCTGTTCTTCGAAGAGAATATGAAAATGTTCGCGCCCCTGGGTTTCTTCCACGGCTTGTCGGACGATCAGTTGATAGCCTTGGGCGATCCTTCCCGGGCGCGCTTAGCCGGGTTGCCGACTATCGAAAACGGCGTCCAGGCCGGCTCGTGGCTGTGCGGGCCGCCGGAATTGGTGGCGGAGAAGCTCAACAACATTCAGGAAATGTACCCGGGCCTGACCCAGATCAACGTTGGCTCGGTAGTGGGCACGCCCCAGAAGGTCATCCTGGAGCAGCTGGAATGGTTCGGTAAAGAAGTTATGCCCCAGTTCAAGGCCCAGGCCAATGTGGCCGTGCCGGCGGACGACTAGAGAGCCGGCCGAAACTAGGGTAATGTAATTGTACACCCGACAGGCTCTGGTTGAGCGGGTCCGGAAGCGCGGTCCGCTCTTGGGAGCCTGTCTGACTGTGATTGCTTATTAGATGCTGGAACACCAGGGAATAAGATGGGGTTACGTCTTCCTGCGGGGCGCCGTATACCTTTCCCAAGACGACACTATGGAGCTAATGACCACGGCGGTGGAGATGTACCTGCAGGATGAAGACCGTCGCACGGTAACGGGTTCGGAATTTGAGGGTACGGTTAGCACCGACCATAAGTACGAGGTGCTTGGCCACTTCGGCGGCCAGCGCTTCGACGTGGAACTGGACACGATCTACGGCCGCGACAGCGCTTCTTTCCTGGTCAATGAGCAGACCAAGATCCCCGGGCCCGCCTTCTCCGTGAACTGAAAAAGGAGTGGACATCCAGTCCGCTCCATCTTTTTACTCCCGACTTCTAGCCTCGTATCACCCCGGTCCGGTCAGCCTGGCGATGCCCCGCATGGTGGGGCCGCCGTTGCTCATACGCTTCGCCTGCATGGGCTGCCCCTTGCCGCAGTTGGGTATGGGGTTGACCTGCAGGTCGTTCCCCACCGCGTCGATGGACTGGAAGTAATTGCGGGTGTCGGCGGTTATGCCGCCGTCGCGGTAGAGGCGTCCCACCCGCCCGCGTTCAATTTCGTACACCTTTACGGCCGTGATTCGGAAGTTTTCCCGGGATTCCGCTATCGAAGGGGTGCGGTGGCCGACCACGTAATAACCCGAGTCCACTTCCGAGATAATGTCCCTGGGATCGCTTTCCCCGGGGGCGAAAACCGTGTTGGTCATGCGGATGAGGGGCGCCAGGTGGGCATCAGTGGCCCGGGCCGAACCGTTTGGGGAAACGCCGAGTATGGCCGCCGTCTGCCGGTTGTTGAGAAACTCTTCCAGAACCCCGTCGCGGATGATGTGGGCCCGACGCCCCGGGGTGCCCTCGTGATCGTAACGGAAGGAACCATAGCCTTCCATCAAGGGGTCGGAGTAGGCGTTAACCAGAGGCGAGGCAATCTGCTCTCCCAGCTGGTTGTCGCGCAGGTTCTTGAGGAACCAGGAGCGGCCTGCGTAGGCCGTTTCGTACTTGAGGGCACGGTCCAGTTCCGATGGATGGCCCACCACTTCATGGACCAGCAGGGTGTTGAAGTGGGGGTCGGTTACCACCGGTGCCTCCCGCTCCGGTGGCTTCAAGGGCGGCGCGGCGGCCACGTCGGAAGCGTCCCGACCCAGGTTGCGACAAAAGGTAATGTAGTCTGGCAGGTCTATGGGCCCATTCTGGTAACCCCTGGTCAATACCTCCCAGCCCCGCTGGTGGCCAGTGAAATCGTAGAGTTCGTACGCACCGTGCTCGCCGCCGCAGATGACGAAGATGAAGCCTTCGGTCTGGGCGAAAGACTGGTCTATGTTGGCCCCCTCGGAACTGATGAATAATTCCCGCAACAGGAACGTGCTGGTCGACGCAGCGGTGAAGAGGACGTTCCTTGCCCGGCTCCCGGCGGCGCGGCAGCCATCTACTGCCATGCGCACCGTATCTTCCAAAGGAACGGTCAGCGGGTCCACTTCGTAGGTGGCGGGAATGGTGTCCTCGGCAACGGGTACACGGGCCAGGAAGGTATCGTCCAGGCTGTGGGCCACGGCGGGAAAGCGCCGCCAGGTCTGGGACTTCTTGCGGGCGTTGGAGCGGGCGCGCTGGTGGGCCTGGCCGATGCCATCCCAGACAATTGATTCAATGCGACCCAGGTCGGCGGCACCCAAAACCTGGCCGTAGAAGCCGGAGGCGGACATCCGTTCCTGGGCGATGACCCGCACACCAAAGTCGAAAGCCACATCCTCGGAGCTGGCCTTTTCCAGACCGTTTTCTGCCGAGCCGCGCTTTTCTTCCTTTATTTGAACCCGCAGATCGCAGTAACGGAATTTGGGCAGCGAACGAGCCCGTTCGGTTACCAGGGACAGCAGTTTAGGACGTATGAGGTCCAGGTCATCTACGGAAATGGTGTCGGGCATGGCGGTCCGCTTTATAGGGCGGCCTCTGGATAGTTGCTGCTCCAGAGGCCGGAGTGGTGAATTTTACTAAGGAGATGGGATGAATCTGGGTTCAGAGCAAGTGCAGCCAGGGCCCGCTAACTAATTCTCAGCTTCCGGGTTGTTTCCTGCAGGGGGACGATGCATGAAATAGTCCTTCAATTCCGAGAACTGTCCGGACATATATGCCTGTCCTTGCTCCAAGCGGCGTATCCGGTCATCTTGCTGGGCGAAGCCCTGGTTCATCTCGGCCCGCAACTGCTCAAACCCTCGGTTTGTCTCATCCTGTCCGTGGTTCATCTCGGCCCGCAATTGTTCAAATTCGCGATCCATTCGTTCTTCCAGGCGGTCTATCCTTAGGTTGGTCCGGCTTTCCGACTGATGGAGGAGAAGAATGACGAACCCTGTCAGCGCCAAGTTCGCGCTGAAGAGCCCGATACCCACCGCTATTATGCCAATTAGCTCAGCAACTGTCTTGAATGTCAAGGGTTTTGATCATATTTAGGCGAGAATAT
>JAPPLU010000058.1 GCA_028874075.1 Chloroflexota bacterium
CCCCCGACCTTGAGGAGGAACAGGGGTCCCCGCCAACAAATTTAGTTGATTCATTCCCATGCTGATCGCTCCCGAACCCCAACCAATGATAAGTCGAAGTCCGGTTCGCCCTCCGGGATGGGGTATGCATTCTCTATCGCCTTGACCAGGAAACCACCCGGTCTTTCCAGTCCGTACTTGGATCTGAAAACAGGAAGTGATCTGATGTAGCCCTGGACATGTTCAACCCCATAAGTTTCGACGAGGCGAACCGCAATGCGTTCGTACACGCCGCAGGCCTTCAGGTCCTGAACCGCGTCATGTTCCCGCGTTGCCTGCGTAGAAGGAAAGGAATTGATATCTGAAAGGGAAGGATCTGGGATCTTAGATAGATCTGTGCCGGACCCGACTCTATCCGAGTCCGAAGTCCGGACTTCGGACTCGCTCCGAGTCGCTTTATCCCCAGCGGAATGGGGAAAACCCGACTCGCTCCGAGTCGCTTTTTCCCCAGGCGGTTCGTCCACGCCCACGGCCCGGATGTATCCGGACTCGGATCGAGTCAGGAGTCCGGAATCGAAACCGCACTTCAATGCCCGCGTCCAGGCTCCCCGTCCCACGTGGAGCCTGGATCGCAGCTGGCTCTCATGCATGGCATGGCCGTTCACGCAGAGGAAAATCCAGGCTCGCAGGGCGATGGCCGACCGGCAGTTCCGGACGGCCGACTCGATCCGAGTCGCATGGTCCCTATAACTGCAAATATCCCGCGTCACGATGCACAGTCCCAGGTGGAAGGGGAATTCATGACCCAGTTCTGCCACATGGCCCGGAAGGCCGCCTTGACGCAGGCCCGGCATTCCGCCAGCAGATAGGTGGTTGGCCACCCGGTCAGGAATTCCACCCGCCAGGTAACGGGTCCGGTCATGCGCATGACGGCCAGGGGAAGGCCGGCCTGCAGGACGAGGACCGAATCAGGCCGGTCAACAAAACGAAGTGGTACCATTGGATTGTTCCTCCATCAATGAATGCAACGTTGAATGTCAGAGGACACGGAAACCGGTTATTCTCTCGTCCAGGTGGCCGGTTTCTCGCTTTAAGTGATCAGTCCGTTCAGCCACCCCCGGTCGAAGACGGACGCATCCGCACTGAACCCGAAGCGGTTGACGTTGGCCCCGTACTGGTGGCCCACCCGCTTTATCCAGGACCCGTACTGCCGGAACCCGGCGCCGGGCTTCTCGCCCCAGGCCGCATCCCACAGCTCCAGGGGGGAGGGTGGCAACTGCAACCTGCCCCATATGGAGCGACTGGTGTAGATGATCGGTTCGCTGCCGGTCTCCCGGATGGTGGCCTCGGCATCGTGCAGGTCGATGGGCGTGACGCCGTTCTCCTCCACGTCGACGGCCACGAAGTCGAGGCCGCCCGGAATGTCGACTTGCCGTTGTGCCGGCACAACCAGGTAGCCGGCCAGCATGCCCACGCCTCCAGCCCTCGCCGCGGCCAGCTGCTGACCGGTGTGTTCCGTACCCAGCTTGACGATGGCGATGCCAGTGCCCTTGCGCACGGCCGCCCGCCATTGCCGGGCCGTAGTCGGGCCGGACCATTCCGAGACGTCCAGCGCCTGGACGGCATTGCCGGCAATCACCGGACTAGGTCCCAAGCTTGCCAATGAGGCCGTTGACCTGCTTTTCGATTTCCGGGGCCAGGCCTTCCAGCTTGCCGTCGACCCCGTCCAGGGCGTGGGTAATTACTCCGGACACCAGTTGACCTATCGGGCCCTCGGCCTTCTTCAGCTCTTCGCCCAGGGCCGATAGTGCGGCCTCGATGGCCTTGTCCGCCGCGCCCTCGGCCGCCTGCTCGAGCCTGGCCAGGCCGGACGCGACCAGCTTCTTGATTTCGCCTTCGGCTTCGGCCTGCAGGGACTTGAGCGCGCCCTCCTCGGTTGCGGCCAGCTTCTTCAGGCCCGAGACGGCATCCGCCTCGAGGCCCTTGAATTCGCCTTCGACTTCGGACAGAACCTTCTTGGCCAAGTCCTTAATGTTGGGGATATGGAAACCCGGTTCGGCCATCTTTATTTCCTTTTTTCTGAAGTGGGATATATATCTATTCTGCCATTAATCCGGACAGTTGCGCCGCCTGGCCGACTTCCATGCCGCCCTTGACCAGGGAACCGAAGGCGCGGGCGCGTCCGGCCAGGTCGCTGGCAAACAGCTGGTCGAAGTTGAGGGTTACGGGTTCCAGCTTGGCCGACAGTTCCGCCTCCACCCGCCTGGCCAGGGGTGCCACGGTGCCATGCAGGAACCGCCTGAACGCCTCGCGTCCGGCCGACTCGTTGCCCTGGTCGAAGAGTCCGGACGTGCCGCAGGCGGCCCAAACATCCTGGCTGACGATCTGGTGCAGCAGGACCAGGGGTTGGGGTGGACTTGCGCCCAACCGCTTCTGCTCCCAATCGGCAGGGGATGCGGCCGCACTGCCCGCGGTCCATTCGCTGGCCATCGTCTGGACGAAGGCCATGCCGCCGAACAGGTGCCTAATTTGGGCAATCAGCGGTTGCAGGGTCGGGTCCTGGCCGTCCTTCGGGGTGGGCATGACGGAACCCCGCGGTCCCGAGGCCTCGTCGGCCAGAGCCTTCGTCAGCTCCGCGGACAGGCGGCCGGATTGGGATGCGGCCTGAAGCGGACCGATACCCTTCCAGGGCGTGGCCGGTTCCGCCTGGTACATAAAGTGCGTAACCGACATGCCGGACATGCCGGCCAGGGTGCGGTAGCGGTCCGGCGCGGGCAGGTTGAGACGGTACTGCCAGGTCATGGGGTCCGGGTCGGAACCGGACACGTCCCAGTCCGCAGCTGGACGGAGCTGCACCATGCCGTCCAAGATGCGGATAGCCGCCACGAATTCCCCGTTGCGTATCAGCTCCCGCCCAATCATGCCGAGGCAGCCGGGCGTGAGTGCGGAAACAATGTCGGGTGATCCCTCAGGCGTGGCACTGGCAAAGGCCCTGCCCACGGCTCCCGCAGCGGCCTCCAGGGCAGCCGTGGCCAACGGGGTGGCCACCGGTTGGCCACTGGCCTGGTTGACCAGAGTTTGGATCAGCGTGTCCGAATAGCTGGACTGCTGACGGGTTTCGCGACGGTCCCAGGGCCACCGGAACCCCCGTTTTGCCCTGTTCTGGCGTGGATCCCCGTGAAGCATGGCCATTTCAGCCCCCCAGGTCCTGCTGAATGGAGACAACCCAGGCCCGAACCAGTGCGTTCTCCAATGCCTGCTGGAGGCGGCCGTTGCCTTCGCGCTTGATCAGGGCCGTGTTGACGGAACGGGACCGTCCCACGCGGACGCTGCGCTGGTAGCGCAACGCCTCGACATCAATCAGGCGGCCGTAGCCGCGCCCCCGCTTCACCTTCATGGACTTGCGCAGATCCCCGGTGATGCGCGGCGTCTTCTGCCGAACCGCACTCAGGATGACCCTCTCGTATTCGATCTGAAACTGCCGGGCCAGGTTGTTGGTCAACGCCCTGCGTTCGGCGTCCGATGTCAACGGAATGATGCGGCTGCCCACGCCGGGGAATGACGAAGGGATGGTGTACAAGATCAGGGACGGGTCGATGTAGAACCGGATGCTGAGCAGCTGCTGGATCTGGGTTGGACTTCTGGAGGGCATTACCTGGCCGCCACCACGCATTCCAGGTCAACGTCCGCCCTTCGCCCTTCGTCCGTGTCCGAACCCAGGAACGACCACGCGATTCCGCCCTGCACGATGCGCAGGTTCGTGAACGTGTCCAGGAGGCCGTTTAGAACCACGGACTGACGGACGCGAAAGGTCCTGCGCTTGCCGGTGATGATCAGGGCTCCGGACTCGCTGTAGGACACGTCGGACCCTCCATCCCGCACGATGGCCCACGTTTCGAAGACGTCCTCCCAGATGTGGATCGGGTCCCCCAGGGCATTTGTCGACGACTTCCGCACCTGCACCTTGATGGGCGTGTCGTAGGCCGGCATCAGACGATTCCCACAATTTTGTCGAAGTCCAGCTTGCCGCCGCTGCCCAACCGGTTGACGGTCAGGAAGGCGGACTTGGTGCCCGAAAAGTCAAACAAAATCCGCAGGTACCCGCTGAGGGCGTGTTCATCACTGCGCGCTTCCGCATTCGAAACGTAGGAGTGATAGATGGCCTGGTTTTTGGCCAGGGTCAGGCCCGTGCCCGCGGGGTTCGGCAGGACCGGGAACACAATCACGTATTCGATCGAACCCGATTCGTCCAAGTTCACGAACCCAATCCAGCGGTACGAACCGGACACGTAGGCATCAAAGACCGCTTCCGCCTCGGTTCCGGTTTGCGTGTTCACGTTCCAGGCCCCGGTGTTGGCGTCCTTCGTGGGGTTGGTCACCAGGTCAACGTAGCGGGTGGAAGGGCCGCCGCCGCCTTCGTCAGGGGTGATGGCCACCCACTTTGAACCGTCGTACCGGGCCAGCTGGTCCTTGGCCGCGCCCGTGGGCAGCAGGCGCGCCGAGACCGCCGCGGCCAGGTGGGCCAGGTCGATGGCCACCGTGATGCTGTAGTCCTGGAACCGCCAGCTGTGGTCGTAGCCCGTTCCGTCCTGCTTGACGTGCACCGCGTAATGCTGGGACGCGAAGTACACGTAGTCGGAATCCCGGAACCGTTCCGTCCGGACATCCTTGCTGAAGTCCTCGTTCAGGCTGGCCTGACCGGACACCTGGTGCAGGGCGTACCCGCGCGTCCACTTCTCCAGGCCCACGTCGGCCAGGGGAACGCGGTACAGCAGGCGGTAGGCATTCCTCAGATTGTTTTCCGTGGACGTGGTCTGCCAGGCGAGGGCCCGGTACTTGGCCGCGCTGTCCAGGCCCTGGAACGTGTGATCCGAAACCAGGTACACCAGGATCGTGGTGCTGGGGGTGAGGGTATGCGTGGCCGGAATGTGCTTGAGCAGGCTTACGTCGACGTGGTTGAGGCCGTACGTGGCCGGCTCCAGGAGGGCCATGTCGGCCGTGGTCTGCGAGGCCGCGGCCGCGGTCCGGGCCGTCTGGTCGACCACGCCCGCGGCCTGGTCGAAGACGTAGGTTTCGTCCGTGTCGGACTGCTTCAGGAAGTGGCCGCGGGTCCCTGCGGCCGGGTCCGGCAGGGGTGAGGCCGGAATGCGGGCCAGGGCCGCAACATCCCCGTCCAGCACGATATCGTCCTCGGCCTGGCTGACAACCAGAAACTTGCCCTTCTGCCCCGTCAGGGAACCGATGGCCCGAATGAGCACGTCCCGGGCCAGGTCCCAGAAGCGGGTGCCGTCGGCACCGATGCTGAAGACCCGCCCGGCCTGCGAAGGTCCGGGGTTCGGCACCACGGCATCGATGGCCGTCCGGATGAGGCTGGCCGTCCAGCTGCGCAGGAAGTTGCCGGTGCCTTCGGCTGCCTCCTCGGGCGTGGCCGTCTGGGGCAACCTGGCCGCGGGACCGGTCCCGGTTCCGGACTCTCCGGACTCTCCGGACTCTGCCCCGGTACTGGTGGCCCGGTGCACCCGGTAGGGCAGCAGCATGGCCGCCGCGCCGCTGTTCCGGGTTACGTGGGCATAGGCCGCACCCCTGGAGGCCGAAGGCATGTCGTACAGGTAGGCCGCAATGCGAACCGCGGCCTCGTTCTGGACGGCCTGGGGAACAACCGCAGCTCCCACTTCCCTGTCGACCACGGCCGTGGCATAGCCCAACAGCCGGGTGATTTCGGTTGTTTCCTCGTCCGAGTTGCCCGTGCGCAGTGCGTTGCGCAGTGCGTCGACCGTGAGGGTTACAGCCATGCGGCCAGGCTCCTTCGGATGATCGGGTCTGCGCTGCGGACCGATACCAGGGAACCGGTGTAGGACGGGTCCGCAACCAGGCCGGCGCCCTTCAGGACGGCCTCCTGCACGTGTCGCAGCCCGTTCCGGTACATGTCCCTCAATGCGTGGAATTCCACGCTGAGACCCCGGAAAAGGCCATTCCTGACCTCCTGGGCCGCGTCACGGCCCGCCACGGTGTCCGGCAGGGGTGCATTCAGCAGCACCCGGTTCCCGTCCAGCTGGGGCAGCACCCGCATGATGGGCATGCCCCGGTTGTGTTGCCGGTTCAGGACAATGCCGGCATCCGGCCAGCTGAGGGCGCCGGGTTCGAACAGTTCCAGATGCGAAGGGCTGACTTCCCCGTACGTCAGCAGGGTGCCGGACAGCAGGCCCGGACTGCCCTCGGGTCCGTCCCTCAGTTCAATGGCAACCCGAAGTTCGTCCACGGGTCACGCGTCCAGCTGGAATTCCTGCTTGTGGAACCCGCCATTCCGCAGGAGCTTAAACGCGTACAGCATGACCGCGGTGATCACGATCTGGCCGTTGGCCGCCTTCGTGATTTCGTCCGGGATGATGGTCACGCCCTCCCAGACCGGCGCCACCGCATCCATGCGCATGCCCAGGCGGAACAGGGTGTTTTGCTTCTTGGAGGCCTTCGCCGGTACGTGGGCACTGACCCGCACGCCGCCCGTCGCGTCCATCAAGTCCTCCAGGGCAGCCCGATCACCGGCATTGTCCGAACGGAAGGCCGCGGCCATGCTGGCGTAGGTCTCGGAACCCGCCAGCACCCGCACGTCCATGATGTCGTTGGCCCACTTGCCGTCGACTCGGCCGTAGGCTGAGGCCCGGTACGTAGCGTACGAAACCTGCGCACTGGAGGCATTGTTGGACAGGTTGGTGCCCGTGAACAGGCCGTTCGTGCCGGCCAGAATTTGTTTGTCCAGGGCATCCGTCAGCGCATCCTCCAGGTTCATCCTCAGGGCTGAGTCCATGCCGGAAAACCGCGCCCGGTCTTCCCTGGAGTAGAAGAACGATGCCTGCAACCTGGCCGGTTCCAGGACCGTGGCACTGAATGCGCCCGTGGTCTCGGCCTGCGCTGCACCCTCGGCCGGCGTGCCCACGGTTGCGCCCGTGGTCAGGACTGGGTAATTCACTTCCCCCACGCCCACCGTGGGCATGTCGATTCCCAGGAAGGCGGCCGCCGAGGCCGGAAACACCTGGGGAATGATCGGCCGCTGGTTGGTGCCCACGTCCGACGGCGCGGGCGTGACGGCGCGTTGCTCGAACAGCATCGATAGCGGGATCTGGTTGTGGTTCAGGCCATGATGCTGCTGCAGTTCCGCCTCGCGTCCGGACGTGGCCCGATGCTCGAGTACGGCCGTCATGATTTCCCCTGCGTCGGCATCCTGCGTCAGCTGCGCAAGTTCGCGCTGTTCCGGTCCGTCCTGGCTGACTTCAACAGGGTCGGGGTAGGCCACCACGGCCGCCCGGTAGTCGACTTCGAGGGTTTCCGCCCGTTGGGTCAGCGTGTCCAGTTCGGTGCGCTGTTCCTCAGTCACTTCGTCCAGGGCCAGCAGTTCCCTGATCCTGGCCCGGTTCCTGGACATTGCCAGTTCTAGTTTCTGTCTCGGTGTCATGCCGTCTCCCGGTTATGCAAGTTCCTCCAACATTGTATGCCAGGGGTTTCCTGCCCCCCGGCCTGCCCCGCGGCGCTCCTTCCGGGTTTTCTCAATGTGGCATCCGCGGCACAGGGTCTGCAGGTTGGCCGGGTCGAACCGGTCCCCTCCATCCTTGAGCGGTCGAACGTGATCCACTTCAAGGCGGCCGGCCTTGCCGCATCGCCGGCATCGATGGCCGTCCCGTTCCAGGATTTTTCCCCTGGTAAAACGCCAGCGTCCGCGGTACGGTTTCCTCGGCATGCCAGGGACCTTGCAACCCCTATGCCACCCCTAAGAGGATCGGACCGGGTTCGCTCGCGCCCTGGTACATCCGAATGCCGGCACTCACGGCCAGAATGGCCGCGGCCGCGGCATCGTCCCGGGCCACCGCGCGCCGTCCACCCTGGGTTCCCTTGCTGAGTTTCCAGTTGCCGGCCGGGTCTCCGATCACCCGGGCGTTGCTCAAGGCGTGACGCAGCAACAGAGATTGCTCCGGACGAACCTGGTCGTGCAGGCACCCCTTCCGGAAGGCGCGGACATCTTCGGAACCGTCCTTGAAGCCCTGGCCGCGGATCACCAGGCGGGTCCACGGAAACCGCATGGCCTCCAGGACCTGCTTCAATTCCGCCTCGCGCCAACGGTCCGCAACGAGGGCCGCGGGTTCGCCCCACGCCTGCCGGCAATGGGCCAGCAAGGCGGCTATGTCGGAAACCCGGTCCCCCTCCACCAGCAGTTCTCCGCGCCGGTGCATGGCCATGTACATGCCCGCGGCCTGATCGGACCGTTCCCGCTCCTGGAGGGACGGCCGGGCCGGAAAGCAGGCACGCGCCTCGAGGCGGCCGGTTTCCGGCCAGTAGCAGGCTACGGCCGACATGGCCGCATTCTGTCCCAGGTCGATGCCCCATACCGAAGGTCCCGCAGCTTCAGCCGGCAGTGCCTCGCACTGCTGCCAGGTTTCGGGCGTGACCAGGTTGTTGCTGCGGACGTCCGCGGTGCCTAGGTTCAGGCGCAGGGCGCGGAAGGCGGCCAGTTCGTTTTCGTCCTGCCTGGCATCGATGGCTTCGTCCCGGATAGCGGCCTCGAGGTCCGGCATGTAGGGCAGGCTTGGGTTCGCCTTCAACCACGTGCGCTTCTGGAATGGAGGATCGCCCGGTCCGGCCGTGTGCAGCTGAGCATAGTCGCCCTTGCCGGCCAGCAGCTGGCTGAACCAGTGCGTGGGGTCCTCGGGCCGGGTTCCCAGGGCAATCATCCGCGATCCCGGAACCTTGCCGAGGCCGGTCCGCATGGCGGCGCGCATCCGGTCCGTCTTGGCCGGTTCCCACTGCGCCGGTTCGTCCAGGAGCGCAAGGTAGGGTGCCAGGCCGTGGGCACGCCGCGGGTCCGAACCTATGCAGCGCACCCGCGCTCCGGACATCTTGTGTTCCACCAGGGCGTTGTTGGCACTGTCCTGAATCTTGTACTCGCGCCGGTTCGGGTCCGCGAAGGCCAGGACGTGCTCGAACACCACCCGCGCCTGCTGGAAACTCGAGGCCACCACCACGCATTCGCCGCGGGATTGGCGCAGGGGACCCGTCAATGCGGCCGTGGCCAGGCCGGCGATCAGCGTTGACTTGCCGTTGCCCCGGGCGATCGACAACCCCGCGGTCCGGCAGTTTGCGGCCAGGACCCCGCGCAGGAAGCGCCGCTGCCACGGCATCAACTCCAGGCAATCGCCCGCGCCCTCGCCCTGTGTGACCCTCAGCTGCTCCATGTAGCCGGCCACGGCCGGAAAAAGCACCTTTGTGTCTAGT
>JAPPLU010000030.1 GCA_028874075.1 Chloroflexota bacterium
AGATGGTTCACCGGTCAGACCTGGTGGTGGCGTGACACCTTGAGTTAGTCCATAGGTCTGTCCTAATCTGTTT
Source organism: Chloroflexota bacterium (assembly GCA_028874075.1). Lineage (GTDB taxonomy): Bacteria > Chloroflexota > Dehalococcoidia > Lucifugimonadales > UBA3495 > Bin22. Next base: position 74 of record JAPPLU010000030.1, read on the forward strand.
TTCGAAGACCTGGTAGAAAGCATGAATTGCGCTTATCCATATCTCTGAATCATCTAAGGTGTCAATCGACTGAATATTCTTGTGAAGCCGGTGAGTCACCATTGAACAAGCTCTATGAAGAGAGCTTAGAGTTGACGATGGTTCAGAATTGTCCTGGTTCACGATCCTCAGAAAATTCAACCATATTTTTTCTCCCAATGTGCACATCGTTAGATTAGGGTCCATCGAGTCCACATGAACAGCAATATTTTGGTGGCCTTGTTCAAGAGAATCTGCCACCGCCAAAGTTAAGCCAAATTGCATTGCTAGACAACCTGCTCCGAGATCAATGACTTGAAGCCTAGGTGAGTTAGTAATAGTAGCTTTGTCGGCATTTTTACTTACCAATAATTCCTTAATTGCAGAGTAGGTCATGTTGATGTGCTGCAATTGATACATGGCCGCGTAAACAACTGAAACCATTGGGTTGCTATAGTTCGGCGGGGTTAGACTTCTAAGAGACTGAAAGATGTCATTCCTAGAGTTATTACGTAACCACTGTCCGATACTGACGGATTTCCCATTTGTAATGTACTCGAACTCTTCACTTACGGTCTCGCTGACAGCCCTATCGAGGGCACTTACTACTGCGTTCTTATCCAAATATGGTTGCTCTCCTACAGACTTCGGCCATTGTAGCAAAATAACCTGATGAACCCCAATATGCTAAAATACCCCCCAACTTTCCCCATTCCACCCATACGGGAGGCGCGCTATGGCCGGTAATCGGGTTACGGTGGGCAATGTCGAGATTACTTCCCTGTCCGACGGCATTCTCGAGTTCGACCTGTGCAACTTCTTCCCCAACCACAAGTCCGACGATGAATGGCAGGGTTACCGCCAGCACCTGGTGGACGGTCACAAGGTGCGCTTCAACCTGGCCTCCTACCTCATCCGCTCCGACGGACGCACCATTCTAGTTGACACCGGCATGGGCGCCCGCCCCGCTGATGCACCCGATACGCCTTGGGGAGAGTTGATGAACGACTTCCAGTCCCACGGCGTCCGCGCCGACGAGATCGATATGGTGGTGATGACCCATCTCCACCGCGACCACGTGGGCTGGAACCTGGCGCCACCGGCCCGGGAGGGCGGCCAATACGCACCTACCTTCCCCAACGCCCGCTACTGGTTCAGCACGAAAGACTGGGAGGCCTGCCACGACCCCGACGTCATGCCGTCCCGCTTCCCCAACGCGCCCACCACCGTCTGGCCTCTGCAGGACTTGGGTCTTATCGAGTTCATGGACGGTGAACACGTCCTGACTTCCGAGTTGACCGCCTTCCCCACGCCGGGCCACACCCCCGGCCACATGAGCATCATGGTCAGTTCTCAGGGAGAGCGGGCCATCATCCTGGGCGACGCTATCCATAACCAGGCCCAGGTCAACGAACCTGACTGGGAGTCCCGGGCCGACATGGACCCGGAGCAGACCCGCATCACGCGCCGCAAGCTGATGGACCAGCTTGAGACCGAGAATATCCTCGGCATAATCGGCCACTTCCCCTACCCCGGATTCGGCAAAGTCGTCAGGGCCGATGGCCGCCGCTTCTGGCAAGCCCTGTCCTTCTGAAACTGTTCGTGAAAATTCGTGCCTATTTGTGGATAACTCAAAGGTGAACATTAATGAAATTCGGCCTCTTCCACTCAGTCCAGTTGCCTGATCCCGCCAGACAGAACGAGTATTACCGCGATGCCCTGGAGCAGGTGCTCTGGGCCGAGCAACTGGGCTACGATTCGGTCTGGATGACCGAGCACCATTTCTCCCGCCACGGCATTGTATCGGCATCGCTGACGGTGCTGGGCTACCTGGCTGGCCTGACCAGCAGCATTCGCCTGGCCACAGCCGTTACCGTCCTTCCCTTCCACAACCCCATCCAGATTGCCGAAGAGGCCGCCACCGTTGACCTGCTGAGTAACGGCCGCCTGGACCTGGGCGTGGGCCGGGGCTACCAGTGGGGCGAATTCCACAAGCTGAATATACCCATGGACGAGGCCGACCGCCGCTTCCAGGAATCCATGGACGTGATGACCCGCGCCTGGACCTCCCACGAACCCTTCGACCACCGGGGCGATTTCTGGACCTTCAACGATATGACGGTACTCCCCAAACCCGTTCAAGACCCTCACCCGCCCCTATGGGTTGCAGCCGCCAGCCCCGGCAGCATGGACCGCATCGCCCACAACGGTTGGAACCTGCTTGTAGGCCAGGGCCTGACCTTCGACCAGGTGGGCGAGCAAGTGGCCTATTTCGGTGGCGCCGTGGGTGAGACCGGCGAGGACTTTGATCCCTATCGGGTCAAGGTGGCTCGGGCCATGTACACCGCGCCCACTCGGGAACAGGCCCGCGAGGACGCCGAGGAACCCTTCATGTGGTTCAAGACCACCGGCGACGAGGTGGGCGCTCCCCCGGAACGCCGCGGCGAACTGCTGCCCGAAAACTACCAGGCCTACCGCCGCCGTTTTGCCGCCGAGACTACCTTTGACTTTGACGACATGTCCGAGAAGGTTATCCTCTTCGGCTCTCCCAACGATGTGGCCGAACGCGTGGAGCGGATGAAGAAATCCGGCGTAAAGAGCATCATCTTCTTCACCAACTACGGCGGCATTGAAAGCCAGAAGGTCAAGGACTCCCTGGAACTCTTCGCCACCGAGGTGATGCCCCAGTTCCAGGACTAAATACCACGGGAATTTTGCGGTCGAGGACGCCTTTTGACGGGCGTCCTCGATGCTATTTCAGGCCAACCCTAAGTTGTACAGTCGAATTCAAGCATCCGTGCATATTTGTGTAGCTTCATGGATGGGCGCCCATGGCTTCGATTGTCTTTCGCTTTCCGACGGTGTTCCCGGCATCGCCACCTTCCCGCTGGCGTTCACTCTGCGCGGAACTGGCTCTGTACGCCGGCTTCTACCTGGTCTATCTCCTTACACGGGGACTGGTATATGAAGGGGATCGCCAGGCTCTGGCCAACGCGGAGACTATAATCTCCCTGGAGAGCGGCCTCGGGTTCTTTTTCGAACGGCCCATCCAGGAATGGACCCTGGCCCACGCTCCCACGCTGGCAGTGTTCTTCAACTGGGTATACATCGCCACCTACTGGCCGGTGATCCTTGCGGTTGCCCTGTATCTCTACTTGGCCCGCCCTCTTCTCTACGTGAAGTACCGGACCTTGATCGCTGTCCACCTGTGCCTGGCTCTCTTGCTATTCGTCGTCTTCCCTGTCGCTCCACCCTTCAAGACTGGCCTGCTGGCAGATACCATTCAACTCTATGGCCCAGGATTCTACGGCAGCGAGTCCATGGCGTTCTTCTACAACACCAACGCCGCTATTCCCAGCCTCCACTTCAGCTGGACCTGCATTCTGGCCTGGCTCTTCCTGAGAGAATGCGAGGGATGGTACCGCTACCTGGGCTTGGGCTACCCGTTGCTCACGCTTGCAGCCATCGTGGTGACGGGCAACCATTACCTGGTGGATGCCCTGGTCGGGCTCGCTTCAATAGGCGTGGCGGTTGGAATCATCAGCCCAATGGGACGGGTGACCGGCAGGTTGCGCCGGCGCGAAATATGCTCGCCTGTTCCGTTTGGCAATCAGCCGGCGTCGGTTGCCCATGCATTAGGAAAGGAAGACGAATCGCCCCAGCGCCCTTGCACAATGTCTCAGCCCGGCGGTATTTGGCCCCATAGGGGGTGGCGGAACGTGGGGGCCAGGGCGGGGTTCATGTCTTCCCGCCGCCGGGCGGGCTCGGCGGGTTCCGGCGACTCGACCAGTGCCCCAGCCCGAGACCTTCGGTAGGCGGCCACCGGCTGTTTGCGGGGTGGCAGGCTGCTCAGGTGGCGGGCCAGGGAGTCCAGGCTGTTCAGGTTGTGAACGGGCAGGAAGTCGTCCACATAGGGGAGGGCTGCCTGAATTCCCTGGGTCAGTGGCTGGTAGTTGGGTGAACCCAGCAGTGGATTTAGCCAGATCAGGCGGTGGCAACTCCGCTGCAACCGGGACATTTCGCGGGACAGTAGTTCCGGTTCACCCCGGTCCCAGCCGTCGGATATAACCAGCACCACCGGCCCGCTGCCCAGTGTCCGCCGCGCCCATGTGTAGTTGAAACTTTTGATGGCTTCGCCGATACGGGTGCCACCGGCCCAGTCGGGCACTGCCCGGGCTACTTCGTTCACCGCCTCGTCGACGCCGCGGTGGTTCAGGTAGCGGGTAATCCGCGTAAGGCGAGTGGCAAAAAGGAAGGCTTCCACTCTGCCCAGGTCCCCGGCAATGGTGTGAATGAAGTGCAGCAATAGGCGGGTGTACCGTTCCATGGACCCGCTGACATCGCAAATCAGCACCAGGGGACGGGTCTTCTCCCTCGGTTGTCGGTGAGACAGCTCCAGCAGCTCCCCACCGTACTTCAGGTTTTCTCTAAAGGTGCGCCGCCAGTCCAGGGTGTCGCCGTCTCCGGGTTGGCTGCGCCGGGTCTTTCGGCGGCCCAGGTCCCATGACAGTTCCGCCATCATGGAGCGGGCCTGGGAAATTTCGCCGGGGGTATAGTCGGCAAAGTCCTTCTGCCGCAGCACCTCCCGGGCGCTGTAGGTCTGGCTCATGTCTATGCCAGGCATTCCCTCGGGCGCGTCGCCCACCAGGTCGCCACCCTCCTCATCCGCAGAAACTGGCGGTCCGACCTGGGGATTACGATAACGCCGTTCCTCGCCCATGCTGCGCAGGTCCCGGGTGCTGATGCCGTGGGCGGGGCGCCGCCAGAAGATCTGGAAGGCGTCGTCGAACAAGGGGAAGTCCTGTTTCCGATGTACCAAAAGGCACCGCGCTGCCGCCCGAAAGTCCTGCCTCCGCCCGATGGGAATCGTCTCGGTGGCCCGCACCAGGTCCAGCATATTGCCCGAACCAAAGTCCAGCCCCAGCCGCCGCAACGTCTCCCCGAATAGCATCAGGTTGTGGAGAATGTGGCCGTCAGTTTCCTGATCTGCATTCATGGCAAGCCAATCGTCAAAGTTACACAGAAGAACTGTTGGAATCGGAGACAAGCCTTCCCGAAGTCAAGAAATCCTGTCTTTCCATGTTTGAATAACGCCTAGCCACGCCGCCCGCCCCGGCGGGGGCCGCGATTCAGCGAACGCTCCAGGATATTCCGCACCGGTTCGCCTCGAACCACTTCAATGTCGTCCTGATACTTCAGCATTATCCCCAGAGTGTCGTCGATAACCTCGGCGTCCAGCTCCGTCTGGTTCAGCGCCAGCAATGCCGACGTCCAGTCAATGGTCTCGGAAACCCCCGGAATCTTGTAAAGCTCCGTCTCCCGCAATTCCTGGATGAACCCCGTAACCTGCTGGGCCAGCCTGCGCGGCGCGTCAGGCAGCTTTGCGCTGACGATCTGCAGTTCCTTCTGGTAGTCCGGATAGTCGATCCAGTAGTACAGGCAGCGCCGCTTCAGGGCGTCGTGAATCTCCCTGGTCCGGTTCGACGTGATGATGACGATGGGCGGATGGACGGCTTGATACGTGCCCAGTTCCGGAATGGTTATCTGGAAGTCCGCCAGCATTTCCAGCAGGAATCCCTCGAACTCCTCGTCGGCCCGGTCCAGCTCGTCAATCAGCAGTACCGGAGACTTCTCCCGGCTCTCGTCAATTGCCTGGAGCAGGGGCCGCTTCACCAGGAACCTTTCGCTGAACAGGTCATCGGTGGCCGCTTCCCGGTCCACGTCTCCCCCAGCTTCCAGCAACCGGATTTCCAGCATCTGGCGGGTGTGGTTCCATTCATAGACGGCGTGGTTGATGTCCAGCCCCTCGTAGCATTGCAGGCGGATTAGCTCCGTATCCAGTCCTTTGGCCAGGGAACGGGCGATCTCTGTCTTGCCCACGCCCGCCTCTCCTTCCAGAAACAGGGGCCGCTGCAGCGTCAGGGCCAGGTAAATGGCCACGGCCAATCCGCGGTCGGTAACATACTGTTGGTCTCGCAGCAGGTTCTGGACTTGGTCTATGGATTTGGGCGAGGTATCGGTGGTGGTCAAGTCAGGTTCTCCATAGGTTTAGCGGATAGGGGATCTCGACTAATGGTGGGAAGGCTGTTGCCATCCTGCCTCATTCTATCCCATTGGGCGGGCATCTTCACTCGCAAGGTCAGTTGGCCCGCAAAGTCAGTTGGAAGGACAGCTGAACTCCTTCACAAAATACTCCTGCACCAACCCCTTCAGCCTCGCCCAGTGGTCTCCCAGCGACTCCTTTTCACCGTCGGAAAGCTGATTGTAGTATTTGCTGAATTGGGGAAAGTACCAGAGGGGAAACACCCAGAACCCCGGCCCGTGGGGCCCCGGCTCGGCCTCCCTGGCAACAAGGCCCTGGCCACCTGTCAGTGCCCAGGACTTCAGTGGCCTGCCCGACTCGGCGATTGCCAGGGCTTCCACCCAGATGGCCTCCCGTTGGCCTCCGTCAGCATTTTCCAGTAGCTGGAGCAGGCGGCGCCTGCGCTCATCATCATCTGCCGACGGGCCGGCAAACCGGTGTGTGTACCGGCTTTCCCAGTTGGCCCCCAGTGACGGCACGACCAGTCCCCCGTCGGATGCTATGGCAAGCATCCCGGCCAGCCGAGACCACTCCGCTACTTTTTCAACGGCAATGGCCTCGTGGGTCTCGGCGGTTTCCTCCGGGTCGGCGGAAAGTCCCAAGTAGTCGGGGGTAACCGGCTTTAATGGCAAGCCCTCCAGCAAGTTCCGCAGGGCTCTCTGCTTGGCCGGATTTCCGGTAGCCAGCAGGATGGTGGTTGTGGATTCGGAAGCGGTCACTGGTATGGACAGGCAGGCTACAGGATGCGTGCCACGGCCCGGGCCGCTGCCCCGTCGCCGTCCTTGAGTTTGATGGGCAGCGCCCACAGTTCAAACTCTCGCCCTACCAACTGGTCCAGGTTAATCAGGTTCTCAATGAGGGGAATGCCTCGTCCCAGCAACAGGCGGTGCACCGGAAAGTCGTGGATGGTTGACTGGGGTGTGGGCGGGTGCTTGTCGATGGGGAAATCCACCGACACGGCATTGGCGCCGTTGTCCGCCAGGTACGCGGCCCCCTCGTTGCTCAGGTAAGGGCCTTGGGAATAGAACTCGACGCCCCCTGACTCGGCGGCAGCCCACCCGGTGAACAGCACCACAATCTTGTCCTTTACCGCCTCGGGTGTCGCGCCGGCGCCCTGCAAATCCGCTACCGACAATGGCGTCAGTCCCTTCGCCACTTCACGTAAGTCCAGGAGCAACGCCGGTCCCATGTACCGGTTCAGGGGCATATTCTCCACCGTGGTGCCATCGGCGTGGAAGTGGTAAGGGGCGTCAACGTGGGTGCCGATGTGGGTGGCCAACGTCAGCTTGGTGTTCGACCGGGCGTGCGATTCGTGGGTATGTAGCGGTTCCGTGCAGACTCCAATCAGTCCCGGCACAGGTATAACCCGGTCGCTCCCAAGGGTCAGGGTAAGGTCAATCAGTTCAGTCAAAGTCGTTCTCCCATTGCTAAGTGGCTAAGCCATCCTCAGTGTGAGGCGTGACCGAGACACACTGCCCGATCGCCGCCTCCCACTCGTCCAAATCAAAGAAGTGGGGACCTGCGCCGCCGTGGTAGGCCACCCGGCCGTCGGCTCCCACCAGGTACAGCCGCTCCGGCGCCGCGCCGTAGGCCTCGTCAATGGCGTTGTCCATCTCCTCAATCAGGATGGGCAGCCCGATGTGCAGGTCGATGCTGCAGGTCTGGGCCACTTCTTCCCGCTCCTCGTAGCTCCGGTGTTGGCGGAAGAGCACCCCTTCCTGGATGTTGCTGTCCGTCTGCCACCCGTCGGTGGGGTGCGCTTCCTGGACATACACGACGAAGAACTCCACCCGGTCCCGGTACCGCTGGTAGACTTCGGTCATGCGCTCAGACTGGGCGCGGAAGGGGGGTCAAGTGTAGCTGCCGAAGGCCAGGGCCACCGGTCGTTTTCCCCGAAAGTCCGACAGTCGCACCCACTCTTTAGAACCCAACCGTTTCAGGTTGAAATCGGCGGGGAAATCCCCAACCTTCGGGCCTGTCTCATCCCGTACCAGCGTAGCTTCCAGCGCAGAACGGACTTGGTCCGGCAATTCCCCTTGCCAGCCCGCCAGGATTTCCCTGGCCGTTATCCGCCCTTCTGCAGCTGCCATGTCCGGACTGCCGCCCCTGGCCTCCTTGATAGCGGCAATCACCTGGCGCATATCCTGCCGGTCACCAGTGCTCAGCCTGCTCACCACGCTGTCCCGCTGGGACTTAAGCATCGCAACCTCCCCGGATCCTCCAACGTGGGAATCTCCTTGGAATCCCTTCCCCCTTGATGGGGGAAGGTTAGGATGGGGGTGAGAAGCTACTCACCAATGCTGTTGCCAAAAATGGGGCCAATCAGCAAATACATGTGGAGAGCCACTTCCCAGTTACTGCACCTGCACGTCCACCGGGAAGACCATATTGTTCCCGTAACCCCGGCCGTCCCACTGGTTGGGGAACTCCATCGGTTGGGTCTCGCCCAGGTTGTTGGTAGCCCGGGACATAAGGGTGTACCGGCCCGTTCCCTTCGGCTGCCAATGGTACTGCCACCGGAACCAGGCGTAGGAACTGGCACGGGGCGCCAGCGTGGCCAGGTCCCAGGTGTCGCCCCCGTCGGTGCTGATCTCTACCTTCACCACCTCTTCCTCGCCCGACCAGGCGGCCCCGGCCAGGGTGTACCCGCCGGCTGGAATCACTTCGCCGGGAGCTGGGTTGGTGATAATGGACTTCACCTTCATCTTGGTGTAATAGGTGTAGTATTCGGGGCTGTCCGGCCCGTTCTGGGTCATATACCGCTCAGTTTGGTAGAACCCGTCGAACTTGTGGTCCAGGACGTGGATTCCCACCAGCCACTTGACGGAGTTCATTCCGTACCAGCCCGGCACCAGCAGCCGCAGCGGGTAACCGTGGTTCAGCGGCAGCGGATCACCGTTCATCTCGTAGGCCAGCATCGTGTCGGGATGCAGCGCTTTGGCGATGGGCAGGCTGCGCTCGTAAGTAACCTCCGGCGGGTCGCCCACCGTTTCGTCCGGCCCGTGGTCCGCTCCCTCGAACATCACCTCCACCGCCGAATCCTTGACTCCGGCCCGCGCCAGCAGGTCTTTCAGGGAAATGCCGGCCCACTCGGCGTTGCCCATAATGCCGTGGCCCTTGATCATCTCCATAACCGATCCCGTGCGGGTGGCCTTGGCCCAGTAGTCCGGCACCGGGCTGTTGCCGCAGCATTCGAAAGTGACCTGGAACCGCTGCTGTGCCATCCCCAGGACTTCGTCGAAGGACAGGCTCAGCGGATTCTCCACCTCCCCGTCAACCACCAGCCGGTAGGTGTCAATGTCAATCTCCGGGCAGTCGGTCCAGTGGTTGCGGATGTAGAAAAGGTCGTTGGGAACCACCTCTCGCTGCAGCGCTTCCGGCGGCGCAGCCCAGGTACGGAACCCGGCGTTGGTGGGAATCAACTGGGGCTTGGTTTCAGTGCGGACACTTCGGGTTGCCATTGTCGGCCTCCTGATGGGGCTATCCTTGGATTAGGGTTACGGTCAATGTGTAGAGACGCTGCGCCTCCGCCAATTGCCGACTAATTTACCACAGACCGGTCATCAGCCGCAGTCATATTGTCGGCAATAACAGTTCAGGTTTCGGGATCATACGTCGTTCGCCCGCAGTAGCGAACCTCGGACCTGGAATGAACGACCGTGAGAGTGAAGATCCCTCCAATGCGTCTACTCTGCAGTTCTATTCCAGGTAGTCGGTCTCCTGGTCCGTGGTTGGGGTTATCACCAGCAGCCGGACAGGAATCCACAGTTTGTTCACCAGCTTGTGCGGCACGCCTGGCGGCGCAAACAGCGTGCATCCTGCCCTTACTGTCTGCAGTTCATCCCCGATGATAAGCTGCACCGCCCCGGCAAGGACCATTATGGCCTCGTCGGTGGAATGGGTGTGGAGCCTTCCCTCCCAGCCCGGGTGCAGTTCTACTTCTTTAACCGTCAGGGACACCGCTCCCTGTTCCGCTGATACGAAGGTTCGCTCGGCGTGGTAATCCACCGGCGCCGGCATCCTGACTGTGCTGTGTTCAATGATTGGCATTGGTTACCTCAAAGCTCTCCGAACTGCATATCAACGGCATTTGGTGTGATGACGTTGAGTAATCACCCTGCAGCGTACTTCTCCCCCAGCGCCGTCTCCCAGCGCAGGTAGGTCATCATGTCCGCGTAGTTCCGGTCCGGTCCGCTGGCTACCAAATCGGTGGGTGGGCTCATCACTCCGGAAAGTCCCGTCTCCGCGGGCAATTCCTCTGCAACCCACGCTATCATGCCTCCATCGAGTACCGAAACATTGGAATAGCCCATCCCTCTCAATGTTGCAGCCGCCAGAATGGATTGCCGCCCGTCGCGGCAGGTGACGACTATAGGAGTTTCCCGGGAAGGGACCAGGTGTTCAATCTGCAGTTCCAGCCAGCCTCTGGGCGCCCAGCGCGCGCCCGGTATATGACCGGTGGCAAAGTCCGCACTGGTGTCCACAAACAGAGCGACCTGCTGATCACCAACTACAATCTCCTCGTCATCTTCAGCGCCCAACTCCATGGCCAGTTCCGTCAGCACGTTATCAAACATGGCAGTCGCCAGGTCTTCTGCAGTATAGAACTGAAGACCCTCCCTGGCCTCGTCCATACCAAGCACTGGTTCCGACGGCGCCCCCGTCTCCACGTCCAGCCCGGCTGCCGCCCACGCGCCTACTCCCCCGGCCACCGCGAACACCTCTTCGTGGCCCAGCTGCCGGTACCATGACGCAGTCAACGTTGACCGCACCTTGTCGTCGCACGCGAATACTATTGGTGTGTTCCGGACCACTGCCACTTCGTCGGAACGCTGCACCGCTTGCCCGCCCGGGAACCACCGGAACCCCGGAATGTGACCCTCGGTGTATTCGGCGGTGGTGCGGACATCCACGAAGTAGACGGTCTCCGACTTGCTCCGCTCCATCATCCCCTGCAGGCCCCCGATGTCCAGGTATCGGACACCGTCCTCTTCCGCCAGCCGTTCTGCGTATGCCTCGGCCTCAGCCAGACCCTCGGCTGAAGGCTGCGGCAGGTCTATGCGGTCGGCCCCCGACTCAAGCTCATAGCCGGCCAGCACCCAACCTGACGTGCCGTTCTTCAAACCAAGAACATTCTCCCGCCCCATCCGCTGCAGCACCCGTGTGCCGATGATGCTGCGGGTGCGCCCGGCGCAGTTCACGATGACCGTGGTGTCCGGGTCCAGGTCGGCGGTAATGTCTGTGATGCGCAGCGCCAGTTCGCCACCCGGCACGCTGCGGCCACCAGGAATGCAGAACCGGCGGTACTCTTCCGGTGTGCGGGTGTCCAGAATAACCAGCTTGTCTCCCCTCTCGATGCGCTCGTGCAGTTCGGTGGCGTCAATCTCCGGTACGTGATGGACCACCTCCACCTTCTCTCCGAAGTCCTTGCTCGGAACGTTGACTCCCCATTCGGTGGGCAGGTCCAGGCTAGCCCACCGGTTTATGCCACGGTCCAGCACAGATACCTTGGTGTATCCCAGGCTTTCCAAAGTACCGGCGGCCAGCGTTGCCCGCCGACCGTCGTCATCGCAAAGAATAACGTGGGCCGCGCGATGTGGCGCCGATGCGGCGATGCGGAATTCCAGCTCCCGCCGGGGTATCAGGCTGGCGCCCGGTATGTGCGTGCTGTTGTACTCCCCGGCCTCCCTCACGTCTATCAAGGCAAACGACTCTTTACCCTCCAACAGCGCGGAAAGAGCCTCGGCTGAAACTTGCTGGGACATATCCTCATCACCTCGAGTTGGCTGTTAATTATTAATCCCCCGTGCACCCCCGACGGGGATTCAGGGGGATTCCGTCCTAAAGCCGTGTCTTACCCGTTTTCTGGCCGGTGCGGACCAACGTCCGCCACTAGCAATTATCGTATTTCTGGGTAGCAAAGGGTGTAATCTTCCCAGTTTCCAGGTCATAGCGCGAGCGGTTCAGCCCCCGCAGATTGTCGCCGTAAACGTGGATTTCAACGGTGGGGCGGTCGGTAAAGTTGTCCATCTGATGAATTTCGTCCACTTCCGGGATTAGCAGGGTAATCTCGCCCGAGGTGAACTCCACGCTGCGGTCCCTCTCAAGCTTGGCGTACCCATCGACGGAACGGTCGTCCACCCGCCGGAACCGCGTCTCGGTCAGGTGGTTCCCCATCACACCGATCATTCCCCAGGTGCCGTGGTCGTGCGGCGAAGCGTGATCCCCTGGACCCCACACCACCGAAGTTATCAGCAAGCCGCTGTCTCCTTGGTACAGTGCGTAAGACCCGTGGTTGCCACGCGCTCCCTGCCCCACCGGTACCAGGTACTCCTCGGGAATAGTGGCAGGATTGGCAATCAGCTTTTCCAGATAGGAAGAACCCTTGTCAAAAATCCGGTGCTGGTCAGGCTGCTCCTTCAGCAGTCCCTCCATGTCACTAATAAATTCGTCCAGCGAATACTTGACGGTAGCCATGAGAATCCTCCTGGGGAATCCGCAGCAAAGACAACGGGCGACGGCAATTTCGGCGCAGTACAGATAGCATTTCATGGCATTATGGTATTGGGGTATAGCGATGTCAAGAAAATTGGATCCATCATAAAGTTGTTCAGGTTCCACAAGGTTACGCTCGCCGTCCGTCTTTCCGGTCTATGACTCACTCCTGAGCGGCTCTGTACCAGTTATGCTCCCGTCCCAATCTGGACTATCCCATTCCACCTAACCTATAATTTCCCCACCTTCTCCAGGAGAAACTTTCATGGCCGTATTCCGCCCGTTCCGGGGTTGCCGTTATGTGCCGCAGGTTGCGGGCAACCTTGATGACCTGCTCTGCCCCCCTTACGACATGATCGGCCCCAGCCTCAAGCAGTCCCTCCAGTCCCTCAGCCCTTACAATGCCGTCCACCTGGAAGGCGGCGAGCAGCCTGATCCCGTGGACCCCCAGGCGGGCTATCAACAGGCTGCGTCGCAGTTCCGCGAATGGCTGGAAAATGGCGCCCTGCGCCAGGAAGACGTCCCCTGTTTCTACCTGATGCGCCACACCTACCAGGACCAGGGCGAAACGAAGCAGCAGAGTGGCCTGTTTGGCCACATCCTGGTGGAGGAGTATGGCCAGGGCTCGGTGCTGCCCCACGAATTCACCCGTGAACCTGCGGTAATGGATCGGGTAGCCTTGCTGCAAGCCTCCATGACCCAGTTCAGCCCCCTCATGACCCTCTACCGCGATTCGGACAATGAACTGGCGCATCTGTTGGAACAGGTTACCGCTTCTCCTCCAGACCTTCAGTCCTCCGGCAATCTCCAGTGCAACATCGGCGAAGTTTCCCTCTGGCGCATTGCCAACCCCGACCTGCAGCAGCGCATCACCAGGTTCTTCGAGGGTCGGCCGGTCTTCCTGGCCGACGGCCACCACCGCTACGAGGCCGCGCTAAGGTATCGCAGATCCCAGCCCCAATCCTCGGCCGATGCTGCTTTCAACTACGTGATGATGTCCCTGACCGAGTTCGACGATGCGGGCCTTCAGCTTCTCCCCTACCACAAGGTCATGGGCGGCCTCTCGGCGGCGCAGTTGGAAGAACTTGAAGCCAGTCTGCTGGAACTGTTCGATGCCCGCGTGGTTGACCTCTCCCAGTGCAGTGGCGGCGAGGGCTTGGGCCGGATGGTGATTGAAGAGGGACAGGGAAGCCACGTGGTGGGGCTGGTTGGCCCTGAACCGGGCCAGGCCAGGTTGCTGACCCTGCGCGACGGCATTGACTGGAAGCAATGGGGCGAACTGGCCGTTTCCGAGGCCTGGGTGCTGGACGAGCGGGTAATCAAACCCTCGCTTGGCGACGATGCCCTGTCCCGTCATGTGGACTACAGCCACGACGCGGGACGGACTGCGGGCATGGTCAACGACGGGACTCAGCAGTTGGCTTTCCTGCTAAAGCCCTTCCCCATGGACGCCTTCGAAAGCATCGTCGGTGGGGGTCAGCGGCTCCCTTCCAAATCCACTTTCTTCTACCCCAAGCTTCCCACCGGCCTCGTAATAAACCGCCTGGACGGGACCATCTAGCAGTTCAACAACACTCCGGCGAAGGGTTGGGGATGTACCGTCATTCCGGCGAAAGCCGGAATCCAGTGGGAGGCTGGGGGTAGAGTCTTTCTATGGCCTGTTGCGGTTGCAGGCCTTCGTCTGCGTGGAGGAGTTCTCTTGGATCAGTCGTCAGATCATGGCAGGCCGATTACCACCGAACATAGGGACAATCCCTTCCCTCATCACGGGATAGGTCGGAGTGGACAACGGCCTAACGACCGTCAACTACCCCCCGTGCCGTTCCTGGTAACGCGAGGTAATTACCTGTTCCGCCAGCCGGCTGTGTTCCGCGATGAAATATTCCAGCCGGCGGACTTCCGCCAGTCCTTCCAGGGTCTCCCCTTCAATCCGCATGCTGCGTTTCAAATTGGCCAGAGACCGCTTTGCTTCGTCCACCTGCTTGACCGATTCCAGGGCAGCCAGTTCCTCCATAGCGGTCTTCTTGATGGCCGACAAGCGGCGCTTGGTTGCCTCTGTGTCTGCCAGCCGTTCCTCGATTTCTCCCATGGACGACAGGGAAACGTCCAGCGGCGTCCGGCCGTAGATCACTTGCCTGGGCAGACGCTGCAACTGGGTCCGGAACTGGCTGATCAAGGCGTCAAGTTGCTGCTCTTTGTTCTGCAACTCCGCCAGGGTCATCCGGAGTGTGGCCATCGTCTGCTGCAACTGGGACATGGACATAGGCGAAACCCTTTGAGAAGTTCAGGTTCTATCGTGAGCCCTGGGTTTGGGCTCTCTTCTCGTAATGTGCCCTGGCAATATGCGGCAATGCCGGGCAAAAGTCATCGCCGCAACCCAGGTTGCGGCGATGCTATCAACTCTTAACCTTAGAATCCCACCCGGGGCAACACCCGGCCCAGAGCATCCAGCACTTCCTGAATGTGGTCCTCCGTGACGTAGCCTAGGTGGCCGATGCGGAAAATGTGGCCCGTCAGCTTTCCCTGCCCGCCGGCCAGCACCACGTTTTCCTCGGTTCGCATCAGTTCCATCATCTGCTCGCCGTCGATATGCGCCGGCATTTTGATGGCGGTAACGGTGTTGGAAGCGCGGGCCTCGTCAGCGCACAGCAGTTCCAGGCCCAGGGCTCGCACCCCGTCCCTCGTGAACTGGCCGATGCTGGCATGGCGGCCGAAGACGCCCTCCAGCCCCTCTTCCAGGATGTTCTCCAGAGCGACTCGCAGGCCGTACATGGCCGAAAGGTTGGGAGTCCAGGGGGTCTGCTTCCGCTCCAGGTATTTCTTCGCCTCTTCCAGGTCGAAATAGAACCGTGGCAGGGTGGACGACTGCTGGGCCTCCCAGGCCTCGTTGCTGAAGCTGATGAAAGCCAGCCCGGGGGGAATCATAAAGCCCTTCTGGGATCCGGTGGCCACCACGTCGCAGTCCCACCCGTCGACGGGCAAAGGCACGCACCCCAGGCTGCTGACCGCGTCAACGATAAGCAGCTTGCCGAACTCCCCCTTCACCACGCTGGAAATGCTCTGCAGGTCGTGGGTTACGCCTGTGGACGTTTCGTTATGGGTAACTATGACGGCCTTGAACTCCGGGTCATCTCGCAGGGCCCGCCGGATAGCCTCCGGGTCAATTGGCTCTCCCCATTCAAAAGTAATCCGCTGGGTATCTACTCCGTAAGCATCCAGCATATCGGCGAAGCGGTCGCCGAAGGAGCCGGCGCTGGCCGCCAGCACCCGGTCGCCGGGAGAAAGGGTATTTACCACCGAAGCTTCCAGCCCGCCTGTCCCCGACGAAGTCAGGATGAACAGGTCATTGTCCGTCATGAAGACCTGCTTCAGCATAGCGGTACACTCGGTTATCAACTCAAAGAACTCGGGGCCCCGGTGGTTGATCATCGGGTCCGACATTGCCTCGTAGATTTCATCCGGGATGGGCGTAGGCCCGGGTGTTCGCAGATTATGGGGTTGGATCCTCACAATTCCTCCTGGTGCCTCAAAGAGGGCCGGTCACAGCGCCAGCCGATTTCGTTATCTATGTGTCGATTTACACACAAAATGCCCGCTTAACGCTGGGCGTACGGCAACCGATTATAGCACCTGCAGGAATCGTTCGCACACATTCAAAGCGTCATCGAACGGGTCTCTGTTCGGGTACTGCCTGGGGGAGGCCTCCAGGCCTTCCCCCGTCGGAAACGGGAAATTCCAACGCGGTCACAGGTTCTCGCCTGCTTGGCAGCGTATCTAAGAACCCGGGACCTGGCCATGACAAGCCTGAGAATCTGAAAGACGAGAAATTTGGAGGTGGACCAAAAAGATCGCCACACACCCCTTAAAGTCCGCGCGCTCCCCTCAGAAGCATCACCCAGCGCAGCACGCCGCCCGGCAAGTCTTCAACCCATATAGGCATGGGCGGCAAGAACACAGCTGCAACTCGTCGTGGCACGTCTCGCCCCGAATTCCTTCAAGCCCTTCCCGTATCAGCCATGGCGCCAGCAGCAGCGCCGTTACCGCGTCCAGCCACCACCACCCCACCAGGGCATTGGCCACCAGCCCCACCAGCAGCGTTGCAGACAGGGCGGAGCAGGCAATCGTTTCCTTGGCCTCTATGGCTATGGACTGGAGATTTCCTTTCGATGCAATCTGCAGCTTCCAGAACGCAATGAGGGGCATCACCGTAACAGACAGTACTGCCAGCAATATTCCCACCATCGATTCCTCGGCCCCGGCGCCGTTCACCAGAGCCCACGCCGATTGGAAAACGATGGCCGCCGACAGTACGATGAACGTCCACCCGATGAACCTGACAACTCGACCCTCTATCCGCTCGGCATACTCCTCGTCTTGTATGCCCACTCGCCATAAGACCAGCGATGCTGCGGCAACCTCCAGGTAGCTGTCCGCCCCGAATGCCACCAGCGCAATGCTGCTAGCTACCATGCCCGACCAGATGGCGACCACGCCCTCTGCCAGGTTATAGAGTATCGTTACGATGAGAAGGGTTTTCGCTAATTGAATCAAAGCGGCGCCATCCCGAAATTTGGGGCCGTTTTAACACAAAAGGCAGAGGGAGTCTAGCGGATATCTCGGCCAGAAAATCAGCAGAATCTCTAAGTTGGGTATAAGATGTCACTACTGCGCAGCCGAATACCCCGAAGTTTGAAGCAACGGCGGTTGAGCTGAAATCCTCCAACAGTGTTTTTCCCGTTCGGCGCATTCCCGCCTGCGGGAGCGTTCACCCAAACTTTCCAATACCCGCCGGGCCAATTGTTGACGCAATTGTCGCCGGAGACTAAACTTCCAATTTAGGCATCCCACAGGCTTCACAGGAGATGTGAACATATCATTAACGTAAACGGTTATCCCGCGTCAGGAGATGACGTAGCCCTTTTTATTGACTGGGAGAACTTCAAGATCAGCCTGGCCGGGGGGAGCAGGACGCCTAACGTCAGCGCCCTCAAGGAGGAGGTTTCCAACCACGGGAGGGTGGTGGTTGCCAAGGCCTATGCTGACTGGGTTACCAGGTCACCTGAACTAAGAGGGGCAACCCAATTTATCATTGACCCTCCCGCCCTGTATGCCGCCGGTATTGAGCCGGTGTACGTCCCCACCCGTCTTCCTTTGGGAAGCCCTTCCGCCATGAACACCAGGACCACGCGGGTCAAGAACAGCGTGGACGTGAAAATGACGGCGGACTGCATCGAGTGCGCCCATTCCTACCCCAATATAGGCACCTACGTACTGGTTTCGGGCGACTCCGACTTCATCCACGTCATCAACTCCCTGCGGGCCATCGGAAAGCGGGTGATTATCATTGGAGTATCGTGGAGTACATCTCGCCGCCTGGCCGACCAGGTGGACGGGCTGATTCTCTACGATATTGACGTTGACCCCGAGCACCAGCCCGAACCGGAGCCCGTCCCCGCTGCTGCCGACCGAGCTTCCCGCGCCAACGGCGGCAACCGCCAGCAGCTTTCCGACGTGATGCGGCAGATCGAGGAAATTGTTCGCTCCGAACGGCAGGCCGGCCGCACCCCCTTGCTTACCTCCCTGAAGCAGCGCATTATGCGCCGCGTGCCCGGATTCGACGAGAAGAAACTGGGTTTCTCAGGCTTCAAGAAGCTGATGCTCCGCACCGCGGAGGAAGGCACCATAAAGCTGGTTACGGTGGGCCTGGTGGACTGGGTGATCATGGCCGACGAGCCCGACCCCGTGGAAGCGCACACCGAATCCACTTCCGAACGGGGGTCTGTGGAGACAGTCGCTGCAGATGAGGAAGTGGTCCTCGAGTACCAGTCCCAGTCCGGAACCGACTCGGAAACTGAAACTGTTGCTGAAGCCGATGGGGTAGCGTCCGGCGTAGCTTCGGCAGCAACGGAGGCCGCCGAACAGCGGTCCGTACCGGTCGAATCGGAAACCCTTGCTACCGCCGCCGAAACCTTGTCCGAATCCGATTCCGTAACAGTAGAACTCCCTGCCGAAACGGAAGCCTTGAGCGATGCCGCCGAATCGGATGTTACAGACGAGGTTGCGCCTCCGGCCCTGTCTCCTCAACTCGTGAAAGCCCTTGAGGAAACCTTGTCCCAGCTGGAACTTCCCAGGGGTCCCGGCGATGGTCAGGACGGTCGACGGCTGACCGATCTGGTAATTATGGCCGATATGCTGGAACACCAGGAAGGCATTACCCACGTGGCCTTCAATTTCCTCCTGGCCGAAGTCTGCGGCGCTCTCCAGCAAGGCCTTGATGCAGAGCACCCGGAGATCACGAGCCGCTGGGGCGGACGCACCTACTCCCGTACTTAC
The DNA here is from genome assembly GCA_028874075.1 of Chloroflexota bacterium. Classification (GTDB taxonomy): domain Bacteria; phylum Chloroflexota; class Dehalococcoidia; order Lucifugimonadales; family UBA3495; genus Bin22. The sequence goes on from JAPPLU010000030.1 coordinate 19,002, forward strand.
GTTACTCGCTTGCTCCGGGAACTGGGCGACAAGGAGATATTCCTCCGGGACTGGCACCAGGAGCGCAACGAGGAAACGGGCCGCACCAGCCGATTCCGTACCTTTAACCTCAATCGGTCCCATCCCCTGGTACGGGAAGCCTTGGTTAGCCAGTGGGGGCCCGACACTGACACCATCGATCACGAACCGGAAGCCATACTCGACCAAGCGCCGGAAGCTCCCCCGGAGGAGCATTCTCTGGTAACGGAGACAGTTGACGAGTCGCCTGTTCCCGCCAGCGAAGTCGAGGCAGAGGCAGAGGAGACTACTCCCCCGCCGCCCGCCCGACCCTCGCGGCGCCGGGGCCGCCAGAGCCAGTCTGCGGAAGAGGAATCGCAGACGGTAGGCCAGGTCACGCCCGAAGCAGGCACAGCGGAAGCCCCACCCGAGGAGGCAACTCCTTTAGCAGCGGCGCGTCCCTCTCGCCGCCGGGGCCGCCAACGCCAGGCTGCGGAAGAGGAATCTGAGGCAGTGGGACAGGTTGCGTCTGAAACAAGTACCGAGGAGGCCCCAGCTGGAGAGTCCACCTCATCAGCAGCGGCACGTCCTTCCCAGCGCCGTGGCCGCCAACGCCAGGTTGCCGACGATACGGCGCCGACCGTGGAACAAGCGGCGTCTGGTGCCGACGCTGAGGACGCCCAGGCAACGGAAAGCCAGGCAGCGGAGACCGCTCCTGCGCAGTCGCCGCGCCCTTCCCGGCGGCGGGGACGCCAGCGTCCATCTGCGGAGGAATCACCGCCGTCTCCGGACAGTGAACCGGGCCCGGATGTGGTTGCCGTGGCTGAAGTCTCAGTCCCAGACGCCGAGCCGGCTTCGGCGGAAGTGGACTAGCAGCCTACAGGTTCAATGGAGCACAGCCAGGGGGCGGGAGATTCTCCCGCCCCCAATTCATTCCGTATATTCAGTCTCCCTCTTGCTTCTAATCTCCCTGGCTTCGCTTTAAAAATCCAGCGCCAGCGTTGTCCACCCGAAGTTCCTTGCCCCAAGGCCCTCCCCCGTAAATGGGTTGTAATACTCCCGGAATCCCGACAGTTCAATCGCCTCGTGCGTCTTGGCCACAATGGTGTCCGCCAGTTCAGGGTAGCCGTGGCCCCTTAAAGAATGTGAAAGAAACCAGTTGGTGTTCACCCAGGTGGGTCCTCGCCAGATGAACCCTCGCGGATTGCCCGGCATAAACTTGGGATTGGACGCCGGCACCGACGGCAGTGGATATGGCAGCCAGAAGTGCTCGGGATTTGACACCCAGTCATTGACCAGCCTCTCCACTATATTGTGGGGCAGGTCGGCCAGCACCAGGGGCATCAGCGAACTTATCGTAACCGTTTCCACCTGCCGCTCCGCCACGCCGCAAAGGTCAAAAAAGGCCCCTGCCTCCTCGTTCCAGCACTTTTCCACCAGGGTGTCTCGGGTCCTGTCCGCCTCCCGCCGGAACTCTTCCGCTTCCGGTGCTTCCCCCAGCAGCCTTGCCAGCGACCGCATTCCAAAGGCATAGATGGAATTGACCAGCACGTCTTCAAAATGGAAGACGTCTGACTCCAAAATGCGCCGGTCATCTCCCCGCATCGGTTCGTAGGCGGCGTACACCTTCCTGAGGGCGGCGATGAAACCCTGGTTGCTCAGTTCCTCCAGCCCCAGCGTATCGTCGTACTTGGGCGAACAGTCCGTGCCCGCTTCCTCCGGCTGAATCACGGCAATCAGCCCGTCCTCGTCCGGGTCCCGGTTGTGCCGCAGCCATCGGTAATAGGCTGTGAGGACAGGCAACGCCGCGTTCAGGAAATCCTCGTCCCCGGTGGCCCGGTACACCCGCTCCACTGCGTATGCGACGATGGGCGGCTGAATGGTGGCGCTGAAGTAGGGCGACGTCATTCCCACGATGTTGCGGCTCAGGAAGTCCGGCTGCTTCTCCATTTCCCAAAAGATGATGTGAGGAATGAACCCGTCCGGCTGCGCGCCGCTCAGCAGGGTCGTCAACTCCGCCCTGGCCTGCTCTAGGTCCAGGTGGGTCAGTGCAATGGCGTGAAAGCACGAGTCCCAGAACCACTGGAAAGGGTAGCCCGTCAAGGACGGCACAACGAAGCTGAACTCCTTCCCGTTCCAGTCTGCCACACCCCGCCGCAGGTTGCCCAGCAGGATTTGCCTTGCCTGCGCTTCCAGTTCAGACCTATCCACCCCAGCGCCTCCTTTGTCGTCAGCCCCGGTACAAGGCCAGGTATTTTTCCGCCACCGCCTCCCAGGTGAACTCCGAAGAGGCGTACTCCCGCCCTTCCTCCCCCAGCCGCTTTCGGTATTCAGGCTCGTTCACCATCCTCACCAACTCGGCCACCGCTGCATCAATATCAAACCGGGAGACCACCGTCGCCCCGTGGGTCAGAAGCTCCCGGTTGGCTCCCACCTCATGGGTCAGTACCGGCATACCGCATAGCATAGCCTCAAAATAGACCAGCCCGAAGGCCTCGTACTGGGAAAATAAGGCGAAAATGTCTGACTTTCCATACCACCTGGCCAGTCCCTCGTCCTCCAGTTCTCCGGTGAAAACTACCTCGTCCTCCAGTCCCGCCGTCCTTGCCTGCGCCCGTAGTTCGGCCTCGGCATCCTCATCCCGCCCCACCAATACCAGCCGGGTCGGCATCAGGAAACTCCCCCTCGCCCGCCGGTAAACATCCAGCAGCCATGCTTGGCCCTTGTGCCGGCTCAGCCGTCCCACGCAAAGAATGGTCACCCTCTCGTCGATACCGGCCTCCGGCGTCTTGGCCCCTTCGGCAGCCTCGCCCATAGCCGACGCACCCCAGCCTACGATGGCCAGCTTCTCATCGGTCACACCGTAGTCCTGCCCAATTTGCGCCGCTTCCTGACTGGTCAGCGCGATGACCCGGTCCACACCCCGGCACAGCAACCGGTTCACAGGCTTGAGCCACGCCCGCGAAGGTGGCAGTGTGTGGTACGAGGGTGTAAAGACGAACCGTGCCCTTCCCTTGCGCCACATCCAAGCCCAGAAGTGTCCCCAAAACCAGCCATCTCCCACGAAATGGATGACGTGAGGGTTGAACTCGTCCAGGTACAGGCGAATCTGCCACGGCGAAAACCACACCAGCGGCACTGAATATATGGGCAAAGACTTGCGGGGAAATCCTGTCAGCCGGAAGATGGAAACTCCTTCCGACGTGCTCTCGCGGTCCAACCACTCCGGGTGTGGCGTGGGCGGAAAGGAATACTTGGTTGTCAGCACCCCCACCGCTTCCACTTCCGGCGACTCCATCAGCTGGAAAGACAGCCGCTCAATGGCCCGCTCTATTCCGCCCAGGTAGGGCCGAAAGTAGGGGCTGAGGAACAACACCCTCAGGGGCGTACTATCCATCTCTTACCGCCATCGCCTTGGCGTTACCGCCGCCGAAACCTGGAAACAACCGTCATTCCTGCAAAAGCCGGAATCCAGAAGAACTCTCGGTTGATAGGAAAGCAAGGATCAACAATGTGCGCGTTCCCAGGAAGCCATTTCAAAATCCCTTCCCCCTGGATAGGAGAAGTTCAGGATAGGGGTGACGCCCTTCCAGGAGTCTCTTCCACATCCAACCAACGGGCTACCTAGTGATTATTGAAACAACTTCTAGAGCGTCAGCGTATGCCGGACTCTCCCACTAATCAGCCGGCCCTTGCACCACATTAGCGCAATTCTAGGCTCACCCGTAGCTGAACGTCAATTTAGCGCCTCTCAATTATCCTGTGGCGATATTGCGGTCGTGCCCCGGAAACTCCTCCGCCTTGTGTTATATTAGGGGCGACACCCATGGGAGGAACTGGACTATGCTGGCATTCCTGGGAGGCACCGGACCCGAGGGTAAGGGACTGGCCCTGCGCCTGGCCCTGGCCGGAGAGAACGTGGTTATCGGGTCCCGCGACGCCCAGCGTGCCGGTGCAGCTGCAGAGGAACTGGCCGCCATAATCCAGGACTCAGCGGGTCACGGTAGTATCGATGGGGCCGACAACGTCGACGCTGCCCAGCGCTCCGACGCCGCCTTTCTCACCGTCCCCTACGAGGCCCAGCGTCCCATGCTAGAGCAGTTGGGCGCTCCCCTGTCCGGTAAGGTGGTGGTCAACGTAATCGCCCCAATGCGCTTTGAACGCGGCAAGGGCGCCATCGCCGTCCCGGTAGATGCCGGTTCCGCTGCCGAAGAGGCTCAGTCTCTACTTCCCGATTCTCACGTAGTCGCCGCCTTCCAGAACGTCAGTGCCGAGGAACTCCAGGAACCTCATCATAATATGGTAGGCGACGTTGTCATCTGCGCCGACGACCCCGATGCCAAGTCCCTTGTCATGACCCTCACGCAAAAGATACCCGACCTGCGTCCCGTGGACGGCGGCGGTCTGCTAAACGCCAAATACGTGGAGCAGATAACCCCCCTATTGGTTAACATAAACCGCATTTATAAAGCACACTCCGGAATCAGAATAACGGGTGTTTGAATAACACAAGAGCGTCCCCGTTGGCAGGTACAGTCAGGATGAGGGTGGGTTGTGCCCTGAAGAGGTCAAAATTCCCTGCCAATTGATTGAATCCCCATCAAGACCCTTAACTTTCGAAATTGGAGGAATAGTCCATGCCCAGAGGAACACTTAACCTTCAGAACCCGGCCGACCTGCAAGCAGTCAACGGCGTGTGGCGCTGGGCACCAGGCCTGGTGCCCAGCGAACCCAACGAGGGCTTGGTGTCCCAGCTGGAAGGCAGCCCCGCCCGCCTGGTCGACTACGACGACTCGGGCTGGGACATCTGCGAAGACCTGGCCGAGTGGCGGTCTCGCGGAGTCACCTTCGCCTGGTACCGCATCAAGGTAACCCTGCCTGAACAGGTCGAGGGTCGCGACATCGCCGGCGCCCGCTGTATCTTCGAGACTTGCATCGACGACTACGGTGAACTCTGGATTGACGGCGACTGCAACCGCGACCGGGGCGCAGTCCAGGGCTTTAATGTCCCCCAGCGGGTGGTGGTGGACGCCGAACCCAAACCCGGCGACCAGCACACCATCGCCCTGCTGGCAATGAACGGCCCCATCGGCGCCCCCGGCGGCGCGGTCTTCGTCCGTTACGCCACCCTGGCCTTTGAGTGGCGCACGCCAGGCTATTAGAGCTTAGAAAAGAGGCGACCTTACACAAGGAGGTTCCATGATGGCTATTTCCCGGGATAAGTTCGAACAGGGAATGACTACCCAGGAATACATCGATTACATCAAGGTCAACAAGCAGCCCTTCATCGACATTTATAATGGTGTCGAAGTACCCGAAGACACCAGGGCTTTCTTCGAAGGGCTTGAAGAACCCCTGAACCTGGCCGTTTTCACGTCCGACTGGTGTGGCGATGCCATGAGCACCACCCCGGCCATCTTGAAGCTGGCCGACGCCACCGACAAGCTGAATCTCCAGGTCTTCAGCCGCGACGACGAACTGGAAATCACCAACAGCTTCCTTCCCGAAAACCGGGCTGGCACCGTTCCCGTATTCGTTACCTTCGACGCTGAGATGGGCGAGATTTCCCGCTTCATCGAAACCGCCCGTTCCCTGGTTCCTCAGATCGACGCTATGGACGACGCCATAGCCCAGGAAGTCGCCTCCGACGGCGCCACCGGCGATGAGGTCCGCGCCGCCACCCGGGGCAAGCGCACCGCCTTTCGCGTCGGCAAGGCAAAGGACTGGGGAGACGTTATCCTCCGCGAATTCCAGCAAGTAGTGGCGGAAGGCCTCCAAATGGCCCCTGGCCAGCGTCCCTCCGAAGGCGGCACCCAGTGGCCCCCACCCGAAGAATAGCCATAGGGGTCTGCCCAAAGTCCGTTCCGCCGTTATGGGAACGACAGGAAGGGTGGTAATGGGAATACTTAACATTACAATTCAGGTTGGAATTCCCGGCGGAACTACCTTCGAGGACCTGGAGGTAACTGTCGATACAGGTTCAAGCTACACGGCGGTCCCCAGAACCTTACTGGAACGGCTGGGAGTAGCAGTTGACGACTCAGCGCCCTCAGTTTTAGCCGATGGCAGGGAAGTTCCGGTGGACGTAGGTGAAACTTCTATCAGGCTGGAAGGCAGGCAATTCCACACACCGGTCATCTTTGCCGATGAAGGAGAGCCTGCCTTGCTGGGTGTTGTTACCTTGGAGCAGGCCAGGCTTGCAGTGGACCCACTGGGACAAAAGCTGGTTCCAACCACACTTCTCCGCTATTAGCGAATCTCTGAATAAACCCCTCCCCCTCTGATGGGGGAGGGGACCATTCAGACCTCCCACAGCTGCTTCATGGTTATTCGTGCCCTTCGTGGATTAGCCATGCCCGAGGTCGGGGGTAAGGGCTTTCCCCCATTGCCGGAACTATTGCCCCTGCTCGCAATTGTTGGCTTGCCAATGGCCAGGCAGTATAATTGGCGCCAGACACATCACCTGTCAAAGCACGGAGTTTTCTGTTGGCACACTTGAACTTCAGCTGGGTCCTGGAGGGTTACCTGGCCGGCGCCATGGGCCCCACCAGTCGCCGCGACCTGATATTCTTCCAACAACAGGACGTAGGGGCTGTCCTGAGGATGGAGGAAAGCACCATTTCCGCCGAACTCTGGAATTTGTACGACATGTTCGAGCCTGTGCCCGACTTCTCCGCACCCACCCTTGAGCAAATTGACCGGATGTGTCGCTGGATTGAGGACCAGATCGAAAACTGGGAACGTCCCGTGGTCGTAACCTGCCACGCCGGAATCGGCCGCACGGGTACCGTTCTGGCGGCATATATGGTCTATATGGGCTACGAGCCTCAGGCGGCTGTCAACCTCATTCGCGAACTCCGCCCCGGTTCCATCCAGACACCCGACCAGGAGCGGTCGGTCTTTGCCTATGCCGAGCACCGCAAGAACACCGGCGGCGCCAGGGTCAGCCCCGGTTAGAGGCCTGGTAAAAGACCGGCCGGCTGATTTGACAGCCGGCCGGTCCTTGCGTTCAGGCCCACACCAGGGGCTATCACTTCGTCTGGAGGAGGGTTTGAACCTGCCCGAAGAAACCACTAGGCGGCCAGCTTCCTTTCCGCGGTTTCTGACAATGGCTCAAGGGTGGCGCCCAGGTCAATGATGCGGCCGCACTGCAAACACTTGCGGAAGTACCCGTCAAAGTCCCGGTCCTGGACCATGTCACCCCCGCACTTTACGCAAGATTTGAAGAAGAACCTGGCATTGTTTTTCATAACCGCATCTTTCCTTTCCCTTTTCGGGTTTGCGTGATTCTCACCGTCGATTGTTACGTCCAAATCCCTTTCCAAGATTCACATTGGCAGCTTATTTGGAGTTACGAGACGGTTATGATTCTTAATTATATTGAAGTTATTATAGGTTTGCTATGATTTATAAATAAATTTTCATAAACTTCAGTGTCCCATTGCCGCTCCTATCGATTCCACCCGAGATGTCCGCAACGAAAACCGGAGGTACCATGCCCCCTGAGCCTGGAGAACATCCTTCCATCCAGCCTGTAGCCATCGAACGGTCCTTGTTGGAATCCATATACCGCCAAGCCCGCGCCAGCTTCCCCAATGAATGCTGTGGCTGGCTTGCCGGCCCCCGAATCGGCAACGTTGCCACTGATATCCATCCCTGCGTCAACGACCAGGATTCCGGCAACCATCCTACAGTTGCTGACCGCACAGCTGAACGGGCCTACGTCTTCAGCGCCGCCGATCTATTGGAACTCAACCGCACCCTGGATGGAGATCACCCGCCGTTGGCCATCTACCACTCCCATCCCAACGGCCAGGCCTACTTTTCTCCCACCGACCGCCAGGTGGCCGCCAGCCCCTGGGCCGACGGTCCCGCCTACCCGGTACAGCAACTGGTGGTGGGCATCGACGAACGTCGAGTGGTCGAAGCGGCCCTTTTCGCCTGGTCCGACGACGACGACGGATTTGTTGAACTGCTCCGTTACGAAGGGGCCGCCCTGTAATAAATCTTGGCAATAGTACGGATTCGTCACATGGGTGGACTGGGCCAACTGGTTGCTCCCGCACCGTCGGGAATCTCGACTCCGGGCTGATTCGGTTCCGGGGTTTCGTGTAACGGGATACGAGGAAGCTTGATCCTTCTTTTGACAGCCTAATACATAGGAAGCCGAGCCATTGACTAGGCTGGGCTTCTTCAATAACCTTGCTTCATCAATCAGTAGGGGTCCTCTGGATGACCACCACACCCGACGAGAATGCGGCAATTGATACCCGGCTTGCTGTTGTTGAAGTCCAGGTAACGGCAGTCCAGGAAGGCCAGCGGCAGATAATGGCCCGGCTGGATGTCATAGAACAGGCGAACAATGCCCGGTTCGACGCCCTGAATGGCCGTATCGACCGCCTGTTCTACACCATCCTTGCCCTAGGCATAGCCGCAATTGGAACGCTGATAGCGCTGGACAAAGTCCTGTAAGCCTTTCCCCGCTTCACTACCCGGCACGCAATAAATGCCCCGGCCCTCGTAGGCCGGGGTTTTTGGTATAGTATCCCTCCCACAACATCAGGGTAGTAATCGGAGCGCGCTTATGACGGAAAACCATCCCTCCCGCATCGATTCCCACGCTCACATCGTCCCGCCCGATCTCATTGAAGAAGCCCGCAAGTCCGGCGCCACTCTGGGTGTCACCGTTGAGGACACCGACCAGGGTCCGGCCCTCCAGTTCGATGGCCTGGTCCACCTCAGGCCCGTCGGCGGCTTGGCCCGCCTTGACCGCAGGCTGGAATGGATGGAACAGCAGGGCCTTTCCCTGCAGATTCTCGGTTCTTGGCTGGACATCCAGGGCTACACGCTTTCCGCAGATAACGCCGCCACTTGGGCCCGTATCTTCAACGAGCACCTGGCCCAGGTGGTGAAAGCCGAGCCCCACCGGTTCGCCGCCCTGGCCACCGTCCCCGTGCAGGACGGCGCCCTCGCGGCCAGGGAACTGGAATATGCCGTCAAAGAACTTGGAATGCTGGGAGTAATGCTCGCCGCCGACCCGGTGGATCAGGACCTGGCCAAAGAAACCTTCGAACCGTTTTGGGACGCTGCTGAAGCCCTGGACGTTCCCATCGTAATGCACCCGCCCACCCACGGCTTCGGCGCCGGCATTCGCCCGTCCTACCTGGCCTTCTCCCTGGGCCGTACCCTGGACACCACCATCACCACCGCCAAGCTCATCCTGGGTGGTCTGTTTGACCGGCACCCCAACTTGAAGATGATGCTGGTTCACGGCGGCGGCTATCTCCCTTACCAGGCCGCCCGCATCGACAGCGGCTATCTGGGAGGAAATGGTCGCCCCGTGGAATTGGAGCGGGACAAGCCGTCCGACTACCTTCCCCTCTTGTACTATGACAACGTAAACGTTTCCGCCGCGGCTGTGCGCATGATGCACGACGTCGCCGGAACCGACCACCTCCTCTTGGGCTCCGACTACGTTTTCGCCGGGTCCCGCTCGCCGATCGCCGCCAACATCGAAGAGGCGGGCTTCACTTCCGACCAGGTAGACCTTATCTGCTGCGGCAACGCCCGTCACCTGTTCTTGAAGGAAGTCTAGTCAGAACAGTCAGGTTGCGGACCGGGGATTCCTTCCTCCTTGATGGGGGAGGGTTAAGATGAGGACGAGGTTCCATGCGTGGAAGTTTCCCTTGTCCCAAATACCCGACAACTCAATTGGTATAACTTCCAAGAGGTAATTAACGGAGGGTTTTCCCCATGATGATCATCGACACCCACTCCCACGCCGGAGTCAACTGGTTCGAACCGGTGGAGACCATTCTTCACCAGATGAACGTCAATGGCGTTCAGAAGACTGCACTGATCCAGCATGCGGGCAACTACCATAACGACTACCTGCTGGAGTGCGTCAAGCGTTTCCCCGGCCGCTTTGGCGCCGTCTTATGGGTTGACGTGGCCGACCCCAATGCCCCGGCTACTCTCGAGCAATTAGCCCGCCACGAGGAAGTCATCGCCGTGCGACTTCACCCTTACGAGCGCTCACCTGAACCCGATCCACTGGCCATCTGGCGCAAGGCCGCCGAACTGAGGCTTCCGGTAAGCTGTTACGCCCGCAGCGCGGCCCAGGCTGCGGATCCGGGGTTCCGGGCTATAGTGGAACAGTTTCCCGACTTGCCTGTAATCCTCGAGCACCTTGCCGGGGCATACCGGCCTCAGAGTCCGGAGTCTGTTACGCCGCCCTACGACGATTATAAGGAAGCCCTGACCCTGTCCCGCTTACCCAACACCTTCATCAAGTTTGGAGGCCTGGGAGAGTTTTGCGTCCGTCCTCGCCCCCTTGCTCCCCACTTCATGTTCGAGGACGTGCCGCCCCTGGTAGATATGGCCCACGAGGCCTTTGGCCCGGAGCGCATGATGTGGGGCAGTGACTTCCCTCCTGTGGGAGGCCGGGAAGGCTACCGCAACTCCCTGGAAGCCCTCAAGGAATATCCATGCTTCAGGAACCAGGGTGAACGCGAATGGGCATTCGGCAAAGCCGCCCAGGCTGCCTTCCGCTGGCCGTAGAAATTGCAAGCTGCCGGGTTCACACAAGCATCGTTGGAAAAGGGGGAGGCAAGTATGCCCGGCGCTTGTGAACATCATCCTGTCTTTCCTGCCCATTCATGTGAAGTTCAAAAAACCTACAATTACAAATCATATCTGCGGTTGCTTTTCATTATCGTAAAAAGGAATATAAAATCGGTTCACCCATACTATTGACAAATAAAATCACAACCTTTATCTTTACCGACAAGACCTTACCCTAGGTTCAAGAGTTTCAAAGGGAGGAGAAGCTATGCTCAAAATCGGACATGAGGTTGTTCGACCCGGCAAGAACGTCGGCGATTCTCCGGTAACCATTCCCGTTCCCGAAGAATTGGAGACCGTTCCTGGTATTCCCAAGATTCAGCGCGAAGTAGACTGGTACGCCCGGGAATATCCCGTGGAGACCATGAACATCACCGAGCGCGCTTCCCGCGACTGGGCCAACGCCATTCGCGACCAGCACGTTGAAATGCGTGAAATCCGCAAGGAACACGACAAGCTCAATCGCTCCCTGATCATGGGCGCCCGCCTCACCGGCGAACAGGAGCCCACTGCTGAGCCCACCGGCGAAGACGTCAGCGAAGCGATTAAGGCCAAGGCCCGCCAGCTGGGTTATGTGGAAGTCGGCTTCACCGCCTATGACAGCCACTACACTTACCAGAGCAAGAAGGACTGGGTGAAGTTCCCCCACGTCATCTGTCTGGCCTTCGAGCAGGACTTCGAGCCCACCCAGACTATCCCCAGCGTTGACGCCGAGATTGTGCACTCCAGCACCTATCGGACCGAAGGCGCCGCCGGTCTGGAACTGGGTAACTTCATCCGCAGCCTTGGCTATCGTGCCCAGGTTCACAGCCCCAACGACAACACCGGCCCCTACATTCCCATGTTCGTCGCCGCCGGTCTTGGCCAGCTGGGTGCATGCGGCTACCTGCTGACTCCCCATGTCGGCTCCCGCTGCCGCATTATGATGATTACCACCGATGCCAACATCACTTATGACTCTCCCGTAGACTACGGCATCCACGCCTTCTGCCAGGTGTGTCAGGTCTGCGTGAACCGCTGCCCCGGCCGCGCCCTCATGCGCGACAAGATCTGGTGGCGGGGAATTGAGAAGAACAAGCTCTACTTCAAGCGCTGCCGCCCCGTCATGGCCCGCTACCTGGGCTGCGGCATCTGCATGAAGGTCTGCCCCATCCAGAAGTACGGCCTGAAGAACGTCATGGACCACTATGCCGAGACCGGCCAGGTACTGGGCAAGGGCACCCACGACCTCGAAGGTTACACCCTGGAAGGCAAGGGCTACTTCGGCCCCGGCGAAATGCCGGTCTTCGATGCCGGTTTCTTCGAAATGCCTCAGGGCGACACCGAAGAATGGGCCTTCTCTCAGTTCAAGGAAAAGGCCGTGGCCAACGGCGGGAACATCACCGACGAAATGATCGAGGAGTTCCGTGCCGAGGTCGCCCGTGGTCTGTCTCAGAGCCGCGACAACATGGGCATGATGGAGGAAGAGGACTACATCTAGTCCCCATCTTCCAACCTACTCAGGCAACCAGGGCCGGTGGTAATTCCACCGGCCCGTTTGCTCATGCTGTCGACGTCCTTATTCAGCCAGGGCAGCCGCTTCCCATTCCCCTATAACCTGGCAGGAACTCATGCGCTCCAGGCCACCCTAAGCGGATCAAATCCCTACCTGTAACCCCGTGTCGGTCGCCTGTTAGATTATTGGGCGAGGTGTCCATACTCCAGAAAAGGTTTATTCGGATTTAGGTTCAAGCAGAATAGTGTTTGCGTTGGCCGCAACCATCTATCCTTTACCATACCTCATTCAATCCCCCACATTTTCTTCAACATTGCCCTCTAACCTTTGGCTACAATCATCGGCGCCCCTGAGCGGCAAGCCGTAATCTTGCCGGGCTGCCCTGTCCTGAAAGAACCCCATACCTCAGGCGTAATCCATCAAGGCGGAAACATTGGATCATTTCAAGGCTCTTCTTGGCTCCCGTTACTTCATCTGGGCCACCCTGGCCCTGCCCTCCATTCCCCTGCTTATCCAGCTCCTCACTGGCATCTCAGACGGCTCGGGCCTCAGCGAGCAGCAAGCCCGCGAAATTCGAGAACCTGCTGGCACCTTTGCCGCCATAGCCCTGTCCCTGGCCCTCTTGATGACCCCAATCTACCAGCTTCGCAACTCCACATTCATCCGGTGGCTGCTGGCCCGGCGCCGCTACTTCGGCGTGGCCTGTTTCAGCTATGCTACGGTGCACATGGCCCTCTACTTGGTGGCCCTCGAATCCACTGCCGAGTTTATACGGGAACTGGGACAATTCGAGATAATACTGGGCTGGCTCTTTTTCTTTATCATTGTCCCCCTCGGCCTCACCTCAAACCAGGTTTCCATGCGGTTGCTGGGCCGGAAGTGGAAGGGCCTACAAAGGGCTGCTTACGTCGTAGCGGTGCTGGTATTGGTTCATTGGACGGTTGTACATGGGCCAATGCCCGCCCTCATTTTCTTCGTCCCTCTGGCGGTCCTGGAAGCCATACGTCTCTGGCGCCTCTGGAAGGCAACTCGCCTCCGTCGTTCTGGGCCCGTGGTTGCCGGATGACTTGACTCATGTACTGCTTTGGCTTCTCCGGCCCAGCTGGGTGAAACCGGCGTCGCTAGTTCAAAACTTGAAGCAAGACCTGCCTGCCAGGCCTCCACCGCCCCTGGTCTGGAGTTATAGCCTTTCGACCTGGGCTACTGCCCGCCTTCCATTGCAAATGCCCCGCCTACCCCCTTACAAGGAATATGAAGATATCACCAAATCTTCCGCCTTTACTCATACCTGGCTAGACAATAACTACCCCCATTGTTAATATTGTTGTACCTGCTCTCAATTTGATCCTTTCGCGGCGACAGCTGTTCTCGACCTGACACGCCGGGTTGATTTGGCGATGGCATGGCTGGAGTGCCCTACCGCCGGCGGGAAGCGCCATCATTCTACTCACTCCCCGAAGTCGCCAACCGGTTCCCATTTATCTGCAGCCCTTGGGGGTATTTCTGATGCGACTGTTCCCACGTTTGTTGTCGACATTGACCCTGCTTACCTTGCTTGTCCTTCTTCTCGCCTGCACCAGGCAGGTGGAAGTGGTCAAGGAAGTACCTGTTGAGGTGGAAAGGGAAGTGACCGTTGAGGTCGAACGGGAGGTCCCCGTTGAGGTGGAGAGACAGGTAATGGTGGAGGTCGTTGCTACTCCCACCCCCAATCCCAATGCTCCCCAGGCCGAACTTCCCCGTCAGCCCCAGACCCAGCCCGCCGCGGGAACCGCATCCGCGCAACCGACTCCCACCCAGGCGCCGCCGCCTCCTCCACCCACGGCAGAGGCAATGGTTGACGATGTGGAGCGTATCTACAAAATCGGCATCTCTGAGGACCTTACCACCACCAACTATTGGGCCTACCTGGGCCCCGATGGCACCATCTGGAATCTTTATGTGTTGAGCGGCAGCAAACCCTCTCTCTATAGCTACACCAGCCAGACCTTCGACTGGGTTCCATCCCTTGCGTCTGACTTTCCCACCGCGCTGACCGAGGAAACCGTTGACGGGCAGACCTTGTGGGCCACTGAGGTGCCTATCAAGCAGGGCGTTATGTGGAGCGACGGCAACGAAATAACCGCCGAGGACTTCGCATTCACCGCCAATACCGTCAACGAGCTTATGCTCACCGGCTACTGGCCCGGTATTGTAGACCCCGAGTACTACCACCATTCCGAGGCTCTGGACCCCTATCGCCTGAAGATATATTTCCAGAAGAAGCCCGGCCTCGCCCGCTGGCAATTTGGGCTGGCCTTTATGCCCATATTCTCCAGCGCATACTGGGGGCCGGTGGTGGCCGAGGCGAAGCAGGCCGGTGAAATACCCGAGCAGCAAAAGGTCCTGTATGCCCACGTCCCCGAAGGCGAGCCCACCGGTGGCCCCTTCGGGTTCGACAAGTGGGAGAGGGGAGCCTTCGCCGAAAAGTCACGCAACGACGACTATTTCTTCCGGGGCAGCGTCTCCACCCAATACGATAACGGCGCTTACGTCGAAAGTAAGCCCGGTGTTTTCGAATTCTCCGCCTTCGGTGACCCTTCCGGCGAAGTGGCCCTCCAGACTACCGAGGGTCCCAATGCCAGTAGTTCCATATACTCCGTCTACGGCAGCCAGGACGCGACGGTGCTGGCGCTCAAGAAGGGCGATATAGACTTCATGCTCAACCCCCTCGGCTTGTCCAAGGGTCTCCAGGAACAGCTTGAAGGCGCCGAGGGCCTCACCACCATCGAAAACTCCTCCGACGGCGTCCGTTACCTCGGCTTCAACTTCCGCCGCGAACCTATGAACGACAAGGCTTTTCGCCAGGCCGTGGCCACCCTTATCGACAAGGAGTTTCTCACCCAGACCGTCCTCCAGGGCGTCGCCATCCCCGTCTACGCCATGGTCCCCACCGGCAATGCAGCCTGGTACAACTCCGACGTGCCCCAGATTGGCAGGGGCCTGACCCGCGCCGAACGCGTGGCCCAGGCCGTGGAACTTCTCAAAGAAGCTGGTTTCACCTGGGAGGTGGAGCCCCGGGTCAGTGAAGACGGCCGGTTCGTGGAACAGGAGGGCGAGGGACTGCGAATGCCTAACGGAGAACCCATTCCGGAGATGACGGTGCTGGCCCCCAGCCCGGGCTACGACCCCCTCCGTTCTACCTTCGCCATCTGGATCGAGCGGTGGCTTAACGAGGTGGGCATTCCCGTGCGCGCCGACCTCACCGGCTTTAACCTCATCGTCGAGAAAGTATTCAATCAGCAGGACTTCGACATGTGGATACTGGGCTGGGGCCTGAGCCTTTACCCGGACTATCTTGAGGTCTTCTTCCACAGCCGGTACTCGGAGTTGGAAGGATACAACGCCGGAGGTTACGACAACCCCGAGTTCGACCGGTTGGCCGACGACCTCGTGGCCGAGACCGACCTGGAAAGCGCCCGGGACCAGGTCTTTCGCATGCAGGCCTTCCTGGCCGACGACCTGCCTTACGTAACACTGTTCACCACCCCCATCGTGGAGACCTACCGCAGCGACCGCATCGAATTCCCCTACACCCAAAACCTCGGCGGCCTGCAGAATGTAGCCGGTATGCCCTCCCTGGTCAGCTTCAAGTAACCCGACAATCCAGCAACTTGATAGGAAGCCATCCGAAAGCCCTTTTACCAAGGCTTGCTGAAGATTGAAATAAAGTCCCCTCCCCCTTGATGGCGGAGGGTCAGGGTGGGGGTGATTTTCTCCCCACCAACAATCTGTCTTCCAACCACAGGAGTTTGCCCCCACATGACCGGTTACCTGGTCCGCCGCGCGGGACAATTGGTCATAACCCTCTTTCTGATAATTACCTTCGCCTTCTTCCTGGTGCAGGCCCAACCCGGCGATTACGCCACCTTCTACGCCCTCGATCCCGATATGCCTCCGGAGGTCAAGGAACAGATGCGGGCCTCCTTCGGCCTCGACAAACCCCTGTGGCAGCAGTATCTAATCCACCTGAAGAACACCGTAACCGGCAACTTTGGCGTCTCCTTTGGCCATTTCCCCCGGCCGGTGATGGAGGTCCTGATTGAGCGGGTGCCCCGCACCGCCGTACTCTTCCTTACCGCCACCGTACTGTCCTTTTACATTGGCTTCCTGCTGGGCAAGGCCATAGCCTGGCGCCGAGGCGGCTTCCTGGAATACACTGCCACCATCTCCGGCGCCACCCTCTTCACCGTCTTCACCCCGGCCTTCGCCCTCATGATGATCTGGATTTTTGCCTTCCGCCTTGGCTGGCTGCCTGTCGGCAAGTTCCTTGACCCCCTGGTTTGGCGTCACGCCGAAGTTTCCGCCAACTTTGTCTTCAGCCAGATGCTGCTGACCGCCTTTCTCATTACCGCCTTCGCGTTCCTGGCCCTCTACTTACTCAGGAAGACCGGCCGCATCGGCCTGGTCAAATGGGCGGGCCCCCTTATCGCGGTGGCTCTGGTCGTTGCCTTGCTGATATGGTCTCTTTCCGGCATTGGCGGGCTGGCCCTGGACATTCTGCATCACATGATCCTCCCCATTGTAACCCTGACTTTGATCTCCTTCGCCGGAACCATGCTCCTTACCCGCAACAGCATGCTGGAAACGGTGCGCGAGGACTACGTGATGGCCGCCCGGGCCAAGGGACTGCCAGAAAAATTGGTCCGCGACCGCCACGCCGCCCGCAATGCTTTGCTGCCCGTGGTCACCAGCCTGGTCTACAGCCTCATCTTCGCCATCGACGGCAGCGTCATCATCGAAGGAGTCTTCTCCTGGCCTGGCACCGGCCTCACCCTGCTGCAGGCCGTGCGGTCCGAAGACCTTCCTCTGGTCATGGGGGCCATGGTCTTTATTGGCCTTTTCTCTTTGCTCGCCCACGTCATCGTTGATGTTCTCTACGTCTATCTCGACCCCAGGATACGTTACCAGTGATTACGCCAACCAATAACCCGCTCTTGCCGGGACCTGCTTCGGAACCGCCGGTCATGGAGGTTGGTCACAGTCGCCTGCGCCTCTTGCTGGCCCGTACCCGCCTTGCCTGGCACTCCTTTCGCACCGGCTGGTCCATATTCATGGAGAGTCGCATTGGCGTCCTGTCGCTGGTTATCATCGCCCTCTTCGCCGTTATGGCCGTGGCCCACCCCATCCTTATGCTCACTATCTGGGATACCGACACTTATGACCCTGTAACCGGATACGCTTTCGACCAGCTGGAGCAGCCCGCTCCTCCCTCTTGGCGCCATCCTCTGGGTACCGACCCCCTGGGCCGCGATGTCCTGAGCCAGTTGCTCTGGAGCACCCGTTCCGAGTTCGTTTTGGGAATTACGGCCGCCTTGGTAACCGTGGCAATTGCCACCACCGTCGGCGCCGTCTCCGCTTACTACGGTGGCCTGGTAGACGTCTTCTTCATGCGCTTGGCCGACCTGATTATCGCCCTTCCCGGCATTTCCCTGCTCATCGTTTTGAGCGCCCTGTTCAAGCTGAACCTGTTCTACCTGGCCCTGGTCATCGGCATCCTGGGTGGTTTCGGCGGTACTGCCATAATCCTTAAGTCCCAGGCTCTGAGCATCAAGGTCAAGCCTTACATCGAAGCAGCCCGGGTTGCCGGTGGCGGCCACATTCACATCATCTTCGTTCACATAATCCCTAACCTGTTGCCCCTGTCCCTGCTCTACATGATGTTCACCGTTACCAGCGCCATCTTCGCCGAGGCGGTCCTGTCCTTCCTCGGCCTTCTGGACTTGCGGATGAGCTGGGGAATAATGATTCACACGGCCAACACCGGCGGCTACCTGATGGGCGGCACCCGCTACTGGTGGCTGGTAGTCCCCGCAGGCGCATCCATTACCCTGCTCTGCAGCGCCTTCTACCTCGGCGGACGCGCCCTGGACGAGGTGGTCAATCCCCGGCTGCGCCGCCGCCATGACTAGCAATGCACCGGGAACTTCCTTCCCTGTTGGTGAGCCGACAGGGGTACGTAAAATGCCTTCCCCCTCGATGGTCTCGAAGGGGGTACGTAGAATCCCCTCCCCCTCGATGGGGGAGGGTTAGGGTGGGGGTGATCCCCTTCGAACTATCTTGATGTCACCCCCATTCCAACCCGCCTCGGCGGGGGTTTATGATAACCAAATCTATACCTGAATAACCTGAACACATACCCCGGTCAGCCCCCGGTGAAGGAAGGTTAGAATGGGGGTGAACACCCCACTCGTCCTGGCCTGTCGAAGCGTCCCTCGCCGTGTGCTACCGGAAAAGAAAAGACGCGATACAACCTGGAGATGGTCACTGAGGGTATTACTCGCACACCCGGAACCTGTCGCAGACGCCGCTCTCCGGGGGAAGGCCAGACCATTCCCGACATCTCCCCTCTCCCTGAGGGAACGCGACCGGGGGTAAGGGCAGCCTTCCAAATACGTGCAACTACAACCATGCAAAACACTACTACCGCACCAGTACTAAAAGTAGTCGACCTGTCCCTCGGCTACCTCACCCGCGCCGGAGAGGTAAAGGCCGTAGAGGACTTCAGCTTCGAACTGGCGCAAGGCCAATCCCTGGGACTGGTAGGCGAATCGGGATGCGGCAAGACGTCCGTTGCCAACTGTCTCATGCGCCTTCTGCCCGACAACGCCGTCCTGCGAGGTGGTCAGGTCATCCTCGACGGCCAGGACATTATGGCCCTGCCCGAGGAGGAGATACGCGAATACCGCTGGAGCCGCATTGCCATGGTCTTCCAGGCGGCCATGAACGCCCTCGATCCGGTCTACCGGGTAGGCCAGCAGGTGGTGGAGGCTATCGAGACTCACGGCGTCGAGGGTACCCAGTCCGACGCCAGGGAACGCGTTGCCCGACTCTTTCGCATGGTGGGCCTCGATCCCGCCCTGATGGAGCGCTATCCTCACGAGTTCAGCGGCGGCATGCGCCAGCGCGCCGTTATCGCCATGGCCCTCTCCTGCGACCCCGCGGTAATCATCGCCGACGAACCCACCACCGCCCTCGACGTCATCGTCCAGGACCGGATACTTCGGGAACTCAAGGGCATCCAGCAGCAACTCAGCATGGCCATCATTTACATCAGCCACGACATCGCTGTCGTCGCCGAAGTCACCGACCGTATTGGCGTGATGTACGCCGGCCGCCTGGTCGAATACGGGGACACCGCCGACGTTTTCCGCGCTCCCCTGCATCCCTATACGGCAGCGCTCATGGGCTCATTCCCCAGCATCACCGGCGAGAAGCGGGTCCTGGCCAACCTGTCCGGCGAACCGCCAAACCTTATCGATCCGCCGCCCGGCTGTCCCTTCCATCCCCGCTGCCTGCACGCCACCGACCGGTGTCGGACCGAGTTCCCGCCCCGGGTTGTTCTCGGCAGCCAGTGGGCCGACTGCTGGCACCCCCTGAACGGCGAAATCCCCGACGCGGCACAGGAAGGAGTTGTTTAGGTGCAGCCCACCCAGAATTCAGTCCAGGCCTTCAGCCCCGAAACCCTGGTGTCCGTTTCAGGACTGACCAGGCTCTTCCCCGTGGGCCGCGGCCTCTTTCGCCGTACGACCAGCTTCATCCACGCCGTAGATGACGTTTCCTTCGACCTGGACCATGGCGATAGCCTGGGCCTGGTGGGTGAATCAGGGTGCGGCAAGACCACCGTGGGCAAGCTGCTGGTCAAACTCTTGGAGCCAACCTACGGCGAGGTCCTTTTCCGCCTGCCCGGGCTCACTCCCCAGGCGGGATCTCCGGAAGATCCGATTGCTTCCTCCGCCATAACCTCAGGCCAAATGCGGGTCTTCCGCCGCCAGGCTCAGATGATCTTCCAGGACCCTTACGAATCCATGAACCCCCGCCGTACTATCTATGACACTATCGCCGAACCCCTGGCCGTACAGGGCATCGGCACCGTCATGGACCGGGTAGACCTGGTGTCGGAAATCCTCATGCTGGTGGGCCTCACTCCTCCGGCCACCTTCCTCTTCCGCCACCCCCACGAGCTCTCCGGCGGTCAGCGGCAGCGTGTCGCCATCGCCCGCGCCCTTGTTGTTGAACCCACCTTCGTGGTGGCCGATGAGCCCACTTCCATGCTCGACGTTTCCAGCCGCACCGGTATCATGAACCTCATGCAGCAACTGGCTCACGGCCTGGGCATCGCCTACCTCTACGTAACCCATGACCTTGCCGTCGCTCGCTACATGTGCCACCGCATCGCCGTAATGTACCTCGGCAAGATAGTGGAGATTGGCGAGACCGAGGAACTGCTGCATAATCCCCTCCACCCTTATACCCGAGCCCTTCTGTCCGCGGTACCCGTCCCTGACCCGCATTTCCGGCGCGAACCGCCGGACATCCGGGGCGACCTGACCGCCCCCATCGACCCGCCCGACCGGTGCCGGTTCTACGACCGCTGCCCTCTCGCCACCCTTCACTGCCGCGACAATCCACATCCCCCCACCGAGGAAAAGGGCCCCGGCCACTGGGCAGCCTGCTACGAAGTCTAAACCGGCGCCGGGGTGAAACGAGCATTTTCATCCGGTGTGCAAAGAAATCAGGGCTGCCATTTCGGCAGCCCTGAGATTTGTCATACCCTGGCTCCAAAAGCGGGGCCATTCCCTGAGCTAATGTAGCGCCTCCACAATGGTGCTCACGTTGTAGCGCATGAACTCTAGGTACGTTCCCGCTTCCCCGCCTTCCGGACCCAACGAACCCGTGTACAGGCCTCCGATAAGCTGTGCTCCAGTCTCATCGGCGATTTGCCGCGCCAGCCGGTCCGTCTGCGTCTTTTCCGCGAATACTGCATGGGCGCCCGAGTGTTCAATGGTCTCCACCAGTTCCGCCAGCTCCATCGCTGTCGGTTCCACTTCCGTGGTTACCGGCATGATCGCCCCCACTACCTCGAATCCGTATCGTTGGGCGAAGTACTGGAAGCTGTCGTGCGAAGTGACCAGCAGCCGGTGATCCTCGTCCAGCTCGGAAACCTCGTCCTCGATCCAGGCGTGAAGCTCATCCAGCTCCTGGCTGTACGCTGCCGCATTGTCCCGGTAGAAAGTCTGCCCCTCCGGGTCCACACCAGACAGGTGGGCGGCAATGCTGTTCACCGCTTGCTTTACCCGGATGGGGTCAAACCAGAAGTGCGGGTCCAATTCCCCGTGGTCGTGCCCGTCACCTTCCTCTTCGTGGCCGTGGCCCTCCTCCTCGTGGCCCTCCGTCTCACCCTGGATGCCCACGAAGGCTACCTTGGTCGGGTTGCCGGCCACATCCCAGTGGTCCACCTCTTCCAGGTCGTGGTCGTCCAACTGCAGCACCTGCCCGCCCACCGAGTCCGTAACGAAGATGGCCCCCGGCGCCATGGCAATGTGCGGCCGGCCCCAGAACCCCGTTTCCAACGGTGTGGTCAGTGCCTCGGAGTTGGTCGCAATCACATCCCCGTCGTGGGTGTCGTACAGCCGGATTTCCCCGCTGCTCATTACAACAACCAGCTGTTCTCCGTCCCGGGAAAGGGCCACCTGGATAGGCGAATTGCCCTCTTCGGCGGCAATCAACTGCTCCATTTCACCCTCTTCCGGTTCCACTACGTACAACCCCACCGCGGAACCCAGGGCAAAGAAGTGGTCCGCCCCTGAAGTCCCCCAGACGGAGGTGAGCCGGAAGTTATCCGGGGACCCTTCGGGCGCGCCGATGAATGTGTGGTCGTACTCCCCCTCTTCCGCACTTACCGCCAGGACACCGCCGGTGCAGCCGAAAACCGCGATATGACCGTTGCTGGCGTCCCCGTGCAGGTCTGGGCAACCCTCGGCGGAATAGAGAACGTTGCCTGACACGTCCCAAATATCGGCGCCCACCGGAAGGCGGTACTGTTCCGGATTGGAGTCATAGTTGGGATGCTGGGGCGTGACTGCGAAGAGGTCGCCTTCCAGGGGAACCGCCGCGCCATGCTGGGGTCCCACATTGAATCGTATCGGTTCGTAGGCGGCGCCTTCCTCTTCCAGTTCGTGCTCGTTGATGAACACCACGTCTCCCGAGCCGTCATAGTAAATTGTGGCCCACTCATCCCCTACGAACATGTGGACGGGACGATCGCCGCTCAAGTCCAGACCTAGCGGTTCGGCTTCCCCGTTCACCAGGTCAAAATGGTCCCCGTGGGCCTCAAGGTAGGTCCCGCCGTCAATGATGTGGACCATATTTGCGTCGCTGGACACGGCAATGGCGAACCGGCCGCTCCTTGTGGCATAGATTCGCCCGGCCCGGCTGCCCATGTCATAGGCGTCCTGTTCCACCTCGCCGTGGTCCAGTTCGATAAAAGACATCGCCCCCGTTTGCCCGTCTCCAATCACCAGCTTGCCCAGCAGTGCAGTCATTTCTTCTTCATCGTGGTGGTCCTCAAATATCTCCACGAAGTCGATGGGGTCCACCCCTTCCCCCACTTCCACAATCGCGTGGGGGTCCTGGGCGGCGTTCTCCACCAGGTCCGTCAGCCAACCCGCTTCCAGTGACAAGCCCACGGACATCACCAGGTCCGCATCGGCCACCTTGGCTATATCCTGGGCCCCGGGCTGGTACGTGTGTGGGTCGGCGTTGGCCGGCAACAGGGAGAAGACATCCAGCCGGTCCTGTCCAACTGCCCTTACCCAGTCGGCAATAATGTTGCTTGTGGTTACCACCCTGATCTTCTCTGCTGACGCCTCCGGCTGGCCGGCCGGCGCCGTTGTCTGCGGCTGCGCTGCTGCTGCGGGCTGGACTGCGGCTGAGGCCCCCGTCGCGGGTTGCGCTGCCGGCTGTGCCGCCGCTTGAGCCGCGGGCTGCGCTGCCGGTTGTGCCGCTGCCTGAGCCGCGGGCTGCGCTGCCGGTTGTGCCGCCGCCTGAGCCGCGGGTTGCTCGGCGGTCTGTGCCGCCGGCTCCTCGCTGCCACACGCGACGGCCAGCAGCAGCGTGGCCGCCAGCATGGGTACTAGAATCTTGATTAACTTGCCTGGCATTTGAATGTCCTCCAGCTAGAGTACTGTTTCCCGGCTTCTTATTGATAAGCAATCCCGTTTCAAAGAGATCAACGTCGCTCCCGTCACCTCATGGCTAATTTGAAACTTGCCATCACTATTTACCAGCAACTGCTGATTCAGTATGTGCTCGCCTATAGAAGCTGTTTATACTAAATATCAATAATAAAGTTAATAAAACTTTATATCAATTGATGATGCCCTTTGTCAATACTTCATCTCTTTCTGTGGCAGTTCAGAGTTGATGCGATGGCCTTTCTGGCCCAAGCCGTCATACCGGCGAAAGCCGCTATCCAGGCCCCTTGTTCTCCATACACCGGATTGGGCTTAGCCTTTCTGGGTTCCGGCTCAAGGCCGGAATGACCGCGTGGACCGGAGGCGGCTCTGCGAATCTGAACAGTTACCTTGACCAGCTTCCTTTGCACTCCCAGGGCCCGTTCAGCTATAATTTGCACGCTTTTGAACGTGCCCTCCCCATATATTCAATACAGCTTGGGGTTATCTTAAAGGCGTGGCCGGCATCTTCCCGTGGTTGGATGCCTCGGTGTATTCGTGGCTTTCAACCTGTCCAGAATTCTTCAATCTGAGTCTCAACTATTGGGAAAGATGCGAGTATGGCTCAGGCCGGGTATTCTTTATTCACTGTTGCGCTGATCGTCCTCGCTGCCCCGTTCGTAGCGTGCAATGGCAATTCATTCGATGGCGAGGCCGCCTTCAACTGAACTTCCGGTAAGCAGGTGTCGGCCAACAACCCCAGCACGGCGTACCCGCAGGCGGCTTTCGAGCATGCGCAGGTAACCAACGCTGGAAAGTGGGCACGGGAGGTTGAAGAATATCGCCATTACCCCGAAAGACGACCCTGACCTCAGAAAGCTGCGCATTGAACTGGCAAGTACAATCTCCCACCCGGCGTGGTTGACCGGATTGTTGCCCAACAGGAGCTGCCCTGATGCGTGAGGAAAGAATAGCCGCCACGTCCTGGCAGTTGCGGGCCAGCCTTCTTTGGCTCGTTGTCATCGGCATTGTCGGGGTGGCCATAGTCCTGGCCTTCGAGCGGCACTGGGACGGCTACTGGCAGTTGGTCCCCTGGGCAGTTCTCGGGGTTATCTTCTTAGCCCTGTTGGCCATCGTCCTCTTCCCTTCTTCAGTTACCAGGAAATTTGTCCTCTTGGTAACTGTCGCCACCATCATTGCTTCTTGCCTGGGTCTTTGGCAGCACTTCGACGCGAATTACCAATCCGCTTCGCAGGATGCCAACTATACCGACCGCTGGGAGGATATGAGCCTGTTTGACCGGGTTTGGGAAGTCTCCAGGGGCTCAGTGGGCCACGTCCCCATTTATGCCGCCGCATCCCTCATTCCAATTGCCATCGCCCTGGCCATGTCCACCATCGGCATCGGCCAACAAGAAAGGTACGCCGAATACGTGGACCCAAGGCAACGCCGCTAGGCTGGTAACCCCCGGGCCCTCCCTCCCCGAATCTGTTGAAGAACCCTCCTGATAAGGAAATGCCTGCTCGGCATATCTGCTCGTATCAGGAACTGTCCACTCTTCCTCGACCTGGCAAGACTGGCAGGTCATCGCTGTTGGTTTGATCGCTTTTTTCGGAAGTCCGCTCCTCTTGGGCTTGTCAAACCACCGGCGGTATCCCTCCGCCTGGGCCAGGGCAAGCCTTAATCCTTGCCGCAATTCCGCTGTTGTTATACCCTTGACGCAATATCCTGACTCTTGCTGCAGTACCTTTTCTGCTATTGCCGCAATGTATCGCAGCGAGCCAAAGGCCCGGGATTCCTGGGCTGCACATGAAGGAGGCAATCAGATGGCCACTTGGAAAGTCGCCTATTTCAGCGGTGTTGGCGGTCGCCCAGCCACCATGCTTGAAAATGCGCCGGACGAAATCGAGGTTACGGTGGTGGACCCGGCTCTGCCGGAGTCGGAAAAAATTGAACTTTGCCGCGACGCCGACGCCCTCATTACCAGCGATGTTAGCACCGCCGTGCTCCAGGAGTGCCCACGGGTGAAGCTGATCCAGACCTTGAGTGCGGGCTACGACCGGCTGGACTTGGAGGCCATACTGGAAATGGGCATCCCTGTGGCCAACAACGGCGGCGCCAACGCTATTTCGGTGTCGGAGCAGACCATCGCCCTGATGATCGGCATCAACCGGAATCTGATGGCCCAATGGGACAGCACCACCCGGCGGCGGGAGTGGCGAGGCAACCTCTACCAGACCGATCTGTCCGAAGTCACCGACAAGACGGTGGGCATCGTGGGATTGGGACGTATTGGCCAGCAGGTGGCCAAACGCCTGACCGGGTTCGATACCCGGACCATATTCTATGACGTGGAGGAAATTCCGGAGGATGTCCAGCGGGAGGTAAAGGCGTCGCCAGTGTCCTTTGACGAATTGCTGGAAACTTCCGACATCGTCACCCTCCATGTTCCCCTAACCCGGCGGACCCGGGGTATGATGTCGGACCAGGAATTTGACATGATGAAGGAGACTGCCTTCCTGATTAACCTCTGCCGTGGGCCGGTGGTGGACGAGGCAGCGCTGCATCGCGCCCTGACCGAAGGGAAGATTTCTGGGGCGGCAGTGGACGTTCTGGAGGTGGAACCCACGCCCGCCAACAATCCTCTGTTCGAACTGGACAACGTGATCATCACTCCCCACATGGCCGGTCAGAGCCAGGAGACCGCCCTGCGGGCAGCGCACTTTGCCTACGGCAATATCATCCGCGTGCTGTCGGGACAAGAGGCCGAGTCGCTGGTAACCCCGGAATAGCCCGCAATAGCCAGGACCGCAGGTGGCAAACCCGGCGCATCTCAACGAAAGCGGCGCGCCCGAAATGGCTGGCAAGGCACCGTCGTTCCCGCGCGGACGGATGCCCTGCCAGGGTCACACCCGGGTTCCTGCTCTTCCTGAAATAACGGAAGCGATAGCGCAATACTCAAGCCCCGGCTCCGGCGGTAACTCATCCATTTCTGGACAGGAACGGTACAACATGAGCGCGATTGAAGCCTGGGGCGAGATGGTGCGCGTTGAGCACGAGCAGTCCGACAGGATGCGTGGGACGCGCCCCTCAGATACCTGGCGCCAGCATGCGTCCCGATTCCGGGCCGATCCCAACCGTACCGACGATACCCAGGTGGAGGCCATACGCTCTCACCTGCTCCTCGACGATACCCTTCTTGACGTTGGCGCTGGCGGTGGACGACTGGCCCTGCCCCTGACCCTGTCCTGCCGGCACGTCACCGCCGTTGAGCCGTCGCCCAGCATGGGTGCCGTGCTTCGCGAGACCGCCCGGGATTACGGCATCCAAAACGTTTCCCTGGTCGAGTCGGGGTGGCTGGACGCCCAGGTTGACCCCGCAGATGTGGTCCTCTGCAGCAACGTGGTGTACGTCATCCAGGACATCGGTGAATTCGTCCGCAAGCTGCACCAGCACGCCCAACGCACCGTGCTTATGGTAATTTTCCAGACATCACCCTTGGCCCAGGTTCGCGACCTGTGGGATCAGGTCCACGGCGAGACCCGGCATCTCCTGCCTTCCCTGCCCCAGTTCCTCCCGGTACTGGATGAGTTGGGCATTTCGTGCAAAATGACCGAGCTGGAGTCGCAGCAGTTGCGGGTGTATCAGAGCCCGTCGGAAGCGCGGGACGACATCGCCGCCCGGCTATTTGTAGCCGAGGGTACCGAGGCTATGGAACGCCTGGACCGAGCCCTTGAGTCCTCTCTCCAGGAACAGGACGGACAGTGGAACGTCGTTGGAACACAGCCCTCTCGCCCCTTCCTGGTTTCCTGGGAAACATAGGGGGCTCGGACAAGGCCAGGGCACCATTCTCACTGCCTCGCACGGACATGGGTAGGGTTGAGGCTGCCTTTACCCGTCTACCCTCGGCATAACTTCCTCCACCAGCACGTCCATCGAATCCAGCAACTGTTGCAGGCTTCCACACCCGTTGAAATTTACCTGAAACTGTTCCAGCCCCGCCTCCTGCCGGTACCGCGTAATATCCGACGCCACCTGCTCCGGCGTTCCCTGCCCTGTCGGGCGCTCCCCACTGCCGCTGGAGCTCCCCGTAATCTTGCTGAAATTCACCCGGAAGCTCATCCTTGTTGGCGGCGCTTCCTCCCGTTCAATCTCAGCGCAATAGTCCCTAAGGTAGTTCTGGTTGCTCAGCAGCGTATCCAGCGGCGTGGGCGTTGGCTGCCACACCTGCCCGAAGCGGGCCGCCCTCCTCAGCGACGCCCCGCTCGAACCGCCTATCCACACCGGCGGGTGCGGCTGCTGTAGCGGCTTCGGGTAAACGTACATATTCTCAAAGGAAAAGAACCGGCCCTGGAACGTCGTAGCCCCCTCTTCCCAGCACGCCTGCCAGATCCGCAAATACTCATCAGTCCTTGCTCCCCGCTGCCGGAAGGGCACCCCCAGCGCCTTATATTCCGCCTCATTCCACCCCGAACCTACTCCCAAAATCGCCCTCCCTCCCGACATCTGGTCCAGGGTGGCTATCATCTTGGCTGTAACCACCGGATTCCGGTACGGCATTATCAGCACCGACGTCCCCAGCATCACCCTGCTGGTCCGCCCCGCCACGTAGGACAGTACCATCAGCGGGTCATAAACATTCCGCCATGACTCGCTCCGCGCCGAGTCGTCAACTATCACGTGGTCATTGACGAACAGCGCGTCAAACCCCAGTTCCTCCGCCTTGACGGCCGTTTCAACTATGGCCTCCGTCGTCGCCGGAAATCCCAGGTAATCAGCATTAGGCAATCGAAACGAGTACTGGACCATAGCGCCTCCAGGCTGGGGAGAGATTGCCCACCATGTTAATCACTACCTATGCTTGACACAAGCAAACTTTCCCGCACAAGGTGTTGCAAAGACTGACGAATTACGGAGGCTGTTTTCTGTGCTCAATTTCCCATTCATTCCCCCTACCGCCTCTACTCAACCGCCTGCCCTCACCAGCGAAGCCCCCTAGGGGGCAGACGTGGCCGTGCCACCTCTTCACCACCGGACATACCCCGTCCCTGCATCATAATGATATTGTGAAAGCCGGAATCAACCTTTTAATCCGATGTACGCCCCGGTATAATTTGGTGCAGGCATCATTCCTCCTCTGAATTATTTACAAAGAGTTATGATGCCCTGCCGACCGGCAACCTGAAGACAAGCGCTTCTCGCTCAAACGTGGTGCAGGCCAGCTTGGCGCCGGGCCCGGCTTACCTCCAAGTCTGTGGGCCAGCCTTGAATTGGGAGCCGGGAGATTCAGTCAATGGTCACACCCCAGCGACAACTCCTTACCGATCAACTTCCCTCTCCGTTCCCCGAGGGCTGGTACTTCGTCGCCTCCCGCGCCGACATCCAGCGGGCGCGCCTGGTCCGAAAAGTCTGGATGGGCGAGGAAATCATTGGTTGGTGCGACGACGATGGCAAAATCTGTGTGGCCGAGTCCCACTGCCCCCACCTGGGTTCCGACCTGGGCCCCTTGGCCGGTGGTAGGGTCTGCCAGGGTAGATTGATATGCCCTTTCCATGGCTATGAGTTTGACTCCTCAGGCCGGTGCGTTGCTACCCCCTATGCCGACCCGCCCAGCAGTGCCCGATTGCAGGTATTTGACATCCAGGAAATCAATGGCCTTATCTTCGCCTGGTACGGAATTGACGGCCGCCCTCCCCAGTGGGAACTCCACCCCGACCACCCCGAGGTTGAAAATTGGTGCAGTCCCGCCATCCATACCTTCCGCTTCCCCGGCCATCCCCAGGAAACCGCCGAGAACTCCGTGGACCTGGCCCACTTTCGCTACGTCCACGGTTACGGCAGTTTCGACCGGGTGGGCCGAATCCAGGTTGAGGGCGCCCGCCTGGAAAGCTGTTTCAACTTCAGGACCGTGCGTAAACTCGCGGGCTTATCAGCCTTCACCATGGACCTCTCCGCCGTCACCAATATCTTTGGCTTGGGCTATTCCTTCGTGCAGATTCGCGAGCACTCCATCGGCGTCGATATGCGGCTTTGGGTACTGGCCACCCCGGTGGACGGGACTCTCATCGACCTGACCCTGGTCTCCCAGACCCGGGAAATCCGCAACCCGAAACGCCGCATCATCGGCCTCGGCTTGCTGCCCGTGAGTTGGCGGGCCCCCATTTTCAACAAGTTCATGGCAGCCCAGCAGAAGGGTGACGTTCTTCAGGATGTGGCCATCTGGAGCCGCAAGCGCTATCGGTCCCGGCCCCGTCTCTGTCGCTCCGACGGCGAAATAATGCCATTTCGCGCCTATTGCGCCCAGTTCTACCCGGAGCCCCAGGACCAGTCCGACATCCCTTCCGCTGGTTCACACCAGGTTTTGCGATGACGGTTTACAGAAAATCTCGTAATAGCGCCCTTCCCCCACCGGGGAAAGCCAGGGAGACAGTGCCCGACCAGCTCTTACTGAGATGGTCGGTAGTCCCACATTCCTATGAAAGTACCCACCCGTAACTGACGTTCCCGCAATCTTTAGGCCACTGAAAGGGGAGATGGTTCACATTGGACAGGATGCTTGTTTCGTTGGCGCGGCTGGTTACGGCCCGTCCCTGGATTACCCTTCTGGTTCTGCTGCTTATCACCGTCGCCTTGGGTTACGGCGCCGTTCACCGCGCTCCCCCTCCTGAAACCAGGGCAACTCTTCCCCAGGGCAGCGCTGTCGCCGAGGCCCTCCACGAAATTGAGGAGCTGTTCAGGGAGACCGGCGAAGCCAACGTTGTAACCCTCCTGTTTCGCGGTGATGCCCTTTCCCCCGGTGGTCTCGCCCAGATGGAATCCCTGGTAAATGAAATCGTCTCAGATCCCAAAGTGGCCGAAGTGTTGGCTCCAGGCAATTCCGTTGTCGCTCCATCTCTACTGGTCATGGCCCTGCTCCAGGTGCCCAACTTCGATTCCGTCTCCCAGGCTGACATAGACAACCTTCAGGGTCCCCCGGAAATGCTTGGCGCCATCGACGCACTGACTGGCGAGGACACTGATGGTACCCCGGTCGCCATCGCCACCATCCGTGTCCTGAATACGGGTGATGAGCGCGTCGAGGAGGCCGAGCGCCGTATCCTTGCCCTCGCTCGGGCCGACCAGGGGCCCCTCGAAGTGACTAGCGTTTCCCCTGTAATAGTCGAGGACGAGTACGTAAAGGCCACAGAAGAAGGAATGGCTCCCCTGGTGGGCCTGGCCTTCCTGCTCATCGCTGCCCTTATTCTCCTCTTTATGCGCACCATCTCCGACCTGCTGCTCACCCTCATCGGGCTGCTAATGTCCATCATCTGGATCGTCGGCGCCGAGGGTTGGCTGGGCCCCAACGCCCTGGGCCTTACCGGGCCGCCCAATTCCCTCACTACCATGGTGCCCATCATCATCATCGGCCTGACTGTGGACTATGCCATCCAGATCGTCTCCCACTACCGGGAGCAGCGCAACGCCGGTGAGAACGTCTTGTCCGCCGTCCGTGTCGGTTTCCGCAATGTAGCCGTTCCCCTCATCTTGGCCGCCATCACCACTATCGTCAGCCTGCTGGCCAGCCTTTTCTCCCCCATCGAAATCGTAGGCGACTTTGGCATCATCGCCGGGTTGGGTGTGGGTATGAGCCTCATCGTCATGCTCACCCTGGTGCCTGCCGGCCGCACCATCATTGACCGCCGCCGAGAGGCCCGGGGCCGGCTCAACCCGCCCCGTCCCATTGCCAGCGCTCTGCCCGGGGTCAGCGGGTTGGCCGAACTGCTGGGCCGCAGTATTACCCGCGCGCCGGGTCCCTACCTCGTTGGTGTGTTGGTAGTCACCGCTGCCCTGGGATACGCCGCTACCGATCTGGAATCGGAATTCAGCATCCGCGACATCCTGCCCCGGGGCGGTGACCTTCTGGCTGATATGAACACTCTCGACGCCGCCGTCGGTGGTTCTACCGAGATGGCCACCGTGCTGCTGAAGGCCGAGGCCACCGAGACCCGCACCCTCCTGAATATTCAGGACCTTACCGCGGCCTTCCAGGACGAACGTCGCCGCCCGGCCGCTGCGGCCGGGCCCATTCACGCTTCCTTTGATCTCCTGCTGCGTGACTGGATAGAAGACAGTAACGCTCCCGGGGACAATTTTGACCCCGAGCTGGCGGATCTCTTCCGCCAGGCCACCGTCGGGGTGATGGTCGACCCCGTGCTGATGCAGCAGTTCATTGACCAACTGGAGGCCAGGGACCCTGCGGTCAAGAGAATGTTGATTAACGACCCACAGGGCATTGACACCCTCCTCGTACAGTTCCCCACCTATTCTGGTGATCCTGGACTCACCAAGCTCATCCAATCCGACATTGAAGGCCTCTGGTTTGGCGACGACGCTGCCATCACCGCCACTTCAGAAAGCATAATTTCTATAACCGTTACCGACTCTATTACTGAGCGCCAGACCGAGGCCATAACCACTACCATCCTGGCTGCCCTCACGGTCCTGGCCGTTTTCTTCTGGATTACGGTCCGCCAGCCGGGCCTGGCCGTTATCGCGGTCGGCCCCATCGTGCTTGTCCTCATATCCGTCTTGGGAACGATGGCCCTGTTGGGCATTCCCTACACCATCATTACCTCCATCATCACCGCCCTCTCCATAGGCATCGGCGTCGACTACACCATTCACATGATCCACCGTTACCGCGAGGAATACTCCGTCCTGCGCGACCCGGAGCAGGCCGCCGTCCGCACTCTGGCCACCACCGGGTCCGCCCTGCTGGGTTCTGCCCTGACCACGGCATTGGGTTTGGGCGTACTGGTGGTCTCCCCCCTGGCTGCCTCGCAGCAGTTCGGCTTCACCGCGGCCATCACCATTGGCTACTCCCTCATAGTCTCCATTCTGGTCGTCCCCGCCGCCATGACCTTCTGGGGCGCCTACCAGAACATGAAGCTGCGCTCCAACGTAAGGCGGTGGGCTGAAGAGCTGGATAGGGAGATCGAAGCCATCCATCTACGCCAGGAGTGAGTTTCGGCTTCCTTGCAGGAGATACGATGTGCAACTTCGCAGACTGTTCCAACTAGCTAAGGGACTGAAAGCCGCCTATCGTGGCGAGGACACTCCCCGTCGCGTGAAACACCTCGATAGCTGGATGGACCAGGCTGTCATGGAGAATGGCGCCGCCACCAGCTACGACCATGCCGCCACGGTCAAGGATTACTACGACCTTTGCTCGGAGTTCATGGTGTTCGGCTGGGGCGATTCCCTGCATTTTGCGCCGCTTTCTTCAAGGGAAAGTCTGGAGGACTCCAAGGCCCGGCACCAGCGCCTGATGATTTCCAGCCTGGACTTGCAGGAGGGCATGACGGTGATTGATGTCGGCTGCGGTATTGGCGGCCCCATGCGCCGTGTGGCCAGCGAGGGAGGTGTCAGGGTTGTGGGAGTCAATAGCAGTGATGTCCAGTTGAAAAAGGCGAAACGGTTGAACGAAGCGGCGGGTCTAGACCACATGCTGGAGTGCCTCTGCTGCAGCTTCATGGACATGAGCGTTATTGCGGACAACACCTTTGACCGGGGCTACGCAATAGAATCAACTTGCCATGCGCCGGACAAGGCTGGCGCCTTCGCCGAAATCTACCGCGTACTGAAACCGGGCGCCCTGTTTTGGGGCCAGGAAATGTGCCTGACCGACCATTTCGCCCCAGGAGACACCCGGCACCGGGCCATTCAAAAGGAACTGATGCGCGGCATTGCGCTCAAGACCATTTCAACCACTGGTGAGGTTAATCGGGACCTGGAAAGGGCCGGGTTTCAGGTCATCGAGGGGAGAGACCTGGCCGCCGGCGAATCGGGCGCCGTCACTCCCTGGTATCGTCCCATGGAGTCTCGGCACGGGACCCTGGGCAGCCACCTTTACCGGCTCCCCATGGGCCGCAAGCTTTTCATTGGGGGGGCCAGGCTCGCCGAGGCCCTGGGTGTGTTTCCCAGGGGATCCGCCGGCGTCGTTCGTCTGTTGGACCGCACCGCCAACGCCTACGTTGCCGGCGGCAGAGCCGGTATCTTTACGCCCCTGTACTGTTTCCTGGCTCGCAAACCTGAGTAACAGGCCCGAAATGTTTCGCCCTTGTTTTCCGATGTAGGCGACACGGCTCTGATGATATTTCGGGGGAAGTAGCGGTCCGATTCACCTGGCTCGAAACTCGTAGGGGCGGGTTTCAAACCCGCCCCCGTTCACGCCGAGATCATTTGGAACCGTCAACGCCCGTCAAGCTGGCAACTCGTGCCTCTTCTCCACCACTCGGAACTTCAGCTTCTTGTTCGGCTTCAATGAAGGCAACGGCGCGAACCCCAGCTTGTAGTCCCGGGGATACACTTCGATGTTGAAGTGATGCGCCACCATCAGCACGTTTACCGCCAGCTGCAGTTCCATCCACCTCGAACCCAGGCACCGGTGCGGCCCCAGTCCGTAGGGCGCATACCCCGGGTGGTGGTGCTCGTTGCGCGGCGGCAGGTAACGGTCAATATCAAACTTGTGCGGCTCCGGAAAGACGTCGCTCATGTAGTGGGAAGCCGTCTGAGCTATGAATATGCGCGTCCCCACCGTCAACTGGTAGTCCTCCACCACGCAGGAGTTCATCACGTCCCGCATCGACACGGGGACTATGGGGTACATCCGCAGGCACTCCATCAGCATCCGGTGCGTCACATCAATCGCTTCCGGTGTGAAATCCGCTGGGTCCGGGTCCCCATGGGCGAACAGCGCATCTGCCTCCTCCTGTATCCGCCCGTAAATCTCCGGCTGCGAGGCCATGGCGTACAGAGCGAAGGTATACGCGTCCCCAAGGTAGACGCTGGCAACCAGCGCCGCCGAAAGGGCAAACCGCAGGTTCGACTCGGGCACCAACTGCGGATCGCTGGCATGCAGGCTCAGAATGTCGTCCGCCAGGTCCCTGGGCTCTCCGGCTCGCTGCGCCGGAGTGTGGACACTCTGGATCCTTTCCATCAGTTCGTCAATCACCTTCTCCCGCGCCTTCATCCCCGGCGTACGCAGCATGAACTTCGGCAGCACCCTGATTATGTGGGTGTTCAGCGCCCGTTCCTTATACTTGATCAGGTCTCCGATTAAGTCCTGGGAGTCTACGCTCAAGAACAGCGGAGAAAGCTGCCCGTTGATCATGTACCGGGACATCCCCGTGGCCGGGAATACATCCCCCTCCTTCCAGTCTGACATAAAGTCCCTGGCTTGCTTGTAAAGCCGGTCAATCTGCCCTGTCAGCCTGCCTCGCGAATACGCCGGAGCCATCGATTTTCGCAGCCGGAAGTGTTCTCCGCCGTCCAGCGAGGGCAGCACTCCCGAAGCTCCGTACACGCTCTCGAAATCTGCAAAGTAATTCCTCGCTCTCAGGTACATCCGGCCGTTCCGGTTGGCCCAGTGGTTCGTCCCGGGTCCTGCCAGGAACACCATCGGCTTGCCAAAGGGCGGCTTCAACTCAAACACCGGCCCGTACTTCTTCGCCAGGTCCGCAAAAAGGGCCGGTACGTTGCCGTTCCGGATATTCGGATTGAAGGCCACATCCCGCAACGACACCCGCGGTATCTGCTTCGTCAGGGCCGAGTGGCTCAGCAGCGGCCCCGCCATGTTCATCGACACCGCCTCCGCAATCGACCGTCCAATCAGGTCCATTTGGCAGATGAACTGGATTCGCTCCTCCGCCGCGTCATCCAGTTGGAACATAAACCGGAACACATCGCACGTATTTATCAGGCAGATGATGATCACGTCCCGGGGATCGGGAATTTCACTATTGAAGATCACTCTGCTCAGCCGGGTCTTAACAAACTCCGTCGCGCTCCCCTCCGAGCCAGTTCCCCCCTGCCAGAGGCTCATGGCGTTGGGCGTCAGCGTCCAGAAGTCCCCGTCGTGGTGCTCCAGGATGTTCAGTTCCGTCAGCCGGTCCAGGGTATGGTCAATTATCTCCTCGGCCCGGGGCGCCAACCGTTCAATCCAGTACTGCGCGTTCCTCTGCCCCCCATCCTTGGCAATCTCCTCCAGGATCGAGTCCAGCGCGGGATTCCCCGTGGCCATCGAGTCCACCAGGTACAGCGAACTCGTGTCCGTATCGACCCGGTGCATCAGTGAAAGCTCGGCCAATGCAGAGCCGATTATCGCGCAGTTCAGGTCCCAACCCGGCACCTGGTGAAAATAACCGCTTTCCTCGTTCAGCAGGGCCAGGATCAGTTCCTCGGGCAAACTCAGCTGTTGGCCTACCAGGTTTTCGGTAGATGTGGATAAGGTAGTCATAACTGGTCTCCCAGCGCCATTCCCGCGCTTCCAATCAAATGGGGTACGCAGTCTCTCGCAAGCTTCACCCGCCCCTCACGCCGCAACATGGAAGCTAAATGCGCCTGCTCCCGGGGCCATCATGCCCATTCATACACTATTCGCTCCTTTAATGCTAACCCATGCCTCATTGGTTTGCAAAGCAGGAATTTGCGAAGGGAAACGTAATCCCTGTTCTATATCAGCGTTCAAATCCACCGAATTCGCATTGCCTTCCTATTGGATCCTTCCCCAGGAGTCTCGGCTGACTCCCCGTCCTTGACAACCCGTGCCCCCTCTTTGACAATCACCCCATCCATCCCACCAGCACGATAAAACAACCGCCGCGGTAACCCCGCGGGCGCAAGGAGTTTCCATGACCACCAGTTCCGTAACCTGGACCCAGGAAATGGTAGAAGTAGCCGGTACCCGCATTAACTTGGTCAAGGGCGGCTCCGGCGATCCCCTGCTCGTCCTCCACGACGAAATGGGCCACCCCGGCTGGCTCCGCTGGCACGAGGCCCTGGCCCAGAACCACACCCTTTACATCCCCTGGCACCCCGGCTTCGGCGAGTCCGAGCCCCTGGACTGGGTGATGAACCTCCACGACCTGGCCGTCTGGTACCTGGGTGCCCTCGACGACCTGGGCCTGGAGGGCGTGGACGTCATCGGCTTTTCCCTGGGCGGTTGGCTGGCCGCCGAAATGGCGGTAATGAACCCACAGCAGTTCAAGCGCCTGGCCCTGGTAGGCGCCGCCGGCGTCCGTCCCCCTGAGGGCGAAATCTACGACATCTTCCAGGTGGTGGCCAAGGTCTTCATCACCCGCAGCCTCCTCAACCCCGATGCCGTCCCCGAGTTCCAGGCCATCTGCCCCGACGAACCCTCTGAGGAGCAGGCCTTCAACTGGGAAACCTCCCTGGAGGGCGCCTGCCGCCTGGCCTGGCGTCCCTACATGCACTACCCGGCCCTGCCCAACCTGCTCCCCCGCCTCAAGCGCCTCCCAACCCTCATCGTCACCGGCGACCAGGACCCCATAGTCCCCCCCAGCGCTGCCCAGCTATACCACCAAAGCATCCCCAACTCCCGCCTCGCAATAATCCAAAACTGCGGCCATAGGCCGGAGGTGGAGCAGACGGAGCGATTTCTGGAGGTTGTGCGGGGGTGGTTTGGAGAGTAAGACTATGAAACTGAGAGTGGATAAGGAAGCGGATGCTCTGTACCTGCGCTTGGACGCTTCCCGAATAGTAGAGACTGAAGAAGTCGCCCCAGGCGTAATGCTGGACTTCAACGAAGACAACGAGGTTGTGGGCGTAGAAATGCTTTACCTGACCCGCCGGTTTCCGGGGATGGGTTTGGGGGATGTGGAGGTTGAGAGCAGGTAACCTGTGCCTAACCCCACAAGATTGATACTTGTCCTGACAGATTCTGAACTGTGACCAGTTAACGTAGACATAACGTATAAGCTCGTAGTAGTATAAATGTTCTAATTGTTTATGCGCCTAGGGCCTTTGCCCGACAAGGAAACGTGAAATATGCCCTCAGGAATTGAATGGACTGATGAGACCTGGAATCCTGTTACGGGCTGTACTCGTGTTTCTCCGGGATGTGACAACTGCTACATGTACGCTCTGTACCCTCGTCTCAATGCCATGGGTGTTCCTGGATACGGTCCCTCTCCCGCAAACGTCACTCCCCTGCCAGAGAGGCTGATGGTTCCTTTCCGATGGAAAAAGCCCCGCCGCATCTTCGTCAACAGTATGTCAGACCTGTTCCATACCGATGTTCCCTCTGAATTTATCCTTGACGTGTTTCATGTAATGAAGGCCGCATCTTCAGAATACGGTCATGTTTTCCAGGTCCTGACTAAGAGGCCCGGCCGGGCCGTAGCCTGGTGGAACATGCACAAAAGCTTGTTCCCGGAGGGCTGGCCTCCCAAAGTCTGGATTGGCACGTCAGTCGAGAATCAAAAGTACGCCCCTAGATTGACAGTCTTGGAACGTTTGCCAGCAAATACCAGATTCGTCTCAGCAGAGCCTTTGCTCGACCGGTTAGACTTGACTCCCTGGTTGGAACGGGGAACGGTGCAGTGGGTGATTGTAGGGGGAGAAAGCGGGCCCGGTGCCCGGCCCATGGACATTGAGTGGGCTATCCATCTAAAGGATCAATGCGATGATTGGCATATCAAGTTTTTTCTCAAACAACTGGGTGGCGTCAGGAAGAAGCGTGGGGGCGATGCCGCGACCATTGACGGGAATACCTGGACTGAAATTCCAGACTGGGAGTAAGGAACTTTGGCAACCTTCGGTGGCCCATGGACTCAACAGAAGCTCGAAATCCTGAGACGATACCTTGACGCCTATACCACAGCCCTTAAGAAGACCAGGTTTCATCTTTACTATGTAGATGCTTTTGCAGGTGAAGGATTCTGGAGGCCGGATTCAAACTACATAGGCGACGACTACGGAGAATTCGGAGACTTGCTGCGAGGGTCTGCCAGGATTGCGTTGGATATTGATGACCGGTCCTTCGATAGTTTCCTCTTCATTGAGAAGGACGATTCCCGAAGCGTCTCTCTACAGTCTTTGTCTGACGAGGCTGTTACCATGGGAAAGACATCCGAGTTGTGAATGAGGATGCCAATATTGCCCTTCCTGATTTCTGCCAGAGCATGGGAGATTTCGACCGTGCCGTAGTTTTTCTTGACCCTTACGCTACTGAAGTTTCATGGAGTACGGTCGCCACCATTGCGGAAACTGGCAAAATCGATTGCTGGATTTTGTTCCCGCTATCAGCGATAGCTCGGATGATGCCCAGGCAAAATGAACCTAATGAACAGCTGTCCGCACATCTAAACCGTGTGTTTGGTGGCCAGGAATTTTGGCAAGACTTTTATCGTCCATCAGTTCAGCAACTCTTACCTCTGTTTGGGGATGATACCCTCTTGGAAAGAACTGGTGGCAGTGCCCTGATTGCAGAACAATACAAGAGAAGACTGCAAACAGTGTTTCATAGCGTGGCACCAAATTCAAAGACTCTGAGGAATTCTAAGGGTTCTCCGTTGTTTGAGTTCTATTTTGCAGCCTCCAACCCTGTGGGAGCACCCACCGCCATAAGAATCGCGAACCATCTGCTGGAAAATTGGTAGTGTTGCGCTATTTGTGAGCATTCGTGTCCATTCGTGGATAGATCAGTCCTTTGCCTCTTACCCCCTGACACCACCCCCTTGCCACCCTGGATAACCCACTGCCACCATAATCCCATGGCCCCCTAAAACCCGGGCCAAATCCAACCCGCCACTGAGGCGCCCAGAGGCCAGATGTCCACCAAACCTAGGAAACCCCGCTCGTCCCCGGTACCCGCACGCCCCGGCCATTCCGCCATTGTCCCTGCCGCCCCGGGCGAAATAGATTCCGGCAACGAACTGCCGGACTCCCGCGCCGACCCCGAAGCCGTCGACTACTCCGGCCTGTCCCACCGCCAGCGGGCTACCCTGCCGGTGGTAGCCTTTGCGCCTACCATCGCCCAGGCTGCTCGCTTCTCCGGCGTCGCCGAGTCCACCCTCCGCCGCTGGCTGGCCAACCCCGATTTCCGCCAACACGTAGATCGCATGCGCGAGGAGACCATCCACGTTGCCCACCAGGAACTCAAAGGACTCCTGCCCACCTGTGCCGCCGTCTTCGCCGACGCTATGCGGTCTCCCGATCCGGCCCTTCGGCTCCGTGCTGCCCGTTACGCCATCTCGTTCATCCTGCGGGTCAACGAGGCCGACCAAATTTCCGCTGACCTTCAGGGCCTGCAGGCGGCCTCCCGCAAGTCCTGATCTACCGGCGCGGTGCCACCTGCGACGCCCATTGCCTCCCTCCGTCAAGGGCTGACAACGCGACGTAAAATCCCCTCCCCCTCGACGGGGGAGGGTTAGGGCGGGAGTGAGTGGGAGTACCACCGCCACTCTCCCGCCATCCAGGCGCAAACCCAAATACAAAATGCTCGGAAATCGGTGGAATTGACCGGAAAAACTGGATTTTTCTCCCGTCCCCACTTGCGAATGTTCGTACCTGTTCGTGGATAATATAGAACTGGAGCCAGAACTATGTACACCCTCTCCCAAATCCGGCGCCACGTCGACTCGCTCAAGCAGAAATACGCCACTGAACTCACCATCTTGAGGCTTCGCCCCCTGGCCGAGGAATTCTGCCTCTTGTGGTCCGAAGCCATTATCGATGGCAACCCTCCTCCCGATAGCTACGCCTTCATCCGGCACATCGCCCGTCAGGGCTTCCGCCTCAACACCTACACCGGGCTTCATCTTTACCTGGAGAGGTGCAGTGAAAACGGTCGCAACCCTAATACAATCGGCATCGTCGCTTCCCTGCTGCCCGAGGTTCGCCCCGCCCGCCTCGAGGAACTGCTCCTGGACGATTCCTCTGATGAGCAGGAGTCTCCCACTTCTGTCACCGGCTGGATCCCCGCCTGGATCTGGAACCCCCACGCCGTCGCCCGCCTCTTCGCCGGCCTGCTTGACAATTCTGTCGGTCAGGACCCGTATCCGGAGGTCCTAGCACCCGAAAATCTGAATGATTGCGGAAATCCCCTTTCACCAACCGGCCCCCGCCGGGACACTGGCCGCCTTTCCAGTGCCACGTCATTTCGACTTTGGGGAAATTCCGCCGTTCTCGCGACTACTGGACCCTCGACCTTGGAGCAGCAACGTACCGACCTTGGAGCTAACGGAGTTGGCGGCCAGCAATTACCTTGCCACCGCCCGCCCGCCAATGCTAAACTCCCACCAACTCCCCATCCCCGCGACGCAATCCGCCATCCCTTGAGGTGTTGATATGCTAATCGGCCACTTTACCGAGCAGCCCTGGCAGGACGACAATTCCGGCCTGATGGGCACCCAGTCCACCGACCTCAGCATCAGCAACGAACACTACAACCCAGCGGTGGGCTCCAGTCTGTACAACCGCTACCTGGATGAGAAGGTCTATGCCGAGGAGATGGGCTTCGACGCCCTGATGCTCAACGAGCACCACAGCACACCCTTCTGCATGCAGGGGGTAACCAACGTCGGCGCCTCCATCCTGGCCCGCATCACCAACAAGGCCAAGATCATTATCCTGGGCAATGTCCTTCCCATCTGGGACGACCCCCTCTGGCTGGCCGAACAGTTGGCGATGATTGACATGATCTCCGGTGGCCGCCTGGTGTCCGGCTTCGTCCGTGGCGGTGGCCGCGAGAGCTACTCCCACAATGCGCCGCCCCACTTCAACCGGGAGCGCTTCGAGGAAGCCCACGACTTCCTGATAAAGGCCTGGACCACCCCCGGCCCCTGGCGCTGGGAGGGCAAGCACTACCATTACCGCTACGTGAATCCGTGGGCGCGCCCCCTGCAGCAGCCCCATCCGCCCATCTGGATTCCCTCCACCGTCAGCGTGGAGACCGTCAAGTGGACCGCCGAGAAGGGCTATCCCCTGGTCCTGCTGGCCACCCGTCTTGAACCCACCAAGGAGGCCTTCCAGCTTTACCACGACACCGCCGCCGAGTTCGGCCACAAGTCCGACACCCAGAACGTGGCCTACCTGTGGAAGGTTCACGTGGACGAGACCGAGGAGAAGGCCGATGAGGTTGGCCGCAAGTACCTGTCCGGCG
Source organism: Chloroflexota bacterium (assembly GCA_028874075.1). Classification (GTDB taxonomy): domain Bacteria; phylum Chloroflexota; class Dehalococcoidia; order Lucifugimonadales; family UBA3495; genus Bin22. The sequence continues at coordinate 60,052 of JAPPLU010000030.1, forward strand.
TCAGCAACCCCTTCCTGGCCGGCAACGAGGGCCAGGTCAACCCGGCCATTATGAACCTGCCGGGCCATACCTCCCGCACGTCGCGCCGCCTCTCCGCCACCGCCTTCGGCCCCGCCGGCCGCTTCGGCACTAACCGCCGTCCCTACGAGGACCAGGCCGCCGACTACAGCATCATCTCCGGCACCCCCAAGACGGTCATACCCAAGATTCGCCACGTCCTCGAGTATCTGCGCCCCGGCAGTGTCTTCTTCTGGGACGGCGACGGCGCCATGTCCCACGAGGACCAGATGCGCAGCCTTCGCCTCATGGGCCAGGAGGTCATACCCGCCGTCCGCGAAATGGCCAAGGAGCTGGAACTCTACAGCCCCTTCGAGCGCGACCCCAAGACCGGCGAGTTCATCAACGACGCCGTGGCAGAAGAGGCGGCGGTGGCAGCCCCTGCGGACGATTAGACTTTCAGCTCACAAAGAGAGCAGAGCAATGGAGTGTCTCCGTGTAGCTCCGCGGCTCTGCTCCTCTTTGTAAAAGTCCCATCAGCTATTATCCCAACTCAGCGGTCAGCACCGACATGGGCCGCGCCCCCACCTCATAGGCGCCCAGGGCCGTCATAGCTCCCGACCCGCCGTCAACGCTGTAGGCGGCCAGCCTGTTGGTGGCCGACCCGGCGGCAAAGACGAACCGCCCCGAAGGGTCCAGGCTGAAGGCGCTGGGCACCGCCTCAGTGTCCACGTGGGCCGCCGGAGTCAGCATCCCCTCGCCGTCCACCTTGAAGGCGGCAATGCTGTTGTGCCCCCGGTTGGGCACCAACAGCAGGCGGGCGTCCGGCGTGAACTGTATCTGCGAACAGGTGTTGCGGACACTCACCCCCTCCGGCAGGGTGGCCACGGTCTGCAAGTGGCTCAGTGTCCCCGAGTCCCCGTCAATCCGGTAGGACGATACGCTGCACCCCTGTTCGTTGGAGAAGTACACGATGTCCAGGTTGGGGTGCGTGATCAGGTGGCGCGGCCCCACCAGCGGGTCCATCTCCAGGGTCAATGGGTCGTTGCCCGAAAGGGTTCCCGTGGCCTCATCGAACCGCAGTTGGTAGATGACGTTGGGCCCGGGGATGTTCTTGGGCGGTTCCAGCACGTTGTCCTGCTGGTAGGCGATGTGCGGCACATAGGCAAACCGGTTCGACCGGTCCGTCATGATCGAGTGGGCTCCGTCATCAGTAGCCAGCGACGAGGTGGCCTCTCCTCCAACGCTGCCGTCGCCGCCCAGCGGAAACACCGCAACCCGGGCTCCCTGGTAGAAGGAGCACAGCAGATGCTTGCCCGTCCGGTCCTGCACGATGTAGGTGGGCGAATCTTGAGTGTCCACCATCCCGGTCTGGGTAAAGCCACCTGTTGCCGGATCTACCCGGTGGCTGCTTATCTGGGCGGAAGACCGGTGTCCCACGTACAGGGTGGACTTGTCCTGGCTCAAGGCCAGCAGTGATGGCCCCCCTGCGATGTCCACTTCCGACTGCAGGGCCAATGCCCCGCTGGATTCGTCCATGGTGAATATCGAAACCCTGTCGTCGTCCTGGGCTGCCACGTAAACGTAGGTTGTCATGGTAGGCCTCCTCCTTGAATAGGTGAGAGTTAAGAAGCAATAGTTGGGATCGTTGAGCAATCTCTCACGCCCCGCCCTGCTACGCAGGAGACACAAGTGATAAGAGACTGGCCGCTGCATTCCTGGGCTATTGTCGCCCAATCGTGCAGAGTGAGCAATAGCAAAGTTGGTGGACACTGTTGATGTAGCTAGGTATAATTACCGAACCCACTTTGCGGAGAGGTGCCGGAGTGGACGAACGGGCACGACTGGAAATCGTGTAGGGGCTTACCGCCTCTCGAGGGTTCGAATCCCTCTCTCTCCGCCAGCACTTTTTTCCTCGGCTTCTGCTTCACGTCCCATTATTTCCATAAGTCTGGTAAGCCTTTTAGAGACGGCCTTTAAGAAGGTCGATTGCCCTTTTTTGTGCTTCAGGGTGCTGACCGTGAGGCGCTTTTGCCACCCAAGGCTAGAGACTTCAGGAATACCATGGTGGAAAGGGGCATGAGCCCGGCAAGCGGAGACTTAAACCAAATCGGATTACTCATCAAGAGCTTATCGCCTGTTGGTTCGAGGGTAACCCCTGGGAGCTGTGAGTGGGACGATGGAAACAGAAAGCAACAAGGGACGTCCTGATTCTTTAGTCTTCCCTTACCGGCAGGGGTTCAACAGTACGCCCTTTTCGAGAAGCAGGTTGGATATGGGCCTTGCATGTCGCCCAACTCTATTCATTTAGGGCCATTGGAAGAAACGTCTGACGGATAAGGTACGTGTAAGGTGGAACCGGGTTCTGAATAGTACCACAGCAAGTACCCAGGACTTCTTCGTAAGAACCACAGGGGAGGAGGCCATCCGTTCGAGTGTGGGATTCTTGGCGTTTCCTTTTGTTGCTGTGGGGAGCAATTGACGGCGGGAAGTCCGAGGCACGAGCTCTATTGCAGGCGAGGATTCCTTTCAAGAAATTGGCTGCACCAAACCACGAGCACCTTTGCATTTACTGGTCGCCGCAAGACATGCGATGAGCGTTCTGTCAGGATCACAAAATCGATTGCAACCGCGACCAATACCAGCTCCACAGGTAACAGAAGCTCTTCGAGGTAATTGGCAGTGTTTCTTTCGAAGCCGGAGAGACCTCTATATGGAAGCTAATAAAAGGGACTAAATTAAGGGAGCAATTTTACGACCAACAGATTCTCCGAATAGGTTGCTGAGGTATTTTATGATGCAGAGGAAGCCCTTTACCGACCCTTCTGGAATCGGGAGGGCAGCCTGCGCCGGGACTGGTTCGACGGAGGCACAGGCAACGATTTTTTAGCTGCCTGCATTAGTCTGAACCGCATTATGCTCGAAAAGGCCGGCATCGAGTCACAGTCCCGAGCGCTTGACTTGGGTTGAGGCAACGGCAACACTTCTACCTGTCTGTTCCGCAACACCGGTTGCCAGGTAATCGGGATAGACCTGAGCGGTGTCCGCATCAAGTATGCCAACGAGTCCGTCGCGGCCCTGCCGGCGGACGAGCAAGCGCCAATAGGGTTTGAGAAAGCTTCTGCCACCGCCCCGCCCCACGGGCCGGGAGATGTCAGCCTATCTGGAGCCAGGCGACCGTTTACCATGTTCACGAAGGGGTAACAGCCCTGCAAGAAGCCTACCAAGTGTTGGAGCCTGGCGGGCAAATGGTGTTTGACGATCTGATTAAGCCCAGCCCCGATATTGGCGACGACGCACCCCGGTTTGTTTATGACCAGCTCCTCTTCGACACCGATTACAGTTTCACCAGCTATCAGTAGGCTTTGAGCCAGATGGGGTTTGAAGTGCCGGAAGCTTACGACCTTTCGGACAACCTGGGCAGAAGCTATACCTGTCTAGGTCAGATGGCCGCCGCTCATCAGGAGGAAGACCCGGAAGTGTACTGTGGCCTTGCCAATGCCTATTCTCACATGGTGCGGGCCGTGGATCAGTAGGAACTGGGTTAGGTCTTGTACGTGTGCCGAAAGTAGCTGGCAAGGGGATGGGCACCAGATTCTGGCAAATGACCAAATATTCTCATAGAGCTTCTTTCTAGTCTGAACTGTTCGAATTGAATACTTTAATCGGCGGGACCTCATGACGAGGCCGCAAAGATTCAATCGGGGAAATCATCTTGGCTGTACTGCCTGGTCGCCCACTCCCGATAATCGCGGGAAAAGCCTATGTTCCTGCAGCGAGTCCCATACCCCACAGACATGGTCGGGCCGGCAGGTCTGGTGCGTACGGGGGAGCGTTTGGGGCAGTTGCAACATTTGAGTCAACTCTGGCCCGCAATTGACAGGTGCCGCGTACGACAGGCCCGGCGCCAGGATAGAAGCATAATTGACCGGCGGTTCCTTTGCCCTTGGAAGCTCCTGGACTTCTGGGTGAAATGAACCGCCGGCCGTTTCATCTCCGCTATCGGCCCACACTTCCATAATTTCTGGGCCCTCTTGGGTCTGGCTGAAAGGCTGGCCACCCCCTCCCAATCTTGCCCGACGTCAACTGAAGAGCGCGCTATTCTAATAGTCCATGTAAGAAGTCGGCAGGTTTCGGGAGTTACTGTCCGGTTGGGCAGGGCTAGCTTCCAGCTATACGTCTGGGCCAGGTGCGGAGCGGCAACGTTGGAGTTGGCCAGTAGAAACCAGCCCATTTATACCGTTTAGGGTGGCTACGAGGCTTCAGCTCCGCACTTGAGGTCCCAAGTCAGGGACAGCCTCAGTCAACTCCCGCAGAACTACGACCCCACTGTCTCGGCACCCCAATAATCCTTTCGGCAATGCTTCCTGCCAGCTATTGCAGCTCCAGAAGGAGATGCCGGATTTGCGACGCCAAGGGAATACTTGCCCGGAATGGGGCGCTTGGTTCCAGGAATACAAGCGCTTGAGAGTTAATTCTGTAGTCTGCGAGAGGGTTGAGAATCCCGGATTCGGGAATCCACGAAACAGTCTGGAAACACAAAAGTTGCTTCAAGTTCACATTCAAGAAATCGGGACGAAACAAAGGTCTCTTAATTTATTCCTGTCGCCTCAGAAACTGCCAATGCAACTCCACTGACAGTGAATCAGCAGTTCTAGATGTCGGCCATTGAAATGTCAGGAGGATAAGTCCAAAATGTATCTCTTATCATTACCCAGGGTTTTTGGTTCGTTCCGGTTTCTTTCCCTTACGCTGCTGGCCAGCCTGGGCATGTTGATGGCAGTAGCCTGCAGCTCCGCAGCCCCCGCAGCCCCCACCGCCGCGCCACAACCTGCCGCCGCTCCCGCCGCCGAGGTTGCCCCCGCCCCCGCAGACTCCGACACCATCAAGGTTGGCATTCTTCACTCACTCTCCGGCACCATGTCCATCAGCGAGACCGCAGTACACGACGCGGAACTGCTGGCGATTGAAGAAATTAACTCGGCCGGCGGCGTCATGGGCAAGCAGTTAGAGGTTGTGATCGAAGACGGTGCTTCCGACTGGCCTACCTTCGCGGAAAAGGCCCGCAAGCTGCTCCAGGAAGACGAGGTGGCTGTGGTGTTCGGTGGCTGGACTAGCGCCAGCCGCAAGGCAATGCTGCCCGTCTTTGAGGCCAACAACGGCCTGCTGTTCTACCCCGTCCAGTATGAAGGTCTGGAAACTTCGCCCAACATCTTTTACACCGGGGCCACTACCAACCAGCAGATTGTTCCCGCGATCGAGTACCTGCTGGAAGAGGGCAAGACCAGGTTCTACCTGCTGGGTTCCGACTACGTCTTCCCCCGCACGTCCAACCTGATTATTAACAAGCAGTTGCAGGCGGCGGGATTGGAGGCCGTGGGCGAGGAATACACGCCCCTTGGGCACACCGAGTACAGCACCGTCATCGCCAAGATTCGCTCCGCCGAACCGGACGTGGTCTTCAACACACTGAACGGCGACTCCAACGTGGCCTTCTTCAAGCAGTTGAAGGATGCAGGCATCACTGCGGAGGAACTGCCCACCATTTCGGTGAGCGTGGCGGAAGAGGAAATTACCGGCATCGGCGCTGACAACATTACCGACCACCTGGTGGCGTGGAACTACTTCCAGACCACCGACACCCCGGAGAACGCCAAGTTCGTCGCGGCTTTCAAGGCCAAGTATGGCGACCACCGGGTTACCGACGACCCCATTGAGGCCGGCTACTTTGGTGTGTACCTGTGGAAGGCCGCCGTGGAGCAGGCCGAGTCCACCGACGTGGCGGCGGTCAAGGCAGCGGCCAAGGGGATTACCTTTGCTGCCCCGGGCGGCGCCGTGACCATTCACGACACCAACCAGCACGTCTCCAAGACCGTCCGCATCGGCAAGGTGCGCAGCGACGGCCAGATTGACGAAGTCTGGAACTCGGGCGCGCCGGTGGTACCGGACCCTTACCTGGACACCTATGACTGGGCGTCCGGCCTGCGGGAATTGGCCCAGGCCCAGTAAGCAAAGAGACCCATTCGCCGAGGGGAAAGGGGGCAGACAGCTCCCTTGCCCTTGGCGCAGCTTTGTGAATGACACCCGAATCAAACGATCAAGTCTGGAATTATGGAAGTCTGGGCACTGCAACTCTTTAACGGCCTGAGCCTCAGTTCAATCCTGCTGCTGACGGCGCTGGGACTGGCGCTGTCCTTCGGGTTGATGAACGTCATCAACTTGGCCCACGGCGAGTTCATCATGGTGGGGGCCTATACCACCTACGCCCTGCAGCAGGTGGCGTCCCACTACACCGGAGACCCCCAGGCTGGCGTAACCTTCCTTATTGCCATTCCAGCGTCCTTCATAACTGCCGCCGCCGCCGGGTACCTGGTGGAGAACACGGTAATCCGCTTCCTGTACCGCCGCCCCCTGGACACGCTGCTGGCCACCTGGGGAGTGGGACTGTTCCTACAGCAGTTGGCCCGTTCCATATTCGGCGCTCCCAACGTGCAGGTGGTGGCCCCGGCGTGGTTGAGTTCCACCGTGTCCATAACCTCCGGACTGCTGCTTCCCATGAAGCGCATCTTCATCATCGGACTGGTCCTGGCCTGCCTGGGCGGACTGTACTGGTACATGTATCGCTCCAACGAAGGCCGCCGGATGCGCGGGGTGATGCAGAACCGGGAAATGGCGTCCAGCCTGGGCGTTTCCACCCGCCGGGTGGACAGCTTCACCTTTGCGCTGGGGTCGGGCCTGGCCGGCGTGGCCGGATGCGCCCTGACATTGATTGGTCCCATCGGACCGTCCCTGGGCACTTTCTACATTGTGGACGCTTTCATCGTTGTTATATTAGGCGGCCTGGGACAGATACCGGGCACCATAATGGCGGCCCTGATTATCGGGATATTGAACACCCTGTTCGAGTTTGGGACGACGGCGGTGGTGGGCAAGGTGCTGGTTTTCGCCATGGTCATCCTGTTCTTGCAGTGGAAACCGGCCGGCCTGATGCGGGCAAGGGGACGTTAGGGCGACTATGGCTACCAGGATTTTCATATTCAATGCAGTCAGGACCGTAACCGGTCCGGCGCGGCTGGGTGAGCTGGCCGCGGCGTGGGTTATGCCGGCCCTGGTGCTGGCAATCCTGTTGGCTGCGCCTTTGGTGCTGTCCGACTTCCGGGTGGCCCTGCTGGGCAAGTTTCTGACCTTCGCCATCCTGGCCATGTCGTTGAACCTCATCTGGGGCTACGCGGGAATGCTGAGCCTGGGGCACGGGGTCTTCTTCGGCCTGGGCGGGTACGCCATGGCCATGTTCCTGAAGCTGGAATCGGCCCAGGGCAAGCTGACCGACTTTATGTTCTGGAGCGGGCTGACGGAACTGCCCATTTTCTGGGCGCCCTTCCAGTATGCCTGGTTCGCTATACCCATGACCTTTATTGTTCCGGCGGCCCTGGCCGGCGGGCTGGGCTACCTGGTATTCCGCAGCCGCATTACCGGGGTGTATTTCGCGCTGATAACCCAGGCCCTGGCGCTGATTGTGAGTATCCTGTTTATTGGCCAGCAGCCCTACACCGGCGGCACCAACGGCATTACCAACTACACCACCATATTCGGCTTTCCCATAAACTCCCCTTCCACCCAGGTCTTTCTGTACTACGCTACCCTGGCCGTGCTTGCGCTGACATACCTGCTGTGCGCGTGGCTGATTGCCTCCCGATTTGGGCGCTTGCTGGTGGCCATGCGCGACGACGAGAACCGGGTGCGCTTTTCCGGCTACAACCCGGCCATCCTCAAGACCATCGTGTTTGCCCTGTCCGGCGGCATTGCCGGCATTGCTGGGGCGCTGTTCACGCCCCAGGTAGGCATCATTTCCCCCACCATGATGGGGATTGTGCCGTCCATTGAAATTGCCATCTGGGTGGCCGTAGGCGGCCGGGGCGTCCTGCTGGGGGCCATCGTGGGGGCCATCCTGGTCAACGGGGCCAAGAGCGGGCTGAGCGAGTCCTTCCCCGCCGTCTGGCAGTATTTCCTGGGCCTGCTGTTCATCGGGGCGGTGCTGGTATTCCCGGCGGGCATTATGGGCTTGCTGCGGGGCGAGGGATGGCGGCGGCCGGAGTGGCTGGCGGTGGAACAGTTGCGGGCGCTGGCAACCAGATTCATTCCGGGGGTGAGCAGATGATCGGACGCAGGGCCAGGGGAGTTTTCCGGGCGGCAAGCCCCAACGGCAGCAACGGCGCCGGGGGCAAGTCGACGGCCGACGACCTGATTCTCTCCGTAGAGCAGCTGACCATCAGCTTCGACGGCTTCACGGTTTTGAACGAACTGGACTTTAGCATGAAGTACGGGGAAATGCGGTTTCTCATCGGGCCCAACGGGGCCGGCAAGACCACGCTGATTGACGCCATAACCGGCAAGTCGAAGCCGGACCGGGGCCGTATCGTTTTCGACGGCGCCGCCGACCTTACCCGCCAGCAGGAGCACCAACTGGTCAAGCTGGGCATCGGCCGTAAGTTCCAGACCCCGTCCATCTTCGGCAGTCTGACCGTGTACCAGAACGTGGAAGTGGCCCTGGGCTTCCGCAGCCGCATCACCGGCCTGCTGGGCGGGACCCGCCGCCGGGACTCGGACCGCATCATGGCTACGCTGGAAGAGGTGGGGCTGGCCCCTCGGGCCGGGGACGTCGCGGGAGCATTGTCCCACGGCGAGAAGCAGTGGCTGGAAATAGGCATGCTGTTGGTCCAGGAACCCAAGCTGCTATTGATGGACGAGCCGGTGGCTGGAATGACGCGCCGGGAACGGGAACGGACCGGCGAACTGCTCCAGTCCATCGGCAGTACCCGCTCGGTGCTGGTGGTGGAACACGACATGGAGTTCGTTCGGCGGTTCGCGGAGACGGTAACGGTCTTGCACCTGGGCCGGGTGCTCAGCGAGGGGACCAAGGAGACGGTGCAGCAGGACCCGGAGGTGATTCGCGCTTACCTGGGCCACGGCGTTTCCGGTCAGCGCACGGTGGCTGAGGCTCCACGGCCCGGTCAGAAGGAGACCGTTCGCGCCTGACACGGCGTAGTGCGAATATGAGATACGAAGAACCGTTACTGACCATCAGGGACTTGACCGTGGGCTACGGGCAGAGCATGGTGTTGAACGACGTTGCCCTGGATGTGCCCGAGGGGCAGGCCGTGTGCTTGCTGGGCCGCAACGGCGTGGGCAAGACCACCATGCTGAAGGCCATCATGGGGCTGCTGAACCCCAGGGCGGGACAGGTGAAGTTCGCCCGGTCGGATCTGACCAGGTGGCCGCCCCACCGGCGGGCCAGGGCGGGTTTCGGCTACGTCCCGCAGGGCCGGCACGTCTTCCCCTACCTGTCGGTCCACGACAACCTGCTGATGGGATTGGAAGCCGCCGATGGCCAGGAAAGCAAGACCGACGCTCTGGACCGGATGTACGACCTGTTCCCGGCCCTGAAGACCTACCAGCGCAAGGTGGCCGGCACCCTGAGCGGGGGGCAGCAGCAGCAACTGGCCCTGGCCCGCGCCCTCATCCGGCGACCGTCCCTGCTGCTGCTGGACGAACCCACCGAGGGCATCCAGCCCTCCATAGTCCAGGAAATCCAGGAACTCTTGCAGCGGCTGAGGGACCGGCAGGAGACCACCATCCTGCTGGTGGAACAGTTCCTGGACTTTGCCCTGGGGCTGGCGGATTACTGTTACGTGATGGAAAAGGGGGCCATAGTGCTGGAGGGCACGGCCCGGGACCTGGACCAGAACCTGGTCCGCGAATACGTGGCCGTGTAGGGTCTCGCCACGGAAGAATCCGTTCGTGGTGAGCCTGTCGAACCACTCCCGGGTTGCCCTTTGACAAGCTCAGCAACTGTCTTGAATGTCAAGGGTTTTGATCATATTTAGGCGAGA
>JAPPLU010000041.1 GCA_028874075.1 Chloroflexota bacterium
GCGGCAACCTGGTGGTGGCGCACGCGGGGATGAAGGAGGAGTACCAGGGAAGGGCGTCCGCGCGGGTCAGGGACTTCTGCCTGTACGGCGAAACTACCGGCGAGACGGACGAATGGGGCCTTCCCGTGCGCGCCGACTGGGCTGCCGGCTATCGGGGCCAAGCCACGGTGGTGTATGGGCACACCCCGGTGGCGGAGCCGGCGTGGTTGAACCGCACCATCAACGTTGACACCGGCTGCGTCTTTGGTGGACGGCTCACTGCCCTGCGTTACCCGGAGAATGAACTGGTTTCGGTCCCGGCGGCGCGGGTCTATTACGAGCCGCTGCGACCTTTAGAAGAAGGCGCCCGGGACGAATCCCAGGCTGGCAAAAGCAATGACCGGCCACCGAATCTATTGAATATCGACGACGTGATGGGAAAACGGGTGGTGTCAACCCGGCTCCGGGGCAACGTAACCGTCAGGGAAGAACAGGCGGCGGCGGCCCTGGAGGTGATGAGCCGGTTTGCCCTGGATCCCCGGTGGCTGGTGTACCTGCCGCCCACCGTCTCCCCGTGCGAAACCAGCAAGCTGCCCGGTCTCCTGGAGCACCCGGCGGAGGTTTTCGACTACTACCGTGGCAACGGCGTCGCCAGCGTCGTGTGCGAAGAGAAGCACATGGGGTCCCGGGCCATCGTGATAGCGGGCCGCAGTGCCGATGCCATCCGGCAGCGATTCGGCATCGCCAGCGAAATGGCCGGCGCGTGCTACACCCGAACGGGACGCAGGTTCTTCGACAACCCCGCGCTGGAAGGCCAGTTCCTGGAACGGGTACGCGCGGCCTGCGCCGAATCCGGCTTGTGGGAAGAACTGGAAACCGACTGGCTCATCCTGGACTGCGAGTTGATGCCCTGGTCGATGAAAGCCCAGGAACTGTTGGTGGAGCAGTACGCCCCGGTGGGGGCGTCGGCACGCATTGGCCTGTCGGCGGCGCAAGCCCTGCTGCGGCAGGCGTCCTCGCGTGAAATCGATATGGGGGAAACCCTGGCATCGGTGGATGAGCGACTGGGTCTGGCCCTCCGCTATCGGAAAGCCTATTCCCGTTATTGCTGGCCGGTAACTTCCCTGGATGACATTAAGCTGGCGCCCTTCCATCTGCTGGCCAGCGAAGGGGAGGTCCATACGGGCAAGGACCACCTTTGGCACATGCGTATGGCCGAGCGCCTTTGGCAGACCGACCCTGGGCTGTTCCGGGCAACCGGGCACCGGGTGGTGAACCTGGGAACCGGCGATGAGGCTGACGCCGTTCTCTGGTGGGAAGAACTGACCGGCGCCGGCGGCGAGGGAATGGTGGTCAAACCCGCGAATTTCATCGCCACCGGCAGGCGGGGCCTGGTGCAGCCGGCCATGAAGTGCCGGGGCGCAGAGTACCTGCGCATCATCTACGGCCCCGAATATACCCTGCCCGGCAACCTGGAGCGGCTCCGCAATCGTGGGCTTTCAACCAAGCGGTCGCTGGCCCTGAGGGAGTTCGCCCTGGGCATGGAGGGACTGCAGCGGTTCGTTGACCGGGAACCGCTCTACCGAGTCCACGAGTGCGCCTTTGCGGTGCTGGCCCTGGAAAGCGAGCCGGTTGACCCGCGCCTGTAAACCGCACGGGCCGGTGGTGACGAGGGGGCGGACCGAGGTAGTCTGAAATAAAGCCAGGGTAGGATGAGCATCTGCCGGAAAGCCAAGATGGTTTAGGAATTTTGCGGCAACGTCTTCCGCCTGGATTGCAGTAGTGTTTGGCAGCACCGTCTTAGCTCTGCTTTCCCGCCGGTCATCCTGGCAGGGACTGGCACACCTTTTCCCCGGCCTGCGCCGACCAGTTGCCCCTCTTACTGTAGCTTTGGTTTAGGCTGCGACTTTTGCCTGGATGTTGCCGCTTCCTTTGGGGACAAACGCCCGCATGCCGTGGGTGTTGACCTTGACCTCGGCTACATGGTCACCACCTTGCTCTACACTCCGGGTTACAAGGAAGAATACGAAAAGCGTCTAGCCTGGGCGGACGATCCCCAAGAGACCGGAACGAGAAGGTGTGCACGATTACTGAGTTCAAGTTTGTGGAGGGTGGGCCTGAGCCGATGGTGATACCGGATTTAGCTATTGCTGGGTTGTTAGGTAAGAGGGGACGAGCACATGGAAGCGCCTAGGCTTAGGCGCTCGGGCAAGGTCCCGGTCAAAATGCTCTGGCCCATAGCCACCATTGTCATTCTTGCGTTGCTCTGGTTCATGTTCGCTGGGCCTCCGCCTCATGGAGATGGTATCGGTCCAATACCAGGGTGCCTTAACGAGGCGGACCTCGAGCAATTGCTGACATATTATTCCTCCGACCCAGAGGGCACCAGTCAAGAATTCCTGGGGCACGAATATTGCCTGGATGTTGCCGCTTCCTTTGTGGACAAACGCCCGCATGCGGTGGGCGTTGCCCTGGACCTCGGCTACATGGGCAGTACCTTCCTCTACACACCGGATGACCAGGAAGACTACCAGAAGCTTTTGGCCTGGTCGGACGATCCCTCGGGGGGAGACCGGATCAAGATGGTGTGCACGCTTACAGAGTTCAAGTTTGTGGAGGGTGGGCCTGAGCCGGTGGTGTTACCGGACTTTAACGATTGCTGGATTTTCAGGTAGGAAGATATTGGGTGAGCCCCGGCCGGCGGCCGCGTCTTTGAGGTAGAGCCTTAATCGGAAGGAGAGCATTGCAATGGAGAGAGGTATATCGGGTGGCGTCAGGGTCGCCTTCGCATTGCTGTTGTTGGCGTCGCTGGTGGTTGCTTGTGCCGCAAGCGATGCCCCTCCATCTGCAGGTGAGCCGACGCCGTCCGCGAATGCGGGTTCCATAATGTCGGTTGTCCCGCTTGGGGGAGGGACGCCGGTGCCCATGCACCTGTTCACTCCCGACCCCACGGCGGGGCGGGAGCCGCCTCCCGCCGGCGAGATGGAGACCGAAGGTTTCTCCCCTGAAGCCACGCAAATGGCTCAGAGGGACCCGCCGGTCCTGACCGTAAGCGGGGCGCAGGAGCTTTTGACTTTCCCCATCCGGACTGCCGAATACGTCCCCGAAGGCTACGAACTGGATACGTGGGTGACGATGCTTGAAGGGCCCATGCCAGGTGACGCACCCAGGGGAGTGACTGTCCGCTACATTCCTGAGGGGGGAGAGCCGTTTCCCTTCCCCCACGAACTGACGATCGAACAATTCCTGGGTGGCGAAAGGACGCATCACGGTGGCCTGACGCCCAGCGCGCCAGAAATGGTCGGGGCCTTCGAGGCGCAGGTCTACAAAATACCGGAAGCGGGGGTGGTACGCCTGTTTTGGAGAGACCCGGAGTTGGGCGTAATTTATGATGTCAACAGCACTTTTGACAAGCAAGAGACCCTACGAATAGTCCGGTCTTTCAAATAAGAGCTGGTCCCGTGTTCCTTATCTTCTTGCTTATTCTCTCCATACCCGTTGTGCTGGCCTCCGGCTCAGGCCTTGTTTTTTCGTTCTTTATGCCCAAAGTAGGTAAGAAGTGGGCGATGTCGGTTGGGGCCGGGATGGGAGTGGCGTTCGTGGGTGCGGGCTTCGGATTCATCTCAGCCATTGACGAAATCACGATAACGATTAACCCGATTTGCCGCGCGTGTGAGGAGGCAGAGTTCTCGCCCTGGGAGCACCGAATGAGCTACTTCTGGGAGCGGCACCAGGAAGCAATCCTCTTCGGGACCTATGCGGCGGCTATTGTCCTCGGAATGGCGCTCACCGGACTGGCTTGCTTTTTGAGAAAGCGCGGAGTGATGCCTCCTCCTGGAAAGTAAGCACGGGTGAAATTTCTCACCCTATTCTGCATAGACACCTCGTCCGCCGCCAGGAACGCATTCCAGTCAGGACCTTCCTTCTTTTGGTTCTGTTGGCCTTCGTCTCGTCGGTGGCCAGTTGCACCCTCAACGACATCAAAGAGACGGACGTAGTGCTCGTTCTCAGCTTCGCGCCTGCCAACTTCGAGGAGGCCGAGATCGCCATTCGGAGGACCGGCAATGTGAATGAGATAAGCGGCGGCCAGCTGTGGACAGGTACCGAAGGCGGCTGCCGCGATGCGGCCGAGCGGGCAATGGTCCGGAACTATGTACCAATTCATCCTGGGGAGTCGGCACTGAAGGAGAATAGAGCCGGTCTAACAAATATTTTTGGAAATGACTCTCGTCAAATTACCGGCCACAAATGATCAAGCTGGCCATTGGCCATCAAGAAACCTTTAGCTGAGAGCCCGCATATTCCGATAGTCGTAGTGACTGCACGCCTCTGAAACGGGCCCAAGAGGGGACGACAACAACAGATTCACAACAACCGGTCATGGAGTTATTCAAATGATGCAACGATTGAACAGTTCACCGCTAACGAAGGCTGCAATCCTGGCGCTCCTCTTCGCGGTCGTCGCCGTTATCTCAGCCTGTGGCGGGACTGAGCCGGATATATCGCTTCCGCCGCTCCCGACACCCCTGCCGTCATCCGAATTTAGGAAAGTTGAGCTGGACACCCAAGGTGTCCTGACCCACATATACGGTGACAATGCCGTTGGGACCCGTGATGACGGAGAGCTGTGGCTCACCAACATCCGCACCGGCGAAGCGCGCCAGATCACCGATGATGGTCGCTACAAGTGGAGTGCGGTATTGTCCGACACTCACGCCGCCTAGATCGCGAGGGGCGAGGAAATCATTTTGACCGGCGAGGGAGGCGGCTCGACGAACACCGCCAACGTGTTCGTGATGGACCTGCTCACCGGCAAGCAACGCCGCATCACCGATGTGTCGGCCAACCGGAACCATCTCCGCATATCCGGATCATGGCTTGTCTGGAGCGATAACCGCAACGAGTTGCAGGAACCTCGGGAGCGTTATGATATATACGCCTATGACCTGAGCCAAGACCGCGAAATCCCGCTAGTGGTCGCTCCCGGCCACCAGCGGCACCCGGCCATTCACGGCGATGTCGTCGTATGGTCCGACAATCGGAATAGTCCCCAGCTTGGGACGCGGGCCGAAGGCTGCCACAACCGGCCTGACCGGCAATGCGACATCTACTCCTACAACCTCGCCACCGGCGAAGAGAGGCTGCTGGCGCAAACGGGCATCAATAATGGCTCGCCTTCCCTCCACGGCAACCTGGTCGTCTGGCAGCAGTACCTGGATGGGGGCGGGTCGATCATCATCATGCTGGATTTGGACACCGGGCAACAGCCGGACATCGGCTTCGGCGGGCGTTCGGAAACCCGGCCGCTCATATCCGGCAACCATGTGGTCTGGTCAGTCAAAGAGGCTTGCGACGTCCGCGTCTTCCTTGGCAATAGTTCGGCCACAGGAGCCTACCACTACCGGCTGGACACCGGGGAGGTGCGGCGGTTGTCCAGCTACGTCGAGGCAGAGGTACTGCTGCACGACAATGTGGCGGTGGTCACCGAGGGTTGCCAGACAGCATTCCGGCACCACGCTGTGTTCCTCGAATGAACCTTATGAAGAATTCGACAGACAGCATGCCTATCTTTCTTTGGACAGGACAGCCTATTCATTCATAATGTGAAGATCTAATATTGCATTGAAATAATCATGGAGCAATCCTATGCATGGGAACCAGGAAGAGGTACGGCAGGGCCGCGCAATCGTGTCTTAGTTTTAGCCTTGGTAGGCAAGAGGCCCTTGGATCGGCTGGCCAATGCCAGCTACCAGATCGTCATCGAGGGAAGCAGCTATCAGGAAAGACTCTCCTTCCACCGGGCTCTCCTGGGAAAGGGTTCCCGGATTCTCACGAAAAACGGGGATTGATTCGCCAACTTACAAGGTGATAATAATTTATTGAACAGGCTCCCAAAGGAGGTCAATGCCCGGGGAAAGCCTTGGGTCAAAGCTACCGGAAATCGACACGCAAAGCGAATGTGTCCAATTACATTGGACTGATTCAGTTGGCCTGTAAGGTGGTCTGGTAACGCCGCCAACGGCAACTCAAGGTTTGAGATAGTTTCTTATTCATCAGTATGGGCCTATTTCCGCGAAGCCCGCAAAGCCACTCTGAGCCAGGTAGAGGTTCAGGTCTTGGAAGGGACAACCTTGATCCCCGGGGAACATAGAGACAATCTGTTATTGTTTGTTATCTTGTTCTTCGGAAACTTTACGCTGTTTCCCGTCCTGCTTATGACGGCCCTGGCTGGGGTGATAGGGTGGTTGCGACCTGGGCTTTGCTTGGGGCAAAGCGCCTTGGTGGGCCTCCTTTCTGGGTTAGTGGGCTTGCTCGCTTTCTTCCCTTGGGTTTGGCTACAATCCGTGTTTGGCCTGGACGTGTGGATGTCAACTTCGTTAGGGTGGGACATCACCACCATCTTCGTGGTGGGCTTGATAATGCCTCCCTACTCCCTCTGCACGGTATTGATGCTGCTTACCCTCCCATACACCGACCGCCGGAGACACCGGGCCAGCGGTGCGCCGGGCAACGATGAGAGGACAGGCCAATACCCGCTGCATTAATGTAGTATTGGTAGATCAACAAGATTGAAATGACGGGTAAAGGGAACTGAGTCTTGTGCGAGCGTCTTGGGTGGTGAAACGCCAGTAGGCCCGGACTGCTTCTTGGTTTCGTTGGTCTTGCCATGCTCGGGTCTCTTGGCCCAGCGTCTCTTGGTCTGGGATCCGGCGGTCCAGGCACTGCCGGGCCAGCACCGCCGATTCGGGTTCTGCCTTATTGAGCCAACTTCCGTGCTTGGGCGTATATTGAACTTCCAGCCGCTTGGCAATGCGCTGCGCCTCCGCTGGCTCGAAAGCCTCATACAGGGAAGCCCGATGGTGGATGTTCAAGTTGTCCGTCACCAGCTCGGTCCGTTCCTTCTCTGCTGGCGCCCATTTGGATGAGACGCAACGGAAGCTCCTGGCGGAACTGGACTCCTCGGTGGAGAAGCGGACCACGGCCGCCAAGGGGAAAGCCGTTCGCCACCAACTCATCCGCAAGCCTACTGCCACCCAGCAGGCCCGATGGGAGGAGGTACAGCAGGCCAAGAGCCGGGGACAGTCTTTAACGGCGATAGCCAGGGAGTTGGGGATGTCTCGGGTGGCCACCAGGAAATATGCCCTGGCCGACAGCCCTCCTACCAAACTGCTCAGCGCCAAGGAGCGGGCCAAGGCCGAGGCCCTGCTCCTGGCCCAATCACAGATGCCCGCAGATTAACTCGGGTGACGTATCCGCTTTTCAAGAGAGGCGACATAATCTCTGGACAACAACAAACTCTTCCCTTTACTGGGTCATAGTTCGTGAATAATTACAGAGATATTGACAGTTTCTCACCAACTAATCAGGGAAGTTTTTGCAGCCATTTAGAAAGGAGTGAACAGAAACGATAGGTGGCCCTTCGCGTGGTCCGGGAGCAGCAGTTCGGTTCATTCCCTTGAAAGATAAGAGGAACCTCGGTCTAGAATCAACCTCGATGTACCGGCGGGTGCGGCCTGCAGGCGACAACTACCACACCAGCGGCTAGCTCCGCTCCCAGGATCCAGGAAATCTCAATCGGGTGCCCAGACAATACGGTGAGGCTGATAAGGAGTGATTCCAGGCCCACGGCGGCCCCTCCTATCAATGTGATTGCCAAGGCCAGCTTGGCAAAGTGGTCATGCGAAAGGCACTCGGCCATCAATACCCAGGGCAAGCTGATGAGCCCTCCAAGGACCAGGAGCATAAATAGCATTCCGACGGCTTGCCAGTCAGGAAGCCACAATAGTATCGCCGCGGGGAGCGACAATAATGCCAGCACAATGAGCAGCCAGCGTGCCGGGAAGTAATCGGCGGCTATTCCCCAAAGAAGGGCGCCTATGCCACCGACCAGGGCGGTAATCTGGTATCCCAGGGCCAGGTCGGCGGGCCCTTGAGCAGCCGCCAGAGTGATGGAATCGAGGTGTATCGTCCCCCGAAGCCGGATGACCGTGCCAAGTGTGTAGACGGCTGCTGTCCAAAGAAATAGGACCGTGGCGCCAGGGGAGGCCATGGCCGCCCTGAATGACTGTCCGGCTTTGCGATAAGCCCGGGGCAAGCGGGGAAGAAACACAAACATCAATATGCCGCTGGCGAGGGGCAGGATGATGGCGGTCCAGCCTGCGGGAAATCCTGCATCCCGAACATTCGTAACACCGATGTCCCACCTCAAGCTGAAGACCAGGCTCAAGGCCCCGATCAGCGCTCCCTTGTACCGCGAGTGTCTCTTAACTGCCACCGCATAATAGATGAGCGTACCGACAGCGGCCCCGCCCGCGCTGGCTATCAGTGCGGCAGGGACAGCGAACAGCAAGCTATTGGAAAGCAGAGTTACGCCCGTATCCGGGCCGGGCAAAGGCGACTAACTGGA